>NZ_QEZH01000026.1:0-88094 GCF_003993515.1 Xanthomonas sp. BRIP62415
GGCGCGTAGCGTGCCGGGGCCTTGCGGGGAGGCGTCCGGGTCGGGCAGGAGCATCGGTGGCAGCTTGGTGCGGTCGGGCTCCACAACGACCCACTGCACCCGCTTGGGCGGCGTGGGGCGAGTCCGTGTGCGGGTGGGCCGTGCGCTGGCAGATGCCGTGGGTGGGCGGCGGCGTGTCATGGCGCCTCCCGGTGGTGGATGGTGGATGCGGCAACGCGCTGCTGCAACGCCACGGCCCTGCGTGCGAACCGGAGGCGCGAGGTGTGCGGTAACACACCGAGCTGGCGACTCAGCGGACGCGCGGTATGGTCTTTCGCCTGCTCAATAGCTGTGCGTGCGTCGAGCCTGCGCAGCACATCGCCCATATCCCACCGCAGGCGGTGAGCGGAAGCTGGCAACAGATCAACCGGCACAGATGCCGGTATGGATAGTGCGGTAGACATGGCAACGCCCTCCTGGAACAAACCAAGAACCGCCGCCAACGGCGACGGGATGTCGGGAGGTTCGAAACCGCTAGTAGCCGGCGGGCGTATTCCCCTTGCGGGTGTTGTATTAGCCGCCCTCCCGACGCAGGCATTGCGCCGGCTTGTCCCTGCAGGATGCAGGCACAAAAAACCCACCGGTTTGACGGAGGTGGGTACCGCTACTAGAGGAGTTTCGACGCTCCTTGGGACTAGATTGCAAGTACACGGTCCGGCGTGTCAATACACGGTGGCGCGTCTCGCGCGGCTGTGTGCGCCTGGCGCAGTTCCATACGGGCCACGCAAGCCGAGCACCGTCGCCTGATTAAGTGCACCTGACCCCATTACGCACACATTGCCAACAAGGTCGGCAACCGCGACGGCGTGATGCGGTCGGAAAGCGCAATGCGCAATTGACCGTGAAAGCCATTGGCGGCTGCCTTTACACTGTCGCGGGCCTGCTGCAAAGCGGTGAAGACGCGGGGCACATGCTCCATAAACAAGATGCCCGCCCGCGTCAGGCGCGTGCTGCGACTGGTGCGAATGAACAACCGTTCGCCCAGTTCTTCTTCCAACTCTTTGATATTCCGAGACAGCGGCGACTGCTCCATGTGCAGCCGTTCGGCCGCACGGGCAAAGTGAAGTTCTTCGGCTACGGCCAGGAAGCAACGAAGATGCCGGAGTTCCATCGCACAC
The DNA here is from genome assembly GCF_003993515.1 of Xanthomonas sp. BRIP62415. Taxonomy (NCBI): domain Bacteria; kingdom Pseudomonadati; phylum Pseudomonadota; class Gammaproteobacteria; order Lysobacterales; family Lysobacteraceae; genus Xanthomonas; species Xanthomonas sp. BRIP62415. The sequence goes on from NZ_QEZH01000026.1 coordinate 1,158, forward strand.
CTTCCCTGTCAGTTTGCCGACCGCTGCATTGTTGCCAGCATCAGCATTAGCAAAAGGAATCTGGTCGTTGTAGTGGACATGCGAGGCATGTCCGCAGCGCTGTGGCGCAACGGCACGCAATGGCTCTCGTCCTTCCATGTGAATGGTGCGGCAGCGGAACCCCCGCGGATGCAGGGTGACGTACCACGGCGATTCTCAGAACGAGTAGTAGCGCATACCGCCATCCACAGTGGTTACCGAGCCAGTCATATAGCGCGCACGCGTGGAAACCAGGAATGTTGCCACGTTGGCCACATCCTGCGGCTCGCCGAAGTCGCCCAGCGAGATGTGGGCCTGCGCGTACTCCCGTCGAGCATCACCGGGGAACAGCCGACGGATCTGGGCGGTGTCGAGCAGGCCAGGCTGCAACGAGTTCACGGTGACTCCGTGCTTGCCCAGTTGGCTGGACAGGCCCTTGGACCAGACTGCCATGGCTGCCTTCGCCACGGAGCCGGCATTGACCACAGGGGCCTCGTAGGTACCTGTAATGTTCAGAATGGAACCCCGCTCGCGCTCGACGAACTGCGGAATCAGGTGCTGCGTTAGTTGGCGGTGACGGTCGAAATTGAGCGTCATCGTCTCCTCCCAGACCGAGTCCTCACCGACCATGTCGATCGGCCGGCTTCCGCCTGCGTTGTTGATGAGGATGTCGACGTAACCCAGAACACCAAGGGCTTGATCAGCGATCTTCTTGGGAGCATCCGCCGCCATGAAGTCCTGAATGAATGTGTCGATTGGCGCCAAACCTTGCGCTGCGGCGTCGCAGACTAGGCTGGCCAACAGCTCCTCATTGCGCGCAGTGCCGAATACCTTGACGCCTTCGCGGGCCAGTTCCAAGGCGATTGCGCGGCCAAGACCTTGGCTCGCACCCGTGACGACGGCAGTCTTACCTTTCAGTTGCAGATCCATAATGCTCTCCAGGTGGTTTAAGAATGATGGTCAGTGGAGGGACTAGTCGGGCGCATCCTCTCTACAATCGGCGTCGCGATCGCGCATGCCCCGATGAGAATGCCGGCGCCAAAGCACGCAATGGCGATACCGCCGTGGCTAATAGCCCAGCCGCCCAAGAGCGCTCCCAGGCCGATCCCCGCATTGGCAGCCGAAATGTTGAGCGTGCCGGCCAACGCCTTCCCTGCCGTGGCCGCGTTCATGACGCGGATCTGAGACAACGGGAATAGCGCGGTGTGGGCAACACCCCAGACTGCCAAGGCTGCGATGAACGGAATCAGGTGTTCAGCAATAACGGCAGCCGATACCGCGCCGACAGCCAGAAGCACACAGAACAGCACACTGGCTTGCACCGCATACTTGTCTACCAAGCGCCCGGCGACATAGTTGCCAACCAGGCCAACGGCTCCGAAGCCCATCAACCACCAACCGACATTGGCAGAAGGAATGCCGGCAACGCTTTCAAGCATGTCTGCTAGATAGGTATAGGCGGCGAACATGGCAGTGAAGATGGCCAAGGACAAGATCAGATTGGCCAGGAAGAAACTGCTCTTGAGAATCGAAACCTGAGTCAACAGGCTTTGATCGGGACCTGCCGGTACCTTCGGCATCACAGCAAGCAGGATCGGAACCATCCCTAGGGATATCGCTGCCAGCACCCAAAAGGTGCCACGCCAACCTACGGCGTCACCCAGCACCGTCCCAAGAGGAATACCGAAGAGAAGTGCTGCGGTCACACCGAAGTAAACTTGTGCCACGGCCTTACCAGCCTTCTCCTTGCGCACGATCTGTCCTGCGGCGTCGCTACCTATTCCCCAAAATACCGGCACAAGCGCTGCCGGAATCAGACGAGCCACCATAAGCGTCCAGTAGTTAGGCGACAGCGCGGCAGCGGCGTTGCATACCGCAAATGCCACCAATATCCAGACGAACAACTGGCGGCGCTCATAGCGGGATAAGCAAGCCGTCATGAATGGGCCTGCGAGGGCAATCGTGAATGCGAAGATCGTCACCAACTGTCCGGCCATCGAAATGGAGATACCAAGATCCTTCGACAGCGCAGGTATCAAGCCGACGATGATGAATTCGGTGGTGACTATCACGAAGGCAGCCAAGGACAAAACGCCGATCGCCCAACCACTGGCCGTGCTGGAAATGGCAAGGTTGTTAGGCCTGTTGGTTGGAACTTCAGCAGACTCGTTCGACATTGCGGCTCACCCCAAAAAATATCAATTTACATAGTAAATCTGCAAAAAACAGGCACAATCCACCTAAAATGACTGGCTGTATAACGAATTTCGTTTGAATGAACTTCAAAGATCTCGAAGTGTTTGTTGCCGTCGTCGCTGCTGGCGGCTTGGCCGCCGCGGGGCGGCGCTTGGGAATGAGCGCGATGGCCGCCTCACGGGCACTAGCGGCTCTAGAAACCGAGCTAGGCACCCGCTTGGTGCATCGGACGACGCGATCAATTTCACTGACGCCAGAAGGCGAAGCCTTCCTTCCCCACGCCCGAGCCATCCTTGACCTGGGTGAAACTGCCCGTACCAGCGTCACGACCGACCCAGACGTTGCATCTGGGACATTAAAGGTGACCTGCCCTCATGTATTTGGCCGCGCTGTGATGGTGCCGCTGCTTGGCGTGCTACAGGAGGAACAACCACGCTTGCGCGTGGAGCTAGGCCTGAGCGATGACATCATCGACATTGTTGAGCAAGGCATTGACGTCGCCATCCGCCTGGCGCACCCAAAGGACTCGCGCTTGGTGGGCCGGAAGCTCTCAGACAACCCTCGCGCCCTCTATGCCACACCTGCGTACTTGGACAAGCATGGGATACCTAAGTCTCTCAGCGACCTTTCCCATCACAACGGGCTTCATTCAACAGCCATGACGGCCTGGCCATTCATGGCCGGCGATGAACTGCGCATGCTCCCAATCCGTGGACGCTTTGCTTGTAGTAGTGCGGAAGGCGTGAAAGAGGCCTGCCTGCAAGGGATGGGCTTGGCGATGTTGAGTTATTGGGATGTGGAGCCAGAAATTGAGTCGGGTCGCCTACGTGCGGTGCCAATCGCTAATGCCATTGCCCAGAACCTGCCAATCTGGGCACTCATTCCCACCTCAAAGAACGTACCCACACGTGTTCGCATGCTGATCGAAGCATTGCAGAAGCGTTTGGAAAGCGGTGCATAGAAGAGGCCGGAACTTTTTCTCGATTTGATAGGGGTATGAGGCTATGAAACAACGGTTCCAGGTTCACTTCCACTGCAGCCCGGCCGCCGCCGAACCATCGCGCCCATACCGCCACGCGGCAGGCATGGGCGCAACACGTTGCACCTAGAACTTGTAGGTCAGCCCGAGGTACGCCAGCCGGCCTGCGTAGCCGCCGGTGTAGAAGCGCGCGCGGGTGTCCTCGCCCAGGTGCGAGCGGGACTCCTGCTTGGTCAGGTTCAGTACCGAGGCGGTGAGGCTGAGAGCCGGGGTGATGTTGTAGGCCGCGTTGACATCGATCTGGTAGTACGGCTCTTCAAAGACGTTCAACCCGTTGACCAGGCCCTGCACCAGCTCACCGCGACGGTTGTACGAGGCGCGCAGCAGCAGGCTGTCGGTCTCGTAGAACACGGTGAGGTTGGTCTGGTTCCTGGCGCTGCCCGGCATGGCGGTCTCGCCGGCCTCGGTGCCGTCTTCCAGCCGCACTGCCGCCTTGCTGGCATCGTTGTAGGTGTAGTTGAACTGCACACCAAGGCCAAACGGCAGCGTGTGCTGCGCGTACAGCTCCACACCCTGCGACACCGCGTCCTGGCCGCCGGCCTGGGTGCTGTAGTTCTGCACGGTGACCGGTTGCCCGTCGACCATCATGTTGACGTCGCTGATCACGTCGACCGCGAAGTTCTCCACGTTCTTGCGGAACAGCCCCACACCCGCCACCGAACCCGGGAGAAAATACCATTCCAGCCCCAGGTCGAACTGGTTGGCCTTGTACGGCTCCAGGTTCTTGTTGCTGCCCGAGCCGTACCAGCCCTGCTCGCTGGCACCGCCGGTCAGGCGCCGGTCGGCCACGTACTCGGGACTGTAAAACTCCAGGCTGCCAGGCGCGGCGATGTCGTTGTAGCTTGGGCGTGCGATCACCTTGGCGGCTGCCGCGCGCAGCAACAGGTTCTCGGTCAGGTCATAGGCCAGGTTGAAACTCGGCAGCACGTCGGTGTAGTTGCGGTCCAGCCCGCTGACCACGAACGACTCGGTGCGTTGCACGCTGTCGGCCAAGCGCCAGTAGCCTTCGGTGCCGCAATAGGTGTCGGCCGGGGCACCGCCGGGCATGGCGGCGCCCTGCTGGCAGGCCAGCGGATTGCCGTCGGCACCGTCGAAGAAGTAGTCGTTGTAGGCGCTCACCTTGTCGGTGGACTCGGCACGCTGGCCGGTACGCGCCACCCGCACGCCGACGTTGCCACGCAGCCGCTCGGTGTGGAAGTTGAGCTGCAGGTAGCTGGAATAGATCTCTTCGTCCACGTTGTAGACAAAGTTGTTTTCGTTGCGGGTCTGCATCGCGCCGTAGGTTTGGTTCAAATAGCCGATGTAGCCCGGGAAGTTGATCGCCGGGAACGCGCTGGCGTTGACGCCGCCGGCCAGGTTGTCCTGCGCGAACAGCAGCCCCGGGGAGAACTGCGTGGCGATGGCATTGCAGCGCCCGTTCCAGTAGCGGTTGTCGTAGTCGCTCGGGTCGGTGCCCGGGCACACCCAGTAGTTGTTGCCGGTGCTGCGGTGGATGCCGCCGTCGCGACGTTTGATGCCGAACTGCAGCGAGTCGAAGACCTCGCCGTCGAAATGCCAGGTGGTATCGATCTGCGCGTACTGCTGCTGGTTGGTGTTGCGGGTCCAGGACGAGCCGGTCGAGCCCAGGTCGACCTGCAGGATGCCGTCGCGCAGGTTCTGCATCAGCTCCGGCGAGAACGTCATGGACGGCGTGCCGGTCAGGTCCCAGGCGCTGGCGAAGTTGGCGTTGGTCCAGCTGCCGTCGGCGTTCTGCAGGCGCGGCTTGATCGGCAGGGAAAACTGCAGCTCCGGCCCGCCCTTGGCCCAGGTGCGGCCGGCCTTGAACGCCACGTCCACCTGCTCGCCACGCCATTCGCCGCCCAGGTCCACGGTCTGCGACAGCGATTTTTCGATGTTGTAGCTGCCGGTGATCTGCGGCGTGGGCACCGTGCAGTCGTCCGAGCCCCAGCCGCCCGGCGGCAGGCCGGCCGCAGCGGCCTGCGCCTCGTTGCAGTAGTAGGTCTTGCCCGGGCGCAGGCTGTAGGCGGCGCCAGTGACGATGGTGCCGCTGGGATCGAACTGCAGCCGGTCGAGCAGACGGCCGCCGCGCCAGTTGCCGTCGCCGTTGTAACGGGCGATGTTCCACTCGGGAATCTTGATGGTATTGGTCTGCGAGTCCTGCGACAGGTCGAAGCGGAAGTAGTTCGCGGTCAGCGTCAGGTCGTCGGTCGGCTTGAACTGCAAGGTCAGTTGCCCGCCCTTGCGCTCGCGCTCCTCGCGTTTGGCGCCCAGGCTCACCGCCGTCGGCATCATGAAACCGGTGGCGTAATCGCCGTCCTGGTTCCAGAAACCGGTCCCGCCCCACCAGTTGGCGTTGAAGTCCGAGGGATTTCCGTTCACGTCGACCGCCGGGCCGCCTTCGTCGCGCCCGTACCATTGCCAGCTCTCGGTACTGGCATCGAGTGTACGTGCGGTGCGCTTCTGCTGCGTGTAGCCGACGAAGACGCCGAAGCGGTTGTCCTTGTCGTGCCACGAATACGAACCGGAGAACTGGCCGTCGGTCTTCTTGCTGGTATCGGACCAGGTGCCCTCGGCAGAGACGAAGCCGGAGTTTGGCTCCAGTTCCAGCGGGCGCCGCGTCTGCAGGATCACCGTGCCGCCGATGCCGCCTTCGTCGATGCGCGCTTCCGGGGTCTTGTACAGCTCCGCGCTGCCCAGCAGGTTCGACGGCAGCAGCGTGTAGTTGAACGAGCGCGTGGGGTCGCCGTTGGACTCGGCGGTGGCGATGTAGTTGCCGTTCAATTCGGTCAGCACCAGCTCCGAGGACAGGCCGCGCACACTGACGTTCTTGCCCTCGCCGCCGTCGCGGCTGATGACCACGCCGGGCACGCGCTGCAGCGCATCGGCCACGTTCTTGTCGGGGAACTTGCCCACGTCCTCGGCGGTGATCACATCGACCACGGCGTTGGCGTTGCGCTTCTGCTCCAGGCTTTTTTCGATCGCGTAGCGGTAGCCGGTCACCGTCACTGCGTCCAGGTCCGTGGCCTGCACCTCGGCCTGGCCCGTGGGCGCCGGCGTGCCGTTGGCCTGCTGGGCGGCGGCGGTGGAGGCGACACTCGCGAACAAGGCGATGGCGATACCGGCGGACAGCGTGCTGCGGTGGCGTGCGAATGGCATGCAGTTCATTTCGGTCATGCTCTCCCAAAGGTGATTGGCTTCGGCGGATTTCTGTCGATCCAGCGATCGGCCAAGAACGCTGCGCGAAGTGACACAAAAACGATCTGTCGCCATTGCGGCAACCTGCCCCCTCCTCTTGCGTCCGCTTCCACGCAGATGCGATTAGATCGTTCTAATGCCGTGGAAAGCTAAGTAGCACAGCCCAAGCGGCAGCGCATTCTGCCGCGCAACAGACCCGCGGCGTTGCGAGGCATCCACGATGGGCGGCCGGCCTGCCACGCGTGCACGCGGCATGGCACAGCCGACCGCGTCGCGGCTGCAGCAGCGTGATCGCTGCAAACGACACAGCCTCGCCCGCAACCGGACGCAAGCGGTTTACCGAAGCGCCAGCACACACCTTGTTCAAAACCGAGCTCAGCAAGAGACTGGATGGAGCTGAGGGCATCGCCCACCACACGCCGCGTGGCGGCCATCGCCATCGCCAACGCGGTCGCCACACCGAACATGCGCGCGCCTGTTGCCTGCGTGCACGCGCAAGGGCCACGGGCCTGCTGCGGCATTGATGACACGCCCTGGTCGGAAGCGCATGCGCCGATGACCTGGCAACCCTGCATCGACGCCAGCGTGGAAGCGGCCCATGCCGCAAAACGACAACTTTCTGGCGCTCTCGACCATCTGCTCTATCAAGTCCGCCGCGCTCGCGCCGATATCGCTCCCATGGACAGACTCAGCATTATCGGACTGGTGCTCGCGATCGTGGCGATCGTGGGCGGCAGCGTGTTGAAAGGCGCCGGCATTTCGTCGCTGTGGTCGCCGGCTGCCTTCGTGATCGTGATCGTCGGCACCGTGGCGGCGATCCTGCTGCACACCTCGCCGGCGGTTTTCCGGCGCGCCTTCAAGATCCTGCGCTGGGTGATCCAGCCGCCGGCCAGCGACCGCCCGCAGTTGCTGGCGCGCATCGTCGAGTGGAGCAACATCGCCCGCCGCCAGGGCCTGCTGGGCCTGGAAGACCAGCTGCCGCGCCAGGACGACGCGTTCCTGCGCAAGGGCCTGCAGATGCTGGTCGATGGCGTGGAGCCCGAATCCATGCGGCATATGCTCGAGATCGAAATGGACAACCAGGAGCGGCAGGACCTTGCCGCGGCCAAGGTGTTCGAAGGCATGGGCATCTACGCGCCCACGCTGGGCATCATCGGTGCGGTGCTCGGGCTGATGGCGGTGATGAAGAACCTGGCCGACCCGGCCATGCTCGGCCATGGCATCGCCGCGGCCTTCACCGCCACCATCTACGGCATCGCCTCGGCCAACCTGCTGTTCCTGCCGGTCGCCGCCAAGCTCAAGAGCGTCATCCATTGCAGCACCAACGAGCGCGAAATGGCGATCGAAGGCTTGATCGCGATCGCCCAGGGCGAGAACCCGCGCAACATCGAGTCGAAACTGGCAGGCTACTTGCATTAGTCCCGTCATGGCCCGCCGTCGCAAACACCACGAAGACCATGGCAACCACGAAGCGTGGGCGATTCCGTATGCCGATCTGATGACGCTGCTGCTGGCGTTCTTCGTGGTGATGTACGCAATCTCCTCGCTCAACGAGGGCAAGTACAAGGTCATGGCGCAGGCGCTGACCACCGCCTTCGGTGGCGCGTCCACCGCCGCCAGCCCGGTGCAGGTCGGCAGGACCCAGACCCTGGGTGCCGATTACGACCGCCCGTCGGTGATCAAGGCCGGCGCGCCGATGGCCGCGTCCAGAGGACCGACCGACCCCACCCTGCTGCCGTCGATGGCCGCGCAGATGCGCATGCCGGTGTCGCTGCGCAACCAGGCGCAGCTGGCGCGTGCGCAGCGGCAGATGGACGCGGTGGCCCAGCAGTTGGGCAAGACGCTGGCACCGCTGATCGACCAGAAACTCATCACCATCCGCCGCAACGATCTGTGGATCGAGGTGGAGATCAACAGCGACATCCTGTTCGGTACCGGCTCGGCGGCATTGGCCGGCAGCGCCCGCGGCACCCTGTCGGCGCTGGCCGCGGTGCTGTGCGATGCGCCCAACGGCGTGCGCGTGGAGGGCTATACCGACAACCAGCCGATCGCCACCGCGCAGTTTCCCTCCAACTGGGAGCTGTCGGCCGCGCGCGCCGCCAGCGTGGTGCACCTGTTTGCCGACGACGGCATCGCCCCGCAGCGATTGGCGATGGTGGGCTATGGAGAATTCCGCGCACGTGCCGATAACAGCACTGAGGCGGGACGGAATGCGAACCGGCGTGTGGTGTTGATCATCCTCGCTGACTCGGCTGGCTCACTCGCACCCGATCCGCCATCGCAGCTGCATGCGACCGCCGCCGGGGCGCCCAAGCTTCCCAAGTCTGACGGCGGCCAAACGGCCGTCACCACCGAAAGCGGCACAAGTTCCGTTCCCGCCGTAGTTCAAGGAGTGCAGTGAGATGCGTATCTGGGCAATCGCCAACCAGAAGGGCGGCGTCGGCAAGACCACCACGACGCTGGCATTGGGTCGTGGCCTGGCCGCGCTCGGCCACCGGGTATTGTTGATCGACCTCGATCCGCACTCCTCACTCACCCGCGCGTTCGATGTGGCGATCGACCCGCCGCCGCGCGGGGTGCTGGACCTGTTCGGCACCCCGCCGAGCGACCTGGCCAGCCTGGCCCACGAAAGCGCCATCCCCGGCCTGTCCTATGTCTGCGCGCAAGCCGCATTGGCCACGCTGGAACGCCGCAGCGCCAACCAGCCCGGCCTGGGCCTGGCCCTGCAGAACGCGATGACCCGGCATGCCGGCCAGCACGACTACATCCTGCTCGACTGCCCACCCACGCTCGGCCTGCTGATGATCAACGCGCTGGCCGCCTGCGACCGCGTGGTGGTGCCGACCCAGGCCGAGCCGCTGGCGCTGCATGGCCTGGCCAGCATGGTGCGTACCGCCGACATGGTGCAGCGTTCGCGTCGCCGCGCGCTGCCGGTGTCGATCCTGCCGACCCTGTTCGACCGCCGCACCCGCGCCGGCACCGAGACGCTCAAGGAGATGCAGGACACCTACGGCGCCGTCGTCTGGGAAGACGCAGTGCCGGTGGATACCCGAATCTGCAATGCCGCCGCGTTGACCGTCCCCGCCACCGGCGGCGACTACCAGGGCCGCGGCCTGTCCGCCTATCGCCGTGCGCTGGAATGGGTGCTGGCCGATGACGCGGTGCGTATGGAGCAAGCCGCATGAGCAACCACACCGCCAACGGTGAGCTGGACGATTATCTGGAAGGCCTGCTGCACGATGCCGGCGTCGAGCCCACTGCCCCGGCTGCCACTGCCACCGTCGCGGCGGCACCGGCAACTGCCGAGGCAGACCTCACGCTGGCCGAAGCGCCGGTGCAGGCCGACGCGGCCCCCGAAGCCGCCGCTGTCTCCGAAGCGGCCACTTCCAACGCGATCTCCGCGGTGCTCAGCGCCGATGCGATCGCCGCCGATTTCCTTGCCGAAATGGATGCCGACCCGGCCTTCGGCCCGCCGGTGGTCGCCGCGCCCAGCGCCGCAGACATCGCCGCCGATTTCCTCGCCGAAATGGACGCCGACCCGGCGTTCGGCCCGCCGGTGGTCGCCGCGCCCAGCGCCGCAGACATCGCTGCCGATTTCCTCGCCGAAATGGATGCCGACCCGGCCTTCGGCCCGCCGGTGGTTGCCGCGCCCAGCGCTGCAGATATCGCTGCCGATTTCCTCGCCGAAATGGATGCCGACCCGGCGTTCGGCCCGCCGGTGGTCGCCGCGCCCAGCGCTGCAGACATCGCTGCCGATTTCCTCGCCGAAATGGACGCCGACCCGGCGTTCGCCACGGCGGCGCCCAGCCCGTTCATGAGCACCGCCGACCTGATGGCCGAGATGGACGCAGACCCGGCCTTCGCCAGCGCTGCCTCCGGCGCGGACCTGCTGGCCGCCGATCTGCTGTCGGAGATGGATGCCGACCCGGCCTTTGCCGATGCCGCACCCGCCGCGCCGGCACCTGCGCGGCCTGCGCCGGCACCGATGCAGGCACCGCACCGCGCGCCGCCGTCGCCGATCTATCCGCAAGGCCTGCAGGCACTGCTGGCCCCCGGCCAGGCCGAGCACATCCAGGCCGAGCGGCGCGCGGCCGAACGCAGCACGCGCTGGCTGCGCCTGCGCTGCGGCGAACAGACCTATGCGCTGGAATTGCTCAAGGTGCAGGAGGTGGTACTGCCGGTGCCGCTGCTGCCACTGCGCGGCACCGCCAGCGCGATGCTCGGCATCATGAACCTGCGTGGCCAGGTGGTGCCGGTGATCGACCTGGGCATGCATCTGGGCTCGGCGCCGATCAACATGGATCTGCAGACGCGCGTGGTGGTGCTGGAGGAAAACGGCGAGACCATGGGCCTGCGCGTGTCGGCGGTGGAAGACGTCACCAGCCTGACCGATCAGCAGATCGAACCACCGGACAACGCACGCCTGTGCCGCATTTCCAACAACCTGTTCCGCGGCGTCGCGCGGCTGGGCCATCAGCCGATGATCCTGCTCGATGCCAGCCATTTGCTGCATTGATCCGGCATGCAGCTGACGCGCACCTGCACGCGCAACGATTCACCGTTAAAGCTTTCCCGCCGCCCGCCGTTAGTACGCATAGAACCATCCGTTCGGAGCAACAATGAGCACAGTGACATTGGGTGAGGATCTCGGCATCGAGACCAGCGCCGACCTCAAGCAGAAGCTTGCCGCGTTCCTGGCCCAGGACGGCGAGGTGGTGCTCAATGCCGGCGACGTCCGGCGTATCCATACCGCCAGCGTGCAGTTGCTCTGTGCCTTTGTGCAGACCCGCCGCCAGGCGGGGTTGCATACCGAATTCGATGGCTGCAACGACACTTTTAGAGATGCGGCCCGTCTGCTCGGCGTCACCGACGCGCTCGGACTTTCCGCATCCAATGACAACCTGAAATCTGTGGAGAACGCCGCATGAGCGCACGTATCTTGGTGGTGGACGATTCGGCGTCAATGCGCCAGATGGTCTCTTTCGCCCTCACCTCTGCCGGCTTTGCCGTCGAAGAAGCCGAGGACGGCGCCGTGGCGCTGGGCCGCGCGAAGGGCCAACGCTTCAACGCGGTGGTGACCGACGTGAACATGCCCAACATGGACGGCATCTCGCTGATCCGTGAGCTGCGCCAGCTGCCGGACTACAAGTTCACCCCGATGCTGATGCTCACCACCGAGTCGGCGGCCGACAAGAAGTCCGAAGGCAAGGCCGCCGGTGCCACCGGCTGGCTGGTCAAGCCGTTCAACCCGGAACAGCTGATCGCCACCGTCCAGAAAGTTCTGGGTTAATTCCACTTGCCTCACCATCGGATGTCACGCCCATGAGCATGGACCTGCAACGTTTCCACGCCACCTTTTTCGAGGAAAGCCGCGAAGGGCTGGACGCGATGGAGGCCGGGCTGTTGTCCCTTGAAGAGGGCAACCGCGACCCGGAAATCATCAACTCGGTGTTCCGCGCCGCGCACTCGATCAAGGGCGGCGCTGCCACCTTCGGTTTCGAAGCGGTCGCCGGCCTGACCCACGTGCTGGAGACGCTGCTGGACGAGTTGCGCTCCAACAAGCGCCAGCTCGAGCCCAATGCGGTCGATGCCATGCTCGGCTCGGTCGACGTGCTGCGCGCGCTGCTGCGCGAAGCCGAACACGGCACCCCGGCCGACCCGGCCGCGGTCAAGGCCGTGCATACCCGTTTGAACGCGGTGCTGGCCGGCGAAGCGCCGACCGCCGCGGCGGTGGCCAAGCCGAAGGAAGAAGAACCCGAAGCCTGGCATATCGGCTTCACCCCGGCGCCGTCGCTGTTCATGAGCGGCAACGACCCGCTGCGCATCATCCGCGAGCTCGAGCACCTGGGCCCGCTGCAGATTGCCGCGCGCCTGGAGCGCATGCCGGGCTTCGAGAACATCGACCCGCTGGAAGCCTACCTGGCCTGGGATCTGGGCCTGATCGGCAAGATTCCGCGCAGCAAGATCGAAGACACCTTCGCCTGGGTGGTGGACGATTGCGAGCTGGACATCCGCCCGATGGCGGTGCCCGGCCCGCCGCCGAGCCTGGCCGTCGAAGCCGCCGCTGCGTCTGTCGCCGTCGCTGCGGCACCTGCCGCCGCTGCCGAACCTGCCGCCGCCGCTGCCACGCCGGCCAAGGCCGCCGCAGCCGAAGCGGAAACCTCGATCCGCGTCAGCGTCGACAAGGTCGATGCCCTGATCAATCTGGTCGGCGAGCTGGTCATCACCCAGGCCATGCTCAAGCAGGTTTCCACCGGCCTGGATCCGGCGCATGCCGAACAGCTGTTCGCCGGCCTGGATCTGCTCGAACGCAATACCCGCGACTTGCAGGAAGCGGTCATCGGCGTGCGCATGCTGCCGGTGGACGCGGTGTTCCGTCGCTTCCCGCGCCTGGTCCGCGACCTCTCCAGCCGCCTCGGCAAGCAGGTCCGCCTGCGTACCATCGGCGAAGGCACGGAACTGGACAAGGGCCTGATCGAAAAGATTGCCGATCCGTTGGTGCACCTGGTGCGCAACTCGATCGACCACGGTCTGGAAATGCCCGATGCGCGTCGCGCCTCCGGCAAGGACGAGACCGGCACGATCACCTTGGCGGCCTCGCACCAGGGCGGTCATATCGTGATCGAAGTCAGCGACGACGGCCGCGGCCTCAATCGCGCCAAGATCCTGGAAAAAGCCGCCGAACGCGGCATCGCCGTGCCGGACAACCCGACCGACGCGCAGGTGTGGGACCTGATCTTTGCGCCGGGTTTCTCCACCGCCGATGCGGTGACCGACCTGTCCGGTCGTGGCGTGGGCATGGACGTGGTCCGCCGCAACATCCAGGGCCTGGGTGGCGAAGTGCAGCTGGAAAGCAACGCCGGCAGCGGTACCCGCGTGCTGATCCGCCTGCCGCTGACCCTGGCCATCCTGGACGGCATGACCGTCTCGGTCGCCGGCGAAACCCTGATCCTGCCGCTGGCCTACGTGCTCGAGGCACTGCAGCCGGCGCCGGAAGACATCCGCTCGATGGCGGGCGATGGTCGGGTGCTGCGGGTGCGCGGCGAGTACCTGCCGATCCTGTCGCTTACCGACTACTACGGCTTCGGCGGGCAGCAGTCTTCGCAGGAACCGCTGGTGGTGGTGGTCGAAGGCGACGGCCAGAAGATCGCGCTGGAAGTGGATGAGCTGCTCGGCCAGCAACAGGTCGTGGTCAAGAACATCGAGAACAACTACCGCCGTATCCCGGGTGTCTCAGGCGCCACCATCCTGGGCGATGGCCGGGTCTCGCTGATCGTGGACATCGGCGGGCTGGTGCGCTCGCTGCGTGTGCCGCAGGCCGCGTAACACGCCAGGCCACGCACCAAGCGCGGTGTGGCTCCTTCTCCCGCGGGAGAAAAGGCCGCCGACTGTGTGCGGTCACGACAAAGCCCTGGCAGCGATGCCGGGGCTTTTCATTTCTGCCAGGCACCGCAGTGCCCGGCACAGTCCCGTCAATTGCGCACCTGCCCCGCGACGCGTGCCGCACGGCCTGCAGCCGCTGCCCCGGCGTGTCGGAACATGCCCGGCGCAGTGCCTATCCACGCGCGCAGGGCCAACCACGGCGACGCTCAACACGCCCCGATCCTGCCGGGGCGTTCTGCCATCTGGCAGCGACCGACAGACGCACACCCTTCGCAATACCCCTGCGTTTCCCCCGCAAACGTGCCGTCCGTCGAAAGGTGATCAAGCGCGCGCCGCGGCGGCCGATACAGGGAGCAATGAGGGCTGCCTGGCCCGCGCCACGTCGAAGGAAGTCCGCACGCCCACCGTCAACTCACCACGCGCTGTCCGCCACCTGCTGGGCTCGGTGTGCGCCGCCGCGCTGCTGGCTGCCAGCATCTCGCTGCCGCCGTCCTTTGCAGCACCGGCCGCGCCGGTGTCGGTCCTGCTGGACAACGTGCCGGTGAACGCGCTGCAGTCGCTCGCCATCGACCTGGTGCAGTTGCGCGACGAGCAGCGGGCGCAGCTTGCCGCAGCGCATGACCCCGCCCGCATCGAGGCCTACGACGAGCGTCTGGGCAACCTGCGTCAACGCATTGCACGGCATGCGGGCTACGTCCAGGCCAGCGCGCCACAGGGCGAGCAGGCGCGCCAGTTTGCGCTGGTGCAGCAGCAACTGGGCCAGTATCTGGCGCAGCAACGCCAGGCCAACCGCGCACTGCATGCCGGCGACCTTCAGGCTGCGCAGGCCTTGTCGCTGGACCATGCAGGCGACGCACGGCTGTGGACGCAACTGCACACCCTGCAGCAATCGATGGCCAGCGTGGGCACTACGCAACGCCACTGAGCATTGCCCGCCTCGCGACCGCGATGGTCGCAGCGGCGTCGTAGGCTCTCCAGCCAGCCAGCCAGCCAGCCCCGCGCTGCGCGACGTGCGCCGAAGCGCCGGCCTGCGCTGCAGGTCCTATCGCCCTCGTGCGCACGGCCTTTGCCAGCGGGTCCCCGGGCCGCGTGCCCTGCCCGCCCGATACGCGCCGCCGCCGCATCATGACGCCAACCGTCTGGCGCCCCCCGGGTGCGGCTGGCGCACCTGCAAAAACGCACTGAAAAACGCCCTCACGCCGGCTGTCGCGCAATGCTCAACATTTTGGGGATCAGGTCGCTATTCGACTTACCTCGGTCACATTCCTTTGCTGGATACCTGCCATGACCTTCAAGACCACGATTGCAAACACGCTGGCCAACGTACCGCTGAAGCGCAAGTTTCTGGCGCAGACCGCGCTGGTGGCGCTGGGCATCATCGTGCTGGCGGTGATCGCCGCACGCTTGCAATACGTGGATCTCACCGATACGCGCCGCGACGGGCTCAAGAGCCAGATCGAAATGGCCATCGCGGTGGTCAATGGCTATGCCGAGCGCGCCGACAAGGGCGAGATGGATGTGGACAGCGCCAAGAAGGCCGCGCTGCACACCTTGTCCACCATGCGCGCACGTGGCGGCGTGGATTACATCTACGTCACCGACCAGACGCCGGTGATGCTGATGCACCCCACCCGCCCGGACCTCATCGGCAAGCCGCTCAACGATGTGCTGAGCCCCGACGGCAAGCGCATCTTCCCGGCTTTCGTCAGCGCGGCGCAGGCCGGCGGCGGCTACGTCGATTACGCCTGGGCCAAGCCCGGCGAAAAGGAGCCGGTGCAGAAGACCTCCTACGCCTCGCTGTACAAGCCGTGGGGCTGGGTGATCGGCACCGGCGTGTATCTGGACGACACCCAGGCGCAGGCACTGGTCTTCACCGGCATCGTCACCCTGGCCGGCGGCGTGCTGGTGCTGCTCAACCTGCTGGTGGGCTGGCTGATCGGCAATTCGGTGCTGGAGCCGGTGTCGCGCGCGCTTGCCGCCATCAAGGGCGTGGCGCGTGGCGATCTGAGCGTGCGCACCGCCCAGCATGGCAGCGATGAAATCGGCCAGATGCTCAAGGCCACCGACGACATGGTGCATACGCTGGAGCGCTTCTCCGCGCAGACCAAGGTGATGATGCACATGCACGCCGGCGAAGACGTCAGCCACCGCATGCCCACCGATTTCCCCGGCGTCTACGGCGAGCTGGCCGGCGGCATCAACACGATGATCTTCGAACACCTGGACGCCATCATCGATGCGATCGGCATCCTCAACGAGTACGCGCAAGGCGACCTGTCGCGCGACGCCGCGCGCCTGCCCGGTACCCGGGCGGTGCTGCACGAAGCGATGGATGCGGCCAAGGCCAGCCTGCTGGCGATCAACACCGAGATCAAGCGGCTCGCCCAGGCTGCGGCCAACGGCGACTTCAGCCAGCGCGGCGATGCCACGCGTTTCAGGCACGACTCGGCGCGCATGATCAACGACCTCAACGCGATGATGGACGTCAGCGACCGCAACCTGGGCAAGCTGTCCGAGCTATTGGCCGCGCTGGCCGAGGGCGACCTCACCGCGCGCCTGGACGGTGAGTTCCACGGCGTGTTCGCCCGCATGCGCGATGACGCCAACACCACCGCCACGCAGCTGGCCGGCATCGTCGGGCGCATCCAGCAGGCTGCCGGCGCCATCACCGGGTCGGCCAGCGAGATCGCCGCCGGCAACAACGACCTGTCGCAGCGCACCGAACAACAGGCAGCCAACCTGGAGGAAACCGCCGCCTCGATGGAAGAGCTCACCTCCACGGTCAGGCAGAACGCCGAAAGCGCGCGCCAGGCCAACCAGCTGGCAATCGGCGCGGCATCGGTGGCCTCGCAAGGCGGCCAGGTGGTCAGCCAGGTGGTGGACACCATGTCCGGCATCCAGACCTCGTCGAAGAAAATCGCCGAGATCATCTCGGTCATCGATGGCATCGCCTTCCAGACCAACATCCTGGCCTTGAACGCGGCGGTGGAAGCGGCCCGTGCCGGCGAACAGGGCCGCGGCTTTGCCGTGGTTGCCTCCGAGGTACGCACGCTGGCGCAGCGCTCGGCCGGCGCGGCAAAGGAGATCAAGCACCTGATCGACGACTCGGTCGGCAAGGTGGCGCAGGGCTCGGCGCTGGTGGATCAGGCCGGCAAGACCATGGCCGAGATCGTGTCCTCGGTGCAGCGCGTGACCGACATCATGAGCGAGATCTCTGCCGCCTCGCAGGAGCAATCGGCCGGCATCGAGCAGGTCAATCTCACCGTCACCCAGATGGACGAGAGCACCCAGCAGAACGCCGCGCTGGTGGAAGAAGCCACCGCCGCCGCCAACGCCATGCAGCAGCAGGCGCAGCAGCTCGACGAGGCGGTGTCCAGATTCCGGGTGACCGCGGCCTCGCCCGTGCAGCGCGGCCCCGGCCGTGGTGCCGCGCGCGCGGAGGCCCTGCGCGTCGCCAGCTGATCGCCACCAGATCGCTCTCCCGTACCACCTCCTCACTTCGAAGCCACGCCCATGCCCTCGCCCCCCACGCAATCCCGCTCCGGCGGCAGTCTGGCGTACCGCCTGATGCTCGGCACCGCGGTCGCTGCATTGCTGTGCTTCGGCCTGACCGCGGCGATCAGCTACTGGCAAAGCAGTCGCGCGCTGATCGCTTCGGCACAGACCACGATGCAGAACGCGGCGCGCTATCAGGCCGAGCAGATCGGCAGCGAGCTGGGGCAGGCATTCACCACCGGCCAGTCGCTCGCCAGCGCCCTGCTGGCGCAGCGTGCGCATGGCGGGGTGAGCCGCGAGGCGGCGGCGGCGATCGTGCACGACGCGTTGCAGAACCATCCCGAATGGGTGGGCATGGGCACGTTGTGGGAACCGCAGGCCTTCGACGGCAGGGACGGCGAGTATGTCGATGCCGAGGGCCACGACAGCAGCGGTCGCTTCATGACCTACTGGGCCTACAACGGGCAGTCGCTGATCCGCGAGCCGTTGGTCGGCTACGAAAAGCCCGGCGACGGCGACTGGTACCTCAAGCCCCGCGAGCTGGGCCGGCAGATCGTGGCCGGCCCCTACGATTACCAGATCGGCGGCAAGCCGGTGCTGATGACCACCTTGTCCACGCCCATCCTGGACCAGGGCAGGTATGTGGGCGTGGTGTCGGTGGATTTCGCCCTGGCCGCGCTGCAGAAGCGCCTGAGCGCGTTGCGCCCGATGGACGATGGCTATGTCGAGCTGATCTCGCCGGCCGGGGTGATTCTGGCCTCGCGCGACGCTGCGCGGATCGGCAAGCCGGCCGACGGTGCCGACTACCGCGCGATGCTGGAGGCCACCAGGGCCGGCAAGGACTATCTGGACTTCACGCCGGACGCCGCCGGCACGGTCAGCGCCTATGTGCCGTTGCAGATCGGCCACGCGCAGGAGCGTTTTGCGCTGGGCGTGGTGGTGCCGTATGCGGCGATCATGCAGCAGGCACATCGCCTGTTGTGGACCATCCTGGCGGTCGGCCTGGGCTCGGCGCTGGTGCTCAGCGTTGCGCTGTTCGCACTGTTGCGCCGTCAGGTGGTGGGCCCGCTGGACGCCGCTGCAAAGGTGGCAGGTGCCATTGCCTCCGGCAAGCTGGACAACCAGATCGCCGCGCAGCGCCAGGACGAGGTGGGCCGCCTGATGGGCGCCATGCAGCGCATGCAGACCGACCTGCGCCAGCGCATCGAACGCGATGCGCAGATCGCCAACGAAAACCTGCGCATCCGCACCGCGCTGGAACATTCGGAGATGGAAGTGCTGCTGGCCGACGAGCAGCACACGGCGGTGTTCATCACCCAGGCGCTGCACAACTCGTTGAAACGCAGCGAAGCGGCGTTTCATGCCAAGGGCCAGCAGGGCTTCAGCGCCGATGCGGTGGTCGGCAACCCGCTGGACTATGTGTTCGGCACCGATGCCGACGGCAAGGCACGCATGCAGCGCCTGCAGCAACTGCAGTCCACCACATTGGAGCGCTACGCCTTCGGGCCGGTGACGCTGGATCTGAGCATGACCCCGCTGTACGCCGCCGATGGTCATCGCAGCGGCAGCATGCTGCTGTGGCGCAATGTCAGCGCCGAGGTCAGCACGCAGGCAGAGGTCGCCGCGCTGGTGCAGTCGGCGCTGATGGGCGACTTCGGCCAACGCCTGGCATTGGACGACAAGCACGGCTTCTATCTGGAATTCGGCCGTCAGCTCAACGGCCTGCTGGAAACCACCTCGCAAGGCCTGGAACGTATTTCCCGCCTGCTCAGCGCGCTGGCCGAGGGCGACCTCACCGAGCGCATGGACGGACAGTTCCAGGGCGTGTTCGCCCGCATGCGCGACGATGCCAACGCCACCGTGGCGCAACTGACCGGCATCGTGGCGGGCATCCAGACCTCGGCCACGCAGATCAACGCGGCCGCCAGCGAGATTGCCGCCGGCAACAGCGACCTGTCGCAACGCACCGAACAACAGGCCGCCAACCTGGAGGAAACCGCCGCCTCGATGGAGGAGCTCACCTCCACCGTCAAGCAGAACGCCGAGCACGCGCGCCAGGCCAACCAGCTGGCGATCGGCGCGGCCGATGTCGCCTCGCATGGCGGCGCGGTGGTGGCGCAGGTGGTCACCACCATGTCCGGCATCGAAGTTTCCTCGAAGAAGATTGCCGAGATCATCTCGGTCATCGACGGTATCGCCTTCCAGACCAATATCCTGGCCTTGAACGCGGCGGTGGAAGCGGCGCGTGCCGGCGAACAGGGCCGTGGTTTCGCCGTGGTCGCCACCGAAGTGCGCACGTTGGCGCAGCGCTCGGCCGGCGCGGCGAAAGAGATCAAGCAGTTGATCGACGATTCAGTCGGCAAGGTCGCGCAGGGCGCGTCGCTGGTGCAGCAGGCCGGCACCACCATGGCCGAGATCGTGGCCAGCGTGCAGCGTGTCACCGACATCATGGGCGAGATCTCCGCCGCCTCGCAGGAGCAGTCCAGCGGCATCGAGCAGGTCAACCTCACCGTCACCCAGATGGACGAAGCCACCCAGCAGAACGCGGCCCTGGTGGAAGAAGCCACCGCCGCTGCACGCGCGATGGAAGAACAGGCCGGCCAACTGACCGATGCGGTGGCGGTGTTCAAGCTCAGCCACGTCGGCAGGCCGGCGGCGATTGCCGCTGCCGCCACACCCGGCGTCAGCCCGGTTGCGCCCTCCACACGGGCACCGACCGGCAACAAGCGCGCTGCCATGCCGCCGCGTCCCCCTACCCGCAAGTCGCCCGGCAGTGTCGCCGGCAACGACAGCCAGTGGCAGGATTTCTGAGTGCAGCGGCGCTGCCCTGACCGGGGCGGCTTCCGTGCACCTTCAGCGCCACCGGCGTGCGCACCCTGCCCGCCACGGCCGCGTTGCCGGCGGCTGATCGCCGCACACACCGGCCGGCGGCCCTACCGTTCGTCCTTCAAAAATAAAGAATCATCCCGGGCGGCCGTTAGCGTGCTGGAGAGCGTCCCTGCGCAATGTCCCGGAGTCACTGATGAACAAGTTCAACGATTGGCCGATCCGCCGCAAACTGATGGTTGCCTTCTGCCTGAGCGCCGTGCTCACCGCCTTGCTGGGCGGGCTGGGCTATTCACGCATGCGGCAAATGCAGCAGCAGGCAGTGCTGATCAATGAGGATGTCGTCCCGATCCTGAGCAAACTCTCGGAGCTGCGTGCCTTCGGTGGCGAATTCCGTATTTACGAATCCGGTCAGTTCGTCAATCTCGAGGATCCGGAACGCTATGCCTACTTTCTCACCCGCATGGATGATATCCAGGGCAAGTACGCGCAGACACAAAAGGCGCTGGCAGCGAAGATCGACGCTGCGTCGCCGCTCAAGGCCGCGTACACCAAGCTTGCCGAACAAAGCGCGAGCTACTTTCAAGCCAACAAGACGCTGCGTACGCTCTACAAGCAGCCCGACTATGCGGCGGCAGTGCTTGCAAACAAGCAATCCGGTGACATTCGCAAGGAATTGTTCGAGACGATCGACAAAATGTATGCCGAGCAGTCGACCGCGCTGGCCAACATGGTTGCCGCCAGCAGCGCCTCGTTCAAGCTGACCAGCGCGGTGTTGCTGCTCGGCACGCTGCTGATGGCGGCACTGTCGGTAACCTTTGGCTGGCTGATCGCACGCAGCATCACCAATCCGCTGGCCAAGGCGCTGGGCGCCATCAAGGCGGTCTCGCGCGGCGACCTGAGCGTGCAGGTCCACAAGACCAGCAACGACGAGATCGGCCAGATGCTCGAGGCCACCAGCGGCATGACGCAGATGCTGCGCCGCTTCAGCGACGAGACCGCGCGCATGTCACACCTGCATGCGGCCGAAGACATCACCCACCGCATGCCGGAGGATTTCCCCGGCGTGTACGGCACGCTGGCCGGCGGCATCAACACGATGATCTTCGAGCATCTGGATGCCATCACCGACGCGGTGTGCATCCTCAACCAGTACGCACAGGGCGACCTGACCCAGGACGCACGCCGCCTGCCGGCCAGCCGCGCGATCCTGCATGAAGCGATGGATGCGGCCAAGGCCAGCCTGTTGTCGATCAATACCGAAATCAAGCAGCTGGCGCAGGCCGCAGCCGCCGGCGACTTCAGCGCACGTGGCGATGCGGCGCGCTTCAAGTACGACTTCGCGGTGATGGTGGCGGATCTGAACTCGATGATGGAGGTCAGCGACCGCAATCTGGGCAAGCTGTCGCAGCTGCTCGGCGCGGTGGCCGAAGGCGACCTGACCGCACGCATGGACGGGCAGTTCCACGGCGTGTTCGCGCGACTGCGTGACGATGCCAATGCCACCACCCAGCGCCTGACCGATATCGTCGGCCGCATCAAGCACTCCACGCTGGCCATCAACACCGCTGCCGGCGAAATCGCAGCCGGCAACAACGACTTGTCGCAGCGCACCGAGCAGCAGGCCGCCAACCTGGAAGAAACCGCCGCCTCGATGGAAGAGCTCACCTCCACGGTGAAGCAGAACGCCGAGCATGCGCGCCAGGCCAACCAGCTCGCCATTGGTGCGGCCGACGTGGCCTCGCACGGCGGCGCCGTGGTCAGCCAGGTGGTGGACACCATGTCCGGCATCCAGACCTCGTCCAGGAAGATCGCCGAGATCATCTCGGTCATCGACGGCATCGCCTTCCAGACCAATATCCTGGCCTTGAACGCGGCGGTGGAAGCGGCGCGTGCCGGCGAACAGGGCCGCGGCTTTGCCGTGGTCGCCTCCGAGGTGCGCACGTTGGCACAGCGTTCGGCCGGCGCCGCCAAGGAAATCAAGAGCCTGATCGACGATTCGGTCAGCAAGGTGGCCGAAGGCTCGGCGCTGGTGAACCAGGCCGGCAGCACCATGAGCGAGATCGTCTCCTCCGTGCAGCGCGTCACCGACATCATGAGCGAGATCTCCGCCGCCTCGCAGGAACAATCGGCCGGCATCGAGCAGGTCAACCAGACCGTCACCCAGATGGACGAGGCGACCCAGCAGAACGCCGCACTGGTGGAAGAAGCCACCGCCGCCGCACGGTCGATGGAAGAACAGGCGCAACAGCTCACCGAGGCGGTCGCCCTGTTCCGCCTGTCAGCCGAGCTCGAAGCGGTGACCCGCGCCACGCCGGTGGTGCGCCAACTCGCTGCCAAGCGGCCAGCCGCCGCCAGTGCACCGGCGCCTAGGCCGCAGGTCGCCAGGCCGGCGGCACGTGCTGCCGTGGCATTGGCTCCGTCCAACGAGTCGGACTGGGCCGAGTTCTAGGCCACGCCGCAGCGGCCGCGCACTGGCCGCCGTCAAACGCAAGCCGCGCTCTCCAGAGCGCGGCTTTTTTTTATGCCGCGCCACGCTTTTTAAAAGGCTCATCGACCCGATAAAAAATAAAGCAGCATTCGAATAACTTTTTATTTATGTAGCAATACGATTATTGTCGAGTCCGCCGTCACCCCCCACCGATAACGATTACACAAACCGATCAATTCCATTCTCGCGATTTATTATTTTTCACAAGCCTGACCGCGTTATATATTTTTTTGATATCGAGGTATTCAGCGATGCTGTCGTGCGCCGTTACTGCGCATAGCGACATGTGACGCAGACACTGTTCGGCGTCACCTGATCGCTCCCATCCATTGCGCACCGCCTGCCGGGAATTGATCATGACTGCATTTCTTCAACGCTATAACGTCGGCCCCCGACTGGCGGCGGCATTTGCCGTGCTGATCGTTCTCTCGGCCCTCATCGCCATTATCGGCTATCGCGGGCTGAGCTCGGCACGCACCCTGGTCGACGATCTGGTGCACCAGAACATGGTGAAGATTCGCCTGTCCAACGACATGATGAATGCCAACTACATTATTGCGATGCAGATCCGCAATGTGGTTTTGCCAACCAGCAGCGAAGATAATCTCAAGTTTATCGAGACCATCCAGGCTGCGCGCGCCGACTATTCCAAGGCACGCGAAGCACTGTATGCGATTCCACCGTCTGACCAGGGCCGGGAGATCCGCGCAGAAATCGATCGCCGCCGCGCCGTGGTCAAGGTACTCAACGACCAGGTCATGGACCTGGTCCAGACCGGCCATAGCGATGAGGCCCTGCCCTTGCTGCTGACCAAGGCCGCACCGGCGATGCAGCAGTGGCAGGACAAGATCGCCGAGAACATCGCGCTGCAGAACACGCTGTCGGCCGAGGCCTCCGCCGTTGCGCTGCAATCCATGGATGACTCGCGCAAGCTGCTGATCGCCGGCTCCCTGCTGGTGGTGCTGCTGAGCGGCGTGCTGGGCCTGCTGATCACCCGCAGCCTGACCCAGCCGCTGAGCCGGGCCACCCGCGCGGCCGAATCGATTGCCGGCGGCAAGCTGGACAACGACGTCGACACCCAGTTCAACGACGAAAGCGGCCGCCTGCTCAAGGCGATGAGCAAGATGCAGCTGCAGTTGCGCAACCTGCTCGCTGCCCAGACCGACATGGCCCGGCGCCACGACGATGGCCAGATCAGCTTCCGTATCGATGCCGACGCCTTCCCCGGCGAGTACGGCCGCATGGCGCATGACACCAATACGTTGGTGGGCTCGCACATCGCGGTGAAGCTGCGTCTGGCGCAGATCATGGGCCGCTACGCGATCGGCGACCTGTCCGAGGACATGGAGAAACTGCCCGGCGAAAAGGCCGTGCTCAGCGAGACCATGGCGCAGGTCAAGGTCAATCTCGGCGCGATGAATACCGAGATCAAGCATCTGGCCGTGTCGGCGGCCAACGGCGACTTCAGTGCCCGCGGCGATGCCGAGCGCTTCCAGTACGACTTCCGCCTGATGGTGGAAAGCCTCAACAACCTGATGTCCACCGCCGACGGCAATCTGCAGTCGCTGTCCAGCCTGCTGCAGTCCATCGCCGCCGGCGACCTCACCGCGCGCATGAGCGGCGACTTCCGCGGCGTGTTCGCGCAGATGCGCGACGATGCCAACGCCACGGCCACGCAGCTGGCCGAGATCGTCAGCGGCATCAAGGCCTCGGCGGTGTCGATCAAGGGCGCCGCCAGCGAGATCGCGGCCGGCAACCAGGATCTGTCGCAGCGCACCGAACAGCAGGCCGCCAACCTGGAGGAAACCGCTGCCTCGATGGAAGAGCTCACCTCCACCGTCAAGCAGAACGCCGAGAGCGCACGTCAGGCCAACCAGCTCGCCATCGGCGCGGCCGGTGTGGCCTCGCAGGGCGGCGAGATCGTCAGCAGGGTGGTCGAGACCATGAGCGGGATCGAAGCCTCCTCCAAGAAGATCGCCGACATCATCTCGGTCATCGACGGCATCTCGTTCCAGACCAACATCCTGGCCTTGAACGCGGCGGTGGAAGCGGCGCGTGCCGGCGAACAGGGGCGCGGGTTTGCCGTGGTCGCTTCGGAAGTGCGGACGCTGGCGCAACGCTCGTCGGCGGCCGCCAGGGAGATCAAGGGGCTGATCGACGACTCGGTGCAGCGTGTCTCCGAGGGGTCGGTGCTGGTGCACAGCGCCGGCAAGACCATGGGCGAGATCGTGTCCAGCGTGCAGCGGGTCACCGACATCATGGGCGAGATCTCCGCCGCCTCGCAGGAGCAATCCTCGGGCATCGAGCAGGTCAATCAGACCGTCACCCAGATGGACGAGACCACCCAGCAGAACGCCGCGCTGGTGGAGGAAGCCACTGCCGCCGCACGGGCGCTGGAAGACCAGGCCACCCAGCTCACCGACGCCGTTGCGGTGTTCAAGACCGATGCCCATGCCTATGCCAAGGCTCCGGTGCGCACCGTGCCGCCGCGCCCGGTGGTGACTCCCGCGCTGAAGGCCAAGGTGGCAGCGGCCGGACGCACCGCCGCGGCCAGGCCGCGCATGGTCGTCACCGCGCCCAGCAACGACACCAGCTGGCAGGAGTTCTGAGCCAAGCGGGCACAACAGTCTGAATGGAGCCGGCCGGCGCGACACCGGCCGGCTCAAGGCACAACGGTGATCGGCCGATAGGCTGCGTACGCCTATGAGACGCATCCATGATCACCTCGCCCCTGCCGTCGCCACCGACCGCCCCACGTTCTGCGCATCGCTGGAGCAGCCGCTGGGATGATCTGGCGATCGCCAGGAAGCTTGGTGTGATCGGGATGCTGGCGCTGGCCGGCCTGGTCATTCCGGTGCTGCTGTACAGCGGCAAGCTCAATGAAAGTGTGGCCATCAGCAGCAACGAGTTGCGCAGCTATGCGCCGCTCGAACAGATGCTGGGGCTGATCACCGATCTGCACGCGGCCCACGTGGACAGCGGCAGCACCGCC
Organism: Xanthomonas sp. BRIP62415; assembly: GCF_003993515.1. NCBI lineage: Bacteria > Pseudomonadati > Pseudomonadota > Gammaproteobacteria > Lysobacterales > Lysobacteraceae > Xanthomonas > Xanthomonas sp. BRIP62415. Next base: position 26,793 of record NZ_QEZH01000026.1, read on the forward strand.
CGCGCCGCGGCCGAGCGCGCCGAGCGCGATCTGCAGCGCCTGCTGGCCACCACGGCAACCATGCCGGGCTTCGAACGCAGCCAGAAGGCCCTGCTGGGCCTGCAGCAACGCCACGTCGCCGCTGCCGCTGCAAACGGCTACGCCGCCGTCAGCGAACAGGCGTTTGCCGCACTCGATGCCCTGCGCGACGACAGCCAGCTGGTCTACACCCCGTATATCGAGAGCTACCACCTGGTGGTGGCCACGCTGATCTACAGCCCCGATGCCACCGAGTCGCTGACCCGCCTGGATGCGGCCAGCGACCCGTCGCAGGCGACCGGCAGCCGCGCCATGCTGCGCGAACAGCTCAACCAGCTGGCCCGCAGCCACCGGCGTTTCCGCCACGAGCTGGACAAGGCGATCGGCCTGCTGGAACAGCCCGACCCCGCGCTGGCCGATGCCGCCAAGGCCGAAACCGCGCGTGCGAACGCGGCGCTGGCCGCACTCGGCACCGCGCTGGACGGCAACGACGCCAGCGCCGATCTCCAGTGGAACGCTGCGCTGGACGCGCTCGGCCAGGCCATGCAAGCGCTCGGCAGCGTCTCGCTGCAGGCCTTGCAGCGCCAGTCCGAACGTCACCTGGCCGATGCCCGCAACGCGATGTGGCAGGCCATTGCCGGATTGTCGCTGCTGGCCGCGCTGATCGCGGCGCTGGGCTGGTCCACCCTGTCCAGGCTGACCCGCAATGTGCGCCGCGCCGCTGCGGTGGCGGCCAATATCGCCCAAGGCCAGCTCGGCGAGCCTATCGCCGCGCCCAGCCGCGATGAAACCGGCCAGCTGCTCGACAACATGCGCCGGATGCAAGAGCAGCTGCAGCGCGTGCTGGCCGCGCAGAGCGAGATGGCGCAACGCCACGATGCCGGCCAGATCAGTTACCGCATGGACGCCGATGCCTTTCCGGGCGCCTACGCCAGCATGGTGCACGACACCAACGCCCTGGTCGGCTCGCATATCGCAGTGAAGATGAAACTCGCCCAGATCATGTCGCGCTATGCGATCGGCGACCTGAGCCAGGACATGGACCGACTGCCCGGCGAGAAAGCCGTGTTCAGCGACACCATGGATGCGGTCAAGGCCAACCTGTCGGCAATGAACAGCGAGATCAAGCTGCTGGCGCAGGCCGCCGCCAACGGCGATTTCAGCGTGCGTGGCGATACGCAGCGCTTCCAGCACGACTTCCTGGCCATGGTCGACAGCCTCAACCAGCTGATGGCCACCGCAGACGGCAATCTGGGCGCACTGTCCAGCGTGCTGCAGGCCATCGCGGCAGGCGACCTCACCACCCGCATGCAGGGCGACTTCCACGGCGTGTTCGCGCAGATGCGTGACGATGCCAATGCCACCGTGGCGCAGCTGGCCGATATCGTCGGGCGCATCCAGTGCTCCACCGATGCCATCAACGCTGCCGCCAGCGAGATCGCCGCCGGCAACCAGGAGCTGTCGCAGCGTACCGAGCAGCAGGCCGCCAACCTGGAGGAAACCGCCGCAGCGATGGAAGAGCTCACCTCCACCGTGCGCAGCAACGCCGCGCACGCGCGGCGCGCCAGCGAGCTGGTGGTCGGCGCCGCCGCGGTGGCTTCGCAAGGTGGCACGGTGGTGGGCGACGTGGTCGGCACCATGGCCGGCATCCAGGCCGCGTCCAAGAAGATCGCCGACATCATCTCGGTCATCGACGGCATCGCGTTCCAGACCAACATCCTGGCCTTGAACGCGGCAGTGGAAGCGGCCCGCGCCGGCGAACAGGGGCGCGGCTTTGCGGTGGTCGCCTCGGAAGTGCGCACGCTGGCGCAGCGCTCGGCCGGCGCGGCCAAGCAGATCAAGCAGCTGATCGACGATTCGGTGAGCCGGGTCGAGCAAGGCAATGTGCTGGTCAGCCAGGCCGGTCGCACCATGCAGGACATCGTCGACTCGGTGCGCAGCGTCACCGAGATCATGCACGAGATCAGCGACGCCTCGCAGCAGCAGTCGCAGGGCATCGAACAGGTCGGCCAGACCGTCGCACAGATGGACCAGGCCACCCAGCAGAACGCCGCGCTGGTGGAAGAAGCCAGCGCCGCCGCACGGGCGATGGAACAGCAGGCGCAGCAGTTGCGCGATGCGGTGTCGGTGTTCCAGCTGCACGCCGCCGTGGTGCCGGCCCGACGCGTGCGTGCCGCCTGACGCCCCTGTGTGCGGAGTTGGGTACGCGCGCGGTGGGCGACGCCGCGCGCATGGGGGCAGTCACACCGTGCACTCGTGCTGCGAGGTCACTGGCCGCGGTGTCTGCTACGTGGTCGCCGGCCGCGGTGTCTTGACCGAGACTGGCTGAGCCACCCCGCCTGCGCCTGCGATCGCGCATTGCATCCGGGTCGCAACCGAGGCAGTGGCGCCACCCCGCCGTTGCGGACTCGCTTCAACGGCCCAGCGCAGGTTCGATGCCTGCCACAGCCAATAGCCCGCCTGCGCATACGGCGCCAGGGTCACCAGGCTGCTGCATCGCTCCAGCAGCCGGTGCCGTCCGCCCGTCTGTCCTTGCAACCGCAACGTCGCATCGCTCGAACGAGTGAGCCAGATGTGAATCCGCCGGTCGATGCAACTGCGTCGATGGCACGCACATCGACGTTTCCGGTCCATTTCTGCACATGCGCGTCACTTCGGTGACGGCCGCCCATACGCAGCGCGGCTGACCAGTTCAGTCGCTCAACCACGGGCCGTTACCTTCCACGGCACGCTTACCTGCCTTGTCATCGCCGGGGTCTCCCGCTGTTGCCCGCGCGATGGATCGGCTGGATGCCTGCCTTGCCGTACCTGCATCAGACCCACGCGTCCGCGCCGACGCGTTTTGTCCTTTCTTGCCCCACTGCCTCGAGACCCCCAAATGATCGCTCTTCTTCAACGGTACAACGTCGGCAAGCGCCTGAGCTTCGCCTTCGGCACGCTGATCCTGTTGTCGTGCGCACTGGTCGCTGCCGGCCTCTACACGCTGGCGCAGGCCCGCGACCGCATGGACACGGTGGTCAACCGCAACATCACGATCATGCAATACGCACAGGACATGACCAACGCCACCTCGGTCATCGCCGTGCAGCTGCGCAATATCGTGTTGCCCACCTCGCAAGAAGACAATCTGCGTTTCTACGCCGTCATCAAGGACCAGCTGAAGGACTACGAGGAGACCCGCCGCAAGCTGTACGCGTTTTCTGCCTCGCCCCAGGCCACCCAGATCCGCGACCGCATCGACCTGGCCAGCGACCAGGCCCGCAAGACCAACGACGCGGTCGCGCAGCTGGGCCTGACCGGCAAGCCTGACGAAGCACTCAAACTGCTGCTGGAGAAGGCCGCACCGGGTACGCAGCATTGGCAGAACGCGTTGACGGAGTATTCGGACCTGCAGCGCCAGCGCACCCGCGAAGCCTATGTCGCCACCACGGAGGAAATGGCACGTGGCCGTGCGATGTTGATCGGCGGCGGGCTGGCGGTGGTGCTGTTCAGCGCCCTGCTCGGCTTCCTGATCACCCGCAGCCTGGTGCGCCCGCTGACCCAGGCCACCCGCGCCGCCGAAGCGATCGCCAACGGCAATCTCGACAACGACGTGCGCACGCAGTCCAACGACGAAACCGGCCGTCTGTTGCAGGCCATGGATCGCATGCAGGGCCAGGTACGCAACCTCATCACCGCCCAGCTGGACATGGCCAAGCGCCACGACGAGGGCCAGATCAGCTTCCGCATGGATGCCGGTGCCTTCCCCGGCGACTTCGGCCGCATGGCCAAGGACACCAATGCCCTGGTCGGCTCGCACCTGGCGGTGAAGATGCGCCTGGCGCATATCATGGGCCGCTATGCGGTCGGCGACCTGTCCGAGGACATGGAAAAGCTGCCCGGCGAAAAGGCCTTGCTCAGCGACACCATGGCGCAGGTCAAGGTCAATCTGAGCGCAATGAATACCGAGATCAAGCACCTGGCGGTGTCGGCGGCCAACGGCGACTTCAGCGCCCGCGGCGATGCCGAGCGCTTCCAGTACGACTTCCGCGTGATGGTGGAAAGCCTCAACAACCTGATGGCGACCGCCGACGGCAATCTGCAGTCGCTGTCCGGCCTGTTGCAGTCGATCGCCGCCGGCGACCTCACCGCACGCATGAGCGGCCAGTACCAGGGTGTGTTTGCGCAGATGCGCGACGACGCCAACGCCACCGCCGCACAGCTGGCCGGCATCGTGGGCCGCATCCAGAGCGCTGCCGACGCGATCGGCCTGGCCTCGGGCGAAATCGCCTCCGGCAACCAGGACCTGTCGCAGCGCACCGAGCAGCAGGCCGCCAATCTGGAGGAAACCGCCGCCTCGATGGAAGAGCTCACCTCCACCGTCAAGCAGAATGCCGAGCACGCCAGCCAGGCCAACCAACTCGCCATCGGCGCGGCAGCAGTGGCGTCGCAAGGCGGCGACGTGGTGGCTAAGGTGGTCACCACGATGTCCGACATCCAGGGCTCGTCGAAGAAGATCGCCGAGATCATCAGCGTCATCGACGGCATCGCCTTCCAGACCAATATCCTGGCACTGAACGCAGCGGTGGAAGCGGCGCGCGCCGGCGAGCAAGGCCGTGGCTTCGCGGTAGTTGCCTCGGAGGTACGCACCCTGGCGCAGCGTTCGGCCAGTGCGGCGAAGGAAATCAAGCAGCTGATCGACGACTCGGTCGACAAGGTCACACAGGGCGCCACCCTGGTCGATCAGGCCGGCACCACCATGGCCGAGATCGTGGCCAGCGTGCAGCGCGTCACCAACATCATGGGCGAGATTTCCTCCGCGTCGCAGGAGCAGTACTCCGGCATCGAGCAGGTCAACCAGACCGTCACCCAGATGGACGAAACCACCCAGCAGAACGCCGCGCTGGTGGAAGAAGCCACCGCCGCCGCACGTGCGATGGAAGAACAGGCCCAGCAGCTCACCGAAGCGGTCGCCGTGTTCAAGGTCGCAGAGCACGCACCGGTGGCGCGCCAGTTGTCGGCCATTGCCAATGCGCCCGCCAATGCCCGCGGCACACCGCGTCCGATCGCCCGCACCAGCAGTGCCGCGCCGTTGCGGCGCAGCGCCGCAGGCGCATCCGCGACGGCAACCGAGGTGGGCGACTGGCAGGAGTTCTAAGCGGCACTGACCGCTGTCGGCAACGCGCGTGTCTGTGCGCGAGGGACACACCACGCCCAGGCACGCGGCCATGTAATCCGCATCAGCAGCATCTTTATCACGGCACCGCACACGCGGTGCCGTTTTGCGTTGTGCACGACCATGCAGCTGTCCGCACGCCCGCTATGCACCGTGGTCAGCGTGAAATCGCACTTCACATCGTCCGGGCCGGCCTGCGCCGGCACACCCCCAAAACCGCATTCAAGCGGGGTTTTCCAGGGGTATTCCCCACACTCCCCCACCGATTCCCTACCCCGCATACACATGGCAGTCACGTGCCTGAGACCCGGCTTTACCGACCGGTCCAGCCTGCCTCAATGCAGCAGCGCTAACGCCGTTATCTGACCGACGCATCACACAAGGGATGACGTGCACCGCACTGCTCCAGCACTGCGCTGCATGCCACTCCATCCAACGGCACATTCGCTCAGGTCACTCCATGAACTCCTTCCTGCACCGCTTCAACGTCGGCAAGCGCCTTTCCCTGGCCTTCGGCGTCTTGATCCTTCTCTCCTGCGCGCTGGTGGCCGCCGGTCTGTACACGCTCAGCCAGGCGCGCGAACGCCTGGACACCATCGTCAACCGCAACATGGCGATGATCCAGTACGCCACCGACATGCTGGACGCCAATGCCACCATCTCGTTGAATCTGCGCAACATCGTGCTGCCGACCACTGCCGAGCAGAATCGCCAGTTCGGCGAAGTGATCGACGCCCAGCGCATCCGCTACAAGGAGCTGCGCGACAAGCTCTACGCATTTCCCGCCGACGCGCACGACCAGGAACTGCGCAACGCGCTGGATTCGACCCGCGAGCAGGCACTGGCGCATAACCAGCAGGTGCGCGAACTGGGCACCGCCGGCAAGGTCGACCAGGCCATGCCGATCCTGCTTGAACGCGCCGCGCCGGCCACCCAGCGCTGGCAGGATGCGATCCGTACCTACTCGGACGCGCAGCGCAAGAGCAGCCAGCTGGCCTACGACCAGGCCAATGCCTCGATGGCGCGCGGCCGCAGCATGCTGATCGGCGGCGGCCTTGCGGTGGTGCTGCTGAGCGCCCTGCTGGCCTGGACGATCACCCGCAGCCTCACCGGCCCGTTGAACCGCGCCACCCGTGCTGCCGAGGCGATCGCCGACGGCAAGCTCGATAACGCCGTGCACAGCGAGGCCAGCGACGAGACCGGCCGCCTGCTGCAGGCGATGGACAAGATGCAGTCGCAGGTGCGCAACCTGATCACCGCGCAGCTGGACATGGCCAAGCGCCACGACAGCGGCCAGATCAGCTTCCGCATGGATGCCGACGCCTTCCCGGGCGACTACGGCCGCATGGCCGGCGATACCAACGCGCTGGTCGACAGCCACGTCCAGGTCACGCTGCGTCTGGCACAGATCATGGGCCGCTACGCGATCGGCGACCTCAGCGAAGACATGGACGCGCTGCCGGGCGAAAAGGCCAGGCTGACCGACACCATGGCGCAGGTGAAGACCAACCTGTCCTCGATGAATCAGCAGATCAAGCAGCTGGCCCAGTCCGCCGCCGACGGCGACTTCGGCGCACGCGGCGATGCGGCGCAGTTCCAGTTCGATTTCCGCGTCATGGTCGAGAGCCTCAACCAGTTGATGGCCACCGCCGATGGCAGCCTGCAGTCGCTGTCGGGCATCCTGCGGGCGATTGCGGCGGGTGACCTGACCGCGCGCATGGACGGCGATTTCAAGGGCGTGTTCGCACAGATGCGCGACGACGCCAACGCCACCGCGACCCAGTTGTCCGGCATCGTCGGGCACATCCAGCACTCGGCCACCTCGATCAACGCCGCCGCCAGCGAGATCGCCGCCGGCAACCAGGACCTGTCCCAGCGCACCGAGCAGCAGGCCGCCAACCTGGAGGAAACCGCCGCCTCGATGGAAGAGCTCACCTCCACCGTACGCCAGAACGCCGAAAGCGCTCGCCAGGCCAACCAGCTTGCCATCGGCGCCGCCAGCGTGGCCTCGCAGGGCGGCGAGGTGGTCAGCAAGGTGGTCGACACCATGAGCGGCATCGAAGCCTCGTCCAAGCGCATTGCCGACATCATCAGCGTCATCGACGGCATCTCGTTCCAGACCAACATCCTGGCATTGAACGCGGCGGTGGAAGCGGCGCGTGCCGGCGACCAGGGCCGTGGTTTTGCCGTAGTCGCCTCCGAAGTGCGCACCCTGGCACAGCGCTCGTCCGCAGCAGCCAAGGAGATCAAGAGCCTGATCGACGACTCGGTGCAGCGTGTGGCCGACGGCTCGCAGCTGGTGGACCAGGCTGGCAAGACCATGGCCGAGATCGTCGCCAGCGTGCAGCGCGTCACCAACATCATGGGCGAGATCTCCGCCGCCTCGCAGGAACAATCGGCCGGCATCGAGCAGGTCAACCAGACCGTCACCCACATGGACGAAGCCACCCAGCAGAACGCCGCGCTGGTGGAAGAAGCCACCGCCGCCGCCCGCGCCATGGAAGAGCAGGCCCAGCAGCTCACCGAGGCGGTTGCCGTGTTCAAGATCGTCGAGCAGGGCCCGGCAGCCCCCCGGCCCTCGTCGATGGTCGCCGCGCCGGTCAACGCACGCTTTGCCACCCGCCCGGCCGCAAGTGCGGTCGGCAACGCAGCCCCGCGCCGCAGCACCACCGGCACGGCGACGGCGGCAGCCACCGCCGGTTCCAGCGACTGGCAGGAGTTCTGAGCCCCACCGCAACGCGTCACACCCGCAGTCTCCAGAAACAGCATTCGAGCGCAGTTTGATTCGTGATCCACGAATCTTGAGGGCCGCTTCCTAGCGAGGGAAGCGGCCCTTTTTTTGTCCCTGGGGACCCGTCGGACGGCAGCGGGCCGGCACTGCGCGGAACGCTATTCTTCACCCAAAAATAACAAGTGCCACTCCGCCACGTTCGCTCCAGAGGGCAAGCGAACGGGACAATTGTGCGGATTTCGACGCCAATCATCAATTAATCGCATAAACGGCCGCTATCGATTTCACGCATCCGTAACGCCCTCCCCCGGGCAAGGTCGATTCCTCATGCACTCCTTCCACCGGCTGTCCGTCGGTACCCGGCTGTCCGCGCTGCTGACATTGGTGATCGCGCTTTCCCTCGGCCTGCTGGCCCTGACCATCTACCGCCAGTCCGCCGCGGACATCGCATCCCAGGTCAAGGCCGAGCTGCACTCCAGTACCCGGCTGATGCAGCAGTCGGTCGCGATGTACGACGTCACCCTGACCGAGGGCACCCAGCGCCTGGGCAGCGTGTTCGACGACATGCTGCCGCGCGGCGCACGCGAGCTGGATACCGCCAGCACCGTGACCATCGGCGAGCAGAACACGCCTACGCTGCGCTCCGGCACACAGGTACAGAATCTCAATTTCGATGCGGTGGATCGCTTTGCCCAGGCCACCGGCGGCGTTGCGACCATCTTCGCGCGCACCGGCGAGGACTTCGTGCGCATCACCACCTCGCTACGCAACAAGCAGAACGAACGCGTGATCGGCACCCTGCTCGACCGCAAGGGCAAGGCCTACGCCGCATTGTCCGAAGGCAAGCCCTTCACCGGCCAGGCGCAGCTGTTCGGCGAGCAATACATGACCCACTACCAGCCGCTGCGCAATGCCGCCGGCGACGTGATCGGCGCGCTGTTCGTCGGTCGCAACTACACCCAGGGCCTGGCCGCGCTCAAGGCGCAGGTCGGTACCACCAGGCTGGGCAAGGACGGCTATTTCGTCATCGTCGACATGGCGCCGGGCGAGCATCAGGGCCAGGTCATCGCCGCCCCGCCGGGCACGCCGGCCACCCTGGCGGCCCTGGTGCCGGCCGGGCAGCAGGCACTGTTGCAGTCGGTACTGGACGGCAGGCAGCCCAGCGCCAACCTGCAGTTGCGCGATGCCAAGGGCAACAGCCAGGCCTTCGAGGTCACCGCCCAGCGCTATGCGCCGTGGCAGTGGGCGGTGATCGGCACCCAGCCGCGCAGCGCCATCGACGGCCCGCTGGACGAGCTGATGGGCAGCATGCTGCTGCTCTCGCTGGTGGTGCTGGGCCTGTGCATCGCAGTGGTGTTCATCGCCGCGCGCAAGATGGTCACCCGCCCGCTGCTGGCGGTGGAACGCGTGCTCGGCGATGTCGCTGCCGGCCGCCTGGACAACCCGATCGAGATCGACCGCCACGACGAACTCGGCCGCCTGCTGCGCAACGCGCGCACCATGCGCGACGACCTGCGCGCGCGCCTGCAACGCGACCACCTGATCGCCAGCGAAGCGTTGCGCGTGCGCACCGCGCTGGACGATGTCAGCACCAACGTGATGATCGCCGATGCGGATCGCCGCATCATCTATGTCAACCGCCCGCTGCAGCGCATGCTCAAGAGCGTGCAGGACGAGCTGCGCCGCGACCTGCCCAACTTCGATGCCGATGCGCTGATCGACGCCAGCATCGACCAGTTCCATCGCAGGCCCGAGCATCAGGCACGCATGCTCGATCAGCTCACCGGCACCCACACCGCACAGATCCACGTCGGTGGCCGCACCATGCGACTGGTGGTCAACCCGGTGCTGGGCGCGGCCGGCGAGCGCATGGGCTTTGTGGTCGAGTGGGCCGACCGCACCCAGGAAGTCCAGGTGGAACAGGAAGTCGCACGCATCGTGCAGGCCGCCGCTGCCGGCGACCTGAGCGGGCGTGTCGGCCTGGAAGGCAAGCAGGGCTTCCTGCTGCTGCTCGCCCAGCAACTCAACGTGCTGCTGGACAACAATGCAGACGGATTGTCGCGGGTGTCCGCGCTGCTCTCTGCGCTGTCGCAGGGCGATCTGACCGCGCGCATGGATGGCGACCTGCAAGGCGTGTTCGCCACCATCCGCGACGATGCCAATGCCACTGCCGACCAGCTGGCCGGCATCGTGCGCCGGATCAAGGACTCGTCGCTGGCGATCAACGCGGCCGCCACCGAGATCGCCACCGGCAATGGCGACCTGTCGCGTCGCACCGAACAGCAGGCCGCGGCACTGGAAGAAACCGCCGCCTCGATGGAAGAGCTCACCGCCACCGTCAGGCAGAACGCCGACAACGCCGACCAGGCCAATCGGCTGGTGCTGGATGCCGCCGGCGTGGCAGCCAACGGCGGCGACGTGGTGGGCCGCGTGGTCACCACCATGGCCGACATCGACACCTCGTCCAAGAAGATCGCCGAGATCATCTCGGTCATCGACGGCATCGCCTTCCAGACCAATATCCTGGCCTTGAACGCGGCGGTGGAAGCGGCGCGCGCCGGCGAACAGGGGCGCGGCTTCGCCGTGGTCGCCTCGGAAGTGCGGATGCTGGCGCAGCGTTCGGCCGGTGCAGCCAAGCAGATCAAGCACCTGATCGACGACTCGGTGACCCGCATCGGCAACGGCGCTGCGCTGGCCTCCGAAGCCGGCAGCACCATGCAGCAGGTGGTCAGCTCGGTGCAGCGCGTCACCGACATCATGGGCGAGATCACCAGCGCCTCGCGCGAGCAGGCCGCCGGCATCACCCAGGTCAACCAGACCATCACCCAGATGGACGAAACCACCCAGCAGAACGCCGCGCTGGTGGAAGAAGCCACTGCAGCTGCACGCGCGATGGAAGACCAGGCCGCGCAGCTGGTGGATGCAGTGGCGGTGTTCCGCCTGGAACAGCAGGACCAACTGAACACCTTGCTGGCCAACGCACGGCACGCCTATACCTGATGCCACACGGTCCCGCAACCGGCAAGGACACTGCACAAGACAGTTGGCCGGCGCTCACTGAAAAGCAGTCTCTCGTGCGGTGTGCATTAAGACGTGGAGCCGTTGCTCCATGATCCAAGGAGGCGCATCCAGCGCTGCTCTTCCCATGCACACCGACCATCTCAACTGGTCCTTGGCCGCTCACCGTCGCGGGACCCTGAGCGGCATGGATGCCGCGCCGGAGCCTACAAGGACGTACTTGCGGCGTGTCCTGCGATGGTGGGCGGGCAAGGGCCCTGCAGCAAACCCGCAGCGTCGAGGGTGCGGCGCCCTCACCGCTCGCGGGACACGCCGTGAACCCATCCCTGGGGCTCTGTGGCGGCATCCATGCCGCCACACGGTCCCGCAACCGGCAAGGACACCGCACCAGGGAGTTGGTTGGCGCTCATCTGAAAAGCAGTTTGTCGGGCGACTTGCATTGACGTGAAGTCGATGCTTCACGCTCGGACGAGGCATCCAGGACTGCTCTTACCATGCACACCGACCCTCTCGACTGGTCCTTGCCCGCCCACCGTCGCGGGACCCTGAGCGGCATGGATGCCGCGCCGGAGCCTACATGGACGTACTTGCGGCGTGTCCTGTGATGGTGGGCGGGCAAGGACCCTGCAGCAAACCCGCAGCGTCGAGCGCGCGGTGCGCATCAGACATGAAGCAGATACGTTATGAGCGAACGACGCATCCAGCACCGCTCTTACCGTGCACACCGACCATCTCGATAGGTCCGCCCGCCCACCGTCGCGGACCCTGAGCGGCATGGATGCCGCGCCAGAGCCTACATGGACGTACTTGCGGCGTGTCCTGCGATGGTGGGCGGGCAAGGACACTGCAGCAAACCCGCAGCGTCGAGCGCGCGGTGCCCATCAAACATGGAGCCGATACGTCATGAGCGAACGACGCATCCAGCACCGCTCTTACCGTGCACACCGACCATCTCGATAGGTCCTTGTCCGCTCACCGTCGCGGGACCCTGAGCGGCATGGATGCCGCGCCGGAGCCTACATGGACGTACTTGCGGCGTGTCCTGCGATGGTGGGCGGGCAAGGGCCCTGCAGCAAACCCGCAGATCCCGCCCGCTCCGCAACTGATCCATCCGCACCATCCAGCGCCAGGAACATAGCGCCGAAAGCAACCAAGACGTCACGCAACGGTTTTTTGTCAGCCGCTCTTAAAGATTTCGCTTTTCCGCCGATATCAAGGCGACGCCAGGACAACCGTTCCGGCGTCTTCCCGCATCTACTGTGCTTGTGCCCATGTCCCAAGGCGATACCTCAGAGCTGGACCACGACGATCACCTTGCCGAAGGTGACGAGCGCTATCTGCTACGCAACAAACGGCAGATCCGTGGCCTGCTGCGCCAGTTGCTCGACCAGCGTGCCATCGTGACCATGCATGTGGCCGGGCGCGACATGGCCGTGCCCACCGCCGTGCTCGAAGTGGACGAAGACGAGGACTGCGTGATTCTGGACGGCAGCCACAACGAGGCCTCCAACCGCGCCATCCAGGAGGCCAAGTACCTGCTGTGCTACGCACAACTGGAACGGGTCAACATCCGCTTCCGGCTGGAAACGCCCGACCGGCTGGAACGCGACATCCATGTCGCCTTCCGCGCCGACCTGCCCGAGGCGATGTACCACATGCAGCGCCGCGAGTCGTACCGGCTGGAGACGCCGATCACCGACTCGCCCATCTGCATCATTCGCCAGGACGAGGCACAGGGCGGCAATCTCAACCTGCAATTGCGCGTGATCGACATCAGCAGCGGCGGCCTGGCGGTCTCGCTCACCGACGGCATGCCCCTGCTCGAACCACAACGCACCTACCGCAACTGCACGCTGCAACTGCCCGACACCGCGCCGATCACCCTGCCGCTGACGGTATGCAGCCAGTACAAGCAGACCCTGCCCAACGGCAGCGAAGGCTTCCGGGTCGGCATGCAGTTCAGCGACCTGCCACGCGGCGCCGACGAGACCATCCAGCGCTACATCTTCCGGGTCGACCGCCAGCGCAATGCGCGCAAGAGCGGCGTGTTCTGAACCCACCCGCACCAGCCTCGGCGCACGGCTAAAGTTGCCCTGCACTGCGCCGATGTTGCTAGGGCAATCCTCATCCGCATGCTTTTTTATAGCTGCAATCCGACACTCAGCCGCAACGCCCGGAGTTTCCATGAACGACAAAAGCACGACCACCGGCACCGGTGGTGAATTCCTCAGCTTCGCCCTTGGCGAAGAACACTACGGCGTGGACATCCTGAAAGTGCAGGAAATCCGCGGCTACGACTCGGTCACCCGTCTTCCCGACGCACCGGACTACATCAAGGGTGTGATCAACCTGCGCGGCACCATCGTGCCGGTGATCGACCTGCGCCTGAAGCTGCGCCTGAAAGAAGCGCGCTACGACGCCTTCACCGTGATGATCGTGCTCAATGTCGAAGACCGCGTCGTCGGCATCGTGGTGGACAGCGTCTCGGACGTGATCCCGCTCAACGACGATCAGATCCGCCCCACCCCCGAATTCGGCGCCTCGGTCGATACCCGCTTCATCTCGGGCATCGGCACCCAGGACGATCGCATGCTGATCCTGCTGGATATCGAGACCCTGCTGGACAGCACCGAGCTCGGTCAGCAGCAGCTGGCCGAAGAAGCGGCCTGATTCAGACCATCTGGTGTCGGGAGCTTCCCGACACGAGACGCACAACGAAGTTGAAGTGAGATATAAATCACGTTTTTCGGATTCAAGTTGAACGGCGGCTAGCCGATAGCTGAATAGAAGCCCGCGCACATAAACGGGTCACCGTTCGACTTTTGATTCTGGAGAATCCCAATGAAGTTCCTGCTCTCGCTCCTCCCCGTCGCTGCTCTCGTGATCGTTGCTCCCACGCTGTCGGCTCAGTCGCAGGAAATGATTCCGCCGGAAATGGCGACCCGTTTCGTCGGCAAGGACGGCATGGTGTGCGGCAAGGTCGAAAAGGCCAAGTACGCCCAGAGCTCGGAAGGTGAACCCACCTTCCTGTACATGGGCGGCATGTTCCCGCGTCACACCTTCTCGGCCCGCATCGACGGCGCCAACCGCGGCAAGTTCAGTTTTGCCCCGGAATCCCTGGAAGGCAAGGACGTCTGTGTGCTCGGCAAGATCCAGCGCGACAGCTCGCGTGCCGAAATCGAAGTCAGCTCGCCGGCCAGCCTGAAGTTGGCCACCATCAAGTAATCGCCTAGCAGATCGCCACGCCCTCGCGCGTGGCGATCTGCTGTTTGCGGTTATGCGCACTGACTTCTACCGGGGAATCGTGTCAATGCAATGGATCAACAATCTCAAATTGATGCCCAAGCTGATGCTGGCGTTCGGCATCGTGCTGCTGATCATGCTGGTGCAGGGAATCATCGCCTACGCGGGCCTGGCCTCGCTCAATAATGTCACCCGCGACCTGGCCGGCAATACCATGTCCAGCGTGCGCGAAGCAGGCGATCTGCGCGGCATGCTCGGCGAATATCGAAATGCGTCCTATCAAAATCTGGTGCGCGCCAGCGACTCGGTCAAGCAGGAAGCCAAGGTCCGCGCCAAGCGGCTCAATGGCGAAATCGAGGCCACGATCAAGGGCTATCCCCGCCTGATCGAGAGCCCGCAGCAAAAGCAGCTGTTTGCCACCTTCGTTGCGGATTGGAAGAAGGCCTCGGCCTCCTACGAAAGCGTCGACGAAATGCTGGAACTGAACCTGCCTGACGACGCCGTCGATACCTTCGTTGGCGAAACCAGCGCACTGCATGCCAAGGCACAGGCATCGTTGGCCGCATTGATCGCCGAAGACAACAAGTTGGCGCAGGCTGCCAAGAGCAAGGCCGAAAAGGTCCATGCCACCTCGGTCTCGCTGACCGTGCTGGTGCTGCTGATCGGCATCGCCGGTGGCCTGGGCCTGGCATTCCTGTTCGCACGGTCCATCGTCAAGAGCATGCGCGGCGCGGTGTCCACTGCCACCGAAATCGCCAGCGGCAAGCTCGATGGCCAGATCAATGTGCAGGGCCAGGACGAAGTGGGCGAACTGATGCGCTCCATGCACCGGATGCAGCGCGACCTGAAGGAACGCATCGAACGCGACAAGAAGATCGCCGACGAAAACCTGCGTATCCGTACCGCACTGGACAAATCCTCCACCAGCACCTTCATCACCGACACCGATCGGATCATGATCTACGCCAACGAGGCGTTCCAGAAGCTGGTCACCCATTACGAAGGCAGCATCCGTCTGTCCTCGCCCGAGTTTGAGGCCAGCAAGATCATCGGTCAGCACATCAGCTATCTCGGCCTGCCCGAAGCGACCGTGCACAAGGCCATCGCAGCGCTGGAACGCGACGGCATCACCAGCTTCGAAGAGCGTTACGGCGAGTTTGTGATGATGCAGACCGTCACCGTCATCAAGAACGAGCAGGGCGAGAGCACCGGCGATGTCTGTGAATGGCGCGATCGCACCATCGAGGTCCAGGTCGAAGAAGAAGTCGCCCGCATCGTGCGTGCCGCCGCCAGCGGCGACATGAGCGGCCGGGTGGAAACCGATGGCAAGCAGGGCTTCTTCCTGCAGCTGGCTCAGCAGCTCAACGGCCTGCTGGATGCCAACGCCGCCAGCCTGGAGCAGATCTCCGCATTGCTGTCGGCGTTGTCGCGCGGCGACCTGACCGTGCGCATGCGCGGCGAATTCAGTGGCGTGTTCGCGCAGATGCGTGACGATGCCAATGCCACCGCCGAGCAGCTTTCCGACATCGTCGGGCGCATCAAGGTCTCGTCCACCGCGATCAACTCGGCTGCCGGCGAGATTGCCTCCGGCAACAGCGACCTGTCGCATCGTACCGAGCAGCAGGCGGCCAACCTGGAAGAAACCGCCGCCTCGATGGAGGAGCTCACCTCCACGGTCAGGCAGAACGCCGAAAGCGCCCGCCAGGCCAACCAGCTCGCCATCGGCGCCACCGGCGTGGCCTCGCAGGGCGGCGACGTGGTCTCGCAGGTGGTCACCACCATGTCCGGCATCGAGGCCTCGTCCAAGAAGATCGCCGACATCATCTCGGTCATCGACGGCATCGCCTTCCAGACCAACATCCTGGCCTTGAACGCGGCGGTGGAAGCCGCCCGTGCCGGCGAACAGGGCCGCGGCTTTGCCGTGGTCGCCTCGGAAGTGCGTACGCTGGCACAGCGTTCGGCCGGCGCGGCCAAGGAGATCAAGGGCCTGATCGACGACTCCGTGCACAAGGTGGCCGAGGGCTCGGCACTGGTGCGCAAGGCCGGTGCGACCATGGCCGAGATCGTGGCCAGCGTGCAGCGGGTCACCGACATCATGGGCGAGATCTCCGCCGCCTCGCAGGAACAGTCGGCCGGCATCGAGCAGGTCAACCAGACCATCACCCAGATGGACGAAACCACCCAGCAGAACGCCGCCCTGGTGGAAGAAGCCACTGCGGCCGCACGCTCGATGGAAGAGCAGGCCGGCCACCTGGCCGAAGCGGTGTCGGTGTTCAAGCTGGACGAGCCGGCTGCGCCGGCCGCACGCGCCCGCCCGGTCGCCTCGCGCCCGGTTGCGGTGACGCCCGCAACCAAGCCGGCCGCGCGTGCGGCGGCCACGCCGTCGCGGACGGCCAAGCCGCAGGCCGCCCTGGCCGACGGGAACTGGCAAGAGTTCTGATCCAAGGCTGTCCCGCAAAGCCCCGGCACTGCCGGGGCTTTGCGCATCTGCAGCCAGCGCAGTGCGCAGCGCCGCGCATTGGCCTCGCCCGCTACCCCGCAAAGGCGGTTGCAGGCGCTAGATGCGACCTGCCCCCGCAAGACACCGATTAGTGCTTCAGTTGCATGACCACGTGGCCGATATCCAGTCATAGCTCACGACGCTTATGGATATGACGACCACCTCGACTCCCGCTTCAGACACACGCGAATTTGATTTTGGCGACCGCGATTTCAAGCGCGTCTGCGACCTGATCTATCAGCGTGTCGGCATCGCCCTGGCTCCGGCCAAGCGCGACATGGTGTATGGCCGGCTGTCGCGTCGTCTTCGCGTGCTCGGCCTGCGCTCCTTCCGCGACTATCTGGACCAGCTGGAAGCAGGCACCGACGAAGAGGAATGGCAGGCGTTCACCAACGCGCTGACCACCAATCTGACCTCGTTCTTCCGTGAGCCGCACCACTTCGACAAATTGCGCGAAGAACTGCAAAAGCGTGCCTCGCAGGCGCCCTTGAAGATCTGGTCGTGCGCGGCCTCCACCGGTGAGGAGCCCTACTCCATCGCCATCACCGCCTGCGAAGCCTTCGGCACCTTGACCCCGCCGGTCAGCATCGTGGCCACCGACGTCGACACCCAGGTGCTGGAAACCGCCTCGCGCGGCGTCTACGCCATCGACCGCGTCGCCTCGCTGGACGCATCGATCAAGCGCAAGTATTTCCAGCGCGGCAGCGGCCCCAACGAGGGCAAGTGCCGGGTCATCCCGGCGTTGCGCCAACTCATCGAATACCGCCAGTTGAATCTGCTGGCACCGCGCTACGACGTCGGCGGCCCGTACGCGGCGCTGTTCTGTCGCAACGTGATGATCTATTTCGACAAGCCGACCCAGCGCGGCATCCTGTCGCGTCTGGTCAGCCACATGGGCGATGACGGCCTGCTCTACACCGGGCACTCGGAGAATTACCTGCACGCAGCCGACCTGATCCAGCCGTGCGGGCGCACGCTGTATCGTCGTGCGCCGCGCGCCGGAGCCGCCACATGAGCACCGCCGTGCAGGTCGACGATGTCATGCGCTACCGCGACTCGCGGTTCCAGACCATCACCGCCAAGCTGCTGCCCACCCAATACCTGGTGGTGGACGACGACACCGCGTTGACGACCACCTTGGGATCGTGCGTTGCCGCCTGCCTGCGCGACCCGGTCCTGAAGATCGGCGGCATGAATCACTTCCTGTTGCCGGAAGGCCAGGTCGGTGACGGCGCACCCGCGCGCTACGGCAGTTATGCGATGGAGTTGCTGATCAACGACATGCTCAAGCGCGGCGCGCATCGCAAACGCATCGAAGCCAAGGTGTTCGGTGGCGCCAACGTGCTCAAGGGCTTCACCAGCAATCCGGTTGGCACCCGCAATGCCGAGTTCGTGCGCCAGTACCTGCAGGCCGAGCACATTCCCATCATTGCCGAGGATCTGTGCGGCATCCATCCGCGCAAGGTGTGGTTCTTCCCGACGACCGGACGCGTGGTCGTGCAGCGTTTGCCGCATGCACACGAAGCCGAAGTCGCCGCCGCCGAATCGGCCGTGCGCGCCCGTCTGTCCAAAGCACCGGTCACCGGTGGAGTGGAGTTGTTCGAATGACGCTGGAAACCCCTGTGCGTGTATTGATCGTCGACGATTCGGCGGTCGTACGCCAGATGCTGACCGAAATTCTCTCGCGCGATGCCGGCATCGAGGTGATCGGCTCGGCCGCCGACCCGATCCTGGCGCGCGAAAAGATCAAACGCCTCAATCCGGACGTGATCACGCTGGATGTGGAAATGCCGCGCATGGACGGCCTGGTGTTCCTGGAAAACCTCATGCGCCTGCGCCCCACCCCGGTGGTGATGATCTCATCGCTGACCGAGCGTGGCGCCGACACCACCTTGCAGGCCTTGTCGCTGGGCGCGGTGGATTTCGTCTCCAAGCCCAAGATCGACGTCGCACGCGGGCTGGAAGGCTATGCCGAGGAGATCGTCAGCAAGGTCAAGATGGCCTCCAAGGCCAAGGTCAGCGCGCTCAATCGTCCCAGCGCGCCCAAGGTCACCCTGGACATGCAGTCGGCACCGGTGCCGGGCAGCGCGCTGCGCTTTCGCACCACCGACCGCCTGATCGCCATTGGCGCTTCGGCAGGCGGCACCGAAGCCCTGCGCGTGGTGCTCGAGCACATGCCCGCCGATGCACCGGCGGTGGTGATGACCCAGCATCTGCCGGCCAGCTTCAGCACCGCCTTCGCCGAGCGCCTCAATCGCCATTCGGCGATGTCGGTGCGCGAGGCCAGCGATGGCGAGGCGATCCTGCCCGGCCATGCCTACCTGCCGCCCGGCGGCCAGCATCTGCGCATCATCCGCGACGGTGCGCGCTGGCGCTGCCGCATCGACGACGGCCCGCCGGTCAATCGCCACAAGCCGGCGGTGGACGTGCTGTTCCGCTCCGTCGCTGCCAACGCCGGCCCGAATGCGGTCGGCGCCATCCTCACCGGCATGGGCGACGACGGCGCACGCGGCCTGCTGGAAATGCTGCAGGCCGGCGCGCCCACGCTGGTGCAGGACGAAGCCAGCAGCGTGGTCTGGGGCATGCCCGGTGCCGCCTATAAACTCGGCGCCGCGCAGGAAGTGGTACCGCTGGACCGCGTGGCCGAGCGCCTGATCGCGCTGTCGGCGCAGGCGCGCTGATCCGGCATGAAGTCCCGCCCCCCGCACCCGACCGAACAGGCGGCGGCTCCCGGCGTCGCGGACGCCGCGTCGCCGACGACGACGGATGCGCGGGCAGATCACCCGCTCATGCCCGGGACGATCAAGGCCGGCCCGATCACCGCCGGCATGACCAGGCCCGACGAACATCCCGACGCCACGCGCTCGCGCCTGCTGGCCGAAGCGCTGGACGGCAGCAGCAGTGCGATCCTGATCTGCGATCTGCAATCACGCCTGCTCTATGCCAATGACGGCTTCCAGCGCATGTTCGGCTATACCGAGGCCGAACTGGTCGGCAAGCGTCCCTCGGACGTGCTCACCCGCGCGCAAAGCGACCAGGACGAGGTGGCACGCATCCGCGACCGCGCCGACGCCCTGCAGCAGACCCAGGCCGACCTGCTGGTGTACCGCAAGGACGGCACGCCGCTGTGGATCTCGCTCAACTTCAATCCGATCTACGACGCCAGGCATCTTCCCTCGCATTACGTGGCGGTGCTGACCGACATCACCGACACCAAGATGCATGAGGTGCTGCAGCACCGCGTGCTCGAGGCGCTGGTGCAGGAGCGGCCGCTGATCGAGGTGATGACGCTGATCTGCACCGAGGTCGAACGCATCGCGCCGGACGTGCTGGCCACGGTCATGAGCGCGGACAATCAAGGCTGCCTGCATTCGCTGGCGGCCCCCAGCCTGCCGCCGGAGTATGCCGATGCGGTCAACGGCTTGAAGATCGCGCCGGGCGCAGGCGCCTGCGGCACGGCCGCCTGGCGCGGCCGTGCGGTGATGGTGGAAGACATCGCCACCGACCCGCTGTTCGCGCAATTTCGCGAACTATTGTTGCCGATGGGCCTGCGCGCCTGCTGGAGCACGCCGATCCGCTCCAACAGCGCACGCGTGCTCGGGACCTTCGCGCTGTACTACCGCAAGGCCCAGCGGGCCGATGCCTGGCACGTACGCCTCACCGATCTGTGCCAGCAGCTTTGCACGCTGGCACTGGAGCGCGAGCAGACCCGCCAACGCGTGCACCAACTCGCGTTCTACGATGCACTGACCGGCCTGCCCAACCGCATCATGTTCAGCGCACGCGCCGAGCAGGCCCTGACGCAGGCCGAATATGCCGGCGAACCTGCCACGTTGATGTTCATCAACATCGACCGCTTCAAATTGATCAACGACAGCCAGGGCCATGCCGCCGGCGACGGCCTGTTGCGCGACATCGCCCTGCGCATCGGCGAACAGCTGCCCGCCACCGCCATGCTGGCGCGCCTGGCAGGCGACGAATTCGCACTTGCGCTGCCGCAATGCAGTGCCGAGCAGGCCAGTGCCGCCGCAGAACGGGTGCTGGGCACCATTGCCAGGCCACTGCCGGTCGGGCACATGACCGTGCATCCGTCCGCCAGCATTGGCGTGGCGATGTTTCCCGAGGACGGGCGCGACATCAACATCCTGCTGCGGCATGCCGATCTGGCCATGAACCGCGCCAAACAGGAAGGCGGCGGACGGTTCCGCTTCTTCAGTTCCGACATGAACCGCATGGCGCAGGAGCGCGTTGCGCTGGAAGCGGAGCTGCGCCAGGCCATCGGCCGCGATCAGCTGCAGCTGCACTATCAACCGCAGTTGCACAGCGCCGCGCCGCACGCACTGTACGGCGTGGAAGCGTTGTTGCGCTGGAATCATCCGCAACTGGGCGCCATTTCGCCGGCGCGTTTCCTGCCCGTGGCCGAAGAGCAAGGCATGATGCCGCAGCTCAACGATTGGGTTTTGCGCAGCGCCTGCCGGCAGATCGCCGATTGGCGCACGCGTGGCGTGCCGGTGACGCGGGTGTCGGTGAATCTGTCGGCGAGCAGCTTCGAAAGCCCGCGCATGCTCAGCGACCTGTTGCGCCTGATCGCCGAGACGGGCGCGCAGCCCTCCGACCTCACGCTGGAAATGACCGAGAGCGTGATGCTGTCCGGGCAGCCTGGCGTGCTGGAGAACCTGCATGCCATCCGCGAAGCCGGTATCTCGTTGTCGCTGGACGACTTCGGCACCGGCTACTCCAGCCTGAGCCACCTGCACCGCCTGCCGATCGACGAACTCAAGCTGGACATGAGCTTCGTGCGCGACATCGAACACAGCGAAGACGCCCGCGCCCTCACCACCTCGGTGCTGCGCATCGGCGAGCATCTGCGCAAGCACGTGGTTGCCGAAGGCGTGGAAAACGAAGCACAGCGCCTGTTCCTCGCCGATCTCGGCTGCGAAGTGCTGCAGGGCTATCTGTTTTCGCGGCCATTGCCGGCGGCGGCACTGGAAGCCTGGTTGGGCGCGCAGCCGTAGCACGGCTTCGGTATCCGTGGCAGAGCTCAAAAGCAGGTGTTCTTCAGCTCAGGCTGGAGAATGTCGAACAGCGAACGCAAAGCGTCTGATCTGGTGCTTCTGCGCAGGGCCCCTGCCCGCCCACCATCGCAGGACACGCCGCAAGGACGTCCCTGTAGGCTCTGGCGCGGCATCCATGCCGCTCAAGGTCCCGCGACGGTAAGCGGGCAAGGACCAGTCCGGATGGTCGGTGCTCATGGTTGCAAGCAACGCATGGTGTCGTTCTGATTCACCAGATCAGCACTACACCATTCAGGGCGATGCCTGTGCCTGAGCGCTGCCTTCAAGCGCGCGCCTTTCCATCCGCGTCGAATCCGATGCCACGGTGCGCTTCAACCAACCCAGCAATTGCGCAGTGACGAACGCCGGATTCTCCAGCGATGCGATATGCCCGGCATCGGGAATCAGCTCGTAGTCGCAACCGATCACCTCGGCCATCAGCCACAATTCTTCGGGCGGCCGCGGAATATCGTCCGCGCCGCCGAGCAGGAACGTGCTGGCCGGATTCAGCGCAGACATCGCCTCCAGGCGATCGGCGCGCCCGAAGATCAGCCGGCCCAACGGCACGATGGAGGCGCGCACCTGCTCGGCCGACAGCGCCGCCAGGCGCTGTGCAAACGCAGCCGGCAGCGCGGAATTCAGATCGATGCCGGGACGGAAAAAGATCGGCACGATCGCCTCGATCAACGCAGGCGTCACCTGCCCCGCGGCTTCCATTGCATCGAGCAACCCGAAATAACGCGTTTGCGTGGCCTGCGGCTCGGCCCCCAGGAAGGTATCCATCAACACCAGGCTGCGCACGCGCTCCGGTGCCAGCAGCGCCAGCTCGGCGGCCCACATGCCACCGACCGACAAGCCGACCACCGCGCACTGCGGCAGCTCCAACGCGTCCAGCAATTGCAGCATCTGCCTGGCAAGATCGCCAACCGTCTGCGTGCCTGCCGGCAATGCTGCCGACTGTCCGTGTCCCCACAACTCGGGGACGATGACCCGATAGTGCTGCGACAGCGCCTGGATCTGCGGCTCCCACATGGCCGCATCCCAGAGATAACTGTGGCCGAGCAGAACCGGAAACCCGTGACCGTAGTGTGCGTAGTGCAGCGTTTGACCAGCGATCGTGCAAGTAGGCATTGGAGATCATCACAGCGAGTGGGAGCGGCGCCACTCTAGGCCTCCCGACTTCAGATTTTTGTTGCAATGCGGCAGGTGAGTTAACTGCGATTGCCTTTAACTTCCGGCATTACGCGGCCAAGACGAAGCCATCGCCCGAATAACGAAAAACGCCCGGCATTGCCGGGCGTTCTCGAACGGGTGATCCAACCGTTGGATCAGGCAGCGACGGTGTCGGCCACGTCCTGATATTCCTGGATCTGATCGAAGTTCATGTAGCGGTAGATCTGGTCGCCACTGGTCTTGATCACGCCCACATCGGCCATGTACTCGTCCTTGGTCGGGATGCGACCCAGACGCGAGCAGATCGCGGCCAGTTCCGCCGAACCCAGGTACACGTTGGTGTTGCGGCCGAGACGGTTGGGGAAGTTACGCGTGGAGGTGGAGAACACCGTGGCGCCCTCGCGTGCCTGGGCCTGGTTGCCCATGCACAGCGAGCAGCCCGGCATTTCCATACGCGCACCGGCCGCGCCGAAGGTGCCGTAATGGCCTTCCTTGGTCAGCTCGGAGGCATCCATCTTGGTCGGCGGCGCAACCCACAGGCGGGTCGGGATGTCGCGCTTGCCTTCCAGCAACTTGGCGGCGGCACGGAAGTGACCGATATTGGTCATGCACGAACCGATGAACACCTCGTCGATCGCCGCGCCGGCCACGTCGGACAGTGTCTTGACGTCGTCCGGGTCGTTCGGGCATGCCACGATCGGTTCAACGATGTCGGCCAGGTCGATCTCGATGACGGCCGCGTATTCGGCGTCGGCATCGGGCTGCAGCAGCTGCGGGTCGGCCAGCCACTCTTCCATCTTCTTGATGCGGCGGCCCAGCGTGCGCGCATCGGCATACCCTTCGGCAATCATCCAGCGCAGCAGCGTGATGTTGCTGGTCAGGTATTCGATGATCGGCGCCTTGTCCAGGTGCACGGTGCAACCGGCCGCCGAGCGCTCGGCCGAGGCGTCGGACAGCTCGAACGCCTGCTCCACCTTCAGGTTCGGCAGCCCTTCGATTTCTAGGATGCGGCCGGAGAAGATGTTCTTCTTGCCCTGCTTGGCCACGGTCAGCAGGCCGTCCTTGATTGCGTACAGCGGGATCGCGTTGACCAGATCGCGCAGGGTCACGCCCGGCTGCATCTCACCCTTGAAGCGCACCAGCACGCTCTCGGGCATGTCCAGCGGCATCACGCCGGTGGCAGCGGCGAACGCCACCAGGCCGGAGCCGGCCGGGAACGAGATGCCGATCGGGAAACGCGTATGCGAGTCGCCGCCGGTGCCGACCGTGTCGGGCAGCAGCATGCGATTGAGCCAGCTATGGATCACGCCATCGCCCGGACGCAGCGAGACGCCGCCACGGGTGGAGATGAACTCCGGCAAGGTGTGATGGGTCTTGACGTCCACCGGCTTCGGGTAAGCGGCGGTGTGGCAGAACGACTGCATCACCAGGTCGGCCGAGAAGCCCAGGCAGGCCAGGTCCTTGAGCTCGTCGCGGGTCATCGGGCCGGTGGTGTCCTGCGAGCCCACCGAGGTCATCTTCGGCTCGCAATAGGTGCCCGGGCGCATGCCCTGGCCTTCCGGCAGACCGCAGGCGCGGCCGACCATCTTCTGCGCCAGCGAGAAGCCCTTGCCGGTGTCCGGCGGGTCCATCGGCAGGCGGAACAGGTCCGAGGCCGGCAGGCCCAGGAATTCGCGTGCCTTGGCGGTGAGGCCGCGGCCGACGATCAGCGGAATGCGGCCGCCGGCGCGCACTTCGTCGAACAGCACGTCCGACTTCATCGCGAACTCGGCGATCACCTGTCCGTTCTTCAGTGCCTTGCCGTCGTACGGACGCAGCTCGACCACATCGCCGTGCTCCATCTGCGACACGTCCAGCTCGATCGGCAATGCACCGGCGTCTTCCATCGTGTTGTAGAAGATCGGGGCGATCTTGCTGCCCAGGCACACGCCACCAAAGCGCTTGTTCGGAATGAACGGAATGTCCTCGCCGGTCCACCACAGCACCGAGTTGGTCGCCGACTTGCGCGAGGAACCGGTACCGACCACATCGCCCACATAGGCGACCAGATGGCCCTTGGCCTTGAGGTCGGCGATGGCCTGGATCGGGCCACGCTTGCCGTCTTCTTCCGGCACGAAGGCCGCGCCGTCGCGGGCGTTCTTCAGCATCGCCAGCGCGTGCAGCGGGATGTCCGGGCGCGTGGTCGCATCCGGGGCCGGCGACAGGTCGTCGGTGTTGGTCTCGCCGGGCACCTTGAACACGGTGACGGTCATGCTCTGCGGCACTTCCGGCTTGCTGGTGAACCACTCGGCCTCGGCCCAGCTCTGCAGCACGGCCTTGGCATGCGCGTTACCGGCTTCGGCCTTTTCCTGCACGTCGTGGAAGGCATCGAACACCAGCAAGGTGTGCTTGAGCGCCTCGGCGGCGGGGGCGCCCAGCTCGGCGTTGTCGAGCAGATCGATCAGCGGCTGGATGTTGTAGCCGCCCAGCATGGTGCCGAGCAGCTCGGTCGCACGCGTGGGGCTGATCAGCGCGGTCTTTTCGGTGCCGAACGCCACTGCGGCCAGGTACGAGGCCTTGACCTTGGCGGCGTCGTCGACACCGGCCGGCACGCGCTGGCTGAGCAGCTCGACCAGGAATTGTTCTTCGCCCGCCGGCGGAGCCTTCAGCAGCTCGATGACCTCGGCGGTCTGCTGCGCGGTCAGCGGCAGCGGCGGGATACCGAGCGCGGCGCGCTCTGCAACGTGGTGGCGATAGGCTTCCAACATGCGGATTCTCCGAAAGACAACAGTGAATGTGTAAACGCGAAACGTGGATCAGCGTGCGGGTTTGGGGACAACGATCTTCAAACCCTTGAAGTAGTCGCGGAAAAAGCCCTCGTCGCGGGTGATCAACCCGTCGCACTGGAGCATCGCGTGGGCGCCGATCAGGAAATCGGCCACCACCCGCTCGCGCTTGCCGCCGCGCGCGCGGAAGCGCTTGTTCATATGGCCGGCGCGCACCGCCGCCGCTTCCTGGGTGGCTTCGTAACGCACACCGATCGAGGCCAGGGTTTCCATCAGGTCGACCTGGGTGTCGAGCATGGCCAGCACCTCGGCCACCACCGCATCGCAGACCACCACCTCGTCGCGCGCGAGCGCATCGCCGATGCAGATCTCCGACACCTCGCCGTAGACCGCATCACCGACCAGGATGTCGAGCAGCACCGAGGAATCCAGGGCGATCATGGGTCGAACGGATCCCCGGGGGCGCGGCCACGGATGGCGCGCATCGCCTCATCGGTACTGGTCAGCCCGTCGACCAGCTTGAACTTGCCGCGCACCTTGCGCAGCGCCTCGCTGACGTCCTTGCGCAGGATGATGCGCCCGCCGTCGAGCTCGATCTTGAGCGTGGTGCCCTTGGTCAGGCCCAGGGCATCGCGCACGGCCTTGGGCAGCGTGATCTGCCCGCGTTCGGCAACTGTGGCTTCCATGGAGGTGGCCCCGGCAGAAAGTATGCAGTGATTTTACATACTTGACTTGTCGTACTCAAGGCCACATACCCTGTGCTGCAACCGAACGTACACACTGAATTGGTCACACTGTCCCAAACAGACCTAAAGCCTGCTGCCATAGGAGTGATGCATGAGCGATTCCTTTTCCACCCGCACCTCGTTCGAGGTCCACGGCCAGCGCTACGAGTACTACAGCCTGCCCAAGCTGGGCGAGCGCTTCGAGATCGGCCACCTGCCCTATTCGATGAAGATCCTGCTGGAGAACTTGCTCCGGCACGAGGACGGCGGCGTCACCGTCGGCAAGGACCACATCGAAGCGGTCGCCAAGTGGGACCCCAAGGCAGAGCCCGATATCGAAATCGCCTTCATGCCGGCCCGCGTGGTGCTGCAGGACTTCACCGGCGTGCCGTGCGTGGTCGACCTGGCCGCGATGCGCGATGCCGTGGTCAAGCTCGGCGGCAAGGCCGATCAGATCAACCCGCAGATTCCCTCCGAGCTGGTCATCGACCATTCGGTGCAGGTGGATGTGTTCGGCTCGGCTGACGCGCTCGACCTCAACGGCAAGATCGAATTCCAGCGCAACCAGGAGCGCTACGGCTTTCTGCGCTGGGGCCAGAAGGCATTCGAGAACTTCAAGGTGGTGCCGCCCAATACCGGCATCGTCCACCAGGTGAACCTGGAAAACCTGGCACGCGTGGTGATGAGCGCGGACAAGGACGGAACGCGGATCGCCTACCCGGACACCGTGTTCGGCACCGACAGCCACACCACCATGATCAACGGCATCGGCGTGCTGGGCTGGGGCGTGGGCGGTATCGAGGCCGAGGCCGCGATGCTGGGCCAGCCCTCGTCCATGCTGATTCCGCAGGTGGTCGGCTTCAAGCTCAGCGGCAAGCTGCCCGAAGGCGCCACCGCCACCGATCTGGTGCTCACCGTCACCCAGATGCTGCGCAAGGCCGGCGTGGTCGGCAAGTTCGTCGAGTTCTACGGCGACGGCCTGCAGCACCTGCCGCTGGCCGATCGCGCCACGATCGGCAACATGGCACCGGAATACGGCGCCACCTGCGGCATCTTCCCGGTCGACGAAGAATCCCTGACCTACCTGCGCCTGTCCGGGCGCAGCGAGGAGCAGATCGCCCTGGTCGAAGCCTATGCCAAGGCGCAGGGCCTGTGGCACGACGCCAACACCCCGCCGGCCCAGTACAGCGCCACGCTGGAGCTGGACATGGGCGAGGTCAAGCCGTCGCTGGCCGGCCCCAAGCGCCCGCAGGACCGCGTGCTGCTGGAAGACATGCAGTCCAACTTCCGCGAGAGCCTCAAGCCGTTCGTGGACGCGCGCAGCAAGCGCCTGACCGACGTCAAGCAGGAAGACCGCCTGAAGAACGAGGGTGGTGGCGGCACTGCGGTCGGCGCCAAGGCCGCGCAAGCCGAGAGTTCCACCAACAGCGGCGCCGGCTGGCAGCTGCGCGACGGCTCGGTGGTGATCGCCGCGATCACCTCCTGCACCAACACCTCCAACCCGGCAGTGATGCTGGGCGCCGGCCTGCTCGCGCGTAACGCGGCGGCCAAGGGGCTGAAGGCGCAGCCGTGGGTGAAGACCTCGCTCGGGCCGGGCTCGCGCGTGGTCACCGATTACCTGAGCAAGGCCGGCGTGCTCGCCGATCTGGAAAAGCTCGGGTTCTACGTGGTCGGCTACGGCTGCACCACCTGTATCGGCAACTCCGGCCCGTTGCCGGATGATGTATCTGCGGCGATCGCCAAGGACGACCTGGTGGTGTCTTCGGTGTTGTCGGGCAACCGCAACTTCGAAGGCCGCGTGCATCCCGAAGTGAAGATGAACTACCTCGCCTCGCCGCCGCTGGTGGTGGCGTATGCGATCGCCGGCACCACCGACATCAACCTCACCACCGACCCGCTGGGCACCGGCAGCGACGGGCAGCCGGTGTATCTGCGCGACATCTGGCCGAGCAACAAGGAAATCGGCGACACCATCGCCGCCACCGTCGGCCCGGAGATGTTCAAGCAGAACTATGCCGACGTGTTCAAGGGCGACAGCCGCTGGAACACCATCGCCTCTCCGGATGGTGCGCTGTACGAATGGGACGCGGCCTCGACCTACATCAAGAACCCGCCCTACTTCGACGGCATGACCATGCAGGTCGGCCATGTCGAGGATGTGCATGGCGCGCGCATCATGGGCCTGTTCGGCGACTCGATCACCACCGACCACATCTCGCCGGCCGGCAACATCAAGAAGGATTCGCCGGCGGGTCGCTTCCTGCAGGAGCGCGGCGTGCAACCGGCCGACTTCAACAGCTACGGCAGCCGCCGCGGCAACGACGACGTGATGGTGCGCGGTACCTTCGCCAACATCCGCATCAAGAACCTGATGTTCGGCGGCGAAGAAGGCGGCAACACGCTGTACTACGGCAAGGACGGCGCGGCGCCGGAAAAACTGGCCATCTACGATGCGGCAGTGAAGTACAAGGCCGATGGCGTGCCGCTGGTGGTACTGGCCGGCAAGGAATACGGCACCGGTTCCTCGCGCGACTGGGCGGCCAAGGGCACCAACCTGCTCGGCGTCAAGGCAGTGATCGCAGAGAGCTTCGAGCGCATCCATCGCTCCAACTTGGTCGGCATGGGCGTGCTGCCGCTGCAGTTCCTGGAGAACGAAAACGCCCAGACCCTGGGCCTGGATGGTTCGGAGGTGCTGGACATCACCGGCCTGCAGGACGGCGCCAGCCGTCGTGCCACGGTGGATGCGAAGAAGTCCGACGGTAGCGTCAAGCAGTTCCAGGTCAAGGTGCTGCTGCTGACGCCCAAGGAAGTGGAGTACTTCAAGCACGGTGGCCTGCTGCAGTACGTGCTGCGTCAACTGGCTGCCCGCAAGGCGGCCTGAGCGCAGCGCACTGCCCTGTGAGCATGACCCCACTCCCGCCGCCCGGCGGGAGTGGGGTTTTGGGCAACTGGAACCTCGTATTGCCGGACAGGTGAGCAATCATCGGAAGCGGACGGGCGCTGCACGCAAACGCAGCGCAGCGGGGAAATATCTTGCCATCCGATACCCGCCGCGCCCACCTGGCGATGCGCGCTCCAGAATCGCGGCATCAGTGCCCGGTCGGCTCCCACTGCGCGTGGTACAGCTGCCAGTCGCCGTCCTGCAAGCGCCAGCCGGTGGTCACCTGGTAGGTCTGTGCCTGCTCGGGCAGCCAGCGCCCGCTGCCGCCGGTCAGCAGCGCGGTGAAACGCACGCGTGCGGTGTCATCGTGCAGTTGCACATCCACCGGCCCCAGGGTCACGCCGATGCGGCGATTGCCCAGCATTTTGCAGCTGCATCAATCGCCGCAGGCCGGCTGCGTCCAGTCCTTGGTCGCCGACAAAATCCTCGGCCACCGGCGCCATCGCCTCGCCGATGTCGCGCTTCGATCGCCTGGTGCATCGTCTCCAGCGTTGCGCGCAGCCGTTGTTCCGGTGCGGCACGCGTGCAACCGACCAGGCCCACGATACAAATCGCAACCAACCCGACCCGCCACCGCGCTTGAATGCTGCCCTGCATCACGCTTCGCCTTTTCCATCCATGACGGTATGCTGCCAGCTGTTGTAGCGCCGTGGAACACACCGCGTCACGTAGCGAACACCCTGGAGGGGGGCAGATGAATCAGGCACGTCCTTGGTTGCAAAGTTATCCGGCCGGCGTTGCCGCCGAGATCGATCTGGAGCAGTTCCGGACCGTGGCAGAGGTGTTCGCCACCTCGGTCAAGCGGTTCGCCGACCGCCCCGCATATCACAGCTTCGGCAAGACCCTCACCTATCGGCAAGCCGATCAGCTGGTCGAGCAGTTCGCCGCCTATCTGCTTGGCGAATTGCAGTTGAAGAAAGGCGACCGCGTCGCCCTGATGATGCCCAACTGCCTGCAGTATCCGGTGGCCACCTTCGGCATCCTGCGTGCCGGCCTGACCGTGGTCAACGTCAATCCGCTCTACACCCCGCGCGAGCTGAAGCATCAGCTGATTGACGCCGGCGCCAGCGTGCTGGTGGTGATCGACAACTTCGGCACCACCGTGCAGCAAGTCATCGCCGACACCCCGGTCAAGCAGGTGATCACCACCGGCCTGGGCGACATGCTCGGCTTCCCGAAAGCGGCGCTGGTCAACTTCGTCGTCAAGTACGTCAAGAAGCTGGTGCCCGATTACCGCATCAAGGGCGCGATCCGGTTTCGCGACGCACTGGCGCTGGGCCGCAAGCACAGCGTGCCGACGCTGCAGATCGAGCCCGATGACATCGCCTTCCTGCAGTACACCGGCGGCACCACCGGCGTGGCCAAGGGCGCGATGCTCACCCACCGCAATCTGGTGGCCAACATGCAGCAGGCCCACCAGTGGCTTGCCGGCACCGGCAAGCTGGAGGAAGGCGCCGAGGTGGTGATCACCGCGCTGCCGCTGTACCACATCTTTGCATTGACGGCCAACGGCCTGGTCTTCATGAAGATCGGCGGCTGCAATCACCTGATCAGCAATCCGCGCGACATGCCCGGCTTCGTCAAGGAATTGAAGAAGACCCGCTTCACCGCCTTCACCGGCGTCAATACGCTGTTCAACGGCCTGCTCAATACGCCCGGCTTCGACCAGGTGGATTTCTCCACGTTGAAGATGACCCTTGGCGGCGGCATGGCGGTGCAACGGTCGGTCGCCGAACGCTGGAAAAAGGTCACCGGCCTGACCCTGGTCGAGGCCTACGGCCTGACCGAAACCTCGCCCGCCGCCTGCATCAACCCGATGGACCTGAAGGACTACAATGGCTCGATCGGCCTGCCGATTCCGTCCACCGATGCCTGCATCAAGGACGACGCCGGCGCGATGCTGCCGCTGGGCGAGATCGGCGAGCTGTGCATCAAGGGGCCGCAGGTGATGAAGGGCTACTGGAAGAAGCCGGAAGAAACCGCCAAGGTCATGGATGCCGACGGCTGGCTGCACACCGGCGATATCGCACGGATGGACGAGCAGGGTTTCGTCTACATCGTCGACCGCAAGAAGGACATGATCCTGGTGTCCGGCTTCAACGTCTACCCGAACGAGATCGAGGACGTGATCGCCGAAATGCCCGGGGTGCTGGAAGTGGCCGCCGTCGGCGTACCGGACGAGAAGTCCGGCGAGATCGTCAAGGCCGTCATCGTGAAGAAGGACCCTGCGCTGACCGCCGATGCGGTCAAGGCGCACTGCCGCGCCAACCTGACCGGCTACAAGCAGCCGCGCGTGATCGAGTTCCGCAAGGAACTGCCGAAGACCAATGTCGGCAAGATCCTGCGCCGCGAACTGCGGGATGCGCCAAAGGGATAATTCTCCGGCGCCACCGCAGATCGACGGCCACCCGGCTGCCATCCCACGCCCGCACTGCCTCCAGGCCTTGCGGGCGTCTGCTTTTGCACGCTTCGGACGGCTCACGCGTCTCAGACGAGTGGTATGCGACCGCGGGCATGCCGGAACGATGGCCGGTTTGCACCTGGTTATATCCACATTTTTGACACCCGCAAATGCAGGCACGCACTTTGCGGTTGATAACACCGGCCAGGGGAGTCCTGCAGGAAACCACAGGCCAATGACCAGACAGATAATTTCAGCACTGGGTAATCCACAATAAACTGCATTTGTTTGCAGACATTCGCTGAAAGATTCAGCACACAGGGCTCACCGGGTAGAAAGGAAGCCCTCAGCGTTCATGGAGATAGTGCCGGTGTAGCATCGATTCGGAGTGGATCGCGCGCGCCCGCCGGCGTCCACTCTCCCATCGCGGGCTTTTCCAGGATCACGCCCATGAATACCGTTGAAAAGATTTCGATCGGCCGCCCCCACTCCACCATTCGGGTCGATGCGTCGGCCGCTGATGGCACCCACTGGTTGTTCATGCATGCCAATGCGCGTTTTGGCATCCGTCCCTGCTGCAGTCCCGAATTGCTGGACGACATATGGGATGTCATGGGATCCATCACCCGCGCCCCGCACGAGCGTCGCAGTGGTGAACTACGCCACTTCGTGCTTGCATCCGACTCCACCGCCTTCAATCTCGGCGGCGATCTGGACCTGTTTGCACGCCTGATCCGCGACCAAAACCGCGAGCAGTTGATGCGCTATGCCACCCGCTGCGTGGAAGGCGTCCATCACCTGCATGTCGGCTTTGGCGGGGACGTGCGCAGCATTGCGCTGCTGCAAGGCGATGCATTGGGAGGTGGATTGGAGATGGCCCTGGCCTGCCACACCATCGTGGCCGAAGAAGGCATCGGGATGGGACTGCCCGAGGTCTTGTTCGGTCTGTTTCCGGGCATGGGCGCGTATTCGTTCCTGTGCCGTCGCGTGTCGCCCCAACTGGCAGAAAAAATCATTCTCGACGGACGCATCTACAGCAGCGAGGAAATGCATGCGATGGGAATCGTGGACGTACTCGTACCGAAGGGCCAGGGAGTCGTTGCCACCGAAACGCTGATTCGCCAGCAAAAGCGCATCTCCCATGCCTATCTGGCAATGAACGCCGCACGCAACCTCGCGCAGGCGGTGCCTTACGACGAATTGCTGCGCATTACCGAGGTCTGGGTCGACACTGCCCTGGCACTGAGCGAGAAATCACTGCGCACGATGGACCGTTTGGTCAAGGCACAGAATCGCCGCGCTGGCGCAAGTGCCGCCTGATTTGGTGGATCCAGTACTGGGGGAATCAGGCCCGGCCTATCGCCGGGCTTCACTTAGCCGCGGTCGCCATTCCCGCTGACTCCGCCGTCGGACTTGTTCTGTGCGCGTTGAGCAAGCGCCTCGCGCCCGAGTGTCAACCCCGTCTTCAGCTGCTCCAGCCTCTGGCTCCATTCTGCGCGCAGCTGCGCTTCGGGCAGGCGCATCAACTCACCTCCCTGTTCGGCCAGCGCCACCAGCCCGAGATTGCTGGAAACGCCCTTGACCGCATGAGCATGCTCGCGCAGACGTGCCCAGTCCTGGTCCGCCGCCGCCTTGCCGAGCTGGACAACGCAAGCCGCAGCATCGCTGAGACATTGTTGAATGAACTCGCGTTCGAACTCATTCCCCATCCCCAGTTCCGCCAGCTCGTCGAGCACGGCAGGGTCGAGGACGGCGCCACTCGGCGCCGGGCTGCGGGTAGCGGTGGCAGGATCGGCCTGACGCAGTTTCTGGTTGACGGCGATGTCGGCCAGCGTATCCAGCAACTTGATCGCCGCCACCGGCTTGGCCAGGAAGGCATAGGCGCCCGCCTGCTCGCAGCTGCGAATCGACTCGGGCGTGACATCGGCGCTCAACACCACGACCGGGGTGCCCGGCATACCGCCCGCCTGCATCACCCTGAGCTGCTTCAACATGTCCAGACCGCTGACACCGGGCATGTGCAAGTCGACGATGGCCGCGTCGAAGTCTGCCTCGGCCAATGCGTCCAGTACGGCCTCGCCGCCGTCAACGCAGGTCACACGATGGCCTGCTTTCTGCAGCAACCGCTGCAGAACCAGGCGATTTGCCAGATGATCGTCCGCCACCAGGATATGCATGCTGCGCACGCGGGCACGGTGACGTAGAAACGGATCGGCAAACGCAATCACGTTGCCCGGTATCGTGGACTCCGCCTCATGCAGCACAGGCGATGGCGTCGCTACGGGCTTGGCGGCCGCCAGGCCAAACGGCAGTTCAAACCAGAACAAGCTGCCGCCCGCGGGATTTTCCTCGAACCCGATCGCGCCCCCCATCGACTGGACCAGCCCCCTGGCGATCGTGGTTCCCAGGCCGCTGCCTTCGAACCGGCGCGCCAGTCCGGTATCTGCCTGTTCGAACGCCTCGAACAAACGCGGACGCATATCGACCGGCACACCGATGCCGGTATCGAGCACCTCAAAACGGAGCAGCAAACCGCCACGGCCGCTGGCCTCGGTGGCCGCCACCTTCAACTGGACACTGCCGTGGTCGGTGAACTTGACCGCGTTGCCGACCAGGTTGAGCAGGATTTGCCGCAGATGTCCCGCGTCCCCGTGCACACGCGAAGGCACGTCTGCAGCCACGGCTGTCTGGTAATGCAGCCCCTTGGCCCTGGCCTGTGGCTCCAGGATCAGACCGATTGCCTGCAGGATGTCCTGCAATGCAAAGTCGGACGTGTTGATCCGCAGCTTGCCGGCTTCGATGGCCGAGATGTCCAGCACCTCCTCTACCAGCGCCAGCAGGCTGCGTGTCGATGCCTGAATGGTCTTCAGGCATTCGCGCTGCTCGCTATCCAGACGCGTCGTTGCCAATACCTCGGTCATGCCGGACAGGCCATTGAGCGGTGTCCGAAACTCGTGACTCATGTTGGCCAGGAAGCGGCTCTTGGCCTCACTGGCACGGCGCGCCTCGGCGGTGGCGCGGGTCAACTGCCGCAGAAGACTGGAGAAATACAACGGAACGGCGGCCAGACCAACGGCAAGCCCGATACCGAGCCGCTGGTTGCGTTGCCAGTAGTCGGTCATCCACAGCGTCGTGGAAAAGCTCACCACCGCCATTCCCACCGCAAGGTACAGATAGCGGTTGCCGTAGCGCAGGCCGTTGCCGACGGTGACCCACATCACCACGACATAGACCCAGGCTAGCGGCTCGCCCATCTGGATCATGCCGGCCGCCATCAAGCCGTAATCGGCCAACATGCCCAGGATGCGACGCGCATCCGAGCGCCCGGGCCGCCACAGCAGCCACCCGAACAACGCAAGTCCGAGACTCAGGCCCGTCAGCACAATGACCAGAACGCCGGTGTGCTGGTGCGGCGGCAGGCTGTGCCGGACACCCGGCAGCAGGACATACGCCAGAATCAGGCTGATCAGCACGATGCGGACGATCGCCTGACCATGTTCGCTGTCGGGTCGATGCATCAACCGCTGCCGGATCCTTCCGAACGGATTCATTGCCTCACACCCCGGGTCGTGCCGATGCGGTCGAGAATTCGCCGCAGATCTGGTCCAGCTGCGCGCGACCGCGCAGCAGCGCATCCACGCAGCGCGGGTCGAACAGGCGACCGCGTTGTGCATACAGATAGGCCAGCGCGGCGTCCATGGTCCATGCCTCCTTGTACGGGCGCGGCGACAGCAGCGCGTCGAAGACGTCGGCCACCGCCACGATGCGCGCTTCCAGCGGGATCGCTTCGCCAACCAGCCCATCCGGGTAACCGGTGCCGTCGTAACGCTCGTGGTGACGCAACGCGATCAAGGCGCCGACCTGGATGAAACGGTTCTGGCTGCCGCTGAGCAGCTCGTAGCCGATGCGCGGATGCCGCTTCATGATGCTCATCTCGTCGTCGGTGAGCTTGCCCGGCTTGAGCAACACCGCGTCGGGAATGGCGATCTTGCCCATGTCGTGCAGCGGTGCGGCCATCTCGATGATGCGCACTTCTTCCTCGGACAACCCGAGCTGCTCGGCGATCAGGCCGGCCACGTGCGACATGCGCTCCAGGAAGGCGCTGGTGCCCGAGTCGCGGTACTCGATGGCGCGCGCCAGCCGCGACAACGTCTCGCGTTCGCGCTCTTCGACCTCGTTCATGCTGGCCAGCAGACGCTGCTCCAGCGACAGCGCGCGTTGCTTGACGCTTTCGCTCTGCTGACGCAGCTGCAGCAAATTGGCGCAGCGTGCGCGCAGTTCGCGCGGACGGATCGGCTTGACCAGGAAGTCGATCACGCCCGCCTCCAGCGCGGCCTGGCGGATCGGCTCGTCGCCGACGATGGTGATCAGGATGATCGGGATATCGCGATGGCTGGGCAGCCGGCGCAGACGCCGGGCGAACTCCAGGCCATCCATGCCCGGCATGCGATAGTCGAGCAGCAACAGATCCACCCGTCCGGCCTCGCACCACGCCAACGCGTCGAGCGGATCACCGAAATCGTAGACCTTCAATTCCGGTGCGATGTCCTCGATGACGTGGCGCAGCATCGTCCGCGCAGACATCTGGTCATCGACAATGACGATGTTCAATCCCAGATCCGCCTTTTCCGACCAGCTTCCCGATGTATCCGCCGACGACACGCCGGCAAGATTACCCAAAACATCCTGCATAGCCGTTGCTCCTCTTTCCTGAGAACGGAAAAGCGATGACGCCGGCCGCCGGGCCGACTCCCCCGACGATACGCCATTCGGGGCTCCGCTCTAGCATATGCAGTATCTGTGCCGTCGGCACGCCGACGGCACAAAAAAGATCAGGCTTCCGGACGCATATATGGGAACAGCAGCACATCGCGGATCGAGGTGCTGCCGGTCAGCAGCATCACCAGGCGGTCGATGCCGATACCCAGGCCGCCGGTCGGCGCCATGCCGTACTCCAACGCACGGATGTAGTCGGCGTCGTAATGCATCGCTTCGTCGTCGCCACCGTCCTTGGCCTGCACCTGCGCCTGGAACCGCGCGGCCTGGTCTTCCGGGTCATTGAGCTCGGAGAAGCCGTTGGCCAGCTCCTTGCCGTTGATGAACAGCTCGAAGCGGTCGGTATACCCCGGCTCGGTGTCGCTGGAGCGCGCCAGCGGCGACACCTCGACCGGGTGGTCGGTGATGAAGGTCGGCTGCACCAGCGTGTGTTCCACGGTGGCCTCGAAGATTTCCAGCAACAGCTTGCCCCAGCCGTAGGATGGCTTGACCTTGATCTTCAGCCGCTCGCAGTGCGCCAGCAGCGCGTCGCGATCAGTGCAATCGGCCGCGCTGATCTGAGGATTGTGGTGACGAACGGCCTCATCCATGCGCCAGCGCCGGAAAGCCGGCGCCAGATCGATGGCGGCGCCGTCCCAGTTCACCTGGGTGGTACCCAGCACCGACTGCGCGGTGTCGCGGATCACCTGTTCGGTCAGGTCCATGATCTGGTGGTACGTGGCATAGGCCTCGTAGAGCTCGAGCATGGTGAACTCGGGGTTGTGCCGGGTCGACACGCCCTCGTTGCGGAAGTTGCGGTTGATCTCGTAGACGCGCTCCAGGCCACCGACCACCAGCCGCTTGAGGTACAGCTCCGGCGCCACGCGCAGGTACAGGTCCAGGTCCAGCGCGTTGTGGTGGGTGGTGAACGGCTTGGCGGTGGCGCCACCGGGGATGTAATGCATCATCGGCGTTTCCACTTCCAGGAAGCGGCGCGCGTCCAGCCAGGCGCGGATCGCGCGGATGATCCTGGAGCGCTTGATGAAGACCTCGCGCGCTTCCGGGGTGACGATCAGGTCGACGTAGCGCTGGCGATAGCGCTGCTCCACGTCCGACAGGCCATGCCACTTGTCCGGCAACGGACGCAGCGACTTGGTCAGCAGGCGCAGCGCGCTGGCCTTGACCGACAGCTCGCCGGTCTTGGTGCGGGTCAGCCCGCCCTCCACCGCCACGATGTCGCCGACATCCCAGCCCTTGAACGCGGTATAGGCATCGCCGAGCACATTGCCCTGCAGGAACAGCTGCACGCGCCCGGACTCGTCCTGGATCTGCGCAAAGCTGGCCTTGCCCATCACCCGCTTGGCCATCAGGCGGCCGGCCATCCG
Source organism: Xanthomonas sp. BRIP62415 (assembly GCF_003993515.1). Classification (NCBI taxonomy): domain Bacteria; kingdom Pseudomonadati; phylum Pseudomonadota; class Gammaproteobacteria; order Lysobacterales; family Lysobacteraceae; genus Xanthomonas; species Xanthomonas sp. BRIP62415. Next base: position 64,657 of record NZ_QEZH01000026.1, read on the forward strand.
GACCGTGCGCCCGGTTGCTTCCAGCGCTTCGGAAGTCCAGGTGTCGGCATCGGCGAATTCGCCCTGCAGGTCGCCGGCGAAGTGTTCGCGCACGAAATCGTTGGGATAGGCGATGCCCTGGCCGCGCAACGCGCCCAGTTTCGCGCGACGCTCGGCGATGAGGCTGTTCTCGTCGGCGGGGATCTGCGGCGCGGGGGTCTGCTCGGTCATGGCGGGAATCGGTCTGCGATAGGTCGGGCGCATGCCCGGTGGAGAATGCGGAACCGGGCGGGCCGGTTCCTGCGTTTTACGGTGTCTCGGTGACAACTGCGCGGCGCAACGGGATTGCGTGGCGATGTGCCGCACTGCAACCGCGCCGCCGATGTCGCAGCGGACGCGGCGGCCTCGCCGCGCGATCAGGCATCCAGGCGTTTGGAGCCTGCCGCCAGGCCGGCCTTGAGGCTGGCCTCGACGAATTCGTCCAGATCGCCGTCCAGCACTTTCTGCGTATCGCTGCGTTCGATGCCGGTGCGCAGATCCTTGATGCGGCTCTGGTCGAGCACGTAGTTGCGGATCTGGCTGCCCCAGCCGATGTCGGACTTGGTGGCTTCCAGCGCGTCGCGTTCGACGTTGCGCTTCTGCACTTCCAGCTCGTACAGCTTGGCGGCCAGCATCTTCATCGCGTTGTCGCGGTTCTGGTGCTGGCTGCGGCCGGTCTGGCAGGCGACCACGGTGTTGGTCGGGATGTGCGTGATACGCACTGCCGATTCGGTCTTGTTGACGTGCTGGCCACCGGCACCGGAGGAGCGGTACACGTCGGTACGCAGATCGGCCGGATTGATGTCGATCTCGATGTTGTCGTCCACTTCCGGCGACACGAACACCGAGGTGAAGCTGGTATGCCGGCGGTTGTCCGAATCGAACGGCGACTTGCGCACCAGCCGGTGCACGCCGATCTCGGTCTTCAGCCAGCCATAGGCATACTCGCCCTCGATGCGGATCGTGGCCGACTTGATGCCCGCCACTTCGCCGCCGGACACTTCCATCAGCTCGGTCTTCCAGCCGCGCGACTCGGCCCAGCGCAGGTACATGCGCAGCAGGATTTCGGCCCAGTCCTGCGCCTCGGTGCCGCCGGCGCCGGCCTGGATGTCGACGAAGGCATTGGCCCCGTCCATCTGCCCGGAGAACATGCGCTGGAATTCCAGCTTTTCGACATGGGCCTGGTACTTGTCCAGATCGGCGATCACCGCCACCGCGGTGTCTTCGTCCTGCTCGCTCTCGGCCAGTTCCAGCAGATCGGCGGCATCGCCCAGGCCGGCCAGCACATCGGCGATGCCGATCACGGTCTTTTCCAGCATCGAGCGCTCGCGCCCCAGGGCCTGCGCGCGCTCGGCGTCGTTCCACACGTCGGGGCTCTCGAGCTCCCGGCTGACTTCTTCTAGACGCTCTTTCTTGACGTCGTAGTCAAAGATACCCCCTGAGCGAGAGCACGCGATCGTTGAGATCGGTGATGCGCTGGCGGATCGGATTGGTTTCGATCATGACGGATTTCCGGCAAACAAGCCCGGTAGTTTAGCAAGCGGGCGGCGGCGGCGGAACGCGGTGGCGATCGTGACGGGCCGCAGGTTCGTGCCGGCCATGGACGTCATGGCGACCACTGCAAGCTCAGACCGGAGCAAGGCAGCCAGCAGGCGGTCCAGATGACGAGCGTCTGGGCTCATCTGCCACTGCGAGGCTGGCGCTCGCTCCGGTCGCCGGGCTGACCGCCTGGAACGGTCAGCCCGGTGCGGCCTCGACACGCTGCGGTGTGGGCGCCTGCCCTGCCAACGCCCGTAATGCAGCCAGGTAACGGCGACTGCACGGCAGCACGGCGGCGTCGGCCAGGTGTACGCGGGCGTCGCCGGATTCCAGCGGCTCGATCGCCTGCACGCGTGCCAGCTTCACCAGATAGCTGCGATGGATGCGCACGAACACGGCCGGGTCGAGCCTGGCCTCGATCGCGGCCATCGTGCTGCGCAGCGGGTAATCGTGGCCGCGTACATGCAGGTTGACGTAGTTGCCCGACGCCTGGATCCACTCGATGTCGGCGGTGGCGACCAGGAAGTCGCGCCCCAGCTTACGCACCAGAAAGCGTTCCGGACGGTCCAGTGGCTCGACCGGCGGGCCTTCGTCCGGCGCGGCCAGCAGATGCGCCTCGCCCTGCCGACGCCGGCCATACCAGGCCAGCGTGTGGCGTAGCGCCACCAGCAGGGCAAAGGTGCGCAGATCCTTGGACAGTTCGTACATCCACTGCAACCGCAAGGCGCCGAAATCGTAGTGCGCACCGACCGCCAGATAGACCAGCTTGCGCAGCAGCACCATGCCGCTCACGTGCAGCAGCCACCAGGCAAGTGCGGCCGCAATATAGACAGGAACGCGCCGCCGCCAGACATCGGCATGCAATGGCCAACGCGTGCAGAGCCAGATCAGCGGCGGCAAGAGCAGCAGTGAGACGGTCGCGCTGCTCAACTCCCAGGTCAGCACCTGCCACAGCAGCAGCGGCTGGCCGTCGCGCCGTGCCGCCAACCATGTGCTGGCGGTGTTGCCCAGCGCGCTGCCATAGAAAACCAGCAGCCAGATCAACGCTACCCACCGCCTGCCCGCATTGGCAGCGCTGTCGGTCTCGCGTTCGATCGCCCCGGACACAGGTGAATTCATCCGCGCATTCTATGCAAACCGCCAGCTTGCCGCCCCCGGTTCGTCCCTGCAGGACCGCAACTGGTCACTCCAGGACGGCATTGCCACCCTTGGCGCAGCTGCCTGGGGCCGGCGTTGCCGAGGATGCGGGCACGTCTCCTACCGACACGACCATGACCGAGCGCCGCCACGATATCGACGCCTTGCGCGTCTTCGCCTTCGCACTGCTGGTCCTGTACCACGCGGGCATGGCCTACGTGGCCGACTGGGAGTTCCACCTCAAGAGCGTGCACACCGCGCAGTGGCTGCAATGGCCGATGATCGTGCTCAACCGCTGGCGGATGCCCTTGCTGTTCATGATCTCCGGCATCGCCATCGGGCTGTCGCGGCCGCAGGCCACGCCCTGGCGCTTTGCCTTGCGGCGCTGCGGGCGATTGCTGCCACCGTTGTTGTTCGGCATGTTCGTGGTGGTCGCGGTGCAGGCCTATTGCCAGGGCGTGGGCAACGGCAAGGTCAGCCCGGGCTTGGGCAACTTCCTGTTGCGCTACTGGCAGGTGCGGCCGTGGCCGGCCGGCAGTTTCGATGGCTGGCAGCATGGCATCACCTGGAACCATCTGTGGTATCTGGCCTATCTGCTGCCCTATACCGTCGCATTGATGGCGCTGGTGTCGCTGACACGCCCGCTGCGGCTGACCGCGTTACCGGGCCTGCCCGCTGCGCTGGCGGTGCCGGCACTGCTGCTGTTGCCGATCCTGTGGGAAGCGTTCTGCGTGCTGTGGGTGATGCCGCGCCATCCGCCCACCCACGCGCTGTTTGGCGACTGGTTCGTGCACGCCGAGTCGTTCCCGTTGTTCGTCCTGGGATACCTGCTGGCGCGCAGCGAGCGCTTCTGGCAGTGGGCCGTGCAGCTGCGCTGGCTCACGCTAGGCACCGCGCTTACGGCAATCGGCACCGAACTGGCCATTCGCTATGCCAGCATCCATTGGCAGACTGCGCAACCGGGTGCAGCGCTGGCCACGCTGCCGTGGGAGGCGATCGAGCACAGCGCACGTGCCGCCTACACCTGGCTGGCGCTGCTGACGATTCTTGGCTGGGCCAGGCACCGATTGAACCGCCCGTTCCGCTGGCTGCCGTACTGCACGGAGGCGGTGTTCCCGTGGTACATCCTGCACCAGAGCCTGATCATCGTGACGCTGTACTGTCTGATGCCCCTGCATCTGAATGCCTGGCTGGAGCCGACGCTGGTGATCGCCGCCACCGTGATCGGCTGCCTGGCGTTGCATGAGTTTGCGATCCGCCGGGTGCGCTGGTTGCGTCCCTTGTTCGGATTGCGCGCACGCACGCCGCGTTCGGCGAGGAAGGCCGACGTCATGCCGATGACCTCATGAACACCAGGCGCAGGGGTGGCGCTGTTTCGCCTGCCACGCACTGGACGGCCCGTCGGCAGCAACGCAAGATGCGCGCCGGACACGCTCTTTCGAAGACACCATGCGCCCTACCCTGCTTGCCGCCACCTTGTTGCTCGCGCCTGTCGCCGCCCTTGCCGATGCGCCGGTCGGCATCGCCTTCGACCACCAGGACTGGACCATCGCCTGCGACAACACCCGCACCTGCCGCGCTGCCGGCTATCAGCCGGATGACGACGGCAGCACGCCGGTGTCGGTGCTGCTGACGCGCAAGGCCGGTGCCGGACAAGCGGTCACCGCCGAGTTGATGCTGGGCCAGTACGACGAGGTCAAGATGCCGGCCTCGCTCAGCTTGCGCATCGACCAGCGCGACCTGGGCAAGCTGGCATTGAATCGCGACAGCGGCACCGCGCCGCTGACCAGCGCGCAGGTGACCGCACTGCTGGCCGCACTGACGCGCAGCAGCAAGATCGTGGCGGTGGGCAACGATGGCCGCCGCTGGCAGCTGTCCGATCGCGGGGCGGCGGCGGTGTTGCTGAAGATGGACGAGTTCCAGGGCCGGCTGGGCACACGCGGCGCACTGGTGCGCAAGGGCGATCGCGACGAAGCCACGGTGCTGCCGGCCGTGCCGGCACCGCAGGTGCGCGCGGTCAAACTCGCAGCCCCACAAGCGGCCGATGCGCGCCTGGGCACACTGCCGGCGCTCTATCAAGCACTGCGTGCCAGCTTGCCGGCCGATGAGGAATGCAAGGGACTGCAGGCCGACGATACGGCCGAGCCGCTGTCGATCACCCGGCTCAGCAGCGACAAACTGCTGGTGTCGACCGACTGCTGGATGGGCGCCTACAACGTCGGCACCGGTTTCTGGGTGATCAATGCACGCGCGCCGTTCGCGCCGACGTTGGTGACCACGCACGCCAGCGATATCGACGGCTCCACCATCCTTGAATCGCAGAAGGGCCGTGGCCTGGGCGATTGCTACAGCGAGGCCAGCTGGACCTGGGACGGCCGCCGTTTCGTGCCGACCTCCGAATCCACCTCCGGCCTGTGCAGATTGGTCGCCGCTGGCGGCGCGTGGGAATTGCCGACCTTGGTGACCGAAGTCAAGAAGGCGCCCTGATCGGGGCGAGGACAGTGCGAGCGAGTGCGAGCGCCAATGTGCGCTTGCACGGTCTTGCAGGACGCTTCGAACTGCCGACCAGGTTGCTTTGCGGCCGTCAGGCATGCGGCTCTTAGAGCATGTACTCCCGCATAAATGCCGCCTGTGGTGCGAAGCTCAGTGCAGAGCACATGCAGAGCGGCTGAGCTGCAGCCTGGCTGCAGGGCCCTTGCCCGCCCACCATCGCAGGACACGCCGCAAGTACGTCCCTGCAGGCTCTGGCTCGGCATCCATGCCGCTCGAGGTCCCGCGACGGTGGGCAGGCAAGGACCTGGCAGATGGTCGGTGTGCGTGGTTGCAGGCGGAGCACGACGCGTGTGGCTTGGATCACGGCGCGTCCGATCGGCTCCCCGGCACACGCCGAACAACACAGGGCCTTCAAGAAAACACCCGCAGCGTCGTCATCGCAAAGCTTGAAAACAAGATGGAGAAGCGGCCTGCCTTGACCAGGTCGCGGAAACGACATGCCGAGGCGGCAGCGTGGCCGGGGATTGGCGGAGAGCGGCACTCAGGATGTGCCGCGGCGGCGAGTCAGACAGGATGTCTGACCGAGCCGAGGAGCCGATCCCCGGCCGCGCTGCCGCCCCTTACCGAAGCCAGCGACTGGCAGCCGCGCGCTTGAGAACCCGACGCTCAGCTCCCTCCACGGACGGATTCACGGCGCATCCCGCGAGCGGCGAGGACACCACGCGCCCTCGACCAACGCGGCCTGGATCATCCAGATGACGCCAGCTGCAGCCTACAAAAGGTAGAGAGAACGCTGAGCCCGCAGCTCAGCCAGTGACTGTCGCCGGCTCGCAATGTTCGACGATCAACTGCACCGCGGTGCCGCCGCGATAGTCGTCGCTGACCAGGCGGTACGCCAGCCGCACCATGCGTGCCGGCTCGCTGCCGCGCCAGCCATTGAAGTGGATGGCGTTGAGCGGTTCGGCGCGGCCGGCACAGCGCAGCGTGAGCTTGAGATGGCGCTCCTTGAGCAGGCGCCATTGCAGCACTTCGAACCGGCCATCGAACAGCGGCTCGGGAAAGCCCTGCCCCCACGGCCCGGCCACGCGCAGTGCCTCGGCATGCAGGTGATCGAGCTCGTGCGCGGCCAGTTCGCCGTCGCTCTGCAATTCGGCATGCAGCAACGAGGCGTCCACCATCGTCTGCACCTGGCGCTGGAATGCCTGCTCGAAGGTCGCCAGTGCGGCCTGCTCCAGGCTCAATCCGGCCGCCATCGCATGCCCGCCGAACTTCTGGATCAGGCCCGGGTGGCGCGCGTCCACCGCAGCCAGCACATCGCGGATATGCAGGCCGGGAATCGAACGCGCCGAGCCACGCAGCTGGCTGCTGCCCGGCTCGGCCGGCGCCAATGCAATCACCGGGCGATGCAGCCGGTCCTTGAGCTTGGAGGCGACCAGGCCGATGACACCGGGGTGCCAGTCGGCGTCGAACAGGCACGCGGCGATCGGCAATTCGCCATCGGCATCCAGCACCACCTTGGTGACCGCCTGCTCGGCATCGTCGGTCATCAACTGCTGCACCGCGCGACGCTCGGCGTTGATCTCTTCCAGGGTGCCGGCGATCTCGCGCGCCCGGCTCCAGTCTTCGCTGAGCAGCAGTTCGATGCCCAGGGCCATGTCTTCCAGCCGGCCGGCGGCGTTGAGACGTGGCCCCAATGCAAAACCGATATCGCTGGCGCTCAGGCGCGCCACGTCGCGGCCGCTGGCCTCGATCAGGGCGCGCAGGCCGATGCACCCCTTGCCCTCGCGCAGGCGGCGCAGGCCGGCCGACACCAGCGCACGGTTGTTGGTGTCCAGTGGCACCAGATCGGCGACCGTGCCGACCGCCACCAGGTCCAGCAATACCGACAGATCCGGCTCGGCGCGTTCGGCAAAGGCGCCGCGCGCGCGCAGCACGCCGCGCAAGGCCATCAGCACGTAGAAGATCACCCCGACCCCGGCCAGGGATTTGCTCGGGAAGCGGTCGTTGGCCAGGTTCGGATCGACGATCGCATCGGCCGGCGGCAACACCTCGCCAGGCAGGTGATGATCGGTGACCAGCACCGTCCAGCCACGCGCCTTGGCCGCGGCCACGCCGGCGTGGCAGGCGATGCCGTGATCGACGGTGACCAGCAGATCCGGCTGCAATGCAGCCAGCTCGTCCACCAGCGCAGGCGACAGACCATAGCCATGCACCATGCGATTGGGCACCGCGTGGTGGACATCCAGCGCGCCGAGCATGCGCAAGCCACGCACGCCGACCGCACAGGCGGTGGCGCCATCGCAGTCGAAATCGCCCACCACCAGGATGCGACGCTGCCGGGCGATCGCATCGGCCAGCAGCTCAGCTGCAACGCCACTGTTGTGCAGCAACTGCGGTGACAGCAACTGCCCCAGACGCGGCTGCGCGCCCTGCGTATCGGTCACGCCGCGCGCGGCATAGATGCGGCGCAACAGCGGCAACATGGCATCGGGCCAACTGCCGGCCTGCCCGGGTGGGCGCCGGACGATCCGCGGGGTGGAGGTCATTGCGCCAGCTGTACCCGCGGCTTGCGCCAGAAACGCCAGCGTTGCGCATGCGTCAGCGACACGGTGTCGCCATCCTGGAAATCCAGCACCAGCCGATCCAGTTCGCCACGCGCCATTGCCGCCAGCAACGGCGCCACCGCGTCGTCGCTGAACTGCTGCAGCGAGCGCAGGTGCCGCAGGTCCACCAATGCGTCCACGCGTTGTTCGCCCTGCGCATCGGCGCCCGCCGCCAGCGCCAGCGCACGCAGCAGCGATTCGCGGCTGCGCACCTGACGGTGCGGCGAGCTCACCGCCTGCGGCAGCACGCCGCCGCCCCAGAACCACAGCGAATTGATCGCCGGCTTGCCGCTGGCCACGCGGCCCTCGTTCCAGGGATGCTGATGCAGCAGCACCTGCGCCTCGGTCAGCAAGGCACGCCAGCGCCGGCCGACCTCGCCAGCCGGCAGATGCTCGAACAGGTCATCGCCGATCGCCAGATCCGGCGGCGCGAAGTCGGGCAGCCTGGCATCCGGCGACAGCCGCAGATACCAGCGCGCAGGCGTGGGCGCATCCAGCAGGAAGCCGGCATCGCCGAACATCGGTTTGAGGATCGGCAACAACACCGCCAGATCCTCGGCGGTGGGGCCGAGCGCCTCGCCGTAGCCCATCAAGCGGGCGCCCTGCATGTCCGGCACCACATAGGCCGGATCGGCACGCACCCAGGTCGCACCGGCCGCATCGCCGGCATCGAGCTGGCGGGTCAATGCGGCCACCGGCCACTGCGCAGGCGTCAGCGTGAAGTGGCGCTGCAGCTGCGCCACCTCGCCGGGCTCGACGCTTTGCTGGTCGGCGCGCGCCAGCGCACGCGCCACCGGCGTGTCGCCCAACGCACCGGGCAGGCGGCGTCTTTCCGGCAGCAGCAGCGTTGCGGTGGTCATCGGTCGGTGGCGTCGCTCGATCCCGGCCCGTCAGTCCAGATAGGCAACGCTGACCACTTCGTACTCGCGCTGGCCGGCCGGCGCATCGATGGTGACCGAATCGCCTTCCAGCTTGCCGATCAACGCGCGTGCCAGCGGCGAGGAGATCGCGATCATGCCCAGCTTGATGTCCGCTTCCAGATCACCAACGATCTGGTAGCGCTTCTCTTCGTCGGTCTCGGTGTCGGCCAGCGTCACCGTGGCGCCGAACACGATCTTGTTGCCGGCCGACAGCTTGGTGATGTCGATGATCTCGGCATGCGAGAGCTCGCCTTCCAGCTGCTTGATGCGGCCTTCGATGAAGCTCTGCTGCTCGCGTGCGGCGTGGTATTCGGCGTTTTCCTTCAGATCGCCGTGCGCGCGCGCTTCGGCGATCGCATTGATCACCGCCGGACGCTTGACAGACTTCAGCTGGTCCAGCTCTTCGCGCAGGCGCTGCGCGCCCTTTGCCGTCATGGGTGCTCTCATGCTTCCAGTTCCTTGTGCAGTTCCTGCAGCGACCAGACAGGGCCGGTGCCGCGGAATTCCAGCGAATGCACCAGCGCCTTGGCGCCGGCAACAGTGGTCGAATAGGTCACGCGATGCTGCAACGCTTCACGCCGGATCGAGAACGAATCGGAGATGGCGGCGCGGCCTTCGGTGGTGTTGACGATATACACGATCTCGCCATTCTTGATCGAATCGACGATATGCGGGCGCCCTTCGGCGACCTTGTTGACGATCTCGCAGTTCAGCCCGTTCTGCTGCAGCCAGGCGCCGGTACCGCGCGTGGCGACCAGCGTATAGCCGCGCTCCACCAGGGCCTGCGCCACCGGCAGCACGCGCTGCTTGTCCGGATCGCGCACCGACACGAACGCCTTGCCCACCGGCGGTGCCTTGATGCCGCCGGCCTCCTGCGCGCGCGCAAACGCGGCGCTGAAGCTGCGGCCCACGCCCATCACCTCGCCGGTGGAGCGCATCTCCGGCCCGAGGATCGGGTCCACGCCCTGGAACTTGGCGAACGGGAAGATCGCCTCCTTCACCGAGTAATAGCCCGGCACGATTTCCTTGGTGGCGCCCTGCTCGGCCAGCGTCTTGCCGGCCATGCAGCGCGCGGCGATCTTGGCCAGCGGCATGCCGATCGCCTTGGACACGAACGGCACGGTGCGCGAGGCACGCGGGTTCACCTCCAGCAGGAACACCACGTCGTCGCCGGCCTCATCGACCTGCACCGCGAACTGGGTGTTCATCAGGCCCACCACGTTCAGGCCTTCGGCCAGCATCACCACCTGGCGACGCAGTTCGGCCTGGGTCTTGGGCGAGAGCGAATACGGCGGCAGCGAGCAGGACGAATCGCCCGAATGCACCCCGGCTTCCTCGATGTGTTCCATCAAGCCGCCGATCAGCACGTTGCCGTCCTTGTCGGCGATGATGTCCACGTCCACTTCCACCGCGTTGTCGAGGAAGCGGTCCAGCAGCACCGGCGAATCGTTGGAGACCTTGACCGCGTCGCGTACATAGCGCGCCAGGTCGGATTCGCCGTAGACGATTTCCATCGCGCGGCCGCCGAGCACGTAGCTCGGACGCACCACCAGCGGGTAGCCGATCTCGCGCGCCAGCACCAGGGCTTCCTCGGCATTGCGGGCAATGCGGTTGGGCGGCTGCTTCAGGCCCAGCTTGTCGACCAGTTGCTGGAAACGCTCGCGGTCTTCGGCCAGGTCGATCGAATCGGGCGAGGTGCCGATCACCGGCACGCCGTTGGCTTCCAGCGCGCGCGCCAGCTTCAGCGGAGTCTGGCCGCCGTACTGCACGATCACGCCCTTGGGTTTTTCCAGCTCGACGATTTCCAGCACGTCTTCCAGCGTCAGCGGCTCGAAGTACAGACGGTCGGAGGTGTCATAGTCGGTGGACACGGTCTCTGGGTTGCAGTTGACCATGATGGTTTCAAAGCCGTCATCGCGCAGCGCCAGCGCCGCATGCACGCAGCAGTAGTCGAACTCGATGCCCTGGCCGATGCGGTTGGGGCCACCGCCAAGGATCATGATCTTGTCGCGATCGGTCGGCAGCGCCTCGCACTCGTCCTCGTAGGTCGAATACAGGTACGCGGTGCTGGTGGCGAATTCGGCAGCGCACGAATCCACGCGCTTGTAGACCGGGCGGACCTTGAGCGCGCGACGCAGCGTGCGCACCGATTCTTCGTTGGTGCCGGTCAGCTCGGCCAGGCGCGCATCGGAGAAACCGGCGCGCTTGAGCGTGCGCAGACGCGCCGCATCCAGTGCCTGCATGCCGTCGTCGGCCAGTTGCTGCTCGTGGCTGATCAGTTCTTCGATCTGATCCAGGAACCAGGGGTCGATGAACGACAGCGCGTAGACATCGGCCACGCTCATGCCGGCGCGGAAGGCATCGGCGACATAGAACAGGCGCTCCGGACCCGGCGCCTTGAGCTCGCGCTTGAGCGCGGCGATATCGTCTTCGCTGCTCAGGTCCAGCCCGGTCGGATCCAGCCCGATCTTGCCGGTTTCCAGCCCACGCAGCGCCTTCTGCAGCGATTCCTGGAAGGTGCGGCCCATCGCCATCACCTCGCCCACCGACTTCATCTGGGTGGTCAGGCGCGCATCGGCCTGCGGGAATTTCTCGAACGCAAAGCGCGGGATCTTGGTGACGACGTAGTCGATCGACGGCTCGAACGAGGCCGGGGTCAGGCCACCGGTGATCTCGTTCTTCAATTCGTCCAGCGTATAGCCTACCGCCAGCTTGGCGGCGACCTTGGCGATCGGAAAGCCGGTGGCCTTGGACGCCAGCGCCGAGGAACGCGACACGCGCGGATTCATCTCGATCACCACCACGCGGCCGGTGGTCGGGCTGATGCCGAACTGCACGTTGGAACCGCCGGTATCCACACCGATCTTGCGCAGCACCGCGATCGAGGCATCGCGCAGGCGCTGGTATTCCTTGTCGGTGAGCGTCTGCGCCGGTGCCACGGTGATCGAGTCGCCGGTATGCACGCCCATCGGGTCGAGGTTCTCGATCGCGCAGACGATGATGCAGTTGTCCGCGGTGTCGCGGACCACTTCCATCTCGAACTCCTTCCAGCCCAGCACCGACTCTTCCACCAGCACTTCGGTGGTCGGCGACAGTTCCAGGCCACGGCCGACGATCTCGATCAGCTCTTCGCGGTTGTAGGCGATGCCGCCGCCGCTGCCACCCAGGGTGAAGCTGGGGCGGATGATGGTCGGGTAGCCGACGCGGGTCTGGATATCCAGCGCCTCTTCCAGCGTGTGCGCCACTTCGGCCCGGGGGCAATCCAGGCCGATCTCGCCCATCGCCACGCGGAACAGCTCGCGGTCTTCGGCCATGCGGATGGCTTCGCGCTTGGCGCCGATCAGCTCGACGTTGTACTTCTCCAGCACGCCGTGGTCGGCCAGATCCAGCGCGCAGTTCAGCGCGGTTTGCCCGCCCATGGTCGGCAGCAGGGCATCAGGCTTTTCCTTGGCGATGATCTTCTCGACCGTCTGCCAGTTGATCGGCTCGATGTACACCGCATCGGCCATGTCCGGGTCGGTCATGATCGTGGCCGGATTGCTGTTGACCAGCACCACGCGATACCCCTCGTCGCGCAGCGCCTTGCACGCCTGCGCGCCGGAGTAATCGAACTCGCAGGCCTGGCCGATGACGATCGGGCCGGCGCCGATGATCAGGATGGTTTTTAGGTCGGTGCGCTTTGGCATTTCTTTACTCGATTAGGAACATGCGGCGAGCCGCAGGTGCGGAAGAGTGGCCGCGGCGATCGCATCGCGACGCGGCATGATGTTGCATCGACTCCACGGAGCCGAAAGCCGGGGTCATCCGGCGTATCCATAGCCCAGGGCGCGCAGGGTGTTCTGCATCCACTGATGCAGCGCGAACGCGGCGGCGAAGCTGACCAGGAGCAACAGCCAGCCGGTCCCGGAGGTCTTGCCCCAGCGACGCACCTTGTCCGGGTCGGTGTTCTGCATGCGCTGGTGAAAGGATCCTCCTCCAACCACATAGCCGATGCCGAAGACGACACACATCGGCACCAGCAAGGCCAGTTTGATGCCTCCGGGCAGCGTGATCGACGCCACGCCCGCCTGCGCCTGCTGCAGCGGCATCCAGACGCCCCAATAGGCCACGGCGGCGCCCACCAGCAGGATCAGCACACCCATCAACCGAGCGCTCATGCGCGCTTGGCATCCTTGGCCATCAGCTCCACAAACCGGTCGAACAGCGGCCCCACATCGCGCGGCCCCGGCGAGGCTTCCGGGTGGCCCTGGAACGAGAACGCCGGCGCGTCGGTCAGCGCGATGCCCTGGTTGGTGCCATCGAACAGCGAACGATGGGTCACCCGCACATTGGCCGGCAGCGTGCTTTCATCCACCGCAAAGCCATGGTTCTGCGAGGTGATCATCACCCGCCCGCCGTCCAGATCCTGCACCGGATGGTTGGCGCCGTGATGGCCGGTGGTCATCTTGACCGTGCTGGCGCCGGCGGCCAGCGCCAGCAGCTGATGGCCCAGGCAGATGCCGAAGGTCGGCACCTTCTGCGCGACCAGTTCCTTGATCGCGGCGATCGCGTAATCGCAGGGCTCCGGGTCGCCCGGGCCATTGGACAGGAACACGCCATCGGGCTGCATCGCCAGCACCTCGGCCACCGGCGTGCGTGCCGGCACCACGGTGACGTCGCAGCCACGGTCGGCCAGCATGCGCAGGATGTTGAGCTTGACGCCGTAGTCATAGGCCACGACCTTGTGCTTCAGCTCGGTGCGCACGAACGTGTCGGAGTTCAGATCCAGCGAGCCTTCCTGCCAGCCGTAGCTGGTCTCGGTGGAAACCACCTTGGCCAGGTCCATGCCCTTCAGGCCGGGGAAGCTGCGCGCGGCTTCCAGCGCCTTGTCGACATCGATCTCGCCGGCCATCAGCGCGCCGTTCTGGGCGCCCTTCTGCCGCAGCAGGCGGGTCAGCTTGCGGGTATCGATGCCGGAAATGGCCACCACACCGCGGGCCTGCAGCCACTCCGGCAGTGCGACTTCGCTGCGCCAGCTGCTGGGGCGACGCGGCACGTCGCGCACGATCAGGCCGGCGGCCCAGATCTTGCTGGCCTCGTCATCCTGATCGGTAAAGCCGGTATTGCCGATATGCGGATAGGTCAGCGTGACCATCTGGCGGGCGTAGGAGGGATCGGTCAGGACTTCCTGGTAACCGGTCATGGCGGTGTTGAACACCACTTCGCCGACGGAAAGCCCGTTGGCGCCTACGGATTCGCCCTCGAACACGGTGCCGTCTTCGAGGACAAGGATTGCGGGTTGGGTCACGTGGGGGTCTCGCTCTGGCTGCCTGGGACTCCGATGCGCTTCCGGCCAAATTCCGGTTGCAGCAAAGCGCGGACGCGGTGCTGGGGACCGGTCCGACGCTGGTTCGGGCAAGCGAGAATTGTAAAGGCAAGTGCCCCGGCATGCCAGCCTGAAGAACGCCGGCTGCCGTGCCGGCATCGCAATGGCGGGATGAATGCGCCACTGCGATCATTCGCCATTCATGCGCGGCGACGCGCCGGTTACAGCACCAGATCGCGCACGCGATAGCTGCCGGGCGGCTTGCCGAGCAGCCGCTTGGCCGCATGCAGGGCACCACGCGCGAAGATGTCGCGGTTGGTCGCGCGGTGCACCAGTTCCACCCGCTCGCCCAGCCCGGTGAACTGCACCGTGTGCTCGCCGACGATGTCGCCGGCGCGCAGGCTGGCAAAGCGCGGCTGCGCGCCACTGCCGGTGGCCGCCTCCCCCAGCGTCAGCGCGGTCCCGGAGGGCGCGTCCTGCTTGTGCACGTGGTGGGCTTCGACGATGTCGCAATCCCAGCCCGGCAGGCTGCCGGCGGCACGCTCCACCAGTTCGGTCAGCACCGCAACGCCCAGGCTGAAGTTGGACGCCCAAACCAATGGAATCTGCTGCGCGGCCTCCAGCAAGGCGGCGCGCTGCGCCTCATCCAGACCGGTGGTGCCGGACACCAGCGGTTTGCCGCGCTGCGCGCACAACGCCAGGATCGGCGCGAAGCCCTGCGGCAGGCTGAAGTCGATCGCCACGTCGAAGCTCGGCGCACCGCCGAGCTCGCTGGCGGCGAAATACGGCACGCCGTCCACCACGCGCTGCGAGGGCGCACGCCCCACCACCGCACCGACGACATGCAAGGCCTCGTCTTCGGCCGCCAGACGCAGCAAGGCCTTGCCCATCCGCCCGGAGGCGCCGTGGATCAGAACTTTTACAGGAGACGTTGTCATGGCGGCAGGCCTAGCTGGGCGATGGGGTTGTACAAGATAGCTGGGAATCGGGAATCGGGAATCGGGAATCGTAAAAGCTGGGATTGGGGGGTCGGGATTGGGGAGTCGTTGGAGCCGGGAATCGGGATTGGGGATTAGGGAATCGTAAGAGCGGATGCGGGTGTGCGCGTTTTATGTGCTGTGGCGCTTTGGCTTGGTGGCGCCCGTGGGGTGCGCGTGGTGGTTGGCACACAACGGCGCGAGCGGCCATGGGTCGGTGAGGGCTGCGCCGCTGTACGTTGGTAAGGACGATGAAGACGCATGGCACACGGCCATCATGGCGGCGCCTGGAAGGTGGCGTTTGCCGACTTCGTGACCGCGATTCCCCAATCCCGACTCCCGAATCCCAAATCTCAGCCCTGCAGCTAGCGCGGCTGCGGGCTTTGATTGCGTGCGATGGTGTTGGCGGCTCTCAGTCGCTTGCGCCATGCAGGCGCTTGCTCCAGCTCTCTATTTCGCGGCGTTGCAGGCGGCGTTCGAATAGCGCCTGCCATGACGGTACCAACGGCAGCTGCAGCACCTCAGTGATGGCGGCGGCATCGACATCGCGCGCGTACAACACCTGTTGCAGGCGCGACAGCGTCCATTGCGGATGCGGCCGCTGCTGCAGCGTCAGCATGTCGCCGGCTGCCACGTCGCCGGGGTGCAGCACGCGGTAATACCAGCCGGTGCGGCCGGTGTCCTGCACGCGGCGCGCCATGTCGCGCAGGCCGAAGCGGTCGGACAGCTTCCAGCACGGCTGACGCAGCTGCGACACTTCCACCACCGCCGTACCCAATGCAAAGCGATCACCCAGACAGACCTCGGCCTCGGTAAGGCCGAGACTGCTCAGGTTCTCGCCGAACGCGCCGGCCGTCTCCAGCAACGCATGCGCACCGAGGTCGGCCTGCCAGGCAGCGTAGTGATCGCGCGGATAATGATGGATCGCCTTGTCCGGCCCGCCATGCACACGCAGGTCGCCCTGCTCGTCACCGTGCAGCCCGTCCGGACCGACGCGCACAGGCCCGCTCACCGCACGCTTGTCGATGGCGCTGCGGCTACCGGGCCGGGTGAAATCGCGTGCGACCCCGATCGCCACGCGGTCGATGCTGACCGCGAGCGCCGGCGCCTGCACGCCACTGGTCTGCGTGGTCACGCGCCCTGCCCGGGCAACTCGGCCAGCGCCTCGCGCAACACCTCACCCAGGACCTGGATGCCGGCATCGATCCTGTCGCCGGGCACGGTGACGAACGACAGCCGCAAGGTATTGACCTGCGGCAAGGTGGCGTAGAACGGCGCGCCCGGCACGAACGCGACATTGCGCGCGATCGCACGCGCCAGCAGCGCGGTGCCGTCCAGCCCGGGCGGCAGGCTCACCCACAGGAACATGCCGCCTTCGGGGCGATTCCATTGCACCTGGGGCGGGAAATGCCGATCCAGGGCCTCCAGCATCAGGCTGCATTGGCGCGCATACAGCGCGCGGATCTGCGGGATATGCGTGTCCAGGAAATCGTCCTGCAGCGTCTGGTGGACCACGCGCTGGGTGAACGACGGCGTATGCAGATCGGCCGCCTGTTTGGCCTGGATCAGCTTGCCCAGCACCGCCTCGGGCGCAACCACATAGCCCAGCCGCAAGCCGGGCGCGAGCACCTTGGAGAACGAGCCCATGTAGACCACGCCCTCCGGATTGAGCGACAACAGGCTTGGCAGCGGCCGGCCGCTGTAGTACAGCTCGCCATACGGATCGTCTTCGACGATCGGCACGCCCGCTGCTGCTGCGCGCTCCACCAGGGCCTGGCGCCGCGCCAGCGGCAGCCGGCGGCCGGTGGGGTTCTGGAAATTCGGCAGGCAGTACAGAAAGCGCGCATCGGCCAGCAATGCAGGGTCCAACGCGTCCACCACCACCCCGTCCTCGTCCGAGGGCATGCCGACGAAGCTCGGCTGGAACAGCGAAAACGCCTGCAACGCACCCAGGTAGCTCGGCGTTTCCACCAGCACCTTGCTGCCCTCATCGATGAAGACCTTGCCGAGCAGGTCCAGCCCCTGCTGCGAGCCGGTGGTGATCAACACCTGGCTGGGCCGGATGCTGGCGCCGTCGCGGCTCAGGCGTGCGGCCACCCAGTCGCGCAGCGGCGCATAGCCTTCGGTGGGGCCGTATTGCAGTGCGGCCTGCGGCGCATCGCGCAGCACCTGATCGCTGGCCGCGCGCATGCGCTCCGCCGGAAAGGTGGCCGGCGACGGCAGCCCGCCGGCGAAGGAAATCACCTCCGGCCGCTCGGTCACCTTGAGGATTTCGCGAATCGCCGAACTGGTCAGCGCCTGCGCACGCCGGGAGATCTGGAAGGAGGTCGTCATGGCCCAAGCATAGCGAAGGCGTATGGCCGGCGCGCTGTGCACTGCAGCGTCGGATGCGCACCTCGGCCAATGACGGGGGTGGTGCCGCACCGACCATCACCACGCGTAGCGACCTGCTTTCCTGCATTGCGCTGGCGCTACCGACATTGCCGTGCAGTACGGTCGACATACTCGCGTTGGCGTCTGCCAGCAAGGCGATCGCCGCGCGTGCATCGCCTTGCACGGAATGTCACCTGTTTCTGCCGACGCAGGCTGCGTGCGCAGGTCGGCTGGGTAGCGAGCCAGATCGACGCGTGCCGATGACCGGCATCGCGCCCGCGCATCGATGGCAACGCCTTGGCAATGCGGCAGCGACAGTGCCGGCGGCGCCTACCCGTACGCCGGGCCGACCCAGGCCGTGCCTTCGCTGCGTTCGATCAAGGTCTTCCAGCGCTTGCGGATCAGCTTGTCGCGCGAGCGGAAGGTCATGCGCACCCCCGGCAAGCCGAGCGTGGCACGTGTCTCGACCATGGCCGAGGCTTCATCGGCGGCAATCTCGATCCTGGTGATCGACTGCTTGTAGTCGATCACCTCTTCCGGGTTGGCCACATGACGCATATGACGCAGCACCTGCGCCCACTCGCCATTGGATTTGCAGTACTGCTCGCGTGTGGTGGTCTGCCGCTGCTGATGCGAATCCATACGGTACAGCACCACCATTTCGAACGCCGGCGCGGTCAGCGTACACAGCGCTTCGCCGTCCTGACCACGCATCGCCTTGTCGTGCGCGGCGTAGAAATCGCGCACCTGCGCTTCGTCCAGCGCGTTGCCGCCATAGTTGTAAACACCGGCGACTGCCGCCAGGACCGCCAACAACACCAACAACCGCATCTGCGTCCCCTGCACCACCGCGTCCTGCGGCCGCGCAAGTGTAAGGGATGCAGTGCGTCAGTGACGACGGGGCGGCGTCGGCCCGCAGCTGTCGCAGCCACCACAGGCCGCGGCGTTCTGCGCGGCCGGCGGTGCGACGCGGCGGCCCAGCGCCCGCATCCATGCAGGCCGCCCATCGCGCAACAGGCCGATCGCCACTGCGCCACGCAGGCGCCGCAGCGTGCCGGGAAATTGCTTCTTCATCACCACCCACAGGCTGAGCAACACCGCCAGGGCGATGACCACGTATTGCAAGGTGAGCGACAGATCCACCTCAGCCGGCTCCCAGCAGCACGGCCAGCTGGTAGGTCACCAGCGAGGCCAGGTAGGCCAGCGCGAACAGGTACACCGCGCTGATGGTCATCTGCTTCCACGAGTTGGTTTCGCGCTTGATCGTGGCCAGCGTGGAGATGCACATGGGTGCATAGATGTACCAGACCAGCAGCGACAGCGCGGTGGCCAGCGACCAGCCATCGCTGATCAGCGGCGACAGGGCCTGCGCGGCGGCATCGTCGTCGGCAGCCGACAGCGCGTACACCGTTGCCAGCGAGGCAACCGCCACTTCGCGCGCGGCCAGGCCGGGAATCAGTGCGATGCAGATCTGCCAGTTGAAGCCCAGCGGCGCGAAGAAGATCGCCATCGCATGGCCGATACGCCCGGCGAAGCTGTAATCGATCGCCGGCAAGGTGGCGTCGGCCGGCGCGGCCGGAAACGACAGCAGGAACCACAGCAGGATGGTCAGGGCCAGAATGATGCCGCCGACGCGCTTGAGGAAGATCATCGCACGCTCCCACAGCCCCAGCGCCAGGTCCGGCAGATGCGGCAGGCGGTAGGACGGCAGCTCCAGCATCAGCGGATGCTCGCTCTTGTCGCGGCGCCACTTCTTCATCGTCCACGACACCAGCAGCGCGCTGACGATGGCCGCGGCATATAGCGCGAACAGGATCAGGCCTTGCTGGTTGAAGATGCCCCACACGGTTTTTTGCGGAATGAAGGCGCCGATCAGCAGCGCATACACCGGCAATCGCGCCGAACACGTCATCAAGGGCGCGACCATGATGGTGGCGAGCCGGTCGCGTGGGTCCTGGATGCTGCGGGTGGACATGATGCCGGGCACCGCGCAGGCAAAGCTCGACAGCAGCGGGATGAACGAGCGCCCGGACAAACCGGCCGCCGACATCATGCGATCGAGCAGGAAGGCCGCGCGCGGCAGGTAGCCGGACTCCTCCAGCGCCAGGATGAAGGCGAACAGGATCAGGATCTGCGGCAGGAACTTAATCACCCCGCCCAGGCCGGTGATGATGCCGTCCTTGAGCAGGCTGTTGAGCGGGCCCTCCGGCAGCGTGGTGCCCACCCACTCGCCCAGCATCGCGGTGCCGGCATCGATCAGGTCCATCACTGGGTTGGCCCAGGCGTACACCGCCTGGAAGATCAGGAACATCACCACCGCCAGCGTGACCAGGCCCCAGACCGGATGCAGCAGCCAGCGGTCCAGCGCATCGTCCACCCGCGAGGTGCGCGTAGGCATGGTCACTGCCGCACCCAGGATCTGCCGCACCTGGGCGTGGTAGTTGCCGTCGGCCGGTGGCGTGGCCGACGGCGCGGCCAGGCTGGCCGCCTGCGTATCGAGCCGCTCGACCAGGGCCTTGGCACCGCCGCGGCGCACCGCCACCGTTTCCACCACCGGCACCCCGAGCGCCTGTTCCAGCGCCGGCAGGTCGATGACGATGCCGCGCCGCTGCGCGGCGTCGACCATGTTCAGCGCCACGATCATCGGCCGGCCCAGCTCGCGCAGCTCCAGCGCAAAGCGCAGATGCAGGCGCAGGTTGGTCGCATCCATCACGCACACCAGCACGTCCGGCGCAGGCTCACCGGGATAGAAGCCGCGGCACAGGTCGCGGGTGATCGCTTCATCCAGGCTGGCCGGCTGCAGGCTGTAGGCGCCCGGCAGATCCAGCACCGCGAAGTCGCGCCCGGACGGCGCGCGGAAATGCCCTTCCTTGCGTTCGACGGTGACGCCGGTGTAATTGGCGACCTTCTGCCGGCTGCCGGTCAGCTGGTTGAACAGGGCGGTCTTGCCACTGTTGGGGTTGCCGACCAGCGCCAGACGCATGGGGACGGTTGCGGTGCTCATGCCTGCGCTCCATCGACGCGCACCTGCACGCGGGCGGCCTCGCTGCGCCGCAGGGCGAACCGCGTGTAACCGACCTGCACCAGCAAGGGTTCGCGCCCGACCGGACCGGTCGCCAGTACCGTGACTTCCTCGCCAGCGACAAAACCCAGTTCGCGCAGCCGCCTGGCGATCGTGTCGTTGGGCAGACGCTCCTCCACGGATTCAACAATGGCGGCGCGATGCAAAGGCATGTCGGACAACGTCACAAAGACGGCCTGATTGTTAGGAATGGTTCTCAATTCTAGCATCGACGCACCGCGTCATGGCTCGGCCGACCCGTGCCACTATCATGGTTCGCATCCCATTCATGGACGTTGACCCAATGCAGGACACCGGCTTGATCGTGGAGGACCAGGGAGCGGTCCGCACGTTACGTCTGCACCGCCCGGCGGTGCACAACGCCTTCGATGCGACCTTGATTGGCGCGCTCACCGACGCCTTGCAGCAGGCCGGCCGGGCAGCGCAGATCCGCGTCGTCGTGATCACCGGTGCCGGCGCCGCGTTCTCTGCGGGCGCCGACCTGAACTGGATGCGCGGCATGGCCGGCGCCAGCGAGGCCGACAACGCGGCCGATGCGCTCGCCCTGGCGCGCCTGATGCGCACGCTGGACGAACTGCCCAAGCCGACCATCGCGCGCGTCAACGGCGCGGCGTTCGGCGGGGGTGTCGGCCTGGTGGCGTGCTGCGATATCGCCATCGGCTGCACCGAGGCGCGCTTCGGGCTGACCGAGAGCAAGCTCGGCCTGCTGCCGGCGGTCATTTCGCCGTACGTGATCGCGGCGATCGGCGCGCGCCAGGCGCGGCGCTGGTTCGCCACTGCCGAGATCTTCGACGCGGCCACCGCGCAGTTGCTGGGCCTGTTGCATCAACTGGTCGCCGCCGACCAACTGGATATCGCGGTGGAGCGCCAGGTCCGCCTGTTGCTGGCGGCCGCGCCACTGGCGGCCGCCAGCGCCAAGGCCTTGGTGCGCGCGGCACTGCCGCCGACCGACCGCGACGCCATCGACGCCGCCAACGCCGCGTGGATCGCACGCCTGCGCGTTTCCCCGGAAGGCCAGGAAGGCCTGGGTGCCTTCCTCGACAAGCGCAGCCCGGCCTGGTTGCCGGAGGGTGCGGCATGAACGACTTCGTGCGCATTGTCGAAGTCGGCCCGCGCGATGGCCTGCAGAACGAAGCCACACCGATCGCCACCGCCGACAAGATCGCGCTGATCGACCGACTCTCCGCGACAGGGCTGCGCAGCATCGAGGCGACCAGCTTCGTCAGCCCGCGCTGGGTGCCGCAACTGGCCGACGCGGCCGAGGTGTTCGCCGGCATCACCCAGGCGCCGGGCATCGCCTATCCGGTGCTGGTGCCCAACCTGCAGGGCTATGCGCGCGCACGCGCCGCCGGTGCTCGGGAAGTGGCGGTGTTCACTGCGGCGTCGGAAGCCTTCAATCGCACCAATACCAACGCCGGCATCGACGAATCGATCGAACGCTTTCGCCCGATCCTGGAACAGGCGGCCCTCGACGGCGTGCGCGTGCGCGGTTACGTCTCCACCGTACTGGGCTGCCCGTACCAGGGCGAGGTGCCGGTGGCCGACGTGGTCGATGTCGCGCAACGGCTGTACGCGCTGGGCTGCTACGAGATCTCGCTGGGCGACACCATCGGCGTGGGCACTCCGGGCAAGGCACGCCAGATGCTGGCCGCCGTGGCGCAGGCGGTGCCGATGCCGGCATTGGCGGTGCACTTCCACGACACCTATGGCCAGGCGCTGGCCAATATCGCCGCCTGCCTGGAGCAAGGCGTGCGCGTGGTCGATGCGGCGGTGTCCGGGGCCGGCGGCTGCCCCTACGCCAAGGGCGCCAGCGGCAATGTCGCCAGCGAAGACGTGGTGTACCTGCTGCACGGGCTGGGCATGCCTACCGGCATCGACCTGCCTGCCCTCGCCGACACCGGCCGCTGGCTGGCGCAGTTGCTCGGCCGCCAGACCGGCAGCAAGGTCGGCAAGGCCCTAGCGGCCGCCGACTGAGGCGCCAGTCCGGCATGCCACCGTCGCCGCGCCCGCTCCATTCCAGGATCGGTCGCACTAACGCTTCGGCTAGAATCGCCGGCTGCGTCGTCACCCGTTCGCCGGCCGGCATCATCGGCCTCCAGGATCTCCGAGGAACCACCGCATGCAGCCTTCTTCTGTTCTTGCCATCGTCACCGGCGGCGTTTCCGGCCTGGGCCTGGCCGTGGCGCAGCGCATCGTGGCCGATGGCGGCAAGGTCGCGCTGTTCGACGTCAACGCCGACAAGGCCGATGCGGCGCTGGCGCTGCTCGGTGCGGGCAACGCACTGTACGTCGCCACCGATGTCACCGACGAGGCGCAGGTCGCCGCCAACGTGGCGCAGGCCGCGCAGGCGCTGGGCGGGCTCAACCTGGTGGTGAATTGCGCCGGAATCCTGGGCTCGGGCCGGGTGCTCGGCAAGGAAGCGCCGATGCCGCTGGCGACCTTCCGCACCACCGTGCTGGTCAACCTGGTCGGCAGCTTCAACGTGGCCAAGGCCGCGGCCGACGTGATGCAACACAACCATGCCGGCGACGACGGCGAGCGCGGCGTGATCATCAACACCGCCTCGGTGGCCGCCTACGAAGGCCAGATCGGCCAGGCCGCCTATGCCGCCAGCAAGGGCGGCGTGGTCGGCATGACCTTGCCGATGGCACGCGAACTGGCGCGCTTCGGCATCCGCGTGATGACGATCGCTCCGGGCGTGTTCTGGACCCCGATGGTGGACGGCATGCCCGAGGCGGTGCAGCAATCGCTGGCCGCAGCGATCCCGTTCCCCTCGCGCCTGGGCCAACCCGACGAATACGCCGACACCGTCGCCTTCATCCTGCGCAATCGCTATCTCAATGGCGAGGTAATTCGCCTGGACGGCGGCGTGCGCCTGGCACCCAAGTAGCCGGGATTGGTGAGTCGGGATTGGGGATTCGCAACGGCAACCGCCGCCTGCAACCCAGCCGCACTTGCCAATCCCAAATCCCCAATCCCCAATCCCCAATC
>NZ_QEZH01000001.1:0-203 GCF_003993515.1 Xanthomonas sp. BRIP62415
GCGGCACGCTCTTGTTCGTTGGAATGCTCGTGTAGGAGCGTGCCTGCGCGCGACGAGGCTTTATCGGTAAAGCCCCGTCGCGCGCGGGCACGCTCCTACAACAGCGTCGGTTGGCGGCAGGTTTGAGGCTGGTGACCGACGTACTGCGGCACGCTCTGGTGCGTTGGAATGCTCGTGTAGGAGCGTGCCTGCGCGCGACGAGG
>NZ_QEZH01000027.1:0-398 GCF_003993515.1 Xanthomonas sp. BRIP62415
CCGGCATCGGCCAGGGGCTTCTTGCGGCCCACATCCAGTTGCGTCACCAACTGCTCGGCGGCGACCGCCTTGCCGAAGTAGGCCGGCACCACCAGCCCGCCCATGGTCCGCCCGGTCAGGGCCAGGAAATCACGTCGCTGCACGGCAACTCCCCAATGATCCCGCGCGGCGCGCAGGTAGTGTGGTGACGCACAGATCGCGATCTGTGCGTCACCACACTACCTGCGCGCCGCGCGGGATCATTGGGGAGTTGCCGTGCAGCGACGTGATTTCCTGGCCCTGACCGGGCGGACCATGGGCGGGCTGGTGGTGCCGGCCTACTTCGGCAAGGCGATCGCCGCCGAGCAGTTGGTGACGCAACTGGATGTGGGCCGCAAGAAGCCCCTGGCCGATGCCGG
>NZ_QEZH01000028.1:0-309844 GCF_003993515.1 Xanthomonas sp. BRIP62415
CAAAGCGCAGATGCTCGGCCATGGTCTTGTCGCCGATCTGCTTGTTGGCGTCGTAGACCTTGAAGGCCAGCGGGTTGTCCGAGTCGCGGCCTTCGAAGCCGATCTTGCCGATACCGGGGAAATATTCCTTGGCGCCGATGTAGACGGTGTTGCTCATGGGGTGGAACTCCTGCAATGAGGCGAGGGAAGAAAGAAGGGCGTTGCAGACCAGGGGCCAGTCACGCAGCGCGGCGATCGTGCATGCGCACCGCCACCGCGCCAGCAGCGCGCACGCTCGATCAGTGCCGGGGACACATACGGGGGCAGGGCCTGACCCACGTCGCACAAAATGTTAGCGCTACCACACCTGCGACCGAAAAAAGCCGCGCGGTGGAGCGAAGCTGGAGATGCCATGCCGATCCCGAGTGAAGCGGTCTGCCCGACTTTACCCAGCCCGGCGCCGAAAGGCTTGCTGCGCTGCGAGATGTGCGCCGCCCCGACGACCTGCGCACCACGCGGTCGCGCTGGGCCCGCTGACGCCGCAGCACCACCAGACGCACGCCGAACACTCCGCCCGCAAGCGGCTGACCGCCCGTTCAGCCGCGTACGCGCGGCGCCGGCCCGCCGCGCGCCGGGCAGCTACAATGGCCGGCTTATGACCGCTGTCCTGCCGCTGCCGCAACCCCTGGCCGACCCCGCGCCGCGCGACCCGCGCCAGCGGCTGCAGCGTGAGCAGCTGCGCCTGGGCAAACGCCTGCAGCGCCAGGTGGGCCAGGCGATTGCAGACTTCGGCATGATCGCGCCCGGCGACAAGATCATGGTGTGCCTGTCCGGCGGCAAGGACAGCTACACCTTGCTGGACATGCTGCTGCAGCTGCAGCGCAAGGCGCCGGTGCCGTTCACCCTGGTGGCGGTCAATCTGGACCAGAAGCAGCCCGACTTTCCCGCCCACGTCCTGCCCACCTATCTGCGCGGACTGGACGTGCCGTTCGCCATCGTCGAGCAGGACACCTATTCGGTGGTCAGCCGGGTGATCCCGGCCGGCAAGACCATGTGTTCGCTGTGCTCGCGGCTGCGGCGCGGCGCGCTGTATGCCTATGCGCAGGCGCACGGCGTGACCAAGATCGCGCTCGGCCATCATCGCGACGACATCGTCGCCACGTTCTTCATGAACCTGTTCCACCACGCCCGGCTCGCGGCGATGGCGCCCAAGCTGCGCAGCGACGACGGCCAGCACGTGGTGATCCGCCCGCTGGCCTATGTGCGCGAAGCCGACATCGCCGCTTACGCGCAGGCGCGCCAGTTCCCGATCATCCCGTGCAACCTGTGCGGCAGCCAGGAAAACCTGCAGCGCCAGCAGGTCGGCCGCATGCTGCAGCAATGGGACCGCGAGCAGCCCGGGCGGGTCGAGCAGATCGCCCGCGCGCTGGCCGATGTACGGCCCGAGCAACTGGCCGACCGCACCCTGTTCGATTTCCTGGCGCTGGGCCGCAATGGCGATGCAGCACCGCCCGATCCTGATCTCGATTCCAGCGCCTGGCTCGCCGCAGGCGACAGCGCACACGACAGCGACTGACGCGGCCACCACGGCGGCGGCAGTCTTCCCACCCTCCACGTTTCTTCCTCCTCTTCGGTCTGACGCATGTTCTTTCGTAATCTCACCCTGTTCCGTTTCCCGACCACGCTGGATTTCTCCGAGATCGACACGCTGCTGCCGCAGGTGCAGCTCAAGCCGGTCGGCCCGCTGGAAATGAGCTCGCGCGGTTTCATTTCCCCGTTCGGCCGCGACGAGCAGGACGTGCTCTCGCATCGTCTGGAAGATTTCCTCTGGCTCACCGTCGGTGGCGAGGACAAGATCCTGCCCGGCGCGGTGGTCAACGACCTGCTCGAGCGCAAGGTTGCCGAGATCGAGGAGAAGGAAGGCCGTCGCCCCGGCGGCAAGGCGCGCAAGCGCCTGAAGGACGACCTGATCCATGAGCTGTTGCCGCGCGCCTTCGTCAAGAGCTCGCGGACCGATGCCATCCTGGACCTGCAGCACGGCTACATCGCGGTCAACAGCTCCAGCCGCAAGAGCGGCGAGAACGTGATGAGCGAGATCCGCGGCGCGCTCGGCAGCTTCCCGGCACTGCCGTTGAACGCCGAAGTCGCACCGCGCGCCATCCTCACCGGCTGGATCGCCGGCGAACCCCTGCCCGAAGGCCTGAGCCTGGGCGAAGAATGCGAGATGAAGGACCCGATCGAAGGCGGCGCGGTGGTCAAGTGCCAGCACCAGGAATTGCGCGGCGACGAGATCGACAAGCACCTGGAAGCCGGCAAGCAGGTGACCAAGCTGGCGCTGGTGCTGGACGACAATCTGTCGTTCGTGCTCGGCGACGATCTGGTGATCCGCAAGCTCAAGTTCCTCGATGGCGCACTGGACCAGCTCGAACACAGCGAAGACGACGGCGCGCGCGCCGAACTCGACGCGCGCTTCGCACTGATGAGCGCCGAAATCCGGCGCCTGTTCCTGCTGCTGGAAACCGCGCTGAAGCTGAGCAAGGCGGAGTAACCAGGTTTCGAACGGCGGCGGCGTCAAGGGGCGATGCGCCGCTTGAATCATCCGAGGTCTAAAACAACAGCTCGCAGCGTCGCGGGCGCGGTGTCCTCACCGCTTGCGGGACACGCCGTGAACCCGTCCCTGGGGGCTCGGTGGCGGCATCCATGCCGCCACACGGTTCCGCAACCGGTAAGGCCTCCGCACCAGACAGTTGGTCGACATGGAGCTGATACGTCATGAGCGAACGACGCATCCAACACCGCTCTTACCGTGCACACCGACTATCTCGACAGGTCCTTGCCTGCTCACCGTCGCGGGACCTTACGCGGCATGGATGCCGCGTAAGAGCCTACAGGGACGTACTTGCGGCGTGTCCTGCGATGGTGGGCAGGCAAGGGCCCTGCACCAACGCGCAGCGTCGAGGGCGCGGTGCCCTCACCGCTTGAGGGACACGCCGTGAACCCGTCCCTGGGGGCTCGGTGGCGGCATCCATGCCGCCACACGGTCCCGCAACCGGCGAGGACACCGCACCAGACAGTTGGTCGGCTGCTTTCTTGAAAGCGTGGCGCTTGGCTTGCGGTGGGCAGGCGTTTGTAGATTGCGTATTAGAGGCCGGTCTGCCATTCGACTTGCGATGGGAAAATTGCGAGAGGTTGAGCGAACGCCCCGCGATCCGACCAGAGCACGTCATGCACTGCTTGCAACCACACACACCGACCATCTCGATGGGTCCTTGCCCGCTCACCGTCGCGGGACCTTACGCGGCATGGATGCCGCGTAAGAGCCTACAGGGACGTACTTGCGGCGTGTCCTGCGATGGTGGGCAGGCAAGGGCCCTGCACCAACGCGCAGCGTCGATGGCGCGGCGCCCTCACCGCTCGCAGGACACGCCGTCACATCGCATGTATCAATCGCGCCATCTCACCACCTGACACATCGCAGCGCTATCCTGTGTCCATGTTCAAGCCCGTCCGCCGTCTGATCGCGCCCGCCCCGCAGGTTGTCGAACGCGACTGCGTGCGCGTGCAACTGGACGGGCGCGAAATCGCGGTCCTGCGCGTGCGCGACCCGCGTGCGCGGCGCATCAAGCTCAGCGTCGACGAACGCGGTGCGCGGCTGACCCTGCCGCTGCGCGCAAGCCTGGTGTCGGGCGAGCGCTTTCTGCTGGCGCACCTGGACTGGTTGGGCACGCAGCTGTCGCGTTATCAGCAGGTCGATGCGTTTCCGGCACTGGCGCGTGGCGTGCCGGGGTTGCTGCCGTTACGCGGCGCCTTGTTGCCGCTGAGCTGGCACGACGGGCGCTACGCACGTATCGAGGTCACCGACGACGGCGCGCAGTTCCATGTGCCTACGCGTCTAGGTGATGCAGGCCTGCGCCGCACGTTGAAGGAATTCTACGAAGCACAGGCGCGCGCCGATGTCGGACGCTGGTTGCCGAGCTATCTGCCCGGCCTGCCGCGCGCGCCGGCGCGGGTGCGGCTGAAGGTGATGTCCTCGCAGTGGGGTTCGCTGGCACCGGATGGCTCGATGGCGCTGGACCTGGCGCTGGTGCTCGGCCGCCCGTCCGCGTTCGAATACGTGCTGGTGCACGAGCTCTGCCACCTGCTGCAGGCCAATCACTCGCCTGCGTTCTGGGCCGAGGTGGAGCAGCGCTTTCCCGCCTGGCGCGACGAGCGCAGCTATTTCCACGAACACGGGCGCCAGCTCAAGGCGCAGCTGCGGCGGTTGTTGCAGGCTGAGTGAGCTGTCGCGTGCAGGGCAACAAACGGCAGGAACTTCAGCGCATTCGCATCGCGCCGACGCATGCTTGCCTCACCTGCATCACGCGCGCTGCGGCGGCAGCGACGCCAGGAATCCGTTGATCACCGCCGCCACCGCGTCCGGCACTTCCATATGCACATGGTGGGTGCCGGGCAACAACTGCAGGCGCGCATCGCGCATCAGCGCCACGCGGTGATCGCGCAAGGCAGCGGGGAAGTACACCTGCGCCGGCGTGGCGAAGATGGCCTGGACCGGGCAGGCGATGGAGGCCAGCAGCACGTCGATCTGCGCTTCGGTCATGCGGATGGCCGTGGGCAGGGTCAGGCGCGGGTCGCTGCACCAGCTGTAGCCGCCTTCGACCGCGCACACGCCGCGCTCCACCAGCAGCCGCGCGGCCGGTTCGGTGAGCTGGTTGGCCATCATGCGTGCGCGCACCGGCATCTCCATCGACGGAAACACGCGCAGCGGCCGCTGTGACAAGGTGCGTGCCGAGGCAATCGCATCGCGCAGGCGGGTGGCGGTGCCTTCCACCGGCTCGGCCAGTGCGCCCAGCGCCTCGATCGCGATCAGCGCCTCCACGCGTTCCGGCGCCGCGGCGGCCAGCAGGCTGGCAACACCGCCGCCCAGCGAGTGGCCGAGCACGCTGAAGCGCTCCCAGCCCAGCGCATCGGCCACCTGCAGCAGAATGCCGATCGCGCTGCTGAGCGTGTACTCGGCACCGACCGGCAACCACGCGCTATGGCCGTGGCCGGGCAGATCGAGCAGGACCAGGTCCAGGTCCTGTGCATGCAGGTGCGCGCTCAGCGGCAGGAAGCTGGCGGCGTTGTCCAGCCACCCATGCAGGGCCAGCACCCGGCGCGGGCCACGGTCCGGGTTGCGCAGTCCGGTGACCCGGCCGATCGCCAGGTCGCACGCAAACGGCTCCAACCTCACGCGCGCCGCGCCACGGCGGCCAGTGCCTGCGCATGTGCCGGGCTGGCATTGAGGCAGGGGATGTAACTCAGGGTGGCGCCGCGTTCGGCCAGCGTTTCGGCAAAGCCCAGCGCCACTTCCTCCAGGGTTTCCAGGCAATCGGTGGCAAAACCCGGGCAGACCAGGTCGAAGCTGCGCACGCCGCCTTCGGCCAGTTTCCACAAGGTCGGTTCGGCATAGGGCTGCAGCCAACGCTCCGAGCCGAAGCGCGACTGGTAGCCCATCTGCCATTCGTCCGCGCCCAGGCCCAGCGCGGCGACGATGGCCTGCGCGCTGCGCTCGCATTGCTGCGGATACGGATCGCCGGCATTGGCCACGCGCTGCGGCAGGCCGTGGAAGGAGAACATCAGTTTCTCGCTGCGCCCGTGCGCCTGCCAGTGCGCACGGATCGAATCGGCGATCGCCGCGACCCAGCCGGCGTCTTCGCAATACTCCTGGATCACCTCCACCGCGATCTCCGGTGCGCCCGGGCGCCAGGCGTCGATCACGTCCTGGATCGATGCGGTCGTCGTGGTCGAGTACTGCGGGTACAGCGGCAGCACCACGATGCGCCGGATGCCGCGCGCACGCAGGCCGTCCAGCGTCTTGCGCAGCGCCGGGGCGCCGTAGCGCATGGCCCATTCCACGTGCCAGTCCGGCATGACCTCCTTCAGGCCTTCGGCCAGCCGACGCGTGTACACAGCCAGTGGCGAGCCATCCGGCAGCCAGACCTTGGCGTATTTCTCGGCCGACTTGGGCCCGCGGATGGGCAGGATCACCCCGTACAGCAGCGGCTTCCAGAACAGCGGCGGGATCGCGACCACGCGGCGGTCGCTGAGGAACTCGGCCAGGTAGCGGCGCACGGCCGGGGCGGTGGGCGACTCGGGGGTGCCGAGATTGACGACCAGCAGGGCGGTATCGGGGGTGGTGTTCATGCGCGCCATTCTGGCAGAGCGCGGCAGTGCTGCCGAGGACAGCGCATCGATCGCCCCCATTGACCGCCTCTGGCACCCGCTTGCGCTCACCACCGATTCATTGCGCCACCACTAACGTCGCGCCATTGCTATCTTTGACGGATCGTCCCCTGGAGCTTGTCATGCCTCGTCTGTCGCGCCTGGCCCTGTTGTTGTCGCTGACCTTCGCCGCCGGCCATGCCGTCGCCGGCCCGGAAGAGGACCAGCGCGCGCGTAACGCGGTGCGGGTGCTCAACGAGATCATGAAGATTCCCGAGCAGGCCATCCCGGACAAGCTGCTCGACGAGGCGCGCGCCATCGTGGTCATCCCCGATACGCTCAAGGCCGGGTTGGTGATCGGCGGCCGGCGCGGCCATGGCCTGATGTCGATGAAGAATGCCGACGGCAGCTGGTCGCAGCCGGTCTTCGTCAAGCTCACCGGCGGCAGCATCGGCTTCCAGGCCGGCGTGCAGTCCTCCGACGTGGTGCTGGTGTTCCGCAACGACCGCAGCCTGGACAACATCGTCAACGGCAAGTTCACCCTCGGTGCCGATGCCGGTGTGGCCGCCGGCCCGGTCGGCCGCAATGCCGCCGCCGCCACCGATGGCCAGCTCAAGGCCGAAATCTGGTCGTGGTCGCGCGCCCGTGGCCTGTTCGCCGGCGTGGCGCTGGACGGTGCGGTGCTGCAGATCGACGATGCCGCCGACCTCAACGCCTACGGCGGCGGCGCCACCCCGCGGATGATCTTCGAAGGCCGTACCAACGAGCGTGCCTCCACCGACGTGATCGCCTTCCGCGACCGCCTGGAAGAGGCGACCTACACCGCACGCGCCAATCGCGGTACCGATGGCAGCGCCGACGACAGCGCCAGCGCGCCGCGTCCGGCAACGCCGCCACCGGCACAGGCGGCCACCACACCGCCGCCTGCGGTCAACGAGGCCAGCACCGTGCCGATGCAGCCCAGCACCACGCCACCGCCGCAGCAGGGTTTCCAGCCGGTGTCCGATGGCGAAATCCGCACCGAATCGCTGGACGGCAACCGCTGACGCGCTGTCATCCCCCTGCGCGGTGCGCTGGGGTATCCTGCGCCTTCCTTCTTCTTCAGCAAGCGAGCAGATCATGGGCGGTTTCAGCATTTGGCACTGGCTGATCGTGCTGGTGATCGTGTTGCTGGTGTTCGGTACCAAGCGGCTCACCAGCGGTGCCAAGGATCTCGGCAGCGCGGTCAAGGAATTCAAGAAAGGCATGCACGACGAGGACAAGCCGGCCGGCAAGCTCGGCGACGACAGCCGCACGGCCGAGCAGGCACGTGAGGCGCAGGCCGAGCGCGATCGCGACGCGCGTTGATCCGGAGCGGCGTCGGTGTTTGACATAGGTGTTGGCGAACTGACGCTGATCGCGATCGTCGCCCTGGTGGTGCTCGGTCCCGAGCGCCTGCCCAAGGCGGCCCGGTTCGCCGGATTGTGGGTGCGCCGCGCGCGCATGCAATGGGACTCGGTCAAGCAGGAACTGGAACGCGAGCTGGAGGCCGAAGAGCTCAAGCGCAGCCTGCAGGACGTGCAGGCCTCGCTGCGCGAGGCCGAGGACCAGCTGCGCAACAAGCAGCAACATCTGGAGCAGGGCGCCCGCGCGCTGCACGACGAGGTCGGGCGCGATATCGATATCCGCAGCACCACGACACCGGTGGCGACGCCGCTGGAGCTGGCGCATGCGGACCTGTCGGCTGGGGCCAATGCCGCGCCGGCAGCGGGCGCCGCCGATGCGCCTGAACATGCGGCGGCCGCACCGGTCATCGCCCAGGCACGGCCCATGGCGCCGGCACCCCATCAGACATTGGTGCCGGCCCCCCATGCCCCGGTGGTGCCGGCGCCGCATGCAGCGCATCTGGGCAATGCCAGCGCGCAGACGCCGGTTGCCTCGCCAATGGAGCCGGGCATGCCAGAGGCGCTGATCGAGCCGACCGAGCCGGGCAAGCTCCAGGAGAAGCGGCCGTGAGCCTGTTCGACGACGCACAGGCCGAAAGCAGTCTGATCGAGCATCTGGTCGAGCTGCGCGCACGCCTGGTGCGCGCCCTGATCGGCCTGGGCGTGGTGCTGCTGGCGCTGTTGCCGTTTTCCCGCGCAATCTACTCGTGGCTGGCCGCGCCGCTGATTTCGCAGCTGCCGCTGGGGCAGACGATGATCGCGATGAACCCGGCCGGCGCGTTCTTCGCCCCGCTCAAGCTGACCTTCTTCGTGGCGGTGTTCTTCAGCGTGCCGTGGCTGCTGTATCAGGCCTGGGCCTTCGTGGCGCCGGGCCTGTACCAGCGCGAGAAGAAACTCGCATTCCCGTTGCTGGCCTCGGCGGTGGCACTGTTCTACATCGGCTGCGCGTTCGCGTATTTCCTGGTGCTGCCGGCGGTGTTCCACTTCCTGACCACGTTCAAGCCGGACGTGATCGCCATTACCCCGGACGCCAATTCCTACCTGGATTTCGTGCTGGCGATCTTCTTCGCCTTCGGTGCCAGCTTCGAGCTGCCGGTGGCGCTGGTGATCCTGGTGCTGCTGGGCTGGGTCAGCCCCAAGCAGCTGAGCGAAGGCCGCGGCTATGCCATCGTCGGCATCTTCATCCTGGCCGCCGTGCTCACCCCGCCGGACGTGGTCTCGCAGCTGATGCTGGCCATCCCGATGTGCCTGCTCTACGAGCTGGGCATCATCGCCTCGCGCGCGGTGGGGCCGAAGAGCGCCTAGTTCGCGGACGGGGCCAGCATCGCCCCAGACGCCAATCACCCACGTAGGAGCGCACCCGGGCGCGACTGGGGCTTCCTGGCGAACGCTTCGTCGCGCCCAGGTGCGCTCCTACGGGGCGAGGGCTCAGGCCGCAAACACATCCGGTCGTGAGGGCGTCGTCGGCTGGGCAGAAGCGCCTTGGTGCGTGAACATCTGCTTCCAGGCCGCGTAGACCGAGCCGGCGAACACCGGCATCAGCACCGCCATCAGCAGCAGCTGGGCCAGCCACATCGCCACGGTCTGGCCGGCGACCAGGCCGACGATCAGCGCCACGATCATCACCGCGAAATAGATCGCGAAGATGGCGATGAAGGCCAGCACGAAGAACACCAGCATCGCCGGCAGGTTGTGCAGGCTGGCGCGCAGGCTCTCGCGCAGCGCGTGGCCGCCGGTGCTGCGGTCGAACATCACCTGCGGCGGCATCACGAACAGTGCCAGGGTCATCGCCGCGAAGGTGGCGATGGTCAGCAGCAGCCACAGCAGGATGCGGCCGGCCGGCAAGCTGGCGGCCAGCTGCTCGATCTGCACCGGGTCCGGCTGCGCGCCGGACTGGCTGATCTGGTTGATCTTGATCATCACCTCGGACAGCTGCTGCAGCCCGCTGGCGCCGATCATCACCAGCAGCAGCACGCCCAGCAGCAGGCCGGCGATCAGCTGCGGCAGCAGCGACACCAGCAGGTGCGGCGCGCGGCCGTCCTGCAAGCCGTGCAGCAGATGCGACGGCTTGGCGATGCGGCCTTCGTCGACCTCGCGGATCGCCCACAGCAGGCCGCCCATGAACAGCGGGCCGGCCAGCACCAGCAGGAACTGCAGGGCCGGGCCCAGCAGCGGCACCAGCACCGACAGCGACACCACCAGGGTGGCGGCCACGCTCCAGATCACCCCCAGCGAGCCAAGCGCCAGTGGCGCCCGCTTCAACAGCGAGAAACCGGTCAACAGCCATTCTGCGCCGGCAGACGCCGGCACCTTGCGGATTTCGCTCATTCCCATTCCGGATCGATACGCACCGGACCATCCGGCGTGGCGCGATTATCGCTGCTTTTGCGTGTGTGCGGCGGGATGAGTGCTCACTGTTTGCAGGCCGCGTGCGTGATGCACGAACCGGCGCAGCAGCTTGCGCGCGATCGGCGCGGCGGTGACCTCCCGGGCGACCGTGCGGGCGCAGTGGCCGTGGCGGGCGATGCACTCGGCGCGCGCCTGCACGTAGCCGCGCATGTGGTGGGTGGCGAACTCGGGGTGGAACTGCACGCCCCAGGTGGCCTGGCCCCAGCGGAAGGCATGGCAGCGGTCCTGGCGCGAATGCGCCAGCACGATGGCCCCGTCCGGGGCGCGCACCACGGTCTGCATGTGCGTGGCGTGCGCCGGGAAATGCGCCGGCAGGCCCGCAAACAAAGGGTCCTGCTCGGCTGGCGGGTGCAGTTCCAGCGCGATCGTGCCGGATTCGCGCCCGGCCGGGTTGTAGTCGACCTCGCCGCCCAGCGCGTGCGCCAGCAGCTGGTGCCCGTAGCAGATGCCCAGCAGCGGCATGCCCTGGTGGGCGGCATCGCGCAGCCAGGCGGCACTGCGTTCGCTCCAGTCGGCGCGGTCGGTGACATAGGCGGCCGAGCCACTGACGATGGTGCCGGCAAAGCCGGCGCGGTCGGGCAGGCGGCCGCCGTTGGCGACATCGATGGCGACGGTTTCGTGTTCGGCCAGCCCGGCCGCAACGCGGATCCAGTGCCGAAAGCGGCCGTATCGCTTCATCTCCGGCACGGGATGCCCGGTTTCGATGATCAGGAACGGCAAGGCGGACATGCGGACGAGCATCCAGCAGCGACTGATGTGCCCGATTGTAGGCAGCTCCCGCCGGTTTTTTTCAATTGGCGTGCCAATACATGCAGCTAAGGTTATGCCGGATGGCTATGTGCTGATGGCTGGGGGGCGGGGAGCTGGCTACTTGCGCTGTGTGGATGTAAGAGCAGTGATGGCTGAGATGGTTTGTGCCACGTCGGTTGCCGATTCGGTTGCCGTGGTGATCGTGCGCCGCTGATCTGGTTGTACTCGGCCGTGCCGTGTACCTGGTCAATGGTGAGGCGGAGCCCCTGCCAATGGCGGCATGTGCGTGCCGACGTACCCTTCCGCCCTTCGGGCACCTTCTCGCGGTGGGAGAAGGGAGAAGGTGGGAGAACGGAGCGAGCGCCTCTCCCGCCGGGGCGAGAGGGCATGGCTTGCGCGCCACTGGCGCGCGTGCCTTGGAGCGCCCGCGTCGCACGCGGGCCGGGGCCCGGAGCGGGGGTTGGGGTGAGGGTCGCCTGGGCCGATAACCGTGCAAGTCCCAGGCGATCCGCCTAGTCCCGCGGCGGCAGGACCGACAACACCTCTTCCACCGTGGTCAGCCCGGCGGCGACCTTTTCCAGGCCGGTGCGGCGCAGCGTGCGCAGGCCTTCGCCGCGGGCGGCGTGGCTGAAGCTGGCCAGGTCGGTGTCGGCGCGGATCATGCTGCGCAAACGCGGTGTCACCGGCAGCAGCTCGTACAGGCCGACACGGCCCAGGTAGCCGGTGCGGCGGCATTCCAGGCAGCCGACCGGCGCGTGCACGTTCAGCACCTCCGGCAGCGCTTCGCCCGGCTCGCGGATCGCCGACCAGTCGTCGTCGCTGAGCGTGTGCGGGCGCTTGCAGTGCACGCACAGGGTGCGTACCAGCCGCTGCGCCAGCACGCCGTTGAGCGTGGAGGCCACCAGGTAGTGCGGCACGCCCAGGTCCAGCAAACGGGTGATCGCCGAGGCGGCGTCGTTGGTGTGCAGCGTGGACAGCACCAGATGCCCGGTCAGCGAGGCCTGCACCGCCATCTGCGCGGTTTCCAGGTCGCGGATTTCGCCGATCATGATGATGTCCGGGTCCTGGCGCAGCAGCGTGCGCACGCCGCTGGCGAAATCCAGGTCGATGTTCTGCTGGACCTGCATCTGGTTGAATTCCGGCGCGATCATTTCGATCGGATCTTCCACGCTGCACACGTTCACATCCGGCGTGGCCAGGCGCTTGAGCGTGGAATACAGCGTGGTGGTCTTGCCCGAGCCGGTGGGGCCGGTGACCAGCACGATGCCATGCGGGCGCTCGACCAGCGCGCTCCAGCCGGCGGCTTCTTCCGGGCTGAAGCCGAGTTGCTCGATGCTCTTGAACGCCGAATCCGGGTCGAAAATGCGCATCACGCACTTCTCGCCGAACGCGGTGGGCATCGTGGACAGGCGCATTTCCACCTCGCGCCCACCCGGCGACCGGGTCTTGATGCGGCCGTCCTGCGGGCGGCGGCGTTCGGCCAGGTCCATGCGGCCGAGCACCTTGATGCGGCTGACCACCGCGGTCATCACCGACGGCGGCACTTCCAGCACCTTGTGCAGCACCCCGTCGATACGGAAACGCATGCGCCCGGCCTCGCGACGCGGCTCCAGATGGATGTCGCTTGCCCGCTGTTCGTAGGCGTACTGCAGCAGCCAGTCGACGATATGCACGATGTGGTGGTCGTCGGCATTGACGTCGCCGGCGCGGCCCAGTTCCACCAGCTGCTCGAAACTGGGCAGGCCGGCACCGGGTTCGGCGCTGCGCACATCGCCGCGCGCGCCGCGCACCGACTGGGTCACGCCGAAGAACTCCATCGTGTAGCGGTGCAGGTCCAGCGGGTTGATCAGCGCCAGTTCGATGCGGCGCCGGCTCAGGTGCTGCACGTCGGCCAGCCAGTCCAGCGCCAGCGGCTCGCTGGTGGCGATCAGCACGCGCTCGGCATCCAGCGCCAGCGGCAGGATGCGGTGGCGGCGTGCGTAGGCATGCGAGACCACGCCGGTGACCGCGGCCACATCGATACGGGTCGGGTCGATGCGCAGATAGCGCAGGCCGGTGCGGGTGGCCAGCCATTCGGTCAGCCGTTCCAGCCCGAGTTCGCCGGCCGGCGGCTGCGCGGCATGCAGCTTGAGATTGGCCAGCAGCACCAGCGGATGCACCTCGCTGGCATTGCGCACGCCGGCGGCAGAGAACTGCACGCGCTCATGTTCGTGCGGCACCACCATGCCGTCTGCAAGCAGGGCGGCGGCCACCGGGTCGAACATCAGGCGGCCGCGCGGCAACAGTGCCGCTGCGCTTTCAGTATCGGCCGTACGCCGCTGTTCCATGCTCGAGGTTCCCCTGCAGCGGTGCTCCGCGGCAAAGCGCTGCGGGTCGGCCGGTATACTAGCGCACCCCTTCCGCACGGCCTTTGCTGCATGTCCGATTCCCGGCGCGTTCCAATCACTTTCCAGGGCCTGATCCAGACCCTCAACCAGTACTGGGCCGAGCAAGGCTGCGTGCTGATCCAGCCGCTGGACCTGGAAGTGGGCGCAGGCACGTTCCATCCGGCCACCTTCCTGCGCGCGCTGGGACCGGAGCCGTGGAATGCGGCCTACGTACAGCCCTCGCGCCGCCCCACCGACGGCCGCTACGGCGAAAATCCCAACCGCCTGCAGCGTTACTACCAGTACCAGGTGGCGATGAAGCCCAACCCGGACAATATCCAGGACCTGTACCTGGGCTCGCTCAAGGCCCTGGGCATCGACCCGCTGGTGCACGACCTGCGCTTTGTCGAGGACAACTGGGAATCGCCCACCCTGGGCGCCTGGGGCCTGGGCTGGGAAGTCTGGCTCAACGGCATG
This sequence comes from Xanthomonas sp. BRIP62415, assembly GCF_003993515.1. Taxonomy (NCBI): domain Bacteria; kingdom Pseudomonadati; phylum Pseudomonadota; class Gammaproteobacteria; order Lysobacterales; family Lysobacteraceae; genus Xanthomonas; species Xanthomonas sp. BRIP62415. Next base: position 13,607 of record NZ_QEZH01000028.1, read on the forward strand.
GAGGTGACCCAGTTCACCTACTTCCAGCAGGCCGGCGGACTGGAGTGCAAGCCGGTACTGGGCGAGATCACCTACGGGCTGGAACGGCTGTGCATGTACCTGCAGAGCTGCGACAACGTCTACGACCTGGTGTGGACCTACGGCCCGGATGGCACGCCGGTGAGCTATGGCGATGTGTACCACCAGAACGAGGTGGAGCAGAGCGCCTACAACTTCGAGCATGCCAATGTGGCCGAGCTGTTCCATCGGTTCGACGCCTGCGAGGCCGAGGCCAAGCACCTGGTCGAGGTCGGCCTGCCGTTGCCGGCGTACGAGCAGGTCACCAAGGCCAGCCACGCGTTCAACCTGCTGGATGCGCGCCGCGCGATCAGCGTGACCGAACGCCAGCGCTACATCCTGCGCGTGCGCGCGCTGGCGCAGGGCGTGGCGCAGGCGTATTACGCACAACGCGAGAAGCTGGGCTTTCCCGGAGTCAAGCGCTGATGCTGTGTCCTTCCCCCGCCAGCGGGGGAAGGTGCCCGCAGGGCGGATGGGGGCAGTACGTCTCCGCCGCCTCGGCACGACCCTCATCCGGCGCGGCGCGCCACCTTCTCCCGCTAGCGGGAGAAGGACATTCTCCAGTCACCTTCGTCCGTTGATGGCAGAAGGGACATAAGCCAAGGTTCACCTGACATGAGCGAACAACTTCCCCTGCTGATCGAACTGGGCACCGAAGAGCTGCCGGTCAAGGCGCTCCCGGGTCTGGCGCAGGCCTTCTTCGATGGCGTGCTGGCCGGTCTGGAAAAGCGCGGCGTTGCCGTCACCCGTGGCGATGCCAAGCCGCTGTCCACGCCGCGCCGCCTGGCGGTGCTGCTGCCGGGCGTGGCCACCGAGCAGCCCGAGCAGCGCTCCGAAGTGCTGGGCCCGTATCTCACCATCGCGCTGGATGCCGAGGGCAAGCCGACCAAGGCGCTGGCCGGCTTCGCCGCCAAGGCCGGCATCGACTGGACCGCGCTGGAGCGCACCAGCGATGCCAAGGGCGAGCGCTTCGTGCACCGCGCGGTGACGCCGGGCGCGCGCACTGCCGACCTGCTGCCGGAGATCCTGCGCGAGGCCATTGCCGCGATGCCGATCCCCAAGCCGATGCGCTGGGGCGCGCACGAATACGCCTTCGCGCGGCCGGTGCAGTGGCTGGTGCTGCTGTTCGGCGATGCGGTGATTCCGGCCGAGCTGCTGGGCGTGCGTGGCGATCGCCTCAGCCGCGGGCATCGCTTCATGCATCAGGGCGAGGTATCGCTGGCGGCGCCGGGCGATTACATCGAGGCCTTGCGCGCGGCGCATGTGCTAGTGGATGCCGACGCACGCCGTGCGCGCATCGTCGAGGAAGTCGAAGCTGCCGCCAGGCAGGCCGGCGGCAGCGCGCGCATCAGCGACGACAACCTGGAACAGGTGGTCAACCTGGTCGAATGGCCGTCGGCGGTGCTGTGCAGTTTCGAGCGCGACTTCCTGGCGGTGCCGCAGGAAGCGCTGATCGAAACCATGGAGGTCAACCAGAAATTCTTCCCGGTGCTGGACGACGGCGGCAAGTTGACCGAGCAGTTCATCGGCATCGCCAATATCGTCTCCAAGGACGTGGCCGAAGTCGCCAAGGGCTACGAGCGGGTGATCCGTCCACGGTTTGCCGATGCCAAGTTCTTCTTCGACGAAGACCTCAAGCAGGGGCTGGAGGCGATGGGTGCCGGTCTGGCCAGCGTGACCTACCAGGCCAAGCTGGGCACGGTGGCCGACAAGGTCGCGCGCGTGGCGGCGCTGGCCGAGGCGATCGCGCCGCAGGTCGGTGCCGATCCGGTGCAGGCGCGCCGCGCCGCGGAGCTGGCCAAGAACGACCTGCAGTCGCGCATGGTCAACGAATTCCCGGAGCTGCAGGGCATTGCCGGGCGCCATTACGCCAAGGCCGCCGGCGAGCCCGGCGAGATTGCGCTGGCGATCGACGAGGCCTACCAGCCGCGTTTTGCCGGCGACGACATCGCATTGTCGCCACTGGGCAAGGTGCTGGCGATTGCCGAACGTTTGGATACCCTGGCCGGTGGTTTTGCGGCCGGGCTGAAGCCGACCGGCAACAAGGACCCGTTTGCGCTACGGCGGAATGCCCTGGGGCTGGCGCGGACGGTGATCGAGAGTGGGTTTGAGCTGGATCTGAAAAAGCTGCTTGTAGAGGCTAGAAATCAGATCAATGTCCAGGCAAGTGCCAGGCAATTGCTCAAGACAGAAACTGCGATCGCCAAGGCAAAAGATGCTGGTTCCGCTTTGCCGCCATCTGTTGAAAAGGAAGCACACACCGCGTTGGCGCAGGCTGGTCAAGATGCAGAGATTTTCGACTTCGTCCTCGACCGTCTGCGCGGTTACTACGCAGACAAGGGCGTTGCTGCCACCCACTTCAATGCGGTCGCCGCACTGTTCTCGGTCGCGCCCGAGGGCGCTCCTGCATCGGCCAGCGTAGGAGCGCACCTGGGCGCGACCCACGGCTCCCTCTACGACTTCGACCGCCGCATCGAGGCGATCGGCATCTTCGCCACGCTGCCCGAAGCCGAAGCCCTGGCCGCGGCCAACAAGCGCATCCGCAACATCCTGCGCAAGGTCGAGGGCGAGATTCCTGGCGATATCGACACCAGCCTGCTGCGCGAGCCGGCCGAAGAAGCCCTGGCCGAAGCAGTGGAAGCGGCCATCGGCGACACCGGTGATGCACTGCACCGGCACGACTACGTCGCCGTGCTCGCGCGCCTGGCGCGGTTGCGCCCGCAGGTCGACGCCTTCTTCGACGGCGTCATGGTCAACGCCGAAGACCCGCAACTGCGCGCCAACCGCCTGGCCCTGCTGAAGAAGCTGGGCGACCGCCTCGGCAGCGTCGCCGCCATCGAGCATCTGTCCAGCTGATGGCCGCGTCCGCCGGCGCGGTGCACTGGCAGACCGCGCAGGCCGCGCTGGCACGTCGTGACCTGGGTGTGGCCGCGTCTGCGCTGCAGGCATTGCTGGAGGTGGAGCCCACGCACGTGTCGGCCCGCGTGCTGCTGGCCGGCACCGTGCTGGCCAACGGCAGGATGCGCGAGGCGGTGGCGCAGTTGCGGCTGGCCGCAGGCGATCTGGGTGACGACGTGGCGATGCGTTGCCGCGTGGCGCAAGCCTTGCTGCGTGTCGGCGAGCATCGCGCGCTGCATGCCTTGCTGCGGCATCCGTCGGTGATGCAGTGCAACGATGGCCCGACCCTGGCCTTGCTCGCGCATGTGCATCAATCGCTGGGCGAACATGGCGACGCGCTGGCGATGATGCGGCGCGCGCAGGCCTGCGGATTCGATGGCGCGGATTTCCGTTTCTTTCTTGCGGTGCAGCTGCAGTTCAATGGTCGCCTCGATGAAGCGGCGCAGGCGCTGGAGCATGCGCTGGCGCAAAAGCCCGGCTATGGTCGCGCGGCGTTGACGCGTGCGCGCCTGCGCCGTCAGACCACCAGCAGCAACCATGTCGAGCAACTGCGTGAGCAACTGCAACGTGCCAAGCCCGACAGCGAGGATCGCGCCGGGCTGGCGTTCGCGCTGTACAAGGAGCTGGAAGACCTCGGCCAGACCGGGGCTGCCTGGGACGCGCTGCAGCATGGCAATGCGGTGATGCATGCGCGCCTGCGTCACGACGCCGATGCAGAAGCTGCGCTCTATACGCAGCTGGGAGCATTGGCCCAGCAAGGCGTGTTCGCCCCGCAGCAAGCCCCCGCCGCGCAGGGCCCGCAACCGATCTTCGTGCTCGGCTTGCCGCGCTCGGGCACCACGGTGCTGGAGCGGATGCTGGGCAATCATTCCCAGATCGTGTCGGCTGGCGAGTTGAACGACGTTGGCCATCAACTGCGTTGGGGCGCCGACCAGGCCGGCCGTAGCCTGCTGGATGCGCGTGTGCTGCAGGCGCTGCCGACGCTGGACTATGCGCAGGTCGGCGCGCGTTACCTGGAACAGACGCAATGGCGCGCCGGATCTGCGCGTTGGTACATCGACAAGCTACCGGCCAACGCGGTGGCGATCGGTCCGATCGCACGTGCCTTGCCAGGTGCAGTGATCGTGCATCTGGTGCGCGAGCCGATGGCGGTGTGTTTCTCCAATTACCGCGCGTTGTTCGGCGACTCCTACGCCTACAGCTACGACCTGCACACGCTGGCGCGTCACTATCAGGCGTATCACGGGTTGATGGCGCAGTGGCGCGCGGCATTGCCGGGCCGGGTGATCGATGTGGACTATGCGCAGATGGTGCGTGATCCATCCACGGTCCTTGAGCAGCTGATGGCGCGCTGCGGGCTGGAGATCGAGCCCGGTCAGATCGATATCACCCGCAATGCAGCTGCATCGGCCACGCTGAGCAGCGTGCAGGTGCGCGAAGGTGTGCATGGGCGCAACGTGGACGAGTGGCGGCGCTACGCCACGCAGCTGGAGCCGCTGCGGCTGGATTTGTTGCATGCCGGCCTGATCCAGGCCGACGCACGCTGACAACGGCCAGCACGACGACGCGAGGCTGCTGCATCGGTGCGTGCAGCATGCCCGCAGCCGAAGTGCCTGCGTGTCGCCAGCTTGTGCTACACACCTTTTCCAGCCGCTCCAGACTCGCTCAATCGCAGTCGCGGCGCTCCCCGAGCGCTCGATTCAAAAACGCCTGCCCTAAGCCTTGGCCAAAAAACGCCAGCGGCAGCCCCATGGCTGCCGCTGGACGCTACCGCCTCGGATCAGTCAGTGTGCGCCGAAACGCCAGTTCAGCTCCAGCATGTAGGAGCGGCCGTAGCCGGTGTAGTTGAAGATGTTGTAGTACGGGTAGCTGGTGTAGGTGCGGTCGCGTGGCGGGCGGGTGTCGGCCAGGTTGTTGACCGTTGCGGTCAGCGAGATGTCATCGTTGAGCGCATAGTCGAGCGTGGCATTGAGCGTGGTCCACGCACCGACCTTGCGGGCGCCTTCCACCGCATACCCATCGGTGCTTTGTTGCGCCACGAAGTTGGGCGTGCGGCCATTGCGTTGACCGAACAACGTGGTGGTCCAGGCGTCTTTCTGCCAGGTCACCGAGGCATTGACGATGCTGCGGAACTCGGAGGAGAAGAATGGTTCGCTGAGCAGGTCGCGTACCGGATCCTGCGGGAACTGCTGGCTTTCGTGCTTGAGCGTGAGGTTGTATTGCGCGTCGAAGACGAACAGGCCCCAGGATTCGGTCGCCAGGTTGTACGTCGCCTTGCTGAGCACGCCGGAGATCTCCTCGTTGGAGATATTGACCGGGTTGATGCGGATGTCGCTCAGGCGATTGGGTACCGGTGCATCGGCGGCGGTGCGATCGATACGCGACAGTGCATCCACGCAGGTGGGCGAGCTGATATCCAGGCTGCCGAGGCGGCAGGCCGATTCGGTCTGCAGCAGGTTGTCGGTGCTCAGGTCGCTGACCTTGTCATCGATCTTGATGTTGTAGTAATCGGCATTGACGCTGAAGCGTGCGCTCGGCGACCACACCACGCCGGCGCCCCAGGATTTGGCGGTGATCGACTTCAGGTCCGCATTGCCCGACCGACGGCCCTGGATACTGGTACCGCCATAGGTGCAGTCGGCGATCGGCACGTTGGGCTCTTCGAGTGCGCACCGGTAGTAATCGTTGACGCCCTGGAAGAAGCCGCTGTCGCCAGCGAAGGAAAACGCCATGTCCGGTGCCTTGAAGGCGGTGGCATAGTTGCCGCGGAACAGCAGCGAATCGATCGGGCGGAATTCCAGCGCGGCCTTGTAGGTGAACTTGGAATCGCCACCGCCGCCCTGGTTCTTGTAGTCGTCGAAACGGCCGGACAGGTTGGCCGTCAACGTCGAGAGGATCGGCAGGCGCATCTCGAATGCCGCCGCCCAGTTCTCGCGCTTGCCGCTGCCCTGGGTGCCGGTCAGCTGGTAGAAGTCGCCGGCGATCACGCGTTGATCAGTCGGGTTTTCCCAGTACTGGTTGCCCGCCTGCAGCACCCCGGCCACGCCGACGGCACCGGCCGGCAGGTTGAACAACTCGGTGTTGGTGAGCTGCAGGTTGACGTTCTGGGTCCAGGTCCTGGACTTGGTGCGGATCTCGTCGTTGAAGCTGCGGTATTGCGCCGGCGTCAATGCGCGATAGAAGTCGGCGTCGTTGGGCGAATAGATCGGGTAGCCGTAGTACTCGCCTTGCTGGGCGCCCAGAAACTGCTCGCGGAAGAAATCCTCGATGCGATCGGCCAACGGCCATTGCTGGCGGCTGTCGATGCGGTATTCGGCGCGTGCGTAGTACGCATCGTAGGTCCAGTTGCTGGCGCCCAGCCCGCCCTTGATGCCGGCGGCGATGTTGTAGGAGTCGGCGGTCTGGCGATTGTTGTTGAAGTTCAGGTTGCCGGTCTCTTCAGGCGCGAAGATGCGCTGGTAGCCTTCCAGTTGCTGGCTGTCCTGGTTGTAGAACAAGCCGCCGGTATCGGACGAGGTCTGCCAGAAGCGTGAGCCGCTGTTGACCTCCACCTTGGTGCGATTGAGCAGCAGCGTCGCGTAGCCCTGGGTGTTGTCGTTGAAGGCGTAGGTCAGGTTGGCGTAGCCACTGGCGCTGCGCTCCTTGTTGAGGATGCTGGCGTAACCGGGCTCGGTGCGGCTGCTGCAGAAGTTGCCGCGATTGGCGCGGTTGTCGTATTGCACCGAACCGTTGAACAGCGGGCCCAGTGCATCGCAGTTGGCGGCGCCGGGGTCGATGTAGGTGGTTGGCGTGTTGTGCAGCGCGATGCGCGAGCCGTAGCGCAGCGTGGGGTCCGGATTGTCGGAGGTGGAATCGAAATCGCGCCGCTGGTAGCCGTAGATCGGATCCTGGTTGTTGAGCTGCAGGCCCCAGACGAGATCGGCCTTGCCGAGGGTGCTGCCGCCGGTGAGCTGGAAGCGCTGGTTGTTGCCGCCGCCACCGTCGTAGGTACCCATGCGGTAATTCATCTGCACGCCCTCGACGTGCTTCTTCAGGATGATGTTGACCACGCCGGCAATGGCGCTGGAGCCGTAGATCGAGGACTGGTTGCCGGGCGCCACGTCGATGCGTTCGACCATACCCACCGGCACGCTGGCCAGGTCGACGAAGTTGCTCTGGCCGTTGTAGAGCAGCGGGTAATCGGCCATCGGCCGGCCGTCGATCAGCACCAGGGTGAAGCCCGGATCCAGGCCGAGCAGGCTCAGCGATTTGGCGCCGGCGGTGAAGCCGCCACTGAACTGGCCGTCCTGCACCGAGCCGGTGGCCATCGGCTGCGAGCGCAGCACGTCGTAGACATCCTTGAAGCCGCGGCGCTGGATGTCCTGGGCGGTGATGGAGAACACCGGGGTGGCTGTTTCGACCTGTGACCGCGGAATCAACGAGCCTGTCACGGTGACCTTGTTCAATTCAGTCACTGCGTCCTGGTTCTGGGCCATCGCAAGCGATGGCATGGCCAGGGCGGCGCATACGGCGTTGACCAACAAATGGCGCTTCATGGAAACCTCTCTCTCCAAAGGCATGGAACAGGGCGCGACGACCGGGGAGGCCGCGCGGCATCGCTGTCAACGAAACGTTAACAACAGTTCGACTCTAACCAGCCCCTGCGCCTGCGGATAGTCGAGATTGTTTAGATTTTTTGTCCCTTCACGCCTAGGCTAGGTATCCTTTGTAGATGCTTAAAGTCGCGTTTGCTCTCTCCCTGCTGTGCACTCTGCTCGTTCCGCTGCAAGCGGTTGCCCGGGCAACCATCGACAAGATCGAAATCAAGGGCCTGGACGACGACGCCGACGCCGAGATGATCGAGAACATCGAGGTCTCCCTGTCTCTGTATGAGGCCGTGGGCAAGGAGCAGGGCGAGTCGCGACTGGAGTATCTGCTGGCGCAGGCCGAACGGCAGACGCGCGAGGCGCTGGAACCGTTCGGCTACTACTCGCCGACCATCGATCTGGCCGCGCCGCGCAGCGGCGACAAGGTGACGGTGGTGATCACCGTGGAGCGCGGCGAGCCGGTGCGCGTGCGGCAGTCGCATATCTCCATCACCGGCTGGGCCGAGCAGGACCGCTACCTGGGTCAGGATCTCAAGCAGTTCGAACCGCGCGAAGGCCAGGTCTTCAGCCATCCGCAGTACGAAGCGAGCAAGGTGCGCATCACCCGTCGGCTGGCCGAGCGTGGCTACTTCGATGCCGACTTCACCCAGCGCCGCGTCGCGGTGACGCGCGCCGAGCACGCCGCCGATATCGATCTGAACTGGGATAGCGGCCGCCGCTACGACATGGGCAAGGTGCGCTTTGACTACGACTACTTCCGCCCCGGCCTGTTCGAGCCGCTGGTGTATTGGGACGAGGGCAGCTACTACCACGAAGGCAAGCTGGATCGCCTGCGCGAGTCGCTGACCAAGCTCGATTACTTCAGCACCATCGATATCCAGCCCAAGCCGGAAGAAGCCGACGACCAGGGCCGGGTGCCGGTGGATGTGAAGCTCACCCGCGCCAAGCGCACCGTCTATACCTCGGGCCTGAGCTATGGCAGCGAGAGCGGCGCCGGTGTGCGCGGCGGCGTGGAGCGGCGCTACGTCAATTCGCGCGGCCACAAGATGGACACGCAGCTGGATTACGCGCAGAACCGCAAGAGCCTGACCACCAGCTACCGCGTGCCGGCGTTCCGCTGGCTGGATGGCTGGTACACCGCCTCGGCGCGGCTCTATGACGAGCAGACCGAATACATCGACCTGCGCAACGTCAAGCTCACCGGCAGCCGCAGCGGCCAGATCAACGAGCGCTGGAGTGCGATCGCTTCGATCAATGCCTTGCGCGAGCGCTGGCGTTTCAGCAGCGGTGACGACTTCGAAGGCGCGGTGTATGAAACCTCCACGCTGATCTATCCGCAGTTGCAAGTGAACTACGTCAATGTCGACGACCGCCTGTTCCCGCGCAGCGGCGTGTCCGGGCAGGCCTTCATCCGCGGCGGTGCCGAAGGTGCCGGCTCGGACACCAATTTCGGCCAGCTCTATGGCCAGCTGCGCTGGTTCCTGGGCGCCGGCGACAATGGCCGGGTGATCCTGCGCGGCGAAGGCGGCACCACCTGGACCAGCGATCTGGTGGCGATGCCGCCGAGCCTGCGCTTCTTTGCCGGTGGCGCCAACAGCATCCGCGGCTATGCCTTCCGCGAAGTCGGCCCGCGCACGCCCAAGCCGGACGAATTCGCGCTCGGTGCCAAGAACGTGGTCACCGCCAGCGCCGAATACGAGCATTACCTCAAGGGCGGCCCCTGGGGAGGCGCGGTGTTCGTCGATAGCGGCAGCGCGTTCGACGACACGCCCGACTGGCACACCGGCATCGGCTTCGGCCTGCGCTGGCGCTCGCCGGTGGGCCCGGTGCGCGTGGACATCGCGCATGGCCTGAACGATCCCGACTCTCAGTTCCAGCTCTATATCGATATCGGGGCCAACCTGTGAGCACACCGACGCCCCCCCCCGCACCGCGCCGCGCGCGTTTCTACCGCCGCCGCCGGTTCTGGGTGGGCTCCGGGCTGACCTTGCTGGGGTTGGTGTTGCTGGCCCTGATCGCGGTGTACTGGCTGCTGCAGACCGTGGCCGGGCGCGATGTATTGCTGGCCCAGGTCACCGCGCGCCTGCCGGTCGGTGCCAGCTTCACCTACGGCAAGGTCGAAGGCCCGGTGGCCGGCCCACTGACCCTGCGCGATGTCGATTTCCGGTATCAGGACATCCACTTCACTGCCGAGCGCGTGTACCTGGAACCGGACCTGCGCCCGTTGCTCGGGCGCAAGCTGCAACTGGATGCCGTGCAGGTCAGCAATGCCACGTTGAATCTGGGCAAGAGCGATGAGCCGTTCACGCTGCCGAGCTGGCCCGAGTCGCTGCCGCAGATCAACGTGCCGCTGGCGATCCAGGCCGACAAGATCGCCGTGGAGAACCTGCGCATCACCCAGCTGCAGCAGCCGATGATCGTCCTGCACAAGGTGCAGGGCGGGCTGGAAGTGGCCACCGGCGAACTGCGCACGCGCAATCTGGTGGTCGATACCGACATGGGCGACTTCCGCCTGCACGGCGACTACGTGCCCAGCGACGATTACCGCGCCGACCTCACCGCCACTGCGGTGCTGCCGGCCGCACGTGGGCGCACCCCGGCCAGCCTGGGGCTGGTGGCACGCGGCGATCTGGACAAGATGGAAGTGGCCATCGCCGGCCGCGCGCCGGCGCCGCTGCAGGCCAGCCTGGTGTTCACCGGGCGCGATGATCCGACCTGGACCTTCAAGGCCGTCACCGAGGCGCTGGATACCTCGCTGCTGATGCCGGCCACCAACGGGCAGTACGCCGCCCCGGCCACACCGATCGCGCTGAACCTGCAGGCCTCCGGCAAGGGCGGCAACGCCGACCTGCAAGGCAGCGTCAAGCAGGGCGAGTTGAGCGCCAGCTTGCAGCCCTCGCATATCAGCCTGCTGGACCAGGTGATCACGGTCGAGCCGTTGGTGATCGATGCCTTCGAAGGCCGCGCGCAGTTGCGTGGCACTGCCGATTTCCGCGATACGCAGAATCCGAGCTTCCGCTTCGCGGTCAATGCCAGCGGCCTGCGCTTCACCCCGACACCGGACCCGGCCACCCCCGATGCGCCGGTGGTGCCGGTGGAGTTGGTCGATGCGCGCCTGGGCGTGGCCGGCACCCTGAAGGCATGGGCGGCGATCGGCCGCGCCACGCTGGAGCGCGACGGGCAGCAGGCCGCGCTGGTGTTCGACAGCCGCGGCAACGATCAGCGCGCCCAGCTCAAGCAGGTGCAGGCCAAGACCCCGGGCGGCTCGCTGGATCTCACCGGCGAAGTGGGCTGGACCCCGGAGCTGGAATGGGATGTCACCGCCCAGCTGGCCAAGTTCGACCCGGGCTATTTCGCGCCGGGCTGGAACGGCAATCTCTCCGGCAAGGTCGCTTCCAAGGGCCGCCAGCTGCCGGCGCCGGCCGGCGGCGTATCGCCGGGCTTCGAAGCCACTGCGGATATCCCGACCCTGACCGGCCAGCTGCGTCAGCGCGCGCTGTCGGCCAACGGCAAGTTCGCCTTGCGTGGCGAACAGGGCGAAGGCGAACTGCAGCTGTCGCTGGGCAATAGCCGCATCAACGCCAAGGGCAAGGTCGGCGACCAGCTCGATATCGCCGCGCAACTGCAGCCGTTGCAGCTGGACGATGTCCTGCCCGGCGCCACCGGCACGGTGCGCGGGCAGCTGCAGGTCAGTGGCAAGCGCGATGCCCCGGACATCACCGCAGACATCGCCGGCAATGGCCTGCGCTGGAACGACTACAGCGCGCAGAGCATCAGCCTGCGTGGGCGCCTGCCGTGGCGCGGCAGCGACGGGCAACTGGCCTTGCAGGGCACCGCGATCGAAGCCGGCGTGGTGCTGGACAGCGTGCGCGTGCAGGCACGCGGTGCGGTGGAAGCGCTGCGCCTGGATGCCGAGATCGCCAACAGCATGGCCAACCTCGCGCTGCAGGGCGATGTCCGTCGCAATGGCGAGCGTTGGCAAGGCCAGGTCGCCACGCTGCGGATCGCACCGGCCAAGGGCGATGCGTGGGCGTTGCGCCAGCCGGCGCAGTTCAGCACCGACGGTGCGGCATTCACGCTGTCGGACACCTGCCTGGGCGCAGCCACCGGTGGCGCGCTGTGCGCCAGCGCCAACTGGCCGCGCGAGGGCATGGTGGTGCACGGCGATGCACTGCCGCTGTCGCTGGTGCAGCCGTGGCTGCCCAAGCAGGAGGGGCGGCAGATCTACCTGCGCGGCGAGCTGGCGCTCGATGGCAGCTTCAAGCCGCGCGGCAATGCCTGGGAAGGCTCGTTCCGCATCGCCTCGCCCGAAGGCGGCATCCGCCTGGGCGAAACCCGCTACGCGGCGGTGGCCGGCAACCCCAATCGCGGCGAGTTGCTGCGCTACGACCAGTTCAGCGTGCAGGCCGATTTCACCCCGCAGCAGATCCAGGCCAAGCTCGGTGTCGGCTTCCAGGGTGCCGGCTTTGTCGATGCCAAGTTCAACACCGGCTGGGATGCCTACGCCCCGCTCAACGGCGAGCTGTATCTCAATATGTCGCGGCTGTACTGGCTGGAGCTGGTGGTGGCCGATGTGGTGCAGCCCAAGGGCCTGGTCGAAGGCCATGTGAGCCTGCGCGGCACCCGCGACAAACCGCTGCTGGGCGGCGATGCCACCTTGAGCAACTTCACCGCCGAATATCCGTCGATGGGCCTGACTCTGAGCGAGGGCAAGGGACGCTTCGACGCACTGCCGGATGGCTCGGCCAAGATCACCGCATCGGCCAAGTCGGGCGAAGGCACGCTCAACATCGATGGCGGGCTGTCGTGGTTCGGCACCAGCACGCCGTTGCTGCTCAATATCCGCGGCCAGAACGTGCTGGCCTACAACACCAGCGAGTTGCGCATCATCGCCAACCCGGACATGCAGTTCGGCATCACCGACAACACCATGCAACTGCGTGGCAAGGTCACCGTACCCGAAGCCGATATCGACCTGGAACGCTTGGATCGCGGCACCTCGGTGTCCGAGGACGTGGTGGTGCTGGACCCGGTGGACCCGGAAGAAGCGCCGGCCTCGCCACTGGATATGGACCTGGCCATCGTGCTTGGCGACAAGGTCAATATGAGCGGCTTCGGCCTGAAGGGTGGACTGAGCGGGCAGATGCAGATCCGCGCGCGCCCGGGCCGCGAGATGACCGCCAACGGCGGGCTGGACGTGCGCGGCCGCTACAAGGCCTATGGCCAGGATCTGACCATCAGCCGCGGCCAGCTGACTTGGAACAACAACATCGTCTCCGACCCGCGCGTGAGCCTGCGCGCCGAACGCAAGGTCGGCGATGTCACCGCCGGCATCGACGTCAGCGGCCGCGCCGAATCGCCGCGTGCCGATGTGTGGTCCGAGCCGGCGATGTCGCAATCCGAAGCACTGTCCTACCTGGTGCTCGGCCGCGGCCTGTCCACTGCCAGCAGCGACGAAACCCAGCAGGTCAGCGCCGCCTCGGCCGCGCTGTCGGCCGGCAGCAGCCTGATCGCCTCGCAGATCGGCGCCAAGCTGGGCCTGGACGAGGCGGGGGTGAGCGAATCCAGCACCGTCGGCTCGGTGGTGGGCTTCGGCAAGTACCTCTCGCCGAAACTCTACGTCGGCTACGGCGTCTCGATGGTCGGCAGCGGCTCGGTCCTGACGCTGAAATACCTGCTCAGCCGCGGCTTCGACATCGAAGCCGAATCCAGCACGGTGGAGACCAAGGGCTCGGTGAACTGGCGGCGGGAAAAATAACCCGCCGCTTGCTCTTCATCACATATTGACAAAGCTGACTTGGCTGTTCATTCTGCCGGGGTGGCTAGCTCTGCCTGGCGTGCAGAGGTACCAGGGGAACGTAACTACTAACTAGCCTGCGCACATGCGTGGCGCTATTTGTGGCGTCGATATCATTTATAGCTGATAGCAAGGGAAGCTAAGGTGCATCTCGGTAAAAGGTCGTGCTTGCGGTATTTGCTGGCGCTAACGACGTTATTGCCTGGCGCTGCCTTGGCCGTCGAGGCCACTGGTTACGGGAAAATTACCTACGTAGAGAATGGCTGGTATGGCGAGGGCATCGCTCTACATCATTCCACAGCCTTGATCACAGATTGCACCGCTGGTCCAAACGACTTCGTTATCGATCGCAACCATGCAGCATACCAAGAGCTGCTTGCCATGGCTCTGACAGCGTACACGCGTGATCTTGATGTGCAACTGATTGTAGAAAAAAAAGACTGTGGATTTGGTGGGCGTACCAAGATATTGGCAATGCGTTTTGCAAAATAACCGCGTCCGCGAAATGGTCTGCTGTAACTCGCAGCCGATTGGATCGCCTGGAGCACGGATCGAAAGGTTCTTGCTGTTCATACAAGTCGACTTCGACAGTGACACTGGGACGCGATGTCTTCAACTAGTTTACGCAGACAGATATTGAAGGCCACCTACTACGATCGTCTTAAGGCTGCTTCCACCGCGCATCAAATGCATGCATGTCGACTTACAGGACGTTCTGCAAGCAGATATGGTTAATCAAATAATCACGAGGAAAGGATGAAGATTTTTGCAGGACTAGCCATGGTTTTGGGACTGTTTGCGATATCGGGTCCTGTGGTTGCATTGCAGTACATTACCGGACGCGTAGTTCGGGTCGAAGCAACTTATATGCCAACGCAAATTCCATTTATCCTGGCCGAAGGAAACGCCGTATGTCCTGCCGGGAAGCCTGTGTACTGGTCGAATTCAAACGCCGAAAACAACAAGGCGATCTATGCCGCCCTGATTGCGGCAATGACCGCCGGAAAGAAGATAACGATCATAATTGATGATAATGATCAATCTTGTAAGGGTAAATTCTTATACCTCGAAGATTAATCTAGCGGCAGGATCTGCGCGTGTAGCGAGCCTTCGTGCTGTGATCTAGCCAGCTTGTGAAGATAGAGGCTGATGACAATTCAATAGCTTAGCCGGTTGAGACGAATGACCGACCTTGTTATGCCTATCGCAAGATCAGATCCCAGAAAGAAGCCTCACACAGCGATTGTGGCTGACAAGAAAATAGTAAACTCACGAGGACAAGATGAGTAAGAAACATCAACAACTGTTGAAGCTTTCAGCATCTCTGGCGTCACTGCTGTACCTATCAGGAGCGGCGCAGGCTCAGACTTATACCAAGACAGAGACGCTGTCGTACTACGACGATACCTCCAAATGGGTGCTCGGGCAAACGTCGAAGGTGGTCGTCAATGGCATCACAAGATCGGAAGTCACCTACGGTACGAATGCTCAGCCGGTAGCCACGCGCCTCTTCGGAAAACTGCAGCAGACGTTGACTTACAACCCAGATGGAACCGTTGCAACGGCCAGCGACGGCAATGGCAATACGACGACGTTGTCTGCATGGAAGCGAGGCATTCCACAATGGGTTCGCTACGCGGATGGCACTGGCGAATCAGCCGCGGTTGACGACAATGGTTGGATCACAGCAGTTGCCGATGAAAATGGCTACACCACCTCATATGGCTACGACACGATGGGGAGGCTCGCGAGGATCTCCTATCCGGAAGGCGATAGCACTGCTTGGAACTTAACATCGCAGGCGTTCGAACTTGTCCCTGGAGCAGAGTTCGGAATTGCCGGAGGGCACTGGCGCCAAACAATAGTGACTGGAAACTATCGAAAGCTGACATATTTTGATGCGTTCTGGCGCCCTGTACTCACGCGCGAATTTGATGCAGCCAATGAAGCCGGTACACAACGGTTCCAAAAATTTACATACGACCACGAGGGGCGTGTGACATTCACCTCCTATCCTGGCAATAGCGAAGCGTTGACCACAGGAACGTGGACAGGATACGACGCATTAGGACGAACTATCTGGATCGGCCAGGACACCGAGTTGGGTAACGATGCACTAGTAACACGTACCGAATATCTACCCGGTAACCAAACGCGAGTAACAAACCCGAATGGGCAGAGTACTGTGACTGGCTATCAAGTCTTCGATCAACCGGCGTACGACAAGCCCGTCTGGATCCAGCATCCGGAAGGTGCCGTTACCGAGATATCGCGCGATGTCTTCGGAAAACCCACTGCAATCACACGGCATAGCAACGATTGGAGCCAGGCGCTAACTCGTACATACGCATACAACAGCAATCAGGAACTTTGCCGTTCGGTCGAGCCGGAGACAGGCGCTACATTGACCGGGTATGACGGTGCGGGCAACGTCCGGTGGACAGCTGCGGGTCTGCCTATGGACATCGGCTGCGACACGAACGGCGCATCTGCAACGATAGCCGCTCGCAGGGTCGATCGAAGCTACGATGCGCGAAATCGCATCGCATCACTTGGTTTTCCCGATGGCAATGGCAATCAACGCCTAAGCTACTGGCCAGACGGCCTGACCAAGCAAATCACGACATTGAACAATGGTGTCGCCACCTACAATAGCTATTCGTACAACAGGCGACGTCTCCTAATCGGAGAAAGTCAGGGACAGGCGGACGGCGAAACCTGGGCAATGAGTTCGATCTATGACGCTAATGCAAATCTAGCGGCGCATCGCTATCCAACAGGTCAAACCATCGATTATGCACCCAACGCGCTAGGTCAGTCGACTCGCGCGGGTGCGTATGCTAGCGCAGTCAGCTACTACCCCAACGGCGCAATTCGGCAGTTCACGTATGGCAACGGCATTTTGCACACGATGGCCCAAAACCGTCGTCAGCTTCCCGGTACAAGCCAGGACACGCACAGCGGGATCGCAGTTCTAAGTGATAGCTATACATACGACCAGAATGGCAATGTCAAGTCAATTACTGACAATGCTTCATGGCGTAATGGGCGTGGAAATCGGAGTATGGAATACGACGGACTGGACAGATTGAAGTCGGCATCCTCTCCGATGTTCGGTAATGCAACCTATGCCTACGATGCGTTGGATAATCTGACAAAGGTGGCGATAGCGGGTCGCGATCATTCGTATTGCTACGATCCATACTGGCATCTGACGAACATCAAAACCGGTGGCAGCTGTAATGGAGGTACCGTTGTAGGTCTTGCGTACGATATGCAGGGAAACCTAATCAACAAGAATGGGCAGACATACGCGTTTGACTTCGGTAATCGACTGCGTGCCGCAACGAATAAGGAGATGTATCGATACGACGGCAACGGCAGACGCACGTTGGCAACCCAATCATCAGGCGCTGTTGCCTCCATGTACGACCAAGCGGGTGTCCTGCGTTTTCAGAAAAACCAGCGTCGCTCCAAAATCACAGAATACGTGACACTTGGCGGAAGCAACGTCGCTGAAGTGGAATGGCCCATCGGTTACCTGCCTGCCACGAAAAACGCCTTGACTTGGGGTGCTAACCCGGGAGTCGTGCGCTACGTGGTTGAGGAAAGTATCGACGGGCTGACCTGGACTTCCGTTTACGAGGGCGACCAAACTACTTGGACGTCGTTGTCACGCCCTTCGGGTACATATTCATATCGCGTGCTCGGCTGTACGCAAAACGGCGCTTGCAGTGCGGTATCAGGACTCTCGCATGTCAAGCGCTCTGCGGCCGATATTGTTCCGTTACTATATCAGCTCCTCCTTAACTAATTTCCCAAGAGCTCGATGCATAAGGGCAACGACGTCGAGAAAATTTTCTATCGGTAGATGTCGATGATCGCATGAATAGCGCGCTAATTTTTAAAGCTGCTTGGGTGAATAATTGGAAATAATATGAAGCTATTTTTCATTGGTATGCTAGCAGCAGCCTTGGGATTATTTCTAGCTATTACTTGGGCCTTAGAAAATGAATGGGTACCTGACGTGGAAGTGACTCAGCTGGGCGCTTATCAGGCATCAGCAGCGCACTTCGTATGGTTTGGATCTCTTGCGCAAGAATGTAAAAACTCACCAGCGATGTATTACGACAAGGCTAGGAGCGGTGTAAGGCTCTGTCTGATGGCAACCTTACTAGCAGCTCTGGTCAATAAAAGAAAGACGGATTATCAGGCAGCTGGCTGCGACATTGTTGAGGCTTATCTTAGGTGAATCAAAAGGCGGCTTGGTGCGCATCAGTTAGATACGATTCTTGTGCACTCTTGCTTGTCCTCAAGGGTTCAAAAGCCTGAACTACTATCTAAATATTGGAAATGGCATGAGTGAAACTACAAAAACTGTTAGCCGCTGGCTGTACACTTTACTGACGTGTATGTTTTCCCTCAGTTTCAGCTCGGTTGCCTCAGCGCAAGTTATCCGTTATGTACATACAGATGGCCTTGGTTCTACTTCCGTGCTAACGGATACAAATCGCAACGTCATTGAACGGCGAGAATATGAACCTTATGGTGCAAACTTAGGGTCGCCCACAGATGTAGTTGGCTACACGGGGCATGTAATGGATGCTGCCACTGGACTGACTTACATGCAACAACGGTACTACGATCCGCAGGTGGGCTTGTTTCTTAGCGCGGACCCGATTGGTGCCAAGGATGCCGAAGATACAAGGCTATTTAACCGTTACGTGTATGCGTTCGGAAACCCCTATAAATTTAAAGACATAGATGGGCGTTGTCCTTTTTGTTACATGCTTAACCTTAGGCAAGAATTAATCAGCAAAGCAGATAGGATTGACAGCGCATCCAATGCTACTTCAGACGCAGTCGACTTCAAATTTGAGGCTGCGGCAGCATTAGGTGTTGGCCTTGAAGGGTCGATAAGTTTAAAAAATTTCGAAGGACAGATTGGATTTATTCCAGTTGGAATAGGGGCAGATGTCAACGTTTCCGGTCAGCCAAAAGAAGGTTTCAAGATTAATATAGTTGACAAGCAGATGGACTCCAAAATTGAATTTAGTGGAGGAGTGAGCATTAAAGGCGGGGCGATAGTGCATCCGGGCGTAGACGTAAATTTCGATCCGGGCGGTTCGGTCGAGGTTGTGCCGAAAGCTGGTGTCGGCCTTGGTGAGATGGCAAAATTTTCACCCGTAATTAATTTCTTCGAGTGGGGACCTCTGCGCGAGAAAGAGATAAATCAATAGAGGTGATAAGGTGGACGCTAAGCTATTAATCAGTGTCGGCACAATCTATGGCGCAATTTATTACTATTGTGCGCGATGGCTGTTGTCGGCGTTAAGAACAGTGGATTTGGAGTACTTTAATTATTTGGGTGCGCAGGGAGGAGTTGGTCCTAGTAATTCTTACGCGATTATGAAGGTGGTCTTTGATTTCGACGTGCCTAAAGTTTTCTGGCCGAAAAAAATCAAGCTACTTTTAATTTTAGTGCGCACCATGCTTGGACTGTACCCCTTTGTAATTCTCGCTATATTCCTACTCCTTTAGAGGATTTGCTGCAGTTGGTAGAACTTATTTATTTAAAATTTTGAGATGCTCTTGGAATTGCTATGAGTGTTCTTTGATTGGAGATTTTATCGCGAGCGCATATCCATAGCATTCCGAAAATAATGGATATGAGCCCGTCGTCGTGGGATAAGGGAGATGAAAAGTGTGTGTCGAGAACGCTAAAGAAATTCGTTCAATAAAAAAATGTGTTAATGTTGATTGCCGTAGATTATTATCGGCGATGAATAGCACAATATTTTCTGGCTGTTCGCTGAGAAAGAAAGAATATCTTCCTAGACTTTTATTGTCAGTGCTGTGCCTTAACCCGGTTGCATCCTGGGCACAGCAGAGTTTTCCTTCTAATGTTGTTGACCTCCGGTATGAGAACTTTCTCAATAAGCCCGAAAGGCAAAAAAGTACGCCAGGAAATCAATTCGGCGAGCAGTTTTCGATGCAGAATGGCGCGCTTTCATTTAGTGCCGTTGACGTTGCGTTGCCAGGAAACGACAATCTACCTGTCGAGTTTAGACGCTCGCTGACGATCTCACCGTCGTCTAAAGACGACTATCTTAACTCATATAGAATCATGGGCTTGTGGGAGCTGGGACTGCCCAAGGTGGTTGCGTCATACCAATATCTAACGGGTCCAGTTAGCTCTGATCAGTCGCGAAAGAACAAGGTATGCTCAATTAAAGACAAAGCTTATTTGTCGCCTCCAGCAGATGCTACTTACCCAGAATCTTTCCCTGCGCTTACGTTTTGGAACGCGCCGTCTCTCCAGATCCCTGGTGTTGGGAATGATTTGCTCGTATACAATCAGGGGTTGATGCCCTCCCCATCATCGGGTAGACCTTATTTTTGGCTGACGTCGAAAATGGATTATGTGTCTTGTATCGATTCTCTTAGGAATTCAGGGAATACATACGCAGACGAGCGAAACTTCAGCTCTGGAGAAGGATTTTTTATTGAGCGAGCTGATGGCACCAAATACTGGTTCGATTGGATAGCTCTGGAACGTCGTTATAGAGGGATGTCGACCGTCCTTAGATATATCGGTGGAAGGCCGGTTATATCCAACGAAGGCATTGATGTGGCGCGACTTGGATGGTATCCAACTCGGATTGAGGATAGGCATGGAAACTGGGTAAGATATTCTTACTCCAATAAAGCCACTGAGATGGTGAAATTAGATCGAATCGACGCTAGCGACGGGCGTGTTATTACATTGAACTACACGTCGGGAGTTCTGTCTTCGGTAGTTGCAAACGGATATACTTGGAGTTATTCGGATTCGAAAGTGATAAACCCGGACGGAAGCTCTTGGAGCTACGAGGGGACATTTAGGCCAGGTTTCGACTTCACGATAGATCGAGAATATGGCTCCTGCCGTAATCCGTCGAGTTGGTCAGGCATACAAAATGCCGACGCAACGACAGGCGGACTCATTCGCGATCAGGCTGTGGTAAGCGTTACCAATCCTGCTGGTGCGACGGCACGATTCCTAATCTCAAAGGTAATGCTTGGCCGTTCACAAGTCCCTTGGTCTTGTTATGGCAGCGGTTACTCTATGGCCAATGGACTTCCAACTCAGACCACCGAGCCGACGTCGTATTTGGGTGGTTGGACGCTTGCTGTCGTGGAGAAGTCAATCAGTGGTCCCGGCTTAACCAATGCTACTTGGAAGTATAATTATCAATCCGATATTTGGTTTTCAAATACTAATCCATCGCCAGGCACCTCTCGGACAAAAGTACTAGCGCCTGATGGAGTGCTAAGTACTTATATTTACGGAAATGCACCATATGTTAATGATGGCCTTTTGCTCAGTGTGACGAAGAGTGTTTCCGGAAACGTCAAATCTGTGAAAAATTTCCAGTATGCTTCTAGTCTCAGTAATCCTGACAGTGGTTTTCCAAAACGAATTGGATGGCATCCATATGCTGACTTAAATCAGTTTGGGGCCGTATTTCTAAGACCGCAGATCAACTCTGTGACTTCTCAAGAAGGAACTGTATATACTTCACAAGTATCTAGAAACTGTAATGGAGGCCAACTCTGTATAGATGCCTTTGGTCGGACTACGCAGGCTGTGAAGTCCGCAAATATCCCGTAGCGAAAATTTTACCGTGCACAGCAGGGACGGATTGCCATGCTGTGCGGTTGGGTGACCTCCTGACCTCCTCCCTACAACTTGGACCAGCCAGACCTAGAAAATTCGGCGAAACTCAGACCAAAGAGGCCCGTCGCCATGAAGAAGTCGAAGTTCACCAAAGAGCAGATCGCGTTTGCCCTGAAGCAGGCCGAGACCCGCACGGCGGTCTAGGAGATCTGCCGAAAGATGGGCATCAGCCAGGCCACGTTCTATGCGTGGCGCAAGAAGTTTGGCGGGTTCGGTTTGGCCGAACTGCGCCGGCTACGCCAGGAAGAGAACCGCAAGCTCAAGCAGCTAGTGGCCAATCTGAGCCTGGACAAGGTGATGTTGCAGGACGTGCTGTAAAAAAAGTTCTGAGGCCCACGCAGCGCAAGACGTTCGGGGGCCATCTGATCGACCGGTATCGCGTTGGGGTTCGTCGAGCCTGCGCTATCGTCAAGCAAAGCCGGTCGGCGTTCTACTACCAGCCGCAGGACAATGATGATGCGCTACTGCTTCAATGGATCCAATGTGGGAACGGTGTCAGGTTGACTTTTCCGGGAACGGGGTCAGGTCCGGTTAAGTTGGCTTTCTAGGTGAACTCGATGCCTACAGGTTGGGGACATTAGATTTTCCTGCCTGCCAATTATCGGTGCAATGCGCAAGATAATAGATTAACATCCTTGCACCAGCCATTTTGCGTGTTCGAAGTTAGAAGCCTTGAAACAAGATGGATTTACATGTGCTTGAGATATTCCATGTCTCGATGCTTTTTTGGACAGCTAGTGTTAGGGGGGCGGGTTGGTCGCCCTGTAATTCGGCTAATAAAAATCTAGAGAATTGCTATATATGCGGCTAAATATCTTTGGGTCATGCTTGGTCTTATTGGCGTCGTCTTTTTCGGTTTGCGCCGGAAGTGGATCTGGCAAAGTGATGCAATTGATGCCTCATGCCAATGATGTGGTCTTTTTTTCTTTAAGCGGAGAGCATGCGAATCTTCCAAAAATGTTCGCCAACGGCCTGGTCGATATCACTATCCACGCACACTGGAAGAGCAATGTATGCCTTGCTAATAAGTGCTCATACACGAGGACTTAGAGTTCACGTACAGGGAACCGGGGATTGTGCAGCATGGGCCGGATCGCGAGGCCGCTCATTATATTTTGAGCGAGCTCTAGAGCATGTTGTCAGCCGTGCGTAAAATTGATCCAGCCATGGTTAGATCTCGCTGGGCACACTGTCGCCAAGGAGACCAACGATCGCAAGAGTTCAGCGAGAGCCAGACCTCGCCATGCTGAAGAAGGTAGAGGGCGGCCACCAAGTCAAGGATATTTGCCGTGAGCTGGGCATTTCCGATGCGACGTACGACGTCTGGAAGTCCAATACGGCGGCATTGAGGCCTCCGATGTGCAGCGGCTGCGTGATGTTGAAGCCAAGCACGCCAAACTCAAGAGGAAGTATGCCGAGTTGGCGATGGAGAACCATGCGTTGAAAGATCTGATCGCAAAAAAGCTATAGACCGGCGCACAAGTGCCCGCTCTTGCCTGGCTCGTCGAGCAGCATGGCTGGAGCGAGCGCTGGGCCTGTTCAATGGTTGGCGTGGCTCAGGCGTTAGCTCACTCGACAGCGCGCTGTCGGTGTCGTCCCGATCGCGACAAGGAGGTCATTGCGCTGTTGTCTGAATTGGCCGAGCGCTTTCCCGGGCATGGATTTGTAGAGCTGTTTCTGATCATCCGTTTTCGCGTACATGTGTGGAACAACTGGAGGGTTTGGCATGTGCACTGCCTGATGAAGCTCAATCATTGTCGTCGCAGCAGGCGCCGGATACCGATGCGTCATCCACGGCCGCTGGCATGCGGTGATCGACCCAATGCTGGATGGTCGATCGATTTCATGTCCGATGCGCTATGGGACGGTCGACGTTTCCGCACGTTCAATGTCATCGACGATTTCAGCCGGGAAACCTTGGCGATCGAGGTGGACTTGAATCTGCCGGCTGCACGCGTCATCCGAACATCGGAACGCATCGCGGCCTGGCGCGGTAATCTGAACAGGCTTCGTCTGGACGAAGGACCTTAATTTTCCGCGCTGACTTGGTCGAGTGAGCTGAGCGCAAAAGCATTGCATTGAATTTCATCGGGCCGAGGTGTTCGATGCAGAACTGCTTCATCGAACGTTCCAACGACAGCTATCGACGCGGCGTACTAGAAATGCACATTTTTCCCGCACCATGAGCGAAGTCCGCGATCAGACCTGGCATTAGCTGGCCGACTACAACCAACAGATCCCGCACGACAGCTTGGGCGGGCTAACGCCCGCCGAGTTCCGTGATCCATATCTCCGCAGACCTCTAAATTTAAGCTGGCACTATTTATGGGAGTCCGCACCTGGTGTTTAACTCTTCACTCATTCAGCTACAGTGAATGCCTTAATTTGCATTGAAGTTCCGCTGCAACCATCCACGTAAATTTCTACTGTATTCTTGCTTTGCAGAGACGTTAGTGCCATGGACAGAATCTCTTTGTACATCAACGCGTTGGGTGTAATCATGAAGCGATTTCCACCGCCGCAGCCTGTACCCGCAGGTAGCGGGCCTTCAGTTACTAAATATATGGCTTCTCCTCCCCATCCAGTGGCTATGTTCTTTATCTTCTGTCCCCCGAGTGAGTAAGCCGCGAAGCATTGGGAGCTTGCTAACAGCAAAGTTAGAAAAACTAGTCTACGGATCATAAAAATACCCAAGTAAGGTGAGTGAATTATTCAAGCTGCGTCGTTCAATACGTCGCCGGTCCTGTACTTACAGATCCGGTGACTGGAATATTTTTTTCTTATCGCCCCTGGGTTCCCCAACTCGATCCTATACGCCCCACGTCTAGGTTGCCACAGTATGAGAACAGGTTCCAGTTGTGTTTGGTACTGCGCGTGGAAACCACTACGCATTCTTTATGCCCGACCACTAATCCGCAAATAGCCCCTTTATGCCCTGCGCGCCTACCTTGGCACTCCCGCACTGTGGTGCGTTGAGTCCAACACGATGTGTATCCTGATTTTGCAAGGTCCGCAGGCCGATCCGGCGCAGCTGGCGCCGCTGCAGCTGCCCGAGTTTGCCGGGCGTGCGTTGCGCACGCTGGCGTGCGCCGATGTCGACGGCCTGATCGCCGGCTTGCAGGCCGCCGGTGGCGACGCCGAGGTGGAGCTGGTGCTGCTGGATTCGGGTGATCTGGCGCCGTCCGCGCGTGCGCAGGTGCATGCGACGGCATTGCGTGCGGCATTGGACGCGCTGCACACGCCCTACATCGAGCTGCATACTGATGCCGACCAGGAGCTGGAGCCGTGGCTGCATCCGCAGCATGCGCCGCTGGCGGTGGTGATCACGCCGCACGACGCGCCGCGCGCCTATGCGATGTCGCTGGGGATTGCCGCGCGCTGCCTGCCGTCCCTGTGCGCGCCGTTGCGCGCCGCTGCCTGAGGAGGCCGCCATGTCGATCATGATCGTGCGTGGTCCGGAGGCATCGTTGCCGCTGGTGCGTGGGCCGCAGCCGTTGCCGCGGGCCGTCATTCGGCAGCTCGTGCAATGCGCCGGCGACGCGGGCAAGACGGTGGCCTTGCGTGCCTGCGGGTCGGAGCAGGAGCTGCTGGATGCCTTGCGCGTGGCCGGGCAGGCGCGGATGGAAATCGCGTTGATCGATCCGGGCAGCTGCGTGGACAGTGCGCGCCTGCACCGTGTGCTGGGCGCGTTGCCGTATCCGTTCGTGGAGGCCCACGACGATAGCGTGGACCGACCGGAGCGTTGCCTGCCGGAGGGTTTCGGGCAACGAATCGCGACGGTGCGCGGCTACTGCGCGCAGAGCTATCTGCTGGGGCTGGAGATCGCGTTGGAACATCTGGGCTGCACGGAGATCCAGGGCGATGTCCACGTCGGTACCTGAGCTGCGCCAGCTGCATTACTTCGCCGACTACGAGGGCTATTGCGACGGTCGGCCGGTGCTGTGGGGGCAGCTGGCCCACAGCGTGGAGGTGCCCGCCGATGGCGTGCTGGATGCGGCCGGGCTGGTGGGTGCGTTGCGCCGCCGCGCGGCCGAGGCGCACGGGCTGGAAGCGGGGCAGATCCGCTTGTGCCAGGTCACGCGGCTGTAGCGGCGTGACACACAACGACGCCACCGGAAGGTGGCGTCGTTGTCCTGCGGTGATTGCGCGGCGTTCGACGCAGATCACCCGGGTTGAGGCTTACTTGGCCGGGCTGGCCTCCGGCACGAACTTGGTCAGCTGGTTGGCCGTCGCCGCCGTGCCGAAGTTGAAGCGGCCGTAGCCGGCGCCCCAGTACAGCGCGCCGTCCACGATGGCCGGCGAGCTGATCACCGAGCCGGTGGCGTCGTGATTCCACAGCGTGGCGCCGGTGTCGGCATCCAGGGCGACCATGTTGCCGGCCATCGACCCGGCGTAGAGCAGGTTCGGCGACACCGTCAGCGAGCCCTGGCCACCGGCCGGGACGTTCGGATTCACGCGGTTGATGCCGGGCACCTTGACCTGCCACTTGATCTTGCCGGTGGCGGCATCCAGCGCGGCCCACGAGCCGCCATTGTGGCTCTGGGTGTTCGCCGGTCCCAGCGTATAGGTGGCGTTGGTGCTGTTGTTGATGGCCACATAGACCTGCGACTTGTACGGGTCGAACGCAGTGCCCCACTCGACGCCGCCGGTGGTGCCGCCGGGGCCGACCTGGGTCGACCACACCTTGGCACCGGTCTTGGCGTCGAAGGCCCAGTAGATGCCGCTCTTCTGCCCTGCGCCGACCAGTTGCTGCGCCTTGCCGTCGCGCCACACGGTGAACAGCTGCACGCCGGCACCGCCGAAGTCGTAATCAGGACCGGTCAGGTTGGTTGCCTGGGTGTTCGGGCACAGGCCATTGGTGGGCGCCACGATGCACGACAGGTTCCAGGCGTCGTAGCCTTGTGCACGGTCGGCCCAGACCAGCTTGCCGGTGTCCAGATTCAACGAGACCACCGAGTCGACGTAGTTGTCCGGGGCCATGCACGCCAGTTCGTCCTGCACGGTGAGTTCGCTGCCGCGGTAGGAGCGCGCGTTGGAGACGCAGTTACCCACGCTGGCGGGAATGTTGTAGTTGTTGCCGGTGCCGAAATACAGGCGGCGGCTGATCGGGTCGATCGCCACCTGGCCCCACACCGATGCGCCGGTATACCCCTCGGGCACGTTGTAGAACTGCCACACCTTCTTGCCGGTACTCAGATCCAGTGCCACCACGCTGCCGCGGAAACTGAAGGTGTGGGTCGAATCCAGGTTGCCCCAGTCGCCGGAGGAAATGCCCACGTAGATGCGGTTGCCGTAGATCACCGGCGAGGAGGTGATGCGCGCCTGCGGGTTGGCTTCGGCGGTGGTCTTCCACAGCAGCTTGCCGGTCTTCTTGTCGATGGCCAGCACGGTACCGGCGGCCTGGTCGCCGACGATGATGCTGTTGGCGCTGATGGCCGGGGTGTTGCGCGTCACCGAGTTGGCATTGCCGGTGTAGTCGGACAGCTTGGCCTGCCAGTTCGGCTTGCCGGTCTGGGTGTCGACGCTATACAGCGTGCCGCCCCAGTCGGGCACGTACAACGTGCCACCTTCCACGCTCGGCGTGGCCGAGATGTCGCCGGTGGTGGTCAGGGTCCAGGCCGGGACGAGGCCCTTGACGGTGGTGCGGTTGATCTTCCACTCGCCCGGCGCGAAGCGCTGGTTCAAGTAGCCGCCGCCGGCGGTGGTCCAGCTGGTGGGGCTGGCAAACGGAAGGTCTTTGCCGAAGCTGCGCCAGATCTGGCTGGAGCCTGCGAAGGCCTGGGTATCCAGGGACGACACCGGCTGTTGTGCGGTTGCGGGGCCGGGCTGGGCGAAAGCCACTGCGCTGGCAAGCAGGCAGGGAACGAGCGTCAAACTGCGAAATCGCAAGCGGCGAATTGAATGTGTCATCACGGCATGTCCATAGATGGAAGGAAGCGCTGGATCCCCCCGGATCTGCCGAGTGAAGATGGCCGATCGGCGAGACCATGCAACACACGCATGTCGCTGCATTCATTCAACGGTCGGGTCCGGTCGCATCTGGTACGACCAGCTCGCAAAAATTGCGTTCAGCCTGTTCGGTATTCGCACAAATACTGATGATTCATCACTATCTGCACCAGCCGCGATAGGAAAAATGATTGGCCGCGAGACCGGCGTATTGCCCGCAAATCAATGGTCTGAAAAAAGTAACCAGGAAATTTTGCGCCACCTTGTCAGGTTGGTCACGGTGTTGAACAGCGCCCCTCTCCCCAGGGGGCGAGAAGGCACTGTTTGCGCGCCACTGGCGCGCGTGCCTTGGAGCGCCCGCGTCGCAAACGCCGGCCGGGGCGCGGAGCGGGGGTTGGGGTGAGGGGTACGGGGCGATGCCACACGAGAGACCGGATTGCATGGCTTCGCACCTACCCTCGCCCGCCCCTTCGGGGCACCTTCTCCCGGAGGGAGAAGGAAACAGCCATGCAGGGCTGCGTTATCTTTTACGTCAGGCGCTTTGAGGCGAGGGCGCGGCGCTGTGCGCCGTATTGGGCGCGATCAGCGCCAACTGCGCGATGGCATCCTGCACCACCTCCGCCACCGTGGCGTCCACATCCACCGATACCACGTCGGCTTCGTCCAGCGGCAATTCCAGTGTCTGCAACTGGCTGTCGAGCAGGCTGGCCGGCATGAAATGGCCGGCGCGCGCGCTCAGGCGTGCGGCGATCACGTGCGGGGCCGCGTGCAGGAACACGAAGCGCAGCGGAATGCCGCTGCGGCGCAGCAATTGACGATGCGTGCCGCGCAAGCCCGAGAACGCGAGCACCACCGACTCGCCGGCCTGGACGCAGTCGCGCAAGGTGGCCGCAAGCAACTCCACCCAGGGCAGGCGCATCGCATCGGTGAGCGGTTGGCCTGCGGCCATCTGCGCGCGTGCGGCCACGCTGTGGTAATCGTCGGCATCCAGAAAACGGTAGCCGTAATGCGCTGCCAGGGCCTGCGCGATGGTGGTCTTGCCGCTGCCTGAAACGCCCATCACCACGATGGCCAGGGGCGAAGCGGACGCGGGTGTAGCAGGGGCTGCGGTGTCCATCACGTCAGGTTATATCTCCGGAGCGATTCGGCATTTTGCCGGATTTCACGTTGGCGGCAGCCGATGCGTGGTGTAGCGTCGGCGCTCCTCGCCAGGTGAGCGAGCCGCCAGCGTAACGGCGCGCTCGGCCCGGTTCAACGCACTCCAGGGTCTGCCGATGCCGTCATCGCCTGCACCGTCTCCTGCATCGGCGCGCCTGCGCTGGCGCGAAAAGCTGGGCTACGGCGCCGGCGATCTGGGCCTGAATCTGTACTGGGCCAACATCTCCGCGTTCTTGCTGATCTTCTACACCGACACCATGCATCTGCCGGCAGCGGCGGTGGGCACGATGATCCTGTTGACCAAGATCGCCGATGCGATCGCCGACCCGGCGATGGGGGCATTGGCCGATCGCACGCGCAGCCGCTGGGGCAAATTCCGCCCGTATCTGCTGTGGGGCGCGGTGCCGATGGCGGTGACCGGTGTGCTGGCCTACACCACGCCTGCGCTGGACCAGAACGGGCGCATGTGGTGGGCCACGATCAGCTTCCTGGTGATGATGCTGGCCTACACCGTGGTGAGCATTCCGTACTCGGCATTGTCGGGCGTGATCACCGCCGACAGCAGCCAGCGCACCAGCTTGATCAGCCTGCGCTTCATCGCCGCGTTCGCCGGCACCACGCTGGTCAATTACTGCACCCTGGACCTGGTGGCGTGGCTCGGTGCCGGCAACGATGCACTGGGCTGGCAGCGCACGATGATGCTGTACGGCGCGGTGGCGGTGGCGCTGTTCGTGACCGTGGCGCTGACCACGCGCGAGCGCGTGCAGCCACCGCCGCAACAGCGCACGCCGGTCCGCCGGGACATCGCCGACCTGCTGCAGAACAAACCCTGGTGCGTGCTGTTCGTGCTGTCGTTGATCATCATGATCACCATTGTCATGCGCGGC
Source organism: Xanthomonas sp. BRIP62415 (assembly GCF_003993515.1). Taxonomy (NCBI): domain Bacteria; kingdom Pseudomonadati; phylum Pseudomonadota; class Gammaproteobacteria; order Lysobacterales; family Lysobacteraceae; genus Xanthomonas; species Xanthomonas sp. BRIP62415. The sequence goes on from NZ_QEZH01000028.1 coordinate 42,659, forward strand.
GGTGCGGGCGTGTATTACCTCAAGTACTACGTGCAGCGGCCGGAGCTGACCGGGCTGTTCCTGGGCGGCTATTCGGTGTCGTTGGCGATGGGTGCGGCGATCACGCCGCTGCTGACACGGCATTGGGACAAGCGCCAGTTGATGACCGCGCTGATGGCGATGGTGGGCGTGTTGAGCTGCCTGATGTTTTTCATTCCTGCCGATGCGGTGTGGGCGATCTTCGCGTTGAACATGTTGATCGGGCTGGCGCTGGGGCCGAAGTCGCCGCTGGCCTTTTCGATGTATGCCGACAGCGCCGACTACACCGAGTGGCGCACCGGCCGGCGCGCCACCGCGATGACCTTTGCCGCCGCGACCTTCTCGCAAAAGCTCGGTGGCGCGCTGGCGTCGGCCGGCATCGCCTGGGTGCTGGCGGGCATGGGCTATGTGGCCAACAGCGCGCAGTCTGCCGGGTCGTTGACCGGCATCGTGCTGCTGCTGACGGTGATCCCGGGCGCGGTGGCGCTGCTGGCGGCCTGGACCATGCGTTTCTATCCACTCGATGACGGCTTGTTGCGCCGCATCCAACACGAACTGGCCGCGCGCAAGCGCGACGAACAGGAGCACCGCTGACCGTGTCCGCACTTTCCCAGGCTGATTCCAGCACCACGTCCAACGACGATCTGTCCGCGTTGCTGGCGCCCAGCGCCGACGGCACGCGGTATGCGCTCTACAGCCCCACCGCGATGCCGAACGCGGGCGCATTCCTGTGGAACCGCCGCATGATGCTGCAGCTCACCTGCCGTGGTTACGCCACCGGGCAGTTCATGCAGCCGGAGCCGGCCAAGTATGCCCATGCGCCACTGCTGGAGGCGCGCAACTTCATGATGCCCGAGCAGCCCTACTACGCGCATCATCCCGGGCGTTTCTTCTATCTCAAGGACGAAGACAGCGGCGCGTTGTATTCGGTGCCGCACGAACCGGTGCGCGCGCCGCCGGAGCAGTTCGCGTTTTCCGCCGGCAAGCACGATGTGCGCTGGCGGGTGCGCCATGACGGCATCGTGGTGGAGCTGTGCGTGGCGTTGCCCACCGACGATGCGGTGGAGCTGTGGGAGTGCCGCGTGCATAACCTGTCCGGCCGCACGCGCCGGCTCAGCCTGTATCCGTATTTCCCCATCGGCTACATGTCGTGGATGCATCAGGGCGGCGCCTACGAGCCGGCGCTGGGCGGCATCGTCTGCCGTAGCGTGACGCCGTATCAGAAGGTGGACGACTATTTCCGTCAACGCGATTTCAAGGACTGCACCTTCCTGTTGCACGAGCAGCCGCCGGTGGCCTGGGATGCGCAGCAGACGGCCTTCGAAGGCGAGGGTGGCCTGCATGCGCCCTCGGCCATCCAGGCCGAGCAGTTGGGCAACAGCGATGCGCACTACGAGAACCCGGCCGCCGCGTTGCAGTATCGGCTGACGCTGGACGCCGATGCGGCAAGTGTCTACCGCTTCGCGTTCGGGCCGGCCAAGGACGACGCAGAAATCGCCGCGCTGCGTGCGCGTTATCTGTCCGAAGCCGGCTTTGCTGCCGCCGCGCGCGACTACGCGCAGTATCTGCAGGGCGGGCAGGGTTGCGTGCAGATCGCCACGCCCGATCCAGCCCTGGACAACCTGGTCAATCATTGGTTGCCGCGGCAGGTGTTCTATCACGGCGACGTCAATCGCCTGACCACCGATCCGCAGACGCGCAACTATCTGCAGGACCACATGGGCATGGCCTACCTGCAGCCGGCCACCGCACGCGCGGCGTTGCTGCACGCGCTCTCGCAGCAGGAACCCAGCGGCGCGATGCCGGACGGCATCCTGCTGGTGGAAGGCGCCGAGCTGAAATACATCAACCAGGTGCCGCATACCGACCATTGCGTGTGGTTGCCGATCTTCCTGAGCGCCTATCTGGCCGAAACCGGCGATGCCAGCGTGCTCGACGCGGTGGTCCGCACGCAGGACGGGCAGGCGCTGAGCGTGGCCGAGCGCCTGGATGCGGCCATGCAATGGTTGCTGGACGCACGCGACGCCCGCGGCCTGAGTTTCATCGCCCAGGGTGACTGGAACGACCCGATGAACATGGTCGGCTGGCGCGGCAAGGGTGTGTCCGGCTGGCTCACCGTGGCCACCGCGTATGCACTGCGGCTGTGGTCGGGCATCTGTGCAGCGCATGGGCGAAGCGCGCAGGCAGAAACGTTTGCGCAGGCCGTGCAGACGGTCAATGCCGATGCCAATCGGGAATTGTGGGACGGCAACTGGTATGCGCGCGGCATCACCGACGACGGCGTGCGCTTCGGCATCGCCGACGATGTGGAAGGACGCATCTATCTCAATCCGCAGAGCTTTGCGCTGCTGGCCGGCACCGCCGACACCGCGCAGCGCGACGCCTTGCTGGAGGCGGTGCGCGAACAGCTGCATACGCCGTACGGGCCGGTGATGCTGGCCCCGGCGTACACGCATATGCGCGACGACGTGGGCCGGTTGACGCAGAAGTGGCCGGGCGCCGCGGAAAATGGCGCGGTCTACAACCATGCGGTGGCGTTCTACCTGTACAGCCTGTACCAGATTGGCGAAGCCGACCGCGCCTGGGAGATCCTGCGCGCAATGCTGCCCGGCCCCACCCGCGAGGACGTGCTGCAGCGCGGCCATCTGCCGGTGTCGTTGCCCAATTACTATCGCGGCGCCTGGCATCAATATCCGCGCACGGCCGGGCGGTCCAGCCAGCTGTTCAACACCGGCACGGTGGCCTGGGTGTATCGCTGCGTGCTCGAAGGCCTGTTCGGCCTGGTCGGCGAGGGCGATGCATTGGCGATCCGACCGCAGCTGCCCTCGCATTGGCCGCACGCGCAGGTGACGCGCCAGTTCCGCGGCGCGCAGTTCGAGGTGACGCTGACACGGGAGCCGGGACGCACGCAGGTAGATGTTGACGTGGATGGAGCCGCTTGCCCGGACCAGCGTGTGCACGGCATCGTCGCCGGCCGTACGTATCGGGTGCAGGTGCGCCTGCCGGGCTGACGGCCCTCACCCGCCCTTCGGGCACCCTCTCCCGCAGGCGGGAGAGGGGGGCATTGACCGGCCGGACTGCGATCCGGCCGGAGCGGCTCAGCCACTCATGTGGGCGTTTTTTTGGATCTGAAGCTTCGGCGAGGCGGAATCGGCCTGGCGGAACAACAAACGGCTGACCGGTAGCGCACTGCAAACGCCTAGTAGGGAGACGTGGTCCAGGTGAACACACCACGCTGAGCCAACGCGGATCACTCCCTTCTCCCGCGTGCGGGAGAAGGTGCCCGCAGGGCGGATGAGGGGCGTCTGACGCTTCACGCTCCGCCAACCAGACCGGCACGAACCCCAACCCCCAATCCCGATTCCCCACTGCGTAAACTCCCAGGCTCGCCTCGCGCCGCCTAGGAACGCCCCTTGGTCTCAAGCTGGATCCTGCTGCTGGTTTCCGTCGGCTATGCCGCGCTGCTGTTCGGCGTGGCGTGGTGGGGTGACCGTCGTCCGCTGTACCCGGAGCGGCCGTGGCTGCGGCCAGCGGTCTACAGCCTGGCACTGGCGGTGTACTGCTCGTCGTGGACCTTCTACGGCGCGGTCGGCTCGGCGGTGCGCAACGGCATCGGTTATCTGCCGATCTACCTGGGCCCGCTGCTGTTGCTGCTGTTCGGCTGGCGCATCATCGAGCGGCTGGCGTTGATCGCACGCGCCGAGAACACCGTTTCCATCGCCGATTTCATTTCGTCGCGCTATGGCCGTTCGCGGCGGCTGGCGGCGCTGGTGGCGGTGATCGCGCTGGTCGGCATCGTTCCGTATCTGGCCCTGCAGTACAAGGCAGTGGCGATGAGCCTGGAGGTGCTGACCGGGCATAGCAGTGCCGGGCGCGGCATCTTTGCCGATCCGGCGCTGTACGTGGCGCTGTTGATGGCCTTGTTCGCGACCTTGTTCGGCACCCGCCAGGTCGATGCCACCGAACACCACCGCGGCATGATGCTGGCGATCGCGCTGGAGTCGGTGATCAAGTTGATCGCCATCGTCGCGGTGGGGCTGTTCGCCTGGGTGTGGCTGAGCGACCATCAGGTACCCATCGCCGACTCGGCGCGCACCTTGTTCGAGCACACCCCGTCGGTGGGCTTCATTTCGCAGACCTTGCTCAGCTTCCTGGCAGTGATCTGCCTGCCGCGCCAGTTCCATGTGGCGGTGGTGGAATGCAGCGACGTCGGCGACATCCGGCGCGCGCGCTGGTTGTTCGGCGCCTACCTGGTGATCATCTCGGCGATGGTGGTGCCGATCGCATCGGCCGGCGTGGCCTTGTTCGGCAAGGGCAGCACGGTGGTCGACGATGCGGTGGTGCTGGCGCTGCCGCTGAGCCAGGGCAATACCGTGCTGGCACTGGTGGCGTATGTGGGCGGGTTTTCCGCCGCCACCGGCATGGTGATCGTGGCCAGCATCGCGTTGGCCACGATGGTCAGCAACGACCTGGTGATGCCGGTGCTGCTGCGCCGCCGTGGCAGCGCCGATGCGCGCGCGGCGGTGGCCTCGCGGGTGTTGTGGATCCGCCGCGTCGCCATCCTGCTGCTGGCGCTGATCGCCTACGGCTACCACCGTAGCGTGGCCAACGACACCACCTTGGCCGCCTACGGCCTGATGGCCTTTGCGGCAGTGGCACAGTTCGCGCCGGGGGTGATCGGTGGGCTGTACTGGCGCGGCGCCAGCCGCAAGGGCGTGGAGACCGGCATGGTGCTGGGCTTCATGACCTGGATCTACACGCTGCTGCTGCCGGCCGCCACGCGCGCGGGGTGGCTGCAGCCGGACTGGCTGGTGGACGGGCCGTTCGGCATCGCCTGGTTGCAGCCGCAGCAACTGTTCGGCATGCATGGCTGGGACCCGCTGGCGCATGGCACGTTCTGGTCGCTGCTGATCAATGTCGGCGCGATGATGCTGGTCTCCGCACGCTGGCGCCCCGGGGTGGACGAGCGCCTGCGCGCCGCGCCATTCCTGGACCCGTACGCGCAGCGCCCGGCGGTGGCCGGCGACTGGCCCGGGCATGTGCGCGTGGCCGACCTGCAGGCCCTGGCCGAGCGCGTGGTGGGCGAGCGGCATGCGCACCGCGCCTTCGTCGACCAGGCGGTGCTGCTGGAGCGCGAGCTGCAGCCCACCGTGGTGGCCGATCGCGCCTGGGTACAGTTCACCGAGCGCCTGCTGGCCGCCTCGATCGGCGCGGCCTCCGCACGCCTGGTGCTGACCAGCCTGTTGCGCGGCTCGGGCATGGACCTGGGCGAGGTGGTGGCGGTGCTGGACGAAGCCGGCCAGGAGCTGCGCTTCAACCGCGAGATCCTGTCCACCACGCTGGAAAACATCAGCGCTGCGGTCAGCGTGGTCGACCCGGAAATGCGCCTGACCGCGTGGAATCGCCGCTACCAGCAGCTGTTCGGCTATCCGGACGGCATGCTGTATGTCGGCCGCCCGGTGGCCGACCTGATCCGCTACAACGCCGAGCGCGGCGAGCTGGGCGAGGGCGATATCGAAGACCAGATCGATCGCCGTATCCGCCATATGCGCGCCGGCTCGCCGCATGTGTTCGAGCGTACCCGCAGCGACGGCAAGGTGATCGAGATGCGTGGCCAGGCGCTGCCCGGCGGCGGCTATGTCACCAGCTACAACGACATCACCGACTACAAGCGTGCCGAACGTGCGCTGCTGGACGCCAACGAGAACCTGGAACAGCGCGTGGCCGATCGCTCGCGCGAGGCCGAGCTGGCACAGCAATCCAAGACGCGTTTTCTGGCTGCCATCAGCCACGACGTGTTGCAGCCGCTCAATGCCGCGCGGCTGTTTGCTTCGGCCTTGCGCGAGAGCCACCAGAACAACGAGGAGCAACGCCATCTGGCCGAGCGCGTGGATGCCTCGCTGCGCGCGGCCGAGGAGTTGCTCGATGGCCTGCTCGACGTCTCGCGGCTGGATGCCGGCGGCCTGCGGCCCACGGTCGAGGACTTCGATGCCAGCGCGCTGATGCATGAACTGGCCGCGCAATACGCGCCGGTGGCGTCCAGCCGCGGCCTGCAGCTGCAGGTGCACAGCCGCCCGCTGTGGGTGCGCAGCGACCGCCGTCTGCTGCGCCGGGTGATGCAGAACTTCCTGGCCAATGCGCTGCGCTACACGCGCCAGGGCCGCATCGTGCTGGGCATGCGCGGCCGCGGCGACCAGGTGGAGCTGCAGGTGTGGGATACCGGCCCGGGCATTCCCGAGCACCACATGCGGCAGATCTTCGAAGAGTTCCGCCGCTATCAGCAGCCGTTCGACTGGGGCGAGCAGGGTCTGGGGCTGGGCCTGTCGATCTGCCAGCGCATCTCGCGCCTGCTCGACCACGACCTGAGCGCGCGCAGCCAGGTCGGCCGCGGCAGCATGTTCTCGATCCTGCTGCCGCGCGTGGCGGCAGTGCCGCTGCCACCGGTGCTGCCGGTGGCGGTGGCGCGCGCGCTGCCCAGCGGCGATTCGCTGGCGGGCCTGCGCGTGCTGTGCGTGGACAACGACCGCGAGATCCTCGACGGCATGCGCGCCTTGCTCGGTCGCTGGCAGGTGGAGGTGATCACCGCCAGCACGGTGGATCAGGCGCTGGAACGCGCGCGCGAGCAACCGGACCTGATGCTGGTGGATTACCACCTGCACGACCGGCTCGATGGCCTGGACACGCTGGATGCGCTGCAGGCCGCCGCCCCTGCACCGATTGCCGGCGCGCTGCTCACCGCCGATGGCCGCGATGAACTCAAGCAGCTCGCGCGCGAACGTGGCTACCGCCTGCTGACCAAACCGGTGAAGCCGGCCTCGTTACGCGCGTTCCTGAGCGCGCATCACGATGCGAAAACGCGCTGACGGGTGCATCCCTGCCATCACCGCGACATGCGGCGATGCAGTCGGCATCGAGTAAACATCCACGATGCCGACGCGCGCGGAGCGCATGCCCTGCATCGTAGGAGCGCACCCGGGCGCGAGAGGCTTTACCGATAACGCCTGTCGCGCCCGGGTGCGCTCCTACGGAGACCGCTGCGTGCTACGCGGCGCCGCTGAGGTGTTCGTAGAGGATGACGCTGCCGACGATCACCAGGATCACGCCACCGAGGATCGGCGCGCTTGCCGATCAGGTTGCCGAGCACGCGGCCCAGCACGCGGTCTAATACGCGGCCTAGCTTGACGCCAGCGGTGGTCATGCACGGAGCGCACTGCCCTGCATCGTAGGAGCGCACCCGGGCGCGAGGGGCTTTATCGATAACGCCTCGTCGCGCCCGGGTGCGCTCCTACGGCAGACTGCTGCGTGCTACGCGGCGCCGCTGAGGTGTTCGTAGAGGATGACGCTGCCGACGATCACCAGGATCACGCCACCGAGGATCTCGGCACGCTTGCCGATCAGGTTGCCGAGCGCGCGGCCCAGCACGCGGTCTAATACGCGGCCCAGCTTGACGCCTGCGGTGGTCATGCACGAAGCGCACTGCCCTGCATCGTAGGAGCGCACCTGGGCGCGAGGGGCTTTATCGATAACGCCTCGTCGCGCCCAGGTGCGCTCCTACCGGAGAACGCTGCGTGCTATGCGGCGCCGCTGAGGTGTTCGTAGAGGATGACGCTGCCGACGATCACCAGGATCACGCCACCGAGGATCTCGGCGCGCTTGCCGATCAGGTTGCCGAGCACGCGGCCCAGCATGACGCCTGCGGTGACCATGCTGAAGGTGCACAGCCCGACCACCACCGCCACCACGCCGATATGCACGTCCAGAAACGCCAGGCTCACGCCGACCGCCATCGCATCGATGCTGGTGGCAAAACCCGTGGTGGCCAGGGCGAGCAGGCCGTGCCGTTTTGGCGTGTCGGCAGCTGCATCGTCAATCTCGTCGGCTTCGTTGCGCAGGCCGGCCACAATCATGTGCACGCCCAGGCCGCCGAGCAGCACGAAGGCAATCCAGTGATCGAACGCACGCAGGTGGCTGGACGCGGCGCGCCCCAACAGCCAGCCGATCACCGGGGTGATCGCCTCGATGCTGCCGAAGATCAAACCGGCGCGTAGCGCATCGCGCCACTGCGGCTTGCGCATGGCCGCGCCCTTGCCGATCGCTGCGGCAAACGCATCGGTGGACATCGCAAAACCGATCAACACAATGGAAAACGGGGACATCGACATTCTCGGGTTGGGCACGATCGCAACGACATGCGCCCGCGCCAACCGTTGTTGTGCGCGCATGCCGCTGGTCTCGCCAAACCACGATTGGTTGCCTGCACCACGGCGCAATGGCCGAGTATGTTGATGCAGGCGCTTTCGATGGACGAAAGCAGGCTACTCCCCAAGGGGGCGCGCAGTGTAGCAATGCATGGCCGCGTTCGGTGCGCCTGCACTGCACGCGAAGGTCGGTCTGATCTTTATAGCCGTGGCTATTGCGACCCGGGATTTACGCGGGTTTTTGCCTTGTTTCCAGGCGCCAGGGCCCGGACGGCAGGTCCACCCACCGGTCGGATGTGGTGCCCGATTGCCTTGGCTATGCTGAAAAACGGTCTCCTTGCCGATGAAGCAGGCAGCGAAAAACGCGGGAAAAAGCCGCTGATGTGGGATGTGCCGCAAGCAGTGCGATGGAACTTCGTAGCTGGACGTGCGTGCATGCGCCGGCGCCGGCTTGCCGCTGTCTTTCAGGACGCCGATGCAGGCATGCAGCGATCAGCAACATGCACCGATGCCGCTTTCCGGAACACTGCGATGTGCGCGGCCTGCGACGTCGCAGCGGGTGCACGCCACACCAGTGGGGTGGAGCGCGATGGCCAGGCTGCCCTCGCAGCACTGCGGAAAGAGCGCCCAGCGCTACACGCACAGGCTCAGCCGCGCAGCGGGTAGACGCCAGAGCCAACCGCCGGCAGCGCGCAGCGGGGAGCCACCAGCACCGACGCAAACAAACGCCCGGCCCGGGCCGCTGCTACAGCAACGCTGCGGAGATCTCCGCCGTCGCCGCACACAAGGCCTGCAGTGCCGCGTGCGGGCCGACCAGCTCCGGGCGGCGCGCGATGAACGGGACGGTCAGCGTATAGGTCGCGCTGCCGCGTTGCAGGATCGGTGCGGTCAGGTCGACCACGCCCACCACCGCTTCGCTGGGCTGCATGGCATAGCCGTCGTTGCGCGCCTGCGCGGCGGCCGCCAGGAACTGCGCACGCTCGAACGGCACCTCGCTGGCGTCGAGCATGTCCAGCCAGCGCGCCTGCACCTCCGGCTGCTGGAACGCGAACAGCACCAGCCCGGAACTGGAATGGGTCAGCGGGCGGCGATGGCCCGGGCGCACCACCAGGCCCAGGTCGCTGGGCACGTCCATCTGCGCGATCACCACGATCTGGTCGCCGGACGGTGCCACCAGGTGGCAGGGCTGACAGATCGCATCGGCCAGCCGCCGCATCACCGGCAACGCCGCTTCGCTGATGCTCTGCACCTGCGGCTGCTGCATGCCGAGCATGAACAGCCGATTGGTCAGCACATAGTCGCCCTCGCCGTCGCGGGTGAGATAGCCGCGCTCCTCCAGCACCTGCAGCATGCGGAAGATCTCCCCGCGCGAGCGACCGATGCCCTGCGAGATCGCGCCCATGCTCATCGGCTGTGCCTGGCGGGCGAGCAGCTCGAGGATGTCCAGGCCCTTGTCCAGGGCGGGGGCGCGGTACTTGGCGGGTTCGGTGCTCATCCGTCTGCGGCTCCAGGCAAGGCTGCGGCGCGCCAGGGTACAGGCATCGCGGACAGCGGTGAGGGTCGGCCCTCGCGTGCAAATATAAACAAAGTTTTTATATTTGCATGGTGCTGGCCTGCGCAGTACGCTCGCCGCACAGCAACGCAAGCGCCACAGCCTTGGGAGGGGATCGGTCGCATGCATCACAGTGACATTGCCGCGTCACCGCGCGGCAACCTGGCGCGTACCGCCATGGTTCCCCTGTTGTTGATCGTCAGCCTGTTCTTTCTATGGGGCATGGCCAACAACCTCAACGACATCCTGATCAAGCAGTTCAAGAAGGCCTTCGAGCTGACCGACCTGCAGGCAGGCCTGGTGCAGAGCGCGTTCTACCTGGGCTATTTCGTGTTCGCGATGCCGGCGGCGATGTTCATGCGCCGCTACAGCTACAAGGCGGCCGTGGTGCTGGGCCTGCTGCTGTATGCATGCGGCGCGTTCCTGTTCTATCCGGCCGCGCAGGTGCATACCTACTGGCTGTTCCTGCTGGCCTTGTTCGTGATCGCCAGCGGCCTGGCGTTCCTGGAAACCACCGCCAACCCGCTGGTGACCGTGCTCGGCCCGGCAGAAGGCGCGGCACGGCGGTTGAACCTGGCCCAGGCGTTCAACCCGTTGGGCTCGATCACCGGCGTGCTGGTCGGCCAGCACTTCATCTTCTCCGGCGTGGAGCACACCCCGGCCGAGCTGGCGGCGATGACGCCGGCCGCGCGCGCGGCATTCTTCGCCACCGAATCGGCGGCGGTGCAGACGCCGTACCTGGTGATCGGCGCGGTGGTTGTGGTGTGGGCGATCCTGATTGCGCTGGTGCGCTTTCCCACCGGCGATGCCGGCGCGGGCGAGGCTGCGCCCAGGCGCGCACGCTTTAGCGAATTGCTGCGCAACCGGCTGTTCGTGTTTTCGGTGGTGGCGCAGTTCTTCTACGTGGGCGCGCAGGTTGGCATCTGGAGTTATCTGATCCGTTACCTGCAGGATGCGGTGCCAGGCACGCCGGAGAAAAGCGCGGCCACCTATCTGACCATCTCGCTGGTGCTGTTCATGGCCGGCCGTTTCATCGGCACCGCGCTGTTGCGCTATCTGGCGCCGGCCAGGTTGCTGGCGAGCTTTGCCACGATCAATCTGGTCTTGTGTGCGGTGGCGATCGCCTTCCCCGGTTGGACCGGCCTGTATGCGCTGGTGGCCGCAAGCGTGTTCATGTCGGTGATGTTTCCGACCATCTTTGCGCTGGGCCTGGACGGCCTGCATGACGATGCGCGCAAGCTGGGCTCGTCCTTGCTGGTGATGTCGATCATCGGTGGTGCGCTGCTCACCGCGGTGATGGGCGCGGTGTCGGACCTGGCCGGTATCCACTGGGCGATGGTGGTGCCGGGTGGGTGCTTTGCGGTGATCCTGCTGTTCGCGTTGCGCGCACGGCGCGCGGCGCCGGTGATTGCTGGGGCAGGCGCATGAGCACGCGGCGGCTGTGCTACGTGCTGGATCTGCACGACGATGCGCAGTTGATCGCCGAGTACGAGCGTTGGCATCGGCCCAGCGAGGTCTGGCCGGAAGTGGTGGCCTCGTTGCAGCAGGCCGGCATCCTGGAGCTGGAGATCTTCCGCAGCGGCGACCGCCTGGTGATGCTGATGGAGGTCGGCGACACCTACGATCCGGCGGCCAAGGCCGCGCGGGATGCGGCCGATCCGCGGATCCAGGCCTGGGAGGACCTGATGTGGCGGTTCCAGAAACCGCTGCCGGGCAGCGCGCCTGGGGAGAAGTGGCGCGAGGCGGGGCGGATCTTTGCGTTGAGTGCGGCGATCGACGCGCAGCGCTAGCCGTGCCCCTCATCCGCCCTTCGGGCACCTTCTCCCGCTTGCGGGAGAAGGGAGCATTCGCTTGGCGGGGCTGCGGTCCGGCCGGCCTGGCACTACCGGGTGGGGCGCTTGTGGGTCTGCGTCTTCGGCCTGGCGAACGGCTGACTGGCAGCATGCTGCAGACGCCCGACGGTGGGGACATGGCGCAGACGCCTACCCCACCTGAGCCAACGCCGACCACGCCCTTCTCCCGGGTGCGGGAGAAGGTGCCCGCAGGGCGGATGAGGGGCTGCGTGCTCAGGCCTTGGCGTTGCCGGCCAGATCTTCGACCCAGAAACGTCCTTCCGGATAGCTGAACTCCGCGATCGAGGACGCATGCATTTCCGCCGAGAAACCCGCTGCCTCCGGGGCCAGGTAGCGGCCGTGCAGGATGCGCACCGGGTCCAGGAAATGCTGGTGCAGGTGGTCGACGAATTCGATCGCGCGGTCTTCCATCTTGCCGGTGATGGCGACGAAGTCGGCCATGGCCAGGTGTTGCACCAGCTCGCACAGGCCGACGCCGCCGGCGTGCGGGAACACGCGCACATTGAACTTGGCGGCCAGCAGCAGGATGGCGAGGTTTTCGTTGACCCCGCCCACGCGCGCGGCGTCGATCTGGATCAGGTCCACCGCGCCGGCCTGCAATAGCTGCTTGAACACCACCCGGTTCTGGGTGTGCTCGCCGGTGGACACCGGTACCGGCGTGATGCCCTGGCGGATCGCGGCGTGGCCGAGCACATCGTCCGGACTGGTCGGTTCCTCGATCCAGGCAATGTCGAATTCGGCCAGCTGGCGCATCCAGTCGATCGCCGGGCCCACGTCCCAGCGCTGGTTGGCGTCCACCGCCATGGCGATGTCCGGGCCGATCGCCTCGCGCGCCAGGCGGCAGCGGCGGATGTCGTCCTGCACGTTGGCGCCGACCTTGAGCTTGATGGTGCGGAAGCCGTCGGCCACCGCTTCCTTGGCCAGGCGCACCAGCTTCTCGTCCGAGTAGCCGAGCCAGCCGGGCGAGGTGGTGTAGGCCGGATAGCCCTGTTCGATCAGCGTGGCGATGCGTTGCGCGCGCTGCGGTTGCGCCGCACGCAGGATCGCCAGCGCTTCGTCGCGGGTGAGCGCGTCGGTGAGGTAGCGGAAGTCGATGGTGTCGACCAGCTGCTCGGGCGTGAGTTCGGCGATGTAGCGCCACAGCGGTTTTTTCGCTGCGCGCGCGGCCAGATCCCAGGCGGCGTTGATCACCGCGCCGATCGCCATGTGCATCACGCCCTTTTCCGGGCCCAGCCAGCGCAGCTGCGAGTCGTTGGTGAGCCGGCGCGCGAACGCACCCAGATCGGCGACGACCTCGTCCACCGACAGACCGACCACGTGCTCGGCCAGTGCGGCCACCGCGGCGGTCTGCACATCGTTGCCGCGGCCGATGGTGAACACCAGGCCGTAGCCGGCCAGGTCATCCGGCGCATCGGTGCGCAGCACGACGTAGGCGGCCGAGTAATCCGGATCCGGATTCATCGCATCCGACCCATCGAGCTCGCGCGAGGTGGGGAAGCGGACATCGTGGGTGTCGAGGGCGATGATGGTGCGCATGGAGGTCCTGGGCGATGGAAACGAAAATTAGAAACGCGCGGAGTAAGACGGAAACGGAGCAGGACGCCAGAGCCTCTCTCCCACCGGGAGAGGGCTTCGGGCTGCATCGTGCCGGATGTATTACGACTTGCCTTGACCGCCATCTCTTTCCAATGCGGAAAAAGGTGCTGAGGAAAGAGGCCTCAAACCGCATCGCGCGGATGCGCCACCACCGGCTGGCGCTGGCGACCCAGCCCTTCGATCTCCAGCTCCATCACGTCGCCCGGCTTCAGGTACACCGGCGGCTTCTGGCCCAGGCCCACGCCCGGGGGGGTGCCGGTGCTGATCACATCGCCCGGCATCAGCGTCATGTAGCGGCTGATGTGGCTGACCAGTTCGGCCACGCCGAACACCATCGTGCGGGTGCTGCCGTTCTGGTAGCGGTGGCCGTTGACCTCCAGCCACATCGACAGGTTCTGCGGGTCGGCGATTTCATCGCGGGTGACCAGCCACGGGCCGATCGGGCCGAAGGTGTCGGCGCTCTTGCCCTTGACCCACTGGCCGCCGTGTTCGAGCTGGAATTCGCGCTCGGACAGGTCGTTGATCACCGCGTAGCCGGCGACATGGTTCAGCGCCTCGTCCACCGTGACATCGCGCGCCACATCGCCGATCACCACGCCCAGTTCCACTTCCCAATCGCTCTTGACCGAGCCGCGCGGGATGATCACGGTGTCGTTGGGGCCGCACACGGCAGTGGTGGCCTTCATGAACAGGATCGGCATCTTGGGCACGTCCATGCCCGATTCGGCGGCGTGGTCGGCGTAGTTCAAGCCCACGCAGATGAACTTGCCGATCTGCCCCACGGCGGCGCCATAGCGCAGCTCGCCTTCTAGCAGCGGCAGCGTGGCCACATCCAGCGCACGCAGTTTGTCCAGGCCGGCATTGGTGATGTGCTCGCCGGCCACATCGTCGATCACGCCGCTCAGATCGCGGATGCGGCCTTGGTCATCGATCAGGCCGGGACGTTCCTGGCCGGGGGCGCCAACGCGTACGAGTTTCATGCAGTCTTCCTTTGCAGGTGAGGAATGGAGCGGCCAGCAACGCTGGCGCGCGTGCATCGGGTGGGTAAGGACGGCGGGCGCAAACCGAGGCGGACGAGCGGGACGCATCGCATCTGGCAGTGGTGCGCGGCGCCGCGATCCATGGTCGTACTCAGTTCGACCAGCCGCCATCGATGATATGGGTCTGGCCGGTGGTGAACGACGATTCGTCCGAGGCCAGGTACACCACCAGCTGCGCGATCTCGCGCGGGTCGCCCAGGCGGCCCATCGGCTGGCGGTCGGTGAAGCTCTTCCACACCGCCTGTTCGTCGCCGCCCAGCGCCTTGACGCGCTGGCCCAGCGACGGCGTCTTGATGGTGCCGGGGCAGATCGCGTTGCAACGTACGCCCTGGGCCACGTAATCGGCGGCAATGGCCTTGCTCAGGCCGATCACTGCGGCCTTGGTGACGCCGTAGACGAAGCGGTTCGGCACGCCCTTGATGCTGGAGGCCACCGAGGACATGTTGATGATGCTGCCGCGGCCGCGCTCGAGCATGCCCGGCAGCACCGCCTTGCAGGTGTAGTACATCGCATCGACGTTGATCGAGAACGAGCGGCGCCAGGCCGGCTCGTCGCAATCGAGGATGCTGCCCTGGTGCACGAAGCCGGCACAGTTGAACAACACATCGAACGGGCCGTGCGCGGCGACCAGGTCGGCAACTGCCGATGCATCGGTGACATCCAGCAGCTGGGTGGTGATGGCATCGGATTCGGCTGCCAGCGCCTGCAAGGCCGCGGCGTCGATATCGGTGGCGATCACCTGCGCACCGGCACGCGCGCAGGCCAGCGCGCTTTCGCGGCCGATGCCGGCGCCGGCGGCGGTGATCAGGCAGCGCTTGCCATGCAGGCGGTCGTTGGGAGTTGCAGGGATCGAGACAGTCATACCGAAGAGGTTCCGTGGGTGGGGGCCGCCGGCCGTGGCAGACGATAGAACGTGCGTGCGTTGTCGCCGAACACCGCTTTGGCATGGCCGTCGGCGTGTGTGGCAACCAGGTGCTGTGCGATCTCAAGCCACTGCGCATACTCGGCGCGCTGGGTCAGCACCGGCCAGTCGCTGCCCCACAGCATGCGCTGCTGGCCGAAGCGTGCGAACAGATGCGCGACATACGGCTCCAGCGCCTCCACGCCGGCGCCGCGCGCTGCTTCGGTGAGCAGGCCGGAGAGTTTGCAGTGCACGTTGGGATGCTGCGCCAGCGCGGCCATGCCGGCGGCCCAGGCGACGAATTCGCCTGCGGCGATCTGCGGCTTGCCGCCGTGATCGACGACCACGCGCAGCTGTGGATGGCGCTTCAGGCGTGCCTGCAGCGCCGGCACATGCACGCTGCGGATCAGGGCGTCGAAGGCCAGGTCGTGCGCGAGCAGGGCGTCGAAGGCGGCATCCAGCCCGGGCTGGGCCAGCCATTGCGCATCGGCAATGTCCTGCACCATCGGGCGCAGGCCCTTGAGCACACCGTCGCCGGCCTGCACCAGCGCATCGATGCGCGCGGCGGCATCGGGCGCGGCGAAATCGACCCAGCCCACCACGCCGGCGATGCGCGCATCGGCGCGCGCCAGCTCGAACAGGTAGCGCGTTTCGGCCTCGGTCGCGGCGGCCTGCACCACCACCACGCCATCGATATCGGCAGCATCCAGCGCCTGGCCGATATCGGCGGGGCCGAAGTCGCGATACAGCGGCGCCAGTTCGGGCGTCAGCCAGTGGTAATCGCCACGGGCCAGCTGCCAGAAATGCAGATGCGCGTCGATGCGGCTCATGGCGTGGGCAGGTCCGCGTCGAGCAGGCCGTCATCGCGCAGGCGTTGCCACAGCGCAGGCGGAATCGCCGCCTGCAACCGCGTGGCGGCCGAGTGCACCTCGGCCACCGTCCGCATGCCGGCCACCACCGTGGTCACCGCCGGATGCGCCAGCGGGAACTGCAACGCGGCCGCGCCGATATCCACCCCGAACGCCGCGCAGGCTGCATACAGGCGCTGCGCATGCTGCAGGGTGGCGGTGTCGACCGGGGCATAGTTGTAGGTCGCGCCGGGGCCATGTGCGTCGCTGAGCAGGCCGGAGCTGTACGGGCCGGCCGACAGGATCGCCACGTTGCGCTGCTGCGCCTGCTCGAGCAGCGCGCGGGCACCGTGCTGCTCCAGCAGCGTGTAGCGGCCGGCCAGCATCACGCAGTCGAGCGGAAAGCGTGGCAGCACCTCCAGCGCCACGTCCTGCTCGTTGACCCCCAGCCCGATCGCCCCGCAGGCACCGGCCGCCTTCAGCTCCGCCATCGCCGGCAAGGCCTCCTCCAAGGCCTGGCGCAGGACGTTGGCGTGGTTGTCGCCGTGGGTCAGCGCACCGATGTCGTGCAGCAGCAGCACGTCGACGTAGTCGGTGCCCAGGCGCTCCAGGCTGGAGGCGAACGCGCGCCGCACGCCGTCGGCGCTGTAGTCGAACTCGGCGCGCCGGCCCGCCACCGCAAAGCCGTCGCGCCCGGCGGTGGCCTGCGCGTCGTCGTGGATGCAGCGGCCGACCTTGGTCGACAGCGTGTAGGCGCTGCGCGGCACGCCGGCCAAACCACGGCCCAGGCGCGTCTCGCTCAGCCCGTAGCCGTAGTACGGCGCGGTGTCGAAGTGCCGGATGCCGGCCTGGTACGCAGCCGCCACCGCGGCCAGTGCCTGGCCGTCATCGACCTCGGTATACAGATTGCCGATCGGCGCGGCGCCAAACCCCAGTGCCGACAGCTGCACATCGGTGCCGCCCAGACGCTGCCGCGCAACGCTCACGCCGCACACTCCGCGCGCAGGGCGGTCGCGGGGCAGGTGCACACGGAATCTGGGAAGCAGGGGCTGGGCATCGCGACATCCACCAGCCGGCCGATGCCGGTCTGTTCGCATATGAATATCGCAATCATGAGTAAACAGATCACGCTGCAGTGCAGCATTGCGGACCACAAGGCCGATACGTGCGCCGTGCAGCGCCACGGTAGGTCGTCAGCCCGCCCCGCTCGCCAGCGTCGCACGACGTAGGAACCCGGTCTGTATCGAAATCCTTGCCGCATGGCCTCGTGCGACGGGCGCAAGACAGGCACCAACGCTGCGCAAGCCACGTGCGGTTCAACCACAAGGCCTTCGTCGGCATCGGCGTTACGCCCGATACCATCAAGACCTACGAATACTCCGAAGAACTGGTGTGGGCACGCGCGCCCAATACGCACCGACGCATCCGCCTGCGTCTGAGCAACGAGGCGCATGTGGTGACCTTCGACTATTGCTTCGACGATGGCCGGCAGTGGATTCGCCACCCCACGCGCATGGAAATGTCCGGCTTTCACCACAACGTGTTCGGCGGCTTCCTGAGCCTGCAGCTCGGCATCTACGCTGCGCAGCAAGGCGCAGTGGTGTTGCGTGATTTCAGTTACCGCGCGCTGCGCTGAGCGCGGTCTGCAGCATCCAGCGATGCGGGTAAACGGCGGGGTCCGGGGGGACCCCGCCATCAGACCTGGCGTGGCTAACAAAACGTAGCTGCACAGGCGTTTCGCTCGCCGCTCCTAGCCGCAGCAGTAGCAGACGTTGCCTTGCCCCAGGTCGCCGCCAAACTCCGGACACTCGGCTTTGCAGGCCCACGCACTACACGATTCGGTTTTCGGCTGTGCGTTATCCACCGCCATGACCTGGAACGTACCGAAACCGGTACTGGCCAGGAACGTGGCCGCCATCAACGCCGTCCGCAAAGTACCCCAACGCTTCTTCATGCATTACTCCTTCACCGTTGCCAAAGCCGCTGGCGCATCCGTGCGGCGCAACGCGGCGACCAGGTCCTGCACCTGCTCCGTGGTATCGAAGACGCCAAGACGGGAATGGCGCACGCGCCCCTGCCCATCGATGGCCATCAGCAGTGGCACGTTGCGCGCGCGAAACAGCATCAGTGCGCGACGATCGGTCAACGTGACCACCGGAAAATCGAAGCCATGCACATGCGCATAGCGCGCAGCCTGCGCCGCATCGCACTGGCATACGCCGAGCAACTGCGGACGGCCGGGCAGATTGGCCTGCAATTGCCTTGCCGCACGCAGCACGGTGGGTGCCGAACGCTGGCAATACGGGCAGGTGGTGGTGAAGAAGAACAGCACCTGCGCCTGTCCCTGCGGCACGCCGAGCAGATGGCGTTGGCCCTGGGTATCGGTGACCGCGATGCGCGGCACGTACATGCCGTCATACGGCGCGCTGATGCGGGTCTGCAACATCTGCTGCTGCGCACGCAGCTGCTTGTTCTGCCATGCAAGCACCGCGATTAATGCACAGGCAACCAGCAGCCCGATCCAGAGCCAGGGAAAACGTCGCGCCATGCCAGCTCCAGTAGCGTCATCAAGCCCGAGCCTTGCCCAGGCATGAGCTGATGGTCAATGGTGATATCGACAACTGCGATGTCGCGCGGTGCGGGGCTGTGGACGCGGTCACGCCCCGGCGCTTGGGCTTGCCAGTGCCGCGGCAGTCGGCACGGAGCGATTGCGCAACTGCGACGCTGCAGGTGGAGCGATGCCACCGCGCCGCACCGGCGCGCGACGCATCCATCGCCGCCGTAATCGCGACCGGACCATGCGCGGCAGGCGCACGACATGCCACACGCATGCCATGCCGCAGCGTGGACATGCACGGCATCGATTGCCCATGGCGTACAGTCGCGTGCCCCATACACGCCAGGCCGCACGTTTCGATGCCTTCCTATCTTCCCCTGCTGGCGGTCGCCGCCTGCCTGTTGCTGCCGCTGCAAGACAGCCTCGCTGCTGCGCCCGATCGCAACGCGCCTGCCGCGGTTGTCTCAAGCTGCACGGCCGATGCGTACAGCAGCTGTCCGTCCTGGATGCCGTCGCAGCAGGAGATGCGCACGGTGCTTGCCGATTATTTCTGCGACGCCGCCGATCGCGGGCTGGTCCGGCCGCGCGTGACGCGCGTGGTGCGAGCGGAGACCTCGCAGGTCACCTGCGCTGCGCTGGGGCCGGAAACCAATTCCAATATCGCCTGTGGAGGCGATATGCAGTTCATTGGCCCGGACGGCCGCACCGATTTCCTCACCTTCAGCCCGACCATGCATCGTCAGGACGATGGGCGCTATGCGATCTATGAAGGCGAGGACGAAAACGGCAACGCGGTGTGGCACACGCCCTCGCCGCAACGCGCATCGAAGGTCTGCACCGGCCAGCCATTGCGCTGACGAGCGTGCCGGAGCTGCCACCGGCAGCGTTTCCTGCGACGGCGATCGGTCTGCGCCAACGGGGCGCGCAGCCGGTCGCTGCAGCGTGCTCAGTCGTCTTCGGGCGGCGGCAGTACGATGCCGTCGGCATCGATGGCGAGCTTGCCGGCCATCAGCACCGCCTGGGTGCGGTTGGTGACGCCGAGCTTGCGCAGGATCGCGGTGACATGCGCCTTGATGGTGGCCTCGGACACGCCCAGATCGTAGGCGATCTGCTTGTTGAGGCGCCCGGCGCCGAGCATCTGCAGCACGCGGAACTGTTGCGGGGTGAGATCGCGCAGGCGCTGGCCCACTTCGCGTTCTTCGCTGTCGGTCGGCGGCAGGTTCTGCGCCTCTGCCGGGATCCAGCGCTCGCCATCGAGCACCGTGGCCAGGGCGCGGCCGATGGTGTCCGAATCGGCGGACTTGGGAATGAACCCGAACGCGCCATGGTCGATCGCACGCCGCATCACCGTCGGCTCCTCGCGCGCCGACACCACCACCACCGGCAGCTGCGGATGCAGCGAGCGCATGTGCACCAACGCACTGAATCCCTGCGCGCCCGGCATGTTGAGATCCATCAGCAACAGGTCGGCATCCGGTTGCGCATCGGCCAGGGTGTACAGCGCATCCACCGTGTCGGCCTCGAACAACTGCACGCCCGGCATCACGCGCTGCACAGCCCCGCGCAAGGCCTCACGGAACAGGGGATGGTCGTCGGCGATCAGCAGGGTGGTCATTGAGGTGCCGGGAATCGGGAATCGGGAGTGGGGAATCGGGAATTGCAAAGGCAACAGCGAAGGCAGCAAAGCAACAACAAGACGGCGACAGCGAGGCGGCGAAGTCAGTGTGACGGGTTGGGAGATCAAAAATCGACGTGGGCAGACATGGCCTGGGGACCGCTTCCACAAATCCCCATGCCGCCTATTCCCCACTGCTCAGGGAACCGCTTCGACGATTCCCCACTCCCGATTCCCCATTCCCGACGCGCGTCAGCGCGCCAACCGCTCATTGACCAACGAATCCACCACCGACGGGTCGGCCAGGGTCGAGGTGTCGCCGAGTTGGTCGGGGGCGTTTTCGGCGATCTTGCGCAGGATGCGGCGCATGATCTTGCCCGAGCGGGTCTTGGGCAGGCCCGGTGCCCACTGCAGGTGGTCGGGCGAGGCGATCGGGCCGATTTCCTCGCGCACCCAGGTCACCAGTTCCTTGTGCAGTTCCTCGCTCGGGGTTTCGCCGGCGATCAAGGTCACGTAGGCATAGATGCCCTGGCCCTTGACGTCGTGCGGGAAGCCGACCACCGCCGCTTCGGCGACCTTCGGGTGCGAGACCAGCGCGCTTTCCACTTCGGCGGTGCCGATGCGGTGGCCGGACACGTTGATCACGTCGTCCACGCGGCCGGTGATCCAGTAATAGCCATCGGCATCGCGGCGGCAACCGTCGCCGGTGAAGTAGCTGCCCGGATAGGTGCGGAAGTAGGTGTCGATGAAGCGCTGGTGGTCGCCGTACACCGAGCGCATCTGGCCCGGCCACGAATCCAGCAGCACCAGGTTGCCTTCGGTGGCGCCTTCCAGGACCTTGCCTTCGGCATCCACCAGTGCCGGCTGCACGCCGAAGAACGGCAGGGTGGCCGAGCCGGGCTTGAGATCGACCGCGCCGGCCAGCGGCGAGATCAGGATGCCGCCGGTTTCGGTCTGCCACCAGGTGTCCACGATCGGGCAGCGGCTGTCGCCGACCACCTCGTAGTACCAGCGCCAGGCTTCCGGATTGATCGGCTCGCCGACGCTGCCGAGCAGGCGCAGGCTCTTGCGCGAGGTCTTCTTGACCGGCTCCTCGCCATCGCGCATCAGCGCGCGGATCGCGGTGGGCGCGGTGTAGAAGATGCTGACCTTGTGCTTGTCGATCACTTCCCAGAAGCGCGACACGGTCGGATAGTTCGGCACGCCTTCGAACATCACCGCGGTGGCGCCGTTGGCGAGCGGGCCGTAGACGATGTAGCTGTGGCCGGTGACCCAGCCCACGTCGGCGGTGCACCAGTAGATGTCGTCCTCGCGCAGGTCGAACACCACTTCGTGCGTGTAGCTGGCAAACAGCAGGTAGCCGGCGGTGGTGTGCAGCACGCCCTTGGGCTTGCCGGTGGACCCGGAGGTGTAGAGGATGAACAACGGATCTTCCGCGTTCATGCGCTCGGGCTCGCACGCAGCCGGCTGGCCGTCGACCACATCGTGGAACCAGCGATCGCGCGGTGCCTGCATCTCGACCGCACCACCGGTGTGACGCACGACGAGCACCGTTTCCACGGTGTTGGTGCCGGGCAGTTTCAGCGCTGCATCCACGTTGGCCTTGAGCGGAATCTTCTTGCCACCGCGCAGGCCTTCGTCGGCGGTGATGATCAGCTTGCTCTGGCAATCGATCACGCGGTCGGCGATCGAATTGGCCGCAAACCCGCCGAACACCACCGAGTGCACCGCACCGATGCGCGCACAGGCGAGCATGGCCACGGCGGCATCGACGATCATCGGCAGGTAGATGGTGACCCGGTCGCCCTTCTTGACGCCCAGGTTGCGCAGCGCATTGCCGAGCTTGCAGACGCGCTCGTACAGCTGGCGATAGGTGACCGGATAGGACTGCGCATCCGGGCTGTCGGGCTCGAACAACAGCGCGGTCTTGTCGCCGCGCGTGGCCAGCTGGCGGTCCAGGCAGTTGACGCTGGCATTGAGCTCGCCATCGCCGAACCAGCGGATATGGAAATCCTCCAGCGCGTAGCTGACGTCCTTCACCTGGGTGGGTTGCTTGAACCATTCCAGCCGCTGTGCGGCCTTGCCCCAGAATTGCTCGGGGTGTTCGATCGATTCGCGATACAGCGTTGCGTACTGCTCGCGCGTAATGCGCGCATTGGCGGCGAACGCGGGATCGACGGGATAAACCTCAGCCATGGCACCCTCACTTGCGATGAACTTGTCGGAAGAGGACGTTGCGGCTGCCCTCGGTAGACAATCAGTGTGCCGTATCCATTCTGTCCCGGCGTTCAACCGGGCCTTAGACCTTGGTCTTACCTGCCGCAGCGCGTGATCCGCAATCCGTTGCCGGCCCTGGTGCGACGATCGGTCACCTTGTGGAATGCTGCGCTGCAGCTACGACCAAAGGCGAATAGGCTGCAAAGCGCGGACTGCCTCACGCTCCGCACAGCATCGCCATCAAGCGCGAGGCCATATCGGGGAGAGGGGTCCATGACACACCGTACTGCACCGTTAGTGCGCCATCCGCTGGCGGCTGCCTTGTTGGTGGCGAGCATCCTGCCGGGCGTGGCGTTCGCGCAGACCGCCAAGGAAAAGGCGCTGGAAGCGCGCATCGCCGAGCTCGAGCGTCAGGTCCAGCTGCTGGTGTCTGCGCAACAGCAGCAGCAGGGCCAGATCACGCAGACGCAGACCCAGGTGACCGAGGTGCGTGCCGCACAGGCGCAGGCACCTGCCGCGCCGGCGGTGCCGGCCGGCAAGCGGCCGATCCAGCTGACCAGCATCACACCCAATGCAGCGGCGGGGACGACGTTCCGCTACGGTGGTTTCATCAAGGCCGACTTCATGACCACCCGTACCTCCGACGGCGCATTGCCCGAAGGCGCGGTGGGGCGCTACCTGTACATCCCGACCCAGACGCCGGTCGGTGGCCAGGCCTCGAGCACCGACACCGACTTCCACGCCAAGTTCTCGCGCTTCAACCTGGGCGTGGACACGGTCACCGAAAACGGCGACAAGATCACCGGCTTCATCGAGCTGGATTTCTTCGGTAACGCGCTGGCCAACCAGGTCAACAATCTGTACGGCGGCACCCTGCGCCACGCCTACGTGAGCTGGAACAACTGGCTGGCCGGCCAGACCTGGTCCAACTTCATCGATTCCACGATCCTGCCCGAGGCGGCCGACATCGTCGGGCCGACCGACGGCGCGCTGTTCAGCCGCCAGACCCAGATCCGCTATACCCGCGGCGCCTTCAGCGTGTCGGCGGAAAATCCCGAGACACTGACCACGCCCTACCAGGGCGGCAACACCATCCTGGCCTCGGACCACGGCGCGATGCCGGACCTGACCGCGCGCTACAACTGGAAGGGCACCTGGGGCACGTTCGGCCTGTCGGCGATCGCGCGCCAGTACCGCACGCGTAGCGCGCTCACCAACGACACCGACTTCGGCGGTGCGATCGCCGGCGGCGGCCGCTGGATCATCAACGCCAACAACGATCTGCGTTACCAGCTCAGCTACGGCGAAGGCCTGGGGCGCTACCTGGGCCTGGGCAACGGCTCGGATGTGGAGATCGACATCGACGGCAACATCCAGACCGTCAGCACGATCGCCGGCTGGGTGGCCTGGCGCCACGACTACAACGCCAAGCTGCGCAGCACCATCATGTATTCGCGCGTGAACTACGACCACGACATCGCCAACACCGGCGCGCTCGCGAGCAAGTCGCAGCAGAGCATCCGCGCCAACGTGTTCTATTCGCCGCTGCCCAAGGTCGATGTGGGCGCGGAGCTGATGTACGGCCGCCGCGAAGCCGAGAACGGCGACAGCGGCGACATTTCGCGCCTGCAATTCACCACCAAGTACAGCTTCTAGTTTTTGCCACTGGCGGCCCGCTCCACTGCGGTGGAACGGGCAAGGCCACCGTCGTTTTACCAGCGCTCTACCAGGAGACAGACAATGACCGTCTCGAATGACGCACTGATCGCCAAGATCGATGCCAATCCGAAGTACCACGCACTCAAGCGCCAGCGCAACACGCTGGGCTGGACCCTCACCGTGCTGATGTTGCTGGCCTATTACGGCTACATCGGCCTGATCGCCTTCGACAAGGAATTCCTCGCCAAGCCGATGGGTGAAGGCGTGACCTCGATCGGCATCCCGATCGCGATCGGGGTGATGGTGTTCACCATCGCCATCACCGCCATCTACGTGCGCCGCGCCAACAACACCTACGACCAGCTGACCGCGCAGATCCTCGAGGACGCCCGCAAATGAGCAAGTATTCGCGTCTTCTCCTGATCCTGGCCGGGCTGCTGCCGGCCGGCATCGCGCTGGCCGCCGGCGGCGACATGGGCCAGGTCGACAAGCAACCCACCAACTGGGTGGCGATCGGCATGTTCGCCTTCTTCGTGCTGGGCACCTTGTGGATCACCAAGTGGGCGGCGGCCAAGACCAAGTCGGCCTCCGACTTCTACACCGCCGGCGGCGGCATCACCGGCTTCCAGAACGGCCTGGCGATCGCCGGCGACTTCATGTCGGCGGCCTCGTTCCTGGGTATCACCGCCGCGGTGATGGCCAACGGCTACGACGGCCTGATCTATGCGATCGGCTTTCTGGTCGGCTGGCCGATCCTGACCTTCCTGATGGCCGAACGGCTGCGCAACCTCGGCAAGTACACCTTCGCCGACGTGGCCGGCTATCGCTTCGCGCCGACTGCCATCCGCAGCTTTGCCGCGTCGGGCACGCTGGTGGTGGTGCTGTTCTACCTGATCGCACAGATGGTCGGCGCCGGCGCGTTGATCAAGCTGCTGTTCGGGCTGGACTACTGGGTGGCGGTGACCCTGGTCGGCGTGCTGATGATGGTCTACGTGCTGTTCGGCGGCATGACCGCCACCACCTGGGTGCAGATCATCAAGGCGGTGCTGCTGTTGACCGGCGTGACCTTCATGGCCGTGGCGATCATGTGGCACTTCAACTTCAGCTTCGAGGCGCTGTTTGCCGAGGGCGTGCGGGTGAAGACGGCGATCGCGGCCAACGGCGGTGCATCGCCCGAGGATGCGGCCAAGGCGGGCCTGTCGATCATGGGGCCGGGCGGTTTCGTGAAGGACCCGATCTCGGCGATCTCCTTCGGCATGGCGCTGATGTTCGGCACCGCCGGCCTGCCGCATATCCTGATGCGCTTCTTCACCGTTCCCGATGCCAAGCAGGCGCGCAAGTCGGTGCTGTGGGCCACCACCTGGATCGGCTACTTCTACATCCTGATCTTCATCATCGGCTTCGGTGCGATCGCTCTGGTGCTGACCAACCCGCAGTTCGCCGATGTCACCACCGGCACCATCCACGGCGGCAAGGGCGCGGCCAACATGGCGGCGGTGCTGGTCGGCAACGCAGTCGGCGGCAACGTGTTCATGGGCTTCATCTCGGCGGTGGCCTTCGCCACCATCCTGGCGGTGGTCGCAGGCCTGACCCTGTCCGGTGCCTCGGCGGTGTCGCATGACCTGTATGCCACGGTGATCAAGAAGGGCAACCCGGCGCCGGGTTCGGAGCTGAAGGTCTCGCGCGCCACCACCCTGGTGCTGGGCGTGATCGCGGTGCTGCTGGGCATCGTGTTCGAGAAGCAGAACGTGGCCTTCATGGTGTCGCTGGCATTCGCCATCGCCGCCTCGGCCAACTTCCCGGTGCTGATCCTGTCGTTGTTGTGGAAGAACTGCACCACCCGCGGTGCGGTGGTCGGTGGCTTTTTGGGCCTGATCTCCTCGCTGGTGCTGACGGTGCTGTCGCCGTCGGTGTGGGTGGACACGCTGGGCAATGCAGCCGGCTCGGCGCCGTTCCCGTACACCTCGCCGGCGCTGTTCTCGATGACCATTGGCTTTGTCGGCATCTGGCTGTTCTCGATCCTGGATCACAGCCCGCAGGCCGCCAACGAACGTGCCGCGTTCAAGGCGCAGCAGATCCGTGCCGAAACCGGCCTGGGTGCCAGCGGCGCGTCGGGTCACTGACGGACAGTCACTGAGCAGTCGCAGAACGCCGGCCTAGTGCCGGCGTTTTGCGTTTTGGCCAAGGCTGGCAGCGGGCAGCGCCTGTGTTGCCACGTCCCTATGATCGTCTTCTGACGCGAAGGGCGGGGGGGTTATCGGTCGACCGCGCACACCGCGCCGGTGCCGGCAGCGATCCAGCATCGTGACGACCCGTGCGCAACGCCCCATCAGACCTCGGTGCGCTGGCGTCCGACGCGCTGCGCGCGCATGCACGACAGCGCTGCGTCCTCGCGTGGCATCGATGCGATCGCATCGTCCGCTTCGTTTTGCACGCAATGCCTGCGCGATCGCGAACAACCGCAACACCAGCGAAGAAATTAAGTCATCTAGGGTGACTAAATTGGCGCACAAGCCGAACGCTGATCACGCACGGCTTGGCCTCACCCCCGGTATCGACCGGCTGGCGAGTGCGCTGCAAGCGAGTTCGCCGATTGCGTCGACCTGTCGGCTCTCGTCCATCCCTTGCCCTTGCTGCACCTACGAACCGGGACACAGAGACCATGCCGACCACCCTCGTTCCACATCCCCTGGCCCGTGCCTGCCGCCTGCTCGGCGCGCTGGCCGTGCTGGCGGCCATGCCGCAACTTGCTGCGGCATCCTGTGGCAATACTGCCAACAAGATGGCGGAGATCCTCAACGACAAGTTCACCGCCGATACCCTGGTGCTGGCCCATCGCGGCCTGTGGGGCAAATACTCGGGCGATCCAGCGATTCCGGAAAACTCCAGCCGCGCCGTGCTCAATGCCGACGTGCAGTGCATGGACGGCGTCGAGCTGGACGTCAAGGTGACCCAGGACGGCATGCCGGTGCTGAGCCACGACTTCAATCTTGGGCGCACCACCGACGTGTACACCGTCGTCGGGGGTGCCAAGTACAACCCGAGAACCAACCAGGGCGCCAACCCGCTGGTCAGCAGCCTGTCGTTGGCCAACATCAAGCGACTGCACCTGCTCACGCCGGACCGTGGCACCGTCACCGGGTGGGAGATGTACAGCCTGGACGAGTTGTTTGCGTACTGGAAGCGCAACAACATGCAGCTGCCGCTGATCTTCGACGTCAAGTCGGCCGATGGCGTGCGCGCGGTACACACCGCTGCCCTGAAGGCGTTTCCCGATCATCCCGAGCAGGTCGTGGCGATGAAGGTCAACGCCACGTTGTTCCCGCACCCGGCCGCCTTTGTCGGCAACTCCCGGTATGTGCATGCCATCCCGGTCTACACCACCAACATGCTGGCGAAGATCGATGTGCCGGCCAGTCGCGTCGAATGGCAGCGCTATGCCCACACGCTGGAAATCAACGTCAAGCAGGACGATGGCCTGTTGCAGGGCCAGAAGAACGCAGCGCGTGCCGAGGGCAAGCGCATTGCCATCTTCCAGGCCATTCCCGATGGCCCGGGTGCCGGCGAGTTCATCAGCAACAACGGTTCGTGCTGCTACCGATTGTCGCAACTGTATTCCTCGTACCAGGGCAAATCCGATACCGCAGACCACCGCGGCGATATCGGTTTCCTGATGTCGCAGCGGTTCGGGCTGATTACCACCGACGACCCGAAGTCGACCATGCGCACGCTGAAGATCAACGGGCGGCGCATTTCGCATTACGCCCCGTAACGCCTTGACGGCATCCGGTGCGGCCGAGGTTGCCGCACCGGATGGCTGGCAAGCGTCAATCGCCGCTGTTTCGGAGGGAGATGTCATGTCCAGGTCATTCAACCTTACTGTGGGTCCTGCACGCGCGAGGCGCTGCGTCTTGCTGCTGCTCGCTGCCTGCATGATCACGCAGGCTGCCATTGCGTCGCCGGCAGACGCAGATGCGGGCAAAGAGGCTGCGCCAGCGGAACAGGCACGCCGCGACAATGCGGACAGCGCCGCTGCGTCCATCGAACGCGCGGTCCTGGCCGAACACGCAAGGCGCCAAGGCCTTGCCGATGATCCGCAAACCGCGGCCCTGCTGCGCGAGGCGGCCGACACCGTGCTCGCGCAGGCCGAGCGCGATCATCTGCTGCAGAGCGTGACGGTGTCGCAGGCCGCTATCGCACGGCGTTTCGCCGAACGGCCGGGCGACTTCGACGAATTCCGGCTCAGCCATGTCTTCATCGCCGAACAGCCCGAGTCGGCGCCGCGGCGCAGTCATCCATTGAGTCAGGCGCAGGCCCTGGAGCGTGCGCAGATGCTGCGCCGTCGTATCGCGCGTGGAGGCGATTTCGCCCGACTGGCCGCCGAGGAATCCGACGATGGTGCCACTGCCGCCGACGGGGGACAGTTGTCGTCGATGTTCGGCCTGTACCTGGACACCCCTTTCGCGGCGCCGGTGCGTGCGCTGGCGGTGGGCGACGTGTCCGGCCCCGTGCGCGGCCCCGGCGGGTATCACCTGATCCGCCTGGAGGAAAAGCACACCGCCACCCTCGACACCGTGGGCGGGATGATCGAAGCCCAGCTGCGCGAAGAACTGCGCGATCGCGCCATCGCCCAGCTGGTGCGGGACCGCTCTGCGCAGGCGGCGGGTCTGGCGTCCTCGGAGCAGAGCCAGCGCAGCGCCGAGGCGGATGCACCGCGGATCCGGCAATGAGCGGGAATGGCGCGCCGTTCCGATGGCTGCTCCTCGTGCCGCAGGCGCTGGCCTTGTCAGCCTGTGGTACCGGAGCGCGGCAGGACTTCCAGGCTGAAGCGACGCTGCAGGCCAGCGCTGCAGGAACGGGGCGCAGCAGCGCCGCTGCCGCGCCGGGCGCGCTTGCCGCGGCGTCGTATGCGCGCGCGCAGGCCTATCGCCACTGCGCCATGCTTGCCGAAGCGCCGCCGGCGCCGTCCGTTGGCGATGCGGACCCGGCGGAGCCTGGCGCGCGCGCGGCGGTGTCGCAACGCGCACGCGACCATGCTGCCCGGCTGAAGGCGTGCCAGCACGTGGGCGAAGGCGAGTACGCGCAGGTGGACCAACTGCTGCGTCAGGCTGCCGCCGGCGGCAATACCGACGCGCAGCTGGAATTGCTGCGTCGACGCGCCGGTCTGCTGCTGGAGCGCCAACCCGCGATCGCCGAAGACGGCAGGCCGCAACCGCTCTCCCGGTCCGATCGTGCCGAGGCCGAGCAGGTGCTGGCCGACCTGGAGACGATGGCGATGCAGGGCAACCGGGCGGCGATGCCGGTGCTGGATCAGTTCGTGTCCTCGCCGCTGCTGGCGAGCGCCGAGCCGTTCTACGGCGATGCCTGGCGACTGGTGGCCCAGCAGCCGTTCGGACATCCGCTGCCGCCTGCCGCCCCGCTGCGCGGCGAGGAGATGTTCGAGGAGATGGATGCCGCCACCGAGCAGCAGGTGGTGATGCTTGCACGGGAGCTGCATGCCAGCTGCTGCGCGCGCTGACGCAGCAACCGCGCCGGGCAGGCTGCCGTAGCGCCAGCGGCAGGGCGAAGACACACGGCCTGCACGGCAGGCGGCGTCGCTGCCGGCGCGCGCACTAACGGAAGTAGCGCGCCTTCAGCGGCAGCGTGGCTGCCCCGATCGCGCAGGCGTCGGCCGGTGCCTCGGCCGGCAGCAGCACGGGCATCGGCCTGGCCTGGCCGCGGCGCGGCAGGTTGTCGATCTGCACGGCGGCGATCAGGCGCCGGGCCAGGTCGGCCGGCAGGCGGCCGCCGAACACGATCGCTTCCGGGTCGCACACCGCAGTGATCGCCGAGACGATCAACGACACCCCCGGCGCACTGCGCGCGATCCAGCGTTCGATCGCCGGCCAGCGCGGGTCGTAGGCGGCCAGCAGGCTGCGTACATCGGCAAACACCACGCCGTCGGCGGCCAGCAGTTCGCGCAGCAATTCCAGCGTGGCGCGTTCGAGCTTCTGCGCCGGCAGCATGCCGGCGAATTCACCGGCATTGCCGCGCGCACCGCGCATGACCTGGCCGTCGATGACCAGGCCACCACCGAACCCGTAGCTGAGATAGAGATAGGCAAAATCGCGGTGGCGACGGCCCACGCCCAGCATCGCTTCGCCGGCGGCGGCCACGCTGCCGTCGTTGTCCATCCACACCGGCTGCGCGCAGGCCTGCGCCAGCCAGGGCGCCAACGCGAACTCGCCAAGCGCGCGCAGCGGTTCGGGCGGATTGATGCGCCCGTCCTCACCGGTGAAAAACCCGCTCATGGCCAGCCCGATGCCCAGCCGCGGCCCCGCCGCGTGCTCCAGGCCTGCCAGCAGCGCCGCATCGCCGGCCTGCAGCTGCAGCAACACCGCATCCGCACTGCGCGCGTCCAGCGGCAGCTCGCTGACCGCCAGCACCTGGCCGGTGAAATCCACCAGCGCCAGGGTCAGCGCATCGGTGGCGATGGACACGCCCAGGGTGTGGCCGTGCGCCGGATTCAACGACACCGCCACCCCCGGCTTGCCGCGCCCGGCACGTGCCACGCCGCTGCCCATGTGGACCATGCCGCGCGCCTGCAGGCCTTCGATCAGGCGCACCGCGGTCTGCACGGTCAGCCCGGTGCCGCGGCTGAGGTCGGCGCGGGTGAGCACGCCGGCCAGGCGCAGGCGGTCGAGCATGTCGCGCTCATTGCGGCTCAGGACGGGGAAATGCGGCGAATGCGGCGGCAATGCGACAGCAGCAGTGGACGGCATGGCGAGCGGTGGCACGGGGGACGCGCCAGTCTACCCGCTTCGGCTGAAATAATTAATTCACAGTAAGTTATTAAATTGGCGACCTCTGCCATCCGCGGTCATCCCATGTCACGTTTGCGTACCCGCCCATGTCCCCGCCTCGGCCTGCTGGCCCTGTGCATGAACGCCAGCCTGGGCGCCCATGCCGCCGCGCCGGCCAGCGACACCAACCCGGTGCAGCTGGACGCGGTGCAGGTCTCCGGCCAGCACCTGTCGATCCGCCAGGCGATCGGCGCCAAGCGCGAGGCCGCCGTGGTGTCCGACGGCGTGGCCGCCGACGATATCGGCTCGATTCCCGACTTCGGCCTGGGCGAGGCCCTGCAGCGGGTGCCGGGCGTGTCGATGGTGGTCAACAACGGCCGCGGCGAGGCGCAGTTCATGAGCCTGCGCGGCTTCAACCCCGACTACAACAACGTGCTGATCGACGGGGTGGCGCTGCCGTCCACCGAGACCAGCCGGCGCGTGCAATCGCTGGACGTGATCCCCGCCTCGCTGGCGCAGCAGGTGGACATCTACAAGAGCTTCAACGCCGACATGGACAGCAATGCCATCGGCGGCATCGCCGCGCTGCGCACGCGCAGCGCCTTCGATCACGACGGCCGCTTTGCCACCGTGCGCGCCAACCTGGCCGACTGGGAAAACCGCCGGCAGCTGCAGGGCAGCACCCCATCGGGCCAGGTGCAGGGCAGTTTCAGCGACGCCTTCGGGCCGGACCAGCGCTTCGGCGTGGTGCTGTCTGCCGATTACTTCCGGCGCGATTCGGCGTCGTTGAATACCGCCATCGACAGCTACAGCTATTACGCTAACGGTGTGCGACAGACCCTCACGCCCGGTCTGGATCCGGACGGCCTGGCGATCGCACCGGACCGCTTTCGCCCGCTCAGTTACGACAACCTGCGCCAGCGCCGCAGCGTGTTCGGCAAGCTCGAATACGACGACGGCCAGGACGTGAGGCTGGCCTTCAGCGCCGGCACCTTCGAGCACGGCAACGACGAGCAGCGTCGCTCGCAGTGGATCAACCGCGTCGGCAATGCCACGATCACCGACGCCGGCAACGGCCGCTACGCGCAGGGCAGCGCGCAGGTGGATGCTAACCATTTCGACCAGACCCGCACGCTGCGCTACGCGCAACTGGGCGGCAGCTTCCGGCTCAATCCGGAAGGGCATGTAGACGCATTGCTCAACCGCGCCACCGGCAAGTACCGGCAGGACACCCGCGAGGACGTATTCAGCGCCGCCGCTTCCCCGCGGCTGGGCTTTGCGTATGCGCTCGGCGATGATGCGCGCCCGCGCATCGCCCCGGTCGACCCGGGGTACTACGGCAATGCGGCCAGCTACACCCAGCAGTATTTCTTGACCCGCGTGGAAAAGAGCCGCACCGACACGACGACGTTCAAGCTGGACTACAGCCAGAACGCCGATGCCGATGCGCGCGGCTGGGGCTTTCGTGGCGGCCTGCAGTACCGCGACCTGCAGCAGCGCTACAACCTGGATGAAGTCCGCCGCAATCCGGCCGGCCGCGTGAGCCTGGCGACGATCGGCACCGACGATGCGCGCATCTGCCCCTACGCCGAAGTCGGCTGCCTGTTGTTGATCGACCCGGCCAGGGTCGCCGCGTTCGCTGCCGCCTCGCCAGGCGCCTACGTGCCGGCCAGCACCAATGCCCGCAACAGCGCGATCAGCGATTTCGGCATCGACGAGCGCAGTGGCGCCGCCTATGTCATGGGTACCTGGCATGGCGAGCGCACGCTGGCCACGGTCGGCCTGCGCAACGAATACCTGCAGCGCGCCGTACGTAGCGCGGTGCCGCAGCCCTTGAACAGCACCAGCAACTACGTGCAGCAATCGGCCGACAGCGACCGCCGCTTCCTGCTGCCTTCGGCGAACCTGGCCTGGGACATCACCCCGGCAGTGAAACTGCGCGTGGCCGGCAGCCGTACCATCGGTCTGCCCACCTATGCCGACATCGGCCAGAACAGCAGCCCGGTGGTCGATGCCACCGGCTTGACCATCAATCGCAGCATCGCCAACCCGCTGCTAAGCCCCCGTCGCGCCGACAACCTGGACCTGTCGCTGGAATGGTACCCGGACCGCGATTCACAGCTGTCGCTGGCGCTGTTCCACAAGCGCATCGGCGATGAAATCGTGCGCCTGACCAGCACCGATACCCAGCGCGACCCCGGCGGCCTGGTCGGCAGCTATCAGGTCACCACCACCCAGGCGATCAATACCGGCGATGCGCAGGTGCAGGGCATCGAATTGACCGCCATCGACACACGCTTCGATTTCCTGCCCGGCGCCTGGTCCAACCTGGGCGCGATGTTCAACGCGACTCTGCTCGACCCGCGTACCGCCGATGTGCAGATGGCCGATGGCACGCGCCGCGCGCTGCCCGGCCTGATGGAATCGCCCAGGCGCAGCGCCAATGCCTCGCTGCTGTACGACATTGGCCGGTTCAGTGCGCGCGTCAGCGCCAACTACACCGGCCAGCAGCTGCTTTCGGCCGCCACCGACAACCGCGTCAACGACCGCTATTACGACGCGATCATCAGTTACGACGCGCAGCTGGCCTGGAACTTCAGCAAGCAACTGCGCCTGACCGTGCAGGGCCGCAATCTCGCCAACGCGCGGCTGACGCGGGTGATCGGTGCTGACCGACAACTGATGCGCGAGCAGCTCGACAACGGCCGCGCCTATTACCTGGGAGTGGACTATGCGTTCTGATCGCCGCGGCGCATCGGCGCCATTGCTGGCAGTGCTGGCAACACTGGCCGGCAGCGCCAGTGCCGACGATGCCGCAACTCCATCGGCAGCCACGCCCTTCGTGCCGATGGAGACCCTCGTCAGCGGCGACTGCTGGGGCCAATGGCCGGACGATGTGCTGGCGGCGGCGAGCCGCTGCAAACCGGCCGAACACAATCGCATCGCCTTGCAGGTACCAGACGATGCCGATGGCCCGGCACGCGTCGGCATCGATGCCAGTGCCTGCCGCGGCGCGCGCTGCGCCGGCCTGGCGCAGGTGTTGCAGACCGCGCCCACCCAACGGCTGCTGCTGCGCACGCCACCTGCACGCATCGACGCAGTGCTGGCCGCCTTGGATCAGGCCCATGCACGCGAACGCGTCAGCATCGAACCGCTGGTGCAGCCGGTGCCGGCGCCTGGCGCGCCGATCACGCTGGCGCCGGGCGTGCGCTACTGGCGGCAGGCCATGCGCGCACCGCAACCGGTGATGCTGCATATCGCCGAGATCGATCTTGCCACCCCCGGGCTGCAACTGGTGGGCACCCCTGGCGAGCGCAGCGGGGGCGGCGAGTTCCTGGCCAAGCCGACCACCGCGTTCGTGCGCGACCGTGGCCTGGCGCTGGCGATCAATGCCGATTACTTCCTGCCGTTCGAGGGCGGGCAGTTGTTCGACAAGGCGTTCGTGCCGGCGGCAGGGCAGGGCGTCACTGCCGAAGGCCTGGCGATCGACGCGGGGCATCTGGATTCGGCCGCTGCCACCAGCGATGCACGCGTCAACGCGGCATTGTGCGTGAGCGCGCGCAATGCGGTCAGCATCGTGCATGGCAGCTGCCCGCCGGGCACCCGCCTGGGGGTGGGGGCCGGCCCACTGCTGCTGCGCGATGGCAAGCGCCAGCGGCGCGAGGCCAGCCGCGCCGAGTACTACGACGGCCCCGAGCCGCGCAGCGCGCTGGGACTGGATCGCGCGCGCAGGGTGCTGTGGATGGTGGTCGCCGACGGCCGCCAGCCGGGCTATAGCGCCGGCATCACCCTGGACGCGCTGACCACGGTGCTGCAGCAGCTTGGCGCCACGTCCGCCATCAACCTGGACGGCGGCGGCTCCAGCACCCTGGCCGCGCGGGTGGATGGGCGCGTGCGCGCACTCAATCGCCCCATCCACACCGGCATCCCGGGGCGCGAACGCCCGGTCGCCAACCAGCTCGGGGTACGCATCGCGCCACGGCCCTGAGCGCACACGGGCGGCGCGGTACCATTGGCGGTTTGAACCACGGTCCGCGCCATGAAGATTGCCTCCTGGAACGTCAACTCGCTCAACGTGCGCCTGCCGCACCTGCAACAGTGGCTGGCGGACTTCGCGCCGGACGTCGTGGGCATCCAGGAAACCAAGCTGGAAGACCACAAATTCCCGGATGCGGCCCTGGCCGCGCTGGGCTACCGCAGCGTGTTCTGCGGGCAGAAGACCTACAACGGCGTGGCGATCCTGTCGCGCTCGCCGGCGCTGGAGGTGCAGATGGGCATCCCCGGCTTCGATGACGTGCAGCAGCGTGTGATCGCCGCCACCGTCGATGGCGTGCGCATCATCAATCTGTATGTGGTCAACGGCCAGGATGTGGGCACCGACAAGTACGCCTACAAGCTGCGCTGGCTTGAGGCGGTGCACGACTGGATCGCGCAGGAACTGCAACGCCACCGGCAGCTGGTGGTGCTGGGCGACTTCAACATCGCCCCGGATGCGCGCGACGTCTACGCGCCGGAAGTGTGGAGCGACAACCACATCCTCACCTCCACCGCCGAGCGCGGCGCCCTCAACAAGCTGCTGGCGCTGGGCCTGCACGATGCGTTTCGCCAGCATCACGACGATGCCGGCCATTTCAGCTGGTGGGATTACCGCCAGGCCGCCTACCGCCGCAACCTGGGGCTGCGCATCGATCTGACTCTGGTCTCGGACGCCTTGCGCGCCCGCGCGGTGGAAGCGGGCATCGATCGCGAACCACGCACCTGGGAGCGTCCCAGCGACCACGCGCCGGCCTGGGTGCGGCTTGCCGAGGCCAGCGCATGAGCGAGCGGCATCTGCGGCGTAGCACGCACAAGGTTGGCGAGGTCACGCTCGGGCCGGTGCACCGGCTGAGCTGTCACTGCGGCGCGGTGCAGATCGATCTGGACCTGCCGCACGGGCTGCTCGATCCGCGCCGTTGCGATTGTTCGATGTGCCGCCGCCGCGGCGCCATCGTCGCCTCGGTCACGCTCGATGGCCTGCATGTGTTGCAGGGCGAAGACGTGCTGCGGCTGTATCAGTTCAACACGCATACCGCGGCGCATTATTTCTGCGGCGTGTGCGGTATCTATACGCATCACCGGCGGCGCTCCAACCCCAACGAATACGGCTATAACGTCGGTTGCCTGGAAGGCGTCAATCCGTATGCGCTGAACATCGCCGTGCCGGTGGAAGACGGGGTTCACCATCCGGCCGATCGGGTTGCGGTCGATGGCTGAAACGGCAACGCCCGGGCAAGCCCGGGCGTTGGGTTCTGCAGCGTTGCGTGTACGTTGTTTAACGCACGCGGCCACGTGTAAACAGGTTGACGATTGCCAGCAGAATTACCGCACCCACCAGCGACCACACGAAGGTCCACAGGGTGATGGCCTGATTGATACCGCCACCGAACAGGAAACCGGCAATCAGCGCGCCGACGATGCCGACCACGATATTGAGGATGATGCCCTGCTGCGCATCGCGACGCATGATGATGCTGGCCAGCCAACCCACGATGCCGCCGACGATCAACCAGATGATGATGCCCATGTTGCCGAACTCCTCATTCGATTGCACCGAAAGTAGTGCATGGGCGCCATTCAACGCAGACAGGCGTGAAGTGACTGTCGAGCGCGATCACACGCCGATGCGGGCGTTGTGCTTGGTGCATGCAGCGTGACAGCGTACGCGAGCTGGCACATCGGACCGGTGCAACTGTGGCTGCGTCCGCATCGGCATGGCGAGCGCGGCGAGCCACAGGCGCGCGAGTTGCTGGGCCAGGCGCTGGCGTTGGAACCTGCCCGGGTACCGCTGCTGCGTGACGCGCGCGGGCGCCCGTCGCTGCAACCGGGCTTGCCCGATTGGGACGCCGGCTGGAGCCATAGTGGCGATTATCTGTTGGTCGGCCTGGGCAACCGCGTGCGGCTGGGCGTGGACCTGGAACGCATCCGCGCGCGCCCGCGGCTGCTGGAGATCGCGCAGCGATTCTTCCATGCCGACGAAATCGCACTGCTGGCCGGGCTGGAGCCGGACGCGCAGCAGGCGCTGTTTTTCCGCCTGTGGTGCGCCAAGGAAGCGCTGCTCAAGGCGTATGGGCATGGTCTGTCGTTCGGCCTGCATCGGCTCGCCTACGCGGTGGCACCCGACGGCGCATTGCAGTTGCAATGGTGCGACCCGGCGCTGGGCCAGGCCGCACACTGGCGGCTGCACGAGTGGTGGGCGGCGCCGGACTGCCGCGCCGCACTGGCGTTCCATCCATTGCCGGCCGACTAGGCGCGGCGATCAACGCACTGCATCTTTGCACCGCAGCGCCAGCGCGTTGTCTTGATCGGCTGCAGCACGTGCAGACCGTGGATCTGTGCCGTGGCGGCCCGACCACTGTCTCAGGCAGGTTCCGGCCACGCCGCGGAATGCGGCAGGATCGGCTGACGGAACTGCGCCACCCCGTCCAGATCGCGCAAGGTCACCGTCAGCACGCCGGTGCGTGCATCGATCTCCACTTCGCCAAAGAATTGAAATCCTGCCAGCGGCGACAGGTTTGGCGCCGGCGGGGCTTTCTGGAAGATCACCGTCGGCCCGAACGTGGCATCGAGTGCATTGGGGCCGAAGCTGCCGGCATTGAGCGGGCCGGCCACGAATTCCCAGAACGGCTCGAACTGCTGGAACGCCGCGCGGTCCGGGTGGTAGTAATGCGCCGCGCAATAATGCACATCGGCGGTCAGCCACAGCGTGTTGCGAATGCGCGCTGTGCTGATGAAACGCAGCAGCGTGGCGATCTCCTGTTCACGCCCACGCGGCACGCCCGGATCGCCGTTGGCGACCGCCTCCCAGCGCGCGCGGCCCGCTGCGTCCTGCCCATCGGGGACCTGCAGGCCGATCGGCATGTCGGCGGCGATCACCTTCCATTGCGCGCGTGAACCGGCCAGTTCGCGCTGCAGCCAGGCCAGTTGCTGCGTGCCGAGAAACGCTGCGTCCGCGCCCGGCTGCGGCTGCAGGTTGTCGCTGTTGGCGCCGCGATAGCTGCGCATGTCCAGCACGAACACATCCAGCAGCGGGCCGTAACTGATCTTGCGGTAGATGCGACCGTCGCCATCGGCACGCACGCCGCGCATCGGTGCGTATTCCAGGAATGCCTGGCGCGCACGACCGGCCAGCACCCCGATATCGCGCACCTGATAGCGCGCGTCCAGCTGCTTGCCGGGCGACCAGTTGTTGGTGGTTTCGTGATCGTCCCACTGCCAGAGTTGTGCGACCTCGGCATTGAAGCGGCGCACATGCTCATCGAGCAGGTTGTAGCGGTAATTGCCGCGGAATTCGTCCAGCGTTTCGGCCACCTTGCTCTTGGCCGCGGTGGTGAGGTTGCGCCAGCGCCTGCCTTCTTCGACGACCAGCTCGGCCGGGACGGGGCCGTCGGCATAGATGGTGTCGCCGCTGTGCAGGAAGAAGTCCGGGTTGCGCTCGCGCATCGCGCTGTAGATGCGCATGCCGCCGATGTCCGGATTGATGCCGAAGCCCTGGCCGACGGTATCGCCGCTCCAGACAAAGCGCACATCGCCACGTGCCTGCGGCGCACTGCGCAGATGGCCATGCACCGGCGCGCTCAAGGCGCCGTTGTCGGCATCTTCGAAACGCACCCGGTAGAAGATGTCCTGATCGCGCGGCAACGCGCACAGATCCACCCGCGCAGTGAAATCGTGCGCCGGCAAGGCCACCGGCCCATCCACGCGACGCGCCTGCCGCAGGCTCGGGCGCGTATCCCATTCCACCCGTAGCCGCGCCGGCCGGTCGCAGCGGCTCCACAGCATGGCCCGGCCATCCACGACATCGCCGCTCTGCACTCCATCGGTGATCAGCGGCCGCCCGGACGGCGCAGCCAGGCTGCGCGTGGACCAAGCGGCAGTGGCCGGCAGCAACAAACCGGCACCCAAACCTTGCAACACGCGGCGGCGGGCGGGATCGGCGGTGGGCATGGCATCCTCGATGCGTCTGGCAGCGGGCATCCAGATATAGCGCCGCTGTCTTACCGGGGCGTGTCCATGGCGCTGCATGACGCAGCAGGCCAGGCGGCGAGAGGCCGTCACCTCGTTGCGCAGCACGCAGGTGATGGGGTGCGTGACAAGGGCGCGGAATGGCGGTTCACGCGTGCTGCCGCTGTCGTGGAAGCTCGGCGCAGGGCTGTCGTGGCGGATGGGGGGCGCATGCCGTTGCCATGCTCCGCAGCACACCGCAGGCTCATGCCTCCACTGCGCCGGCCTTGCCGTCTTCGACCACGAAGCGTTTCAACGTCGAGACCGTGGCATCGCGGTCGCGGCGGTCGGAGATGCCTTGCAGGCGGGTTTCCATCCGCCCCGGCGTCAGCGTCACCGAGACATAGCCGCGGGTTTCGCCTTCGGCGTAGTGCACATGCGGATTGAGCGCCATGGTGGCGTGCAGTTCGGCGTTGCTCTGGCCGTCGGAGGTGATCGAGGTGCCGACGAATTCGGTGGCCAGCGTCGCCGAGTCCGGGTCGGCCGGATCTTTCTTCAGATCGTTCACCCAGTACGAGTGGATGTCGCCGCCCCAGAACACCGGATTGCGCAGCCGCGTGGTGGCGATCGCCTCGAGCATGCGGGTGCGCGTGGCCGGGTAGCCGTCCCAGCCGTCGGTCCAGTGGCCGAACACGCCGTCGCGGCCATGCTGGTTCAGCGGTGCCACCAGCAGATCCTGCGCGATCACGTTCCAGCGCGCCGGCGATCGTGCGAAGGCGCCATGCAGCCAGCGCTCCTGTTCCCAGCCCAGCATGCTGCGGCGTGGGTCGGTGCGTTCGCGGCAGCTGGCGTCCACCACGTGGCCGCCGCGCCAGC
Source organism: Xanthomonas sp. BRIP62415 (assembly GCF_003993515.1). Lineage (NCBI taxonomy): Bacteria > Pseudomonadati > Pseudomonadota > Gammaproteobacteria > Lysobacterales > Lysobacteraceae > Xanthomonas > Xanthomonas sp. BRIP62415. Next base: position 82,351 of record NZ_QEZH01000028.1, read on the forward strand.
CGTTGGCCTGCGGGCAGGGTTGTTCGCTGCGGTACTGGCGCCCGTCGAGCACGTAGAAGCGCGCCAGCTGGCCGTAGTCCAGCGCCCGGTAGATGCGCATGTTGGCGCCATGCGGGCGGCTGGCTGCGCGCAGCGGAAAGTGTTCGTAAAAGGCGCGGTAGGCGGCCGCGCGTCGGGCCAGGAAGCTGTCGACCGCAATCGAAGGGTCCTGCGACCAGCGATTGGCGTAATCGTTCTGCACCTCGTGGTCGTCCCAGGTCGCCACGCAGGCGCTGCCGGCGTGCAGCGCCTGCAGGTCGGGGTCGGTGCGGTACAGCGCGTAGCGGTTGCGGTAGCCGGCCAGATCCAGGCACTCGCCGCTGCCGTGCGGGCGCACGATCTTCTTCGCCGCCTCGCCGCGGTTGCTGTACTCGTAGATGTAATCGCCGAGGAAGAACACCAGGTCCGGCTGTTCGGCGGCCAGGTGGCGGTAGGCGCTGAAATAGCCCTGCTCCCAGTGCGAGCACGACACAAAGCCCAGTCGCGCCGCATCCGGCAACTGGTGCGGCGCCGGCAAGGTGCGCGCGCTGCCGACCGGGCTACGCGCGCCCAGTGCCTGGAAGCAGTACCAGTACGGGCGATCGGCGGCCAGGCCGGCCAGCTCCACATGCACCGCATGGCCCCAGGCCGGGCTGGCCACGGTCTGCCCCTGGCGCACGATGCGGCGCATGCCCGGGTCGCTGGCCACCTGCCAGCGCACCTGCACCGGGGCGCTCAATCCACCGCGTCCATCCGGCTCCAGCGGGCGCGGCGCCAGCCGCGTCCAGATGACGAAGCCGTCGGCCAGCGGGTCGCCGGCGGCCACGCCCAGGGTGAACGGGTCCGGGCTGCCGCCGGCACGTGCGAACGGGCTGAGCAGTCCGGCGGCCGCCAGCCCGGCGCCAGCGATGAGAAGACGGCGCCGGCCGTGATCCACGGCGGCAGGGGCGTCGCCGGGGCCGGGCAGGGGCGATGCGGAGGATGGGGCGATCAAGGACATGGACACAACACGCAATCAGGCGGACGCGACCATGGTGCGACGGGCGGATGTCCGTTCGATGGCAGCGGCACTGCCGTGGCTGCCGGCGCAGGCTCGCACGCACCATCGACCATCGACCATCGACCGATGGCCGATGGCGGATGGCGGATGGCAGACAGCAGATGACGGACACGGGGTGTGCCACCGCGGTGGTTGATCCTGCCCACAGGGATGCGCATGCGCCGGTGCAGCCGCCGCTGGCGTGGCTGCAGGCCCTGCGGCATCGCCAGACCTGGACATGTGTGCTGGGCAGATTCAAGTACGCCAGCTTCCTGCCCACGCGCCGCGTATCGCCACCATGCGCGGTACGCGTGCACCTGCACGCCGGCCAGCTGCGATAATCGCGGCATGAACGATGCCGCACTTGCCCCCGATGTAGCCGCCGCACTGGCGCATGGCCTGCAGGCCCAATCCCTGGATGCGGACTTTGCCGCGCCGTTGTTGCGCTATCTGACGCTGCTGGTGCGTTGGAACAAGACCTACAACCTCACCGCCGTGCGCGACCCGCGCGAGATGGTCACCCGCCATCTGCTCGATTCGCTGGCCATGCAGCCCTACATCGCCAGCGGCACCTTGGCCGACCTGGGCACCGGCCCCGGCCTGCCCGGCATCCCGCTGGCGATCACCCGCCCGCAGCTGCAGGTCACCCTGGTGGAAAGCAACGGCAAGAAGGCGCGCTTCATGCGCGAGGCGCTGCGCCAGCTGGCGCTGGGCAACGCACGCGTGGCCGAGTCGCGCGCCGAAGCGCTGGACGAACCGGCCGCCTACGACCACCTCACCGCGCGGGCGCTGGATACGCTGGCCGGCATCATTGAGGTCGGCGGTCACCTGCTGCGCCCCGGCGGCAGCCTGCTGGCGATGAAGGGCATCTATCCGCACGACGAGATCGCCGCGCTGCCCCCCGGCTGGACGCTGGCCGAGGTGCATCCGCTGCAGGTGCCCGGCCTGGAGGGCGAGCGGCATCTGGTGGTGGTGCGCAAGGCAGGCTGAAACGGCCGGCCCGTCCGGCCGCGCGCATTCACTCCCCACTCCCCGCGCTGGGACTTCCGGCCCATGGCAGCTGCCGCCCGGGCTGCCATGATCGAACGTTCGATCCGAACGCAGGCCGCCCGCACGTGACATCTCCTCTCGCCGCCGCACTTTCGCTCGCCCTGCTGGGCGCAAGCTTCGCCGCCACCTCGGCGCAGGCCGCCGCACCGGCACCAGTGGCGCCTGCCACGCTGACCACCGAGCGCCCCGCCGATGCGCGCTTCCGCGCCATCTACGAGAAAGAGTGGCGCTGGCGCCAGGCCGAGACCGGCCAGGCCGACGAAGACAGCGACACCACCGGCGACAACACCCATCTGCCCGATGTCGGCCCGGCCGCGCAGCAGGCGCGCCTGGCGGTATGGGACGGCGTGCTCAAGCAGCTCGACGGCATCGACCCGAAACAGCTCTCGCCCAGCAACCAGGTCAACTACGCCATCTACCGCCCGCAGGTGGAAAACCTCGCCGCCGAAGTGCGCCTGCGCCTGTACGAGATGCCGTTCAACTCGGACAGCTCGTTCTGGTCCAACCTGGGCTTCATGGCGCAGCGGCCGATGAAGACTGCCGCCGAGTACCGCGCCTATATCGCGCGCCTGAACGATGTGCCGCGCTACTTCGACCAGCAGACCGCCAACATGCGCGCCGGCCTGGCACGCGGGTTCAGCGTGCCGCGCGCGGTGCTGGATGGCCGCGACGTTTCCATCGCCACCGTGGCCGAGGTCAAGGATCCCACCGCATCCAGCTTCTACGCCCCGTTCAACCAGCTGCCGGCGCAGATCCCCGCCGCCGAACAGGCGCAGTTGCGCGAGCAGGCCAAGGCCGCGCTCAGCACGGCGGTACTGCCGGCCTACGCCAAGCTGCTGGGCTTTTTCCGCAACGAGTACATGCCCAAGGCGCGCACCACGCTGGCGGCCGAAGCGCTGCCCGACGGCAAGGCGTTCTATCGCCAGCAGATCCGCGAATACACCACGCTGGAACTGACCCCGGAGCAGATCCACCAGATCGGCCTGGACGAGGTGGCGCGCATCCAGGCGCAGATGGACGCGATCATCCGGCAGGTTGGCTTCAAGGGCAGCTTTGCGCAGTTCCTGAGCTTCCTGCGCACCGACCCGCAGTTCTACGCCAAGACCCCGCAGGAGCTGCTCGATCGCGCCGCGTGGATCTCCAAGCGCGTGGACGGGCAGGTCGGCAGGTTCATCGGCACGCTGCCGCGCGGGCGCTTCACCATCAAGCCGGTGCCGGACGATATCGCCCCGTTCTGGACCGCCGGCCGCGGTGGTGCCACCACTTACTGGGTCAACACCTACAACCTGCCGTCGCGGCCGTTGTACAACCTGCCGGCGCTGACCCTGCACGAATCCTCGCCGGGGCATTCGCTGCAGGGCTCGCTGGCGCTGGAGCAGGGCGACCAGCCGGCGTTCCGTCGCGAAAACTACATCTCCGCCTATGGCGAAGGCTGGGCGCTGTACACCGAGAAGCTCGGCCAGGAAATGGGCATCTACGAGACCCCGTACGAGGAATTCGGCCGGCTCACCTACGAAATGTGGCGCGCCTGCCGGCTGGTGATCGACACCGGCGTGCACCACGACGGCTGGAGCCGCGAGCAGGCGCTGGCCTACCTGCGCGACCGCACTGCGCTGAGCGAGCACGAGGTCACCACCGAGGTGGACCGCTACATCTCCTGGCCCGGCCAGGCGCTGAGCTACAAGCTGGGCGAGATCACCATCGTCAAGCTGCGTGCCGAGGCTGAGAAAGAACTGGGCGACCGCTTCGACATCAAGGCCTTCCACGACGCGGTGCTGAAGCAGGGGTCGGTGACCTTGCCGGTGCTGGAACAGCAGGTGCGCGCCTTCATCGCCGAGAGCAAGTCACGCCCGGCCGCCGCCAGGCCAAACGCCGCCGCCCCCTGATCCGGCACAACGGTCCGCTCCACGTAGGAGCGGACCCGGCCGCGACGCCCGGCCCGACCCTGGCACCGCCGCGGCCTGGAACATCCAGGTGACCGCTGCCGGCGACCGGCCATCCACACGCTGTGTGCGTGCAGCCGGCATCCCGGCGTGATGCCATTGGTCCGACCCCGACCCCGACCCGACCCGACCCGACCCGACCCGACCGCGTCGCGGCCAGGTCCGCTCCTACCGCGCTGCCGTGCCGTGCGTGCCCTGCCGCCCATGCGATTGTGTAACTGCCCCGGCCCCGATACGCTGCGCCCATGCTGCTTCGCCGCGCCCGCCTGTTGCACCCCTTGCTGCGCCTGATGGCGTTGGCGGTGCTGGTCATGGGCGTGCTGGTGGCACCGGTGGCTTGCGCGCTGGGCGATGTGCATGCACTGGCGCACGACCAGATGCACCTGGAAGACACCGCGCCGCATGGCCATGACGGCGCCGACGAAGGCGATGCCGGCGAGCGCGACGGGGCCGGCCTGATGCACGCCCTGATGCATAGCGGCTACTGCCATGGCCAGAATCCGGCGGTATTGCCGGCGCTGGCCTGGCTGCCGCTGTCCACGCACGCGCAGGCCCAACCCGTGGCCGTGTTCGCGTACTACCGCTCGCACCTGAGCGAGACCGGATTGCGTCCCCCGATCGCGGCCTGATGCATCGCCGGCAACTGCCGGCCTGTCCATCGATCCCGATTCCGGAGACACCCTCATGTGGTTGCGACTGACGGCACTGGCCGTCTTCGCGGTCGTGCCGTGCGCCATGGCGCAGGATGCACCGCCCAAACCCGTGCTGACCCTGGACGACGCCATCGCGCGCGTCGCCCGGCAGCACCCCGACCTGCGCCTGGCCGATGGCCAGCGCGCGGTCCTCACCGCCGAGGCCGAGCGCGACGCGCTGCGTCCGCCGTTGCGCATCGGCGCCGAACTGGAAAACGTGTTCGGCACCGGCCCGACCCGCGCGCTGGACCAGGCCGAACTCACCGTCACCCTGGCTGGCGTGCTGGAACGCGGCGGCAAGCTGGACGCACGCCGCACCCTGGCCCAGGCACGCATCGACGCACTGGCCCCGCAACGTGCGCTGGCGCGCCTGGATGTGCTGGCCGAAGTGGCGCGGCGCTATCTGGCCATCGGCATGGCCGCGCAGCGGCAGGCAGTTGCGCTGGAAACGCTGGCGCAGCGGCAGCGCACCGTCAGTGCCGCGCGCCAGCGGCTGCAGGCCGGCGCCTCGCCCGAATCGGTGCTGCTGACCGCCCAGGCCCTGCAGGCGCGCGCGGAACTGGAGCGCGATCGCGCGCAGCAGGAGCTGCTGGCCGCACGCCGCCAGCTGGCGGTGTTGTGGGGGCAGCGCACGCCTGACTTCGGCGATGTCACCGGCGACCCATTGCAGCTGCCGGCGATTCCCGACTTCGAGGTGCTGGCGCAGCTGCTCGATGCCACTCCCGAACTGGCGCGCTTGAACGGCGAGCAGCGCGTGCGCGAGGCGCGGGTGCGGCTGGCACGCAGCCAGGCGCGCCCGGATCTGGACTGGCAGGTGGGCGTGCGCCGGCTCCAGGCCAACGACGCCACCGCAGTGCTCGGCAGCGTTTCGCTGGCCCTGGGCAGCGAGACGCGCGCACAACCGGAGATCCGCGCCGCCGAGGCGGAGCTGTCGTTGCTGGAGATCGAACGCCAATCGCAGGCGCTGGTGCTCTACGCCACCCTGGCCGACGCGCATGGCCGCTACCGCGCCGCGCAGCTGGAAGTGGCGCGGATGCGCAGCGATGTGCTGCCCGCACTCGCGCGTGCCGATGCCGCGGCCGAGCGCGCCTACCGCGCCGGCGCCACCAGTTATCTGGACTGGGCGCAGCTGCAGGCGCAGCGCAGCGATGCACGCCAGCAGCAGCTGGCGGCGGCGCTGGAAGCGCAGAGCGCATTGATCGAGATCCAGCGCCTGACCGGGCAGCCATTCGTGGTCGACAACGCTGCGCAGGTGCGGCCATGAGCGCGACGTCCGCTGTGCGTTTTCGCCCTGCCTGCCCGTGTGCGCCGGGATCTGCTGCGCCGGGATCGGTATCGACCTTCGCAATCGCGCCGGCATCCAGCAGTCGCCAGGCGATGCCCGCGCCCACCGCGCAGCCAGAGCGTCCGGCGTACCCCTTCTTCGTTCGTTCGCCCGGCGCAGCGCGTCGGTGCCCACCAGGATGTTCTTCGATGACACGTTTTCTGATCGCGCCGCTGTTGCTGGCGCTGCTGCTGGGCGGCTGCGGCCGCAACGGCGAAGAATCGCATGACCACGCAACGCCCGGTGCCGAGGGCGAGGCCGACGCACATGGCGAAGACGCCGAAAAAGGCGCGCACGGCGGGCGCCTGCTCCGCCAGGACGGCGACAGCGTGGAGCTGGCGATTGCCGAAGACGGCACGCCGCCGACCTATCGCGCCTGGCTGTACCGCGACGGCAAGCCCTTGCCGCCCGGCGCCGGCACTGTCGAAGTGCGTTTGACCCGGCTCGGCGGCGTCCACGAAGTGCATCGATTGCGCGCGCGCGACGACGGCAGCCTGCTGGCCGACAGCACGGTCGGCGAGCCGCATTCGTTCGACGTGGAAGTGCGCGCCACCGTGCAGGGCAAGCCGCGTCGCTGGGCCTATCCCAGCTATGAAGGCCGCACCACCATCGCGGCGAAGATCGCGCAGGACGCCGGCATCCGGGTCGCGCCGGTCGGTCCCGGCAGCATCGCCGACCAGCACGAGGTGCAGGGCCTGCTGACGCCGGCAGAAGGTGCGCAGGCGCAGGCCACCGCGCGCTTTCCCGGGCCGGTGCGCAGCCTGCGCGTCAACGTCGGCGACCAGGTGCGCGCCGGCCAGGTCCTGGCCACGGTGGAGAGCAATCTGAGCCTGACCACGTATCCGGTCAGTGCGCCGATCAGCGGCACCGTGCTCGCCCGCAACGCCAGCCTGGGCAGCAACGCCAGCGAAGGCCAGGCGCTGTTCGAGATCGCCGACCTGTCGAGCCTGTGGGTGGATCTGCACATCTTCGGCGCCGATGCCGGGCACATCACTGCCGGCGCACCGGTGACGGTGACGCGCATCAGCGATGGCGTGGTGGCGCAGACCACGCTGGAGCGCGTGTTGCCGGGCACGGCCACGGCCAGTCAGAGCACGGTGGCGCGCGCGGTGCTGCGCAACAGCGATGGCCTGTGGCGGCCGGGCTCTGCAGTGAAGGCACGGGTGACGGTGGCGCAGCAGCCGGCGGCGATGGTGGTGCCGGTCGGGGCCTTGCAGCAGTTTCGCGACTGGGAGGTGGTGTTCGTGCGGGTGGGCGATGTGTACGAGGTGCGGCCGGTGACACTGGGCGCGCGCGATGCGCAGCAGGTGCAGGTGGTGTCGGGTCTGGCGTTGGGGGATGCGGTGGTGGTGGAGCAGAGCTATCTGGTCAAGGCCGACATCGAAAAGTCGGGGGCCTCGCATGATCATTGATCGCTGCGTTTACGGCTTGCTTCTTCCTCGGCCGCACGCATGGGCGTGCGAACAGCGCTTCCATGCTTCAGCGACACGTGTTCTACGGCATCGACGCGGTCGCGGCGCGGGCGATCACACCAGCAACAGCGTCACAGTCTGCGCAGCAGAGGCCGGGGGTGATTGCGATATTGGCGGAGGTCGGGATCCTGGCTGCAGTGCCGCCGGCCGCCGGCCACCCGCTGCGATTGCACAGGCGCCGTGCGTGCGTACGCATGCACTGATCGGCGTGGCTGCGCACGCCGTTGCGCCGAGTGTGCGCGGAGGTGCGCGCCATGCTCACTGACATCATCCGGTTCGCAATCGCGCAGCGCTGGTTGATGCTGGCGTTGACGGGGGTGTTGATTGCGATCGGGGCGTGGAGTTTTTCGCGCTTGCCGATCGATGCCACGCCGGACATCACCAATGTGCAGGTGCAGGTCAATACGGCCGCGCCGGGGTATTCGCCGTTGGAGTCGGAGCAGCGGGTGACGTTCCCGCTGGAGACGGTGCTGGCGGGATTGCCGGGGCTGGAGTCCACGCGCTCGTTGTCGCGCTACGGCTTGTCGCAGGTCACCGCCGTGTTTGCCGATGGCACGGATCTGTACTTTGCGCGGCAGCAGGTGGCCGAGCGGCTGCAGCAGGTCAAGTCGCAACTGCCGGCCGACCTGGAGCCGCAGCTGGGGCCGATCGCGACCGGGCTTGGCGAGATCTTCATGTACACGGTCGAAGCCAAACCGAATGCGCGCAAACCCGATGGCAGTGCGTGGACGGCCACCGATCTACGCACCCTGCAGGATTGGGTGGTGCGCCCGCAGTTGCGCAACGTGCCTGGCGTGACCGAGGTCAACACCATCGGCGGCTATGCGCGGCAGATCCATATCACCCCGGATCCGGCACGCCTGGTCGCACTGGGCTTCACGCTGGACGATGTGGCGCGCGCGGTGGACGCGAACAATCGCAACATCGGTGCCGGCTATATCGAACGCAACGGCCAGCAGTTCCTGGTGCGGGTGCCGGGGCAGGTGGATGACATCGCCCAGATCGGCGCGATCGTGCTGGATCGACGCGAGGGTGTGCCGATCCGGGTGCGCGATGTGGCGCAGGTCGGCGAGGGCCGCGAGTTGCGTACCGGTGCGGCCACCCAGGACGGCAGCGAAGTGGTGCTCGGCACGGTGTTCATGCTGGTCGGTGCCAATAGCCGCACCGTGGCGCAGGCCGCAGCGCAGCGGCTGGAGGTGGCCAATGCCAGTCTGCCGGCCGGCGTGCAGGCCGTGCCGGTCTACGATCGCACCGCACTGGTGGACCGCACCATCGTCACCGTCGCCAAGAACCTGATCGAAGGCGCCTTGCTGGTGATCGTGGTGCTGTTCCTGCTGCTGGGCAATGTGCGCGCGGCCCTGATCACCGCGGCGGTGATTCCGCTGGCGATGTTGTTCACCCTCACCGGCATGGTGCGCGGTGGCGTGTCCGGCAACCTGATGAGCCTGGGCGCGCTGGATTTCGGCTTGATCGTCGATGGCGCGGTGATCATCGTGGAGAACTGCCTGCGCCGCTTCGGCCAGGCGCAGCTGCGCCTGGGGCGGGTGCTCGAGCGCGATGAACGTTTCGAACTGACTGCCGAGGCCACGGCCGAGGTGATCCGTCCCAGCCTGTTCGGTCTGGGCATCATCACCGCGGTGTACCTGCCGGTGTTCGCGCTGACCGGTATCGAAGGCAAGATGTTCCACCCGATGGCGATCACCGTGGTGCTGGCGCTGAGCGGTGCAATGTTGCTGTCGCTGACCTTCGTGCCGGCGGCGATCGCCTTGTTGCTCGGCGGCAAGGTGGCCGAGCACGAAAACCGCGCGATGCGCTGGGCGCGCGGCGTGTATGCACCGTTGCTGGATCGCGCGCTGCGTCACGGCCGTTGGGTCGGTCTCGGTGCGTTGGCGGCGGTGGCGCTGTGCGCGGTCCTGGCCACGCGCCTGGGCAGCGAGTTCATCCCGAACCTGGACGAGGGCGATATCGCGCTGCATGCCCTGCGCATTCCCGGCACCAGCCTGGAACAGGCCATCACCATGCAATCCACGCTGGAAAAACGCATCAAGCAGTTTCCGGAAGTGGCGCATGTGTTCGGCAAGCTCGGCACCGCCGAAGTGGCCACCGATCCGATGCCGCCGTCGGTGGCCGATACGTTCCTGATCATGCATCCGCGCGAACGATGGCCGGATCCGCGCAAGCCCAAGGCGCAACTGGTGGCCGAGATCGAGCAGGCGGTGAAGCAGCTGCCCGGCAACAACTACGAGTTCACCCAGCCGATCCAGATGCGCATGAACGAGCTGATTTCCGGCGTGCGTGCGGACGTGGCGATCAAGGTCTACGGCGATGACCTGGACACGCTGGTCACCCTGGGGCAACGCGTACAGGAAGTCGCCAGCACGGTGCCGGGTGCGGCCGACGTGAGCCTGGAGCAGGCCACCGGCCTGCCGATGCTGGCAGTGGTGCCCGATCGCGCCGCGCTGGCCGGGTACGGGCTCAATCCCGGCGTGGTGCAGGACACGGTGGCGGCGGCGGTGGGTGGGCAGGCGGCCGGGCAGCTGTTCGAAGGCGACCGCCGTTTCGACATCGTGGTGCGGCTTCCGGAAGGGCTGCGGCAGGACCCGACGGCGTTGGCCGATCTGCCGATCCCGCTGCGCGGCGATGGCGAGCGCGCCGATGCCGACGAGTCCAGTCGCGCGGCCGGTTGGCGCAGTGGCGAGCCGACCACGGTGCCGCTGCGCGAGGTCGCCAGGGTCGACACCGTGCTCGGGCCCAACCAGATCAATCGCGAGGACGGCAAGCGCCGCATCGTGATCACCGCCAACGTGCGCGACCGCGACCTGGGCGGATTCGTCGCCGAGGTGCAGCAGCGCGTGCGGGCCGAGGTGGTGCTGCCCACCGGCTACTGGATCGGCTACGGCGGTACCTTCGAGCAACTGATCTCCGCCGGCCAGCGCCTGGCCTGGGTGGTGCCGGGGACCTTGCTGCTGATCTTCGCGCTGCTGTACTGGTCGTTCGGCTCGCTGCGCGATGCGCTGGTGGTGTTCAGCGGCGTGCCGCTGGCGCTGACCGGCGGTGTGGTGGCCTTGGCGCTGCGCGGCCTGGCCTTGTCGATCTCCGCCGGCGTCGGCTTCATCGCGCTGTCGGGGGTGGCGGTGCTCAACGGCCTGGTGATGATCGCCTTCGTGCGCAGCCTGCGGGCCGAGGGCCTGTCGCTGGAGCAGGCACTGCGCGAAGGCGCGCTGAGCCGTCTGCGCCCGGTGCTGATGACCGCGCTGGTGGCCGCGCTGGGCTTCGTGCCGATGGCCTTCAACGTCGGCGCCGGGGCCGAGGTGCAGCGCCCGCTGGCCACGGTGGTGATCGGCGGCATCGTCTCGTCCACCCTGCTGACCTTGCTGGTGCTGCCGGTGCTGTATCGCTGGCTGCACCGCGAGCGGCCGGGGCGGCTTGCAACGAAGGCGGTTGGTTGAGACGTGACACGATCCCGGCAGGCGCGTCTGCCGGGATCCGAATGGCCGCAGCCTCAGTCAGCGGTGGACAGGCAAGGGGTGCCGGGCGCCAGGCGGCACACAACGGTGGTGCAGGCTAAGTGCTTGCGGCACAAGGAATTGCCGTGCATAATGCGCGGCTCGCTGTGCCCGGATCGCTCCGGATGGCGGCACCCAGCGCGATGGGGTTGCCGTCTTGTTCCCAGCGTAAGTTCTTGATTCCCAACGTTGCGTGGCAGCTTGATGCTGTCGGGGCCGCCGCTCCCCAGGCTATGGGTGGCAATTCATTTATCGAGGTGCGTAATGTCCCGCGTATGCCAAGTGTCCGGCAAGCGTGTGCAGACGGGTAACAACGTCTCCCACGCAAACAACAGAACCCGTCGTCGCTTCCTGCCCAACCTGCATGAGCGCCGCTTCTGGGTCGCCAGCGAGAACCGTTGGGTGAAGCTCCGAGTCTCCGCGCATGCATTGCGCACCATCGACAAGAACGGGATTGATGCCGTTCTGAAAGAGCTGCGTGCGCGCGGCGAAAAGGTCTGAGGAGTAAGCAGTCATGGCAAAAGGCAAGCGTGACAAGATTCGTATGATTTCCTCGGCCGCTACCGGCCACTTCTACACCACGGACAAGAACAAGAAGAACACTCCGGGGAAGATGGAAATGATGAAATACGACCCGGTCGTGCGTAAGCACGTGATGTACAAGGAAGGCAAGATCAAGTAATCCACCGATTACCGATCTGCATCCAGCAAACACCCGCCGCAAGGCGGGTGTTTGCGTTTGTGGAAATCGATCGCGGTGTTCTTGACGGGTATCGATGATTTTTCCGATTACACGTCCCTTATCCAGCGTGCATACCCCCTCTCCCTCCGGGAGAGGGGTTGGGGTGAGGGTACGACGGGGCGAAGCCACTCGCAGTGGTTTGAGTACCAGAGGCTTTGCACTACCCTAATCCGCCCCTGCGGGGCACCTTCTCCCGGTGGGAGAAGGGAGCGAGACGTCGTTTTTCCGATTGCACGCACCGTTAGTAGTTTGCAGTTCGAGGCGAAGCAGTCGGTGTTTTACTTCTGACGGCGCGTGGCGACGCGTTTGACGTCGCAGGCGGTGACTGCTCTCCGAGGCGCCCCTCATCCGCCCTGCGGGCACCTTTTTTTCCCGATGGGGGAAGGGAACACCGCTACAGCCCGCGCGCGCGCAACTGCGCATCCAGCCGCGGATACACCCGCCGCGCATTGCCTTCGAACACCTTGCGCCTGTCGGCATCGGACATCGCCAAGGCATCGATATAGCGCTTGGTGTCGTCGAAATACTGGCCGGTCTGCGGGTCGATGCCGCGCACCGCGCCCACCATCTCCGAGCCGAACAGGATGTTGTCGATGTCGATGACCTCGAACAGCAGGTCGATGCCGGGCTGGTGATACACGCAGGTATCGAAGAACACATTGCGCATCACATGCGTGGACAGCGGCGGCTTGCCGAGCATGTCGGCCAGGCCGCGGAAGCGGCCCCAGTGATACGGCACCGCGCCGCCGCCGTGCGGGATGATGAAGCGCAGGTCCGGGAAATCGGCGAACAGGTCGCCTTCGAGAAACTGCATGAACGCGGTGGTGTCGGCATTGAGATAATGCGCACCGGTGGCGTGGAAGTTGGCATTGCAGCTGCCCGACACATGCACCATCGCCGGCACGTCGAGCTCGACCATTTTCTCGAAGAACGGATACCAGGCGCGATCGGTCAATGGCATGCCGTTCCAGTGGCCGCCGGACGGGTCGGGATTGAGGTTGCAGCCGACAAACCCAAGCTCGGTGACGCAACGTTCCAGCTCGGCGATCGATTGGGCGATCGGCACGCCCGGCGACTGCGGCAGCTGGCACACGCCGATGAAGGTGTGCGGATACAGCTGCACCACCCGCGCGATCAGGTCGTTGCAGTGGCGCGTCCACACCTGGCTGACCGCTGCGTCGCCGATGTGGTGCGCCATGGTGCTGGCGCGTGGCGAGAAAATCGTCATGTCCGCACCACGCTCGCGCAGCAGGCGCAGCTGGTGCTGCTCGATGCTTTCGCGCAATGCGTCGTCGGAGATGGACGGATACACCGGCGCGGGCAGGGCCGGGTCGTCGTAGTGCGCGATCTGCGCCTTGCGGAAGGTGTCATGCGCCGCGGGCGCGGTGGTGTAGTGGCCGTGGCAGTCGATGATCATGGCAGGGGTCGTCTCGGGGCAGCGGGATCAGGGAGCAAACGACCACGTGCGCGGGAGGCTGACCCACACGGCGCGCGGAACCTGTAGGTGCCCACGCAGGTTGTGGCCCATGCATGGATGCTCAGCCGCAGGTCGTTGCCGCAGGTGGTGCCGGCCACGCTGCAAGGCAGGCGCAGGGAGCGGGCGTGGCATTGGCGATGGCCATCGATCCAGCCCGCTGGCGCATCCATCCGCTCAGCCATACAGCTGCCCATCGAACAGTTTGCGTGCGGTGCGCAGCACCGCGGCACGCACCACCTCGCCGTGCGCGTCTACGGTGATGACGCAGCTGCTCGCACCGCTGGGATGTTCGACCTCCAGCTGCTGCGTGCTGCCGCCGGGCAGCTGCGCCAGCGCATGGGCGGGCGAACCGGGCAGCAGGCAGGCGGTGGCCACGGTGACCGCGCCGAGGACGCCGATCGAGGCATGGCAGCGGTGCGGAATGAACGAGCGCACGCTGATCGCGCCGCCGTGGCGCGGGGCGGCGACCAGCATCATCTTCGGCACGGTGGCCTCGGCGACATCGCCCAGCCGCATCAACGGGCCGGCCCGTAGACGAAGCGATTGCAGGCGGCTTTTCAGCGCAGCGTCGGCATCGAGCGTGCTGCGGTCTTCGTAACCGCTGATGCCGAGATCGCTGGCGCGCAGCACCACGCAGGGCATGCCGTTGTCGATCAGCGTGGCCTCCACGCCATCCAGGAGATCGACACGGTTGCCGGTGGGCAGCAAGGCGCCACACGAGGAGCCGGCAATCCCGGCGAAGGCCAGTGCAATCGGCGCAGCGGTGCCGGGCACGCCGTCGATGCGGGCGTCGCCGTCGTAGCGCACCTGGCCGCCGGGCGTCTGCACGCTGGCGGTGGCCAGCGTGTTGGTGTTGCGCATGAAGATGCGCACCTCGGTCTCGCCATCGCGTGCCGGCAACAGGCCGCGTTCCAGTGCGAACGGCGCAACTCCGGCCAGCATGTTGCCGCAGTTCTGCGCGTCGCTGACCTGTGCCTGTTCCACCGACACCTGCAGGAACAGATACTCCACGTCGGCATCGGCGCGCGCCGAGCGCGACACCACCGCCACCTTGGAGGTCAGCGGGTCGGCGCCGCCCATGCCGTCGATCTGGCGGACATCCGGCGAGCCGTAGGCGCGCAGCAGGAAGGCATCGCGCGCGGCGCGCTCGCCCGGCAGCTCGTCGGCCAGGAAAAAGCCGCCCTTGGAGGTGCCGCCGCGCATCCACATCGCGCGTACCTGCTCAGACATAACGCAGGCCCTTGGCCGCCAGGCGTTCGCGCATGGCGTAGATGTCCAGGCCCAGTTCGCCGCGTGCCAGGCGCTCGCGTTTGAGCAGTTCGCGCGCTTCGCGCGCCTGCGCTTCGGCCAGCACCGCGGCAGCGGTGGCGCGTGGCACCACGCAGACGCCATCGTCGTCGGCCACCACCACATCGCCCGGTTGCACCAGCGCGTCGGCGCAGACCAGCGGCACGTTGACCGAACCCAGCGTCTCCTTGATGGTGCCCTGCGCGCAGATCGCGCGGCTCCAGGCGGGAAACTGCATCGCCGTGAGGTCGCGTACATCGCGGACCCCGGCATCGATGACCAGCCCGCGGCAGCCACGCGCCTGTGCCGAGGTGGCCAGCAGATCGCCGAAGTAGCCGTCGCAACAGGCGCTGGTTGGCGCGACCACCAGCACGTCGCCGGGCTGCAGCTGCTCGATGGCCACATGCATCATCCAGTTGTCGCCGGGCGGGATCGATACGGTGACGGCGGTGCCGGCGATGCGGCAGCCGGTGTAGATCGGGCGCAGCCGATGATGCAGCAGGCCGCTGCGCCCCTGCGCCTCGTGCACGGTGGCCACGCCGGCCTGCGCAAGCCCGTCGACGATGGCCAGCGGGGTGCGCTCGATCCGGGTGACGACCTGGCTCATCCATCCATCCTCGTTAGGAGTGCGCCGAGTCTGTGCGGCGATCGCCTGCTGGCTCAAGATTAATTTGAGGTATGCATATTGGTTTTGCTTATAGTTAGAGCATGCCGCCGACTCCCGAGCCGAACCTTCGCCATCTGTACGCCCTGGCCGTGGTGCATCGGCTGGGCAGCATCAGCGCGGCCGCGCCGCAGGTGAACCTGTCGCAGCCGGCATTGACGCAGGCGGTGGCGCGGCTGGAACAGCAGCTCGGCGCGCGCCTGTTCGAGCGGCATCCGGGCGGCATGGTCGCCACCGAGGCCACGCAGCTGCTGGTGCCGCGCATCGAGCGGGCGTTGGCGCAACTGGGGCGCGGCATCCGGGTGGCACGGCGGGCGCTGCGGCTGCCGGCGCGCCCCGGCCTGGAGCGACGGGTTTCGCTGGGGCAGCTGCAGGCGCTGGTCGCGGTGGATGTGGCGGGAAGTTACTCGCTGGCGGCGGCGCGCGCCGGGGTGTCGCAGCCGGCGATCTACCGCGCGGTGCAGTCGCTGGCCGATGTGGTCGAGGTGCCGCTGACGGTGCGTCGCGGCAAGACCGTGCAAGCCACGCCGGTGGCCACGCGGCTGTTGCGGCAGGTGCGCCTGGCGCTGGCCGAATTGCGCGCCGGCCTGGACGACGTTGCCGGGTTGCGCTCGCAGCATGCCGGCCGGATCGCGCTGGGGGTGATGCCGTTGGCGCGGGCGATCCTGCTGCCGCAGGTCCTGGCGCGGTTTGCGCGCGCGCATCCCGGTGCCAGCGTCAACGTGGTCGAAGGCCCGTATGCCGAATTGCTGGCGCATCTGCGCGAGGGCGGGCTGGATCTGCTGATCGGTGCGCTGCGCGAGCCGTTGCCGCTGCGCGATGTGGTGCAGGAGCCATTGTTCGACGACGAGCCGGTGATCGTGGCGCGCAGCGGGCACCCGCTGGCCGGGCGCGCCTATGCGTTTGCGCAGCTGCTGGACTATCCCTGGGTGATCGCCACCACCGGCACACCGGTGCGCGCGCGCTGGGAGCGCATGTTTCGCGATCAGCAGATCGAGCCACCGGCACTACGCATCGAGTGCGGCGCGGAACTGACCATCCGCGGGCTGCTGCTGGAAGGCGACTGGCTCACGCTGATGTCGCGCGACCAGTTCCTGTTCGAGCGCCGCGCCGGGTTGCTGTGCGAGATCGGCCGCGCCGGGCCGCAACTGCGCCGCCAGATCGGCATGACGCTTCGCAGCGACTGGCATCCCACCCGCGCGCAGTCGGCATTCGTGCAGACGCTGCGGCAGGTCTGCGCCGAGCGCGTGCAGCCGGCCGATGCACAGGGCGGGCCGTTTCGCTATTGCGTGCCGATCGACGCGCCCGCCCCGTTGCGTTCACACACCGGGCGGTCAGAATCGGAACCTTCTTGAGAACGGATTGCTGATGCTGCCTGACTGGTTGCAAGGGACCTGGCTGCTGGCGCTGGACTGGGTGATTCGCCTGGCCGCACTGTTGTGGATTCCGGCCCGCACCACGCCCGGTGCAGCGCGTAGCTGGTTGCTGCTGATCGGCTTCGTGCCGGTGGTCGGCCTGCCGCTGTATCTGCTGTTCGGGCATCCGTGGCTATCGCGGGTGCGGGTGGAACGCCAGGCCACCGCCTCGCAGGTGATCCGCGAGCAGCAACTGCCCCTGCACGCCTTGCGCTGGACCCCACAGGCGGATACCAGCAGCGCCGAGGTGGTGCCGCTGATCGAACGCCAGGGCGATTTCATGCCCACGCTGGGCAATGCGGTGGAGTTGTTGGACGACTACGCGCAATCGCTGCAGGCCCTGGTCACGGCGATCGACACGGCGCAAAAGCGCGTGCACCTGCTGTATTACCTGATGTTCGACGATGCGGTGGGCGATGCGGTGGTCGCTGCGCTGCAACGCGCCAGTGCGCGCGGCGTGCGTTGCCGCGTGCTGCTGGATGCGGTGGGCGCCAAGCGCGGTCTGCGCCATTACCGCAAGCGGCTGCAGGATGCTGGCGTGGACGTGCTGGCGGTATTGCCCGGCGGCCTGCGCTGGCGCCGCAGCGGGCGCATGGATCTGCGCAACCACCGCAAGATTGCGGTGATCGACAACCAGGTGGGTTTCGTCGGCTCGCAGAATCTGGCCGAAGCCGGCTTCATCGATGGCGTGCCCAATCGCGAGCTGGTGGCGCGCGTGCGCGGGCCGGTGGTCAATCATCTGGAAGCGGTATTCGCCAGCGACTGGTTCACCGAAACCGGGCAGCGCCTGGACGTGTGGCCGGATGCACCGGTCTGCGAGGCCAACATCGCCACGCAGTTGCTGCCCAGCGGGCCGGCGTATCCGTTCGAGAATGCACGCGATGCGATCAACGCGGTGATCCATCTGGCGCGCCGCAAGGTGGTGCTGGTGACGCCGTACTTCGTTCCCGACGAAGCCTTGCTCAGCGCCTTGCGCATCGCTGCGGTGTCCGGCGTGGATGTGCAGCTGATCCTGTCGGAGAGCAACAACCAGGTCCTGGCGGCCTGGGCGCAGGAGGCGTATTTCGAGGAGCTGCTGCGCTGCGGGGTCAAGATCGCGCTGTACCGCCCGCACTTCCTGCATGCCAAGCACCTGAGCATGGATGAGGACATCGCACTGGTCGGCTCGATCAACCTGGACATCCGCTCGTTCGCGCTCAATGCCGAGATCGGCATGCTCTGCTACGACCGGGGCGTGGTGCAGCGGCTGCGTGCGATCGAGCAGGATTACCTGGCCAACGCCCGCCAGCTGGACCTGGAGCAGTGGCGCACGCGCCCGGCCTGGCGCCGCAGCCGCGAGGGCATTGCACGCCTGGCCGATGCGTTGATGTAGACCTTGCGTGTGTTGCCCGGTTCACGCGGTGCAGTGCCCGGTGGAGCGTGGGTGGTGCCTGCGATGGCAGGCGTCATGCTGGGTGCAAGCGTGGGCCAGCAAGGCCTTACCGGGTGCGGGCGTGCCCGCGCTGCAACTGATGCCTCAGGCGACCTCTATTGGACGGGCGCGGCAGTCGACCGGTCTGTCTGCACGGTGCTACCCCGGCCATTGCGGCGGGCATGGCCACTGTCATCGGTGCGACGCGACGCATCGCCTACAATTACCGGATGAATGAACTGCGTGATCCCGGCGATGCAGTGATCGCCATCGTTGGCGGTGGCGCATCCGGTGTGCTGGTGGCGCTGCAGCTGCTGCGTCAGGCCGTGGCGCCGCTGCAGATCGTGCTGATCGAGCCGCACGCGGTGCTGGGCGAGGGCGTGGCCTACTCCACCACGCGGCCGGAACATCTGCTCAACGTGCCCGCCGCGCGGATGAGTGCGTTGGTGGAGGCACCGCAGGATTTCGTCGATTACCTGCGTGCGCACAGCTGCTGCCCGGAGCTGGAGGACGCGCAGCTGCCGCAGCACTTCGTCGGGCGTCGGCACTACGCGCCTTACCTGCGCAATCGCCTGCAGGCTGCGCGTGCGCAGGGTCCGGCGACGCTCACCGTGCACGGCGCCCGCGTACAGACATTGCAATGCGATGCCGATGGCGCGCTGTTGCAGCTCGACGATGGACAGACCCTGCAGGCCACCAGCGTGGTGCTGGCGGTAGGCAATGCGTTGCGGCCGTTGCCACTGCGCGGGGCCACCGGCCTGTCGGCAGCGCAGCGGGTGGAAGCCTGGGATACCGAGGCGGTCGCCGCGTTGCCGCAGGAGGCGGCGGTGTGCATCGTCGGCTCGGGACTGAGCATGGCCGACACGGTGGTGACGCTGGCCGCGCAGGCGCATCGCGGGGCGGTACACGTGGTGTCGCGGCATGGGCTGCTGCCGTTGCCGCAGGTGCACTGCGTTGCGGCGGACTTCGATCCGCAGCTGTTGCTGGCGCTGCCGCTGCGTGCGCGCATGCGCAGCGTGCGGCAGCATGCGCGGGTTGCGATGGCGCAAGGCCTGCCCTGGCAGAGCGTGATGGAGCGTCTGCGCCCGCTGAGCCAGGCACTGTGGCAGACGCTGTCGATCGCCGACCAACGCCGCTTCCTGCGCCATGTGGTGCGCTATTGGGATGTGCATCGCCACCGCATCGCCGCGCCGGTGCATGCGCAGTTGCAGGCGATGCGCGCGCGCGGGCAATTGCAGCTGCATCGCGCGCGGCTGGAGGTGGCGTACCAGGCCGGTGCCTGCGTGCGGCTCAGTGCCGGCGCCAGTGCCGGGCATGCGCTGCAGCTGGATGTGCAGACGCTGGTCAACGCCACCGGCGTGGAAATGCGCGTGCAGGCGATGCGCAACCCGCTGCTGCAGCAACTGCTGGGGCAGGGCATTGCAGTCGCCGGGCCGCATGGGATCGGGGTGGATACCGATGCCGATGGCTGCCTGATCGATGCCGATGGGCGCGCCAATCCGCGGCTGCGGGTGATCGGCAGCCTGCGGATCGGGTCGTTGTGGGAGAGCCTGGCGGTACCGGAGCTGCGTGAGCAGGCAGCGGCGATTGCGCGGGATGTGTTGGGACTGCTTGGGCGGTGATTGATCGGCGTCGCCCCCTTCTCCCGCCGGGAGAAGGGGGCGCGTAGTGCCGGATGAGGGCGCTCAGACATCTACCAGTGCCTGCAGTGACAAACGCGTCGCCACGCGCCTTCGGACGTGATGCACCGACTGCTTCGCCTCGTACCCTCACCCCGACCCCCCCGCTCCGCTCCCGGACCCGGGTTCGGGCGCGGCCCACGTCTTGCGACGCGGGCGATCCAGGACACGCGCACCAATGGCGTGCAAGCGGCGCCTCTTCGCCCCAACGGGAGAGGGGCCTTACGTCCTTCTCTCATTGGAGAAGATGCCCGGCAGGGCGGATGAGGGCAGGGCGCAGCGCCGCATTCCCAACCGCTTCATCGCAATCTCAGCCGCAGCGACGCCACAACCGGTAAAATACGGCGGTGGATGTCTCTCATTTGCTCGATCATTTAAACCCCGCCCAGCGCGAGGCCGTTTCCGCGCCGCCGGGGCATTACCTGGTGCTGGCCGGCGCCGGCTCCGGCAAGACGCGCGTGCTGATCCATCGCATCGCCTGGCTCAATGAAGTCCAGGGCGTGCCCAACCACGGCATCTTCGCGGTGACCTTCACCAACAAGGCCGCCGGCGAAATGCGCCACCGCACCGACCTGCAGCTGCGCAACGGCAGCCGCGGGATGTGGATCGGCACCTTCCATGGGCTGGCGCACCGGTTGCTGCGCCTGCACTGGCAGGACGCGCGGCTGCCGGAAGGCTTCCAGGTCATGGACAGCGACGACCAGCTGCGGCTGGTCAAGCGCGTGGTGCAGGCGCTGGAGCTGGACGAGGGCAAGTATCCGCCCAAGCAGATGAGCTGGTGGATCAACGAGCAGAAGGACGAAGGCCGCCGTCCGCAGCATATCCAGCCCGAGCCCAACGACGACTGGACCGAGGTGCGCCGGCAGGTGTACGCCGCCTACCAGGAGCGTTGCGACCGCTCCGGCCTGCTGGACTTTGCCGAGTTGCTGCTGCGCGCGCATGAACTGCTGCGCGACACCCCGGCCTTGCTGGCGCATTACCGTGCGCGCTTCCGCGAGATCCTGGTCGACGAGTTCCAGGACACCAACGCCATCCAGTATGCCTTCGTGCGCGTGCTGGCCGGCGAGACCGGGCATGTGTTCGTGGTCGGCGACGACGACCAGGCCATCTACGGCTGGCGGGGTGCCAAGGTCGAGAACGTCCAGCGCTTCCTGAAGGACTTCCCCGGCGCGCAGACCGTGCGGCTGGAGCAGAACTACCGTTCCAGCGCCAATATCCTGGGCGCGGCCAATGCGGTGATCGCGCACAACCCGGACCGCATCGGCAAGCAGCTGTGGACCGATTCCGGCGACGGCGATCCGATCGACCTGTATGCGGCCTACAACGAGGTCGACGAGGCGCGCTATGTGGTCGAGCGCGCCCGGCAGTGGGTGCGCGACGGCGGCAGTTACGGCGAAGTGGCGGTGCTGTATCGCAGCAACGCGCAGTCGCGCGCGCTGGAAGAAGCGCTGATTTCCGAGCAGCTGCCGTACCGCGTGTACGGCGGCATGCGCTTCTTCGAGCGCGCCGAAATCAAGGATGCATTGGCGTACCTGCGCCTGCTTACCAACCGCAGCGACGATGCCGCGTTCGAGCGCGCGGTCAACACGCCCACGCGCGGCATCGGCGATCGCACGCTGGATGAAGTGCGCCGCCTGGCACGCGCCAATGCGTTGTCGCTGTGGGAAGCGGCGATGTTGTGCACGCAGGAAAACACCCTGGCCGCGCGCGCGCGCAATGCGCTGGCCACGTTCCTGAGCCTGGTCGGCCAGCTGCATGCCGAAACCGGCGACATGGAACTGGCCGAACGTATCGACCATGTGCTGATGCGCTCGGGCCTGCGCGAGCATTGGGCCAAGGAAAGCCGCAGCGGGCTGGATTCGGAATCGCGCACCGAGAACCTGGACGAACTGGTGTCGGTGGCCTCGCGCTTCACCCGCCCGGACGATGAAGACAGCCAGGGCATGACCGAGCTGGTGGCCTTCCTGGCCTACGCCTCGCTGGAAGCCGGCGAAGGCCAGGCGCAGGCCGGCGAAGAAGGCGTGCAGCTGATGACGCTGCATTCGGCCAAGGGTCTGGAATTCCCCATCGTGTTCCTGGTCGGCCTGGAAGATGGCCTGTTCCCCAGTGCACGCTCGCTGGAAGAAAGCGGCCGGCTGGAAGAAGAGCGGCGCCTGGCCTATGTGGGCATCACCCGTGCGCGCCAGAAGCTGGTGCTGTGCTACGCCGAATCGCGGCGCATCCACGGCCAGGACAACTACAACGTGCCCTCGCGCTTCCTGCGCGAAATCCCGCGCGAGTTGCTGCACGAGGTACGCCCGAAAGTGCAGGTCTCACGCACCGCGTCGCTGGGCGCGACGCGCGGCGGGCCGGTACACGGCGTGGTTGAAGCCGCACCGATCAAGCTCGGTGCCAATGTCCAACACCCCAAGTTCGGCGGCGGCGTGGTCGTGGACTATGAAGGCGCCGGTGGGCATGCACGCGTGCAGGTGCAGTTCGACGACGTCGGCGCCAAGTGGCTGGTGATGGCCTACGCGAATCTGACGGTGGTGTAGGCGGGGTTATACCCACCGACAATGCAGTTGGCTACGTAAAACGACGAGGATGCGTCAGCGCGCCTTAGCGAGCCACAGCAGCTGGTTGACGCCGGCTCACACCACCCGCCGAGATCGCCCAAGCGCATGCAGCAAAATGCAGGCGGGCGAGGCATCGTCTCGTCTGTGCCGTGGTATGCCTACATTTCCCAACTGAAGGTGGAGTTGATCCGCTTGCCCCTTACGGTGAGCGTCGACCTGTTCGCTAGCACGACCAGCGTAAATGGAGGCACACGCTGGTCGCCTTTGGGGTAAATCAGACGCAATATTTTGCGCTTTGTATCGAACACCTTGACCTGGAAGTCGTTCTGCAACGCAATGCCCTTGCTGTCGCCCGGCTCGTAGAAATGGATACTGGCGATGACAGGGTGACCGTCGTTGCCGATTTCAAACGTCATTGCATAGCCACCGCCTTCAAATGAAAGGGTCGAGGTGGCATAGGCAGGTACACTGCCGCAGATCGCAAGCAGCATGGCCAGGCAGGCGTAGAGAAGTCTCTTCATGGTGTCATCCTTGAGAGAACATGACGTAGAGCATCAGGGACCAAAGAGTATTACTTATGCTGCGGTTAATGCGACCATTGCGGCTCCTCTACCGCGTAAGCGGGCCCGATGCGCACCGAAAAACACAAGATGCTGGCAGGCGAGCTCTACAACGCTGCCGATGACCAACTGCAGGCCGACCAAGCGGCCGCGGCCGACTGGATGGCGCGCTACAACGCCAGCGCCGCGCAGCCGTCTGCCCACCGGCACGCGCTGCTGGTCGAGCGCTTGGCCGAGGTGGGCGCAGGCGCGGTGATCCGCCCGCCGTTTCATTGCGACTACGGCTACAACATCCGCCTGGGCGCCGGCGTGTTCCTCAACTTCAACTGCGTGATCCTGGATGTCTGCGAGGTCAGCATCGGCGAGGGCACGCAGGTGGGCCCGGCGGTGCAGTTCTATGCCGCCGACCATCCGCGCGACGCGGCAGGACGCGCCAGCGGTCTGGAGTTCGGGCGACCGATCCGCATCGGGCGCAACGTGTGGATCGGCGGCGGTGCGATCATCCTGCCGGGCGTGTGCATCGGCGATGATGCGGTGATCGGCGCCGGTGCGGTGGTCACCCGCGATGTGCCGGCCGGCGCGACCGCGCTGGGCAATCCGGCGCGCGTACGCGCACGTCGCGACGCTGCCGATGCAGCGCCAACCGATTGAATATTGCAGCAACCCGCGTGGCGGCATTGATGCGGATCAAGGCGTGTGCCGCAGCGGACTGTCAGGCTGATTCCACCGGCAGCCAGGCCGGTCATCCAAGGAGGTCACCATGTACAAACGTATCCTGATCGCCATCGATGCGTCCGAGTTGTCGCATCGCGGGTTGTTCCAAGGCCTGGAGTTGGCCAAGGCCACCGGTGCCAAGGTGGACATCGTCACCGTGTCCGAGCCGTGGGCGATGGGCATGTACGACGCGATGGGCTGGAGCGTGGGCTACGAGGCAAGTCCGGAGTACCGCAAGGAACGCGAAGCTGCCGCAGAGAAGATCCTGCGCCCGGCGCTGGAGCTGGCAGCCGCGGCCAATATCAAGGCCACCTCGCGCCACGTGCTGGACCGCTTCGCCGCCGAAGGCATCGTGCAGACCGCCAAGGAGTGCAACAGCGATCTGATCATCATGACCTCGCACGGCCGCCGCGGCATGCGCCGCGTGCTGCTCGGCAGCCAGACGGTGGAAGTGCTCACGCACAGTTCGATTCCGGTGTTGGTGATCCGCTGACTGCCGGACGTCTTGCTGCGCAGGACCACCGGCAGCGCATCGCGCGCTCAAATCGCACATCCTCTTGGCGGCACGTCTTTTCGTAGGAGCGCGCCCGAGCGCGACGAAGCGTTACCGGCAACACCCCATCGCGCGCAGGCACCGCTCCTACGCCGATTGAATCAGCGTTCCATCGGCTCCGGCCGAGCTGCAGCGAGCCGTGTGGCGTGTGCAAGACGCTGTAGCGCGTCGGGATGCAGCAGGTCGCGATCCAGCAAGGCCGCGGAGCGCATCGGCGGCATGCCGGTACGCTCCGGCGCGTCTTCCCGGAGCGGGTGCGGGCTCAGCTCGCGCATGAAGCGCCATAGCGGCATGGCGTGCCCGCGGCGTGGCGCATGCGTCGGCCGCGCGGCACGGCACTGGCGGCGCCACTGCACCGGCGGCATGCCGAAACGCTGCTGGAAACAGCGTTGGAACTGGCGCTCCGATGCAAAGCCTACCTCGTACAGCAACCAGGTCAGGCTGCACTCCGGGTAGGCCTGCAGATAGCGGTGCGCGGTGCACAGGCGCCGCTCGCGGATATGGCGGGCCACCCCGCCGCGCGACTGGAACAGCCGGTACAACGACGCACGCGACACCGCGAACGCCTGCTGCAGGGACTCGGTACCGAGCTCGGCTTCGCCGATGTGCTGCTCGATATAGGCCAGCAGCTCGCTCATCAGCGGCGCGTGCGCCTCCACCGATGCGGAGGCCTGCGGGACGATGGCGTTGTCATAGCCGGTGTTGCTCATGCGGGTGCTGCCTGCGGCCCGCTCCCCGGGGCCTGTCATCTGACCAACCGAGAAAAGCGGCGCCAGGCCATCACCGCGTTTCGTGAACCCGGCGCTGCGTCACGCATCGGTGCGATCGATGCCGATCCAGGCCAACCGGCCGGCCCCTTCCTCGATGCACCGCGGCGCTGGAAAGCTGCATGGACGCTGCCTGTGCCTTGGGTGGCGGCCAACGCAAAGCCAATCGCAACGGCATCGCATCGAGGTCAGGGTCGGGAACGGCGCTGGCTGGAGAAAATGCAGCATGGCAGGCTGACCGTTGCGCGGGATGCTTGGGTACCAAGCCCCGGCTGATCGAGCGAGCTAAACCGTTTGGTTTTGAAACGCCCACCCGATCGCCAATGCGGGATACTGGGTTCTCACGCAGGCGAGATGGCCCGATGTCCGAGCTGCCGATCACCGAGTTGTTGCAGGCCTGGCAGCGCGACGAACCCGGCGCGGGCGATGCATTGGCGCGGCAGGTGTACACGGCGCTGCGCGAGACCGCGTTACGGGCGCTGCGGCGCGATGCGCGCGCGGGCTTGCAGGCGACCGAGCTGGTACATGAGGCGTGGATGCGGCTGGAGCAGGGCCAGCAGGGGTTTCAGTCGCGCGCGCATTTCTATTCGGTCGCCGCGCTGCAGATGCGCCATCTGTTGGTGGATCTGGCGCGGCGGCAGGCCAGCGCCAAGCGGCTCGGGCAGGCGGTAACGTTGACGATCAGCCTGTCCGATGGCGCGCCGCGGCCGGAGGCGTTGCTGATGGTGGCCGATGCCTTCGACAAGCTGGCGCGCGTGGATGAGCGCAAGGCCAAGGCATTCGCGCTGACCGAACTGGTGGGTTTCAGCGTGGCCGAGGCGGCCGCGCAGCTGGAGGTATCGGTGCCGACGCTGGAGCGCGATCTGCGCTTTGCGCGGGTGTGGCTGGCGGCGCAGCTATGAGCAGTGCCGCCACCTCCTGGCAGCGATTGGAAGCCTTGTTCCATCAGGCCTGCCAGCTGCCGGTGGACGCGCGCCAGGCGTTTGCGCGCGCGCAGGCCAGCGAGGACGTGGTGCTGCGCGATACATTGCTGGCGATGCTGGCAGTGGAATCGCAGGCCACACTACGCGTCCGCGCACCGTTGAAACAGGCCGTGGCGGCATTGCGCGCGCCATTGCCGGAACTGCCGGCCGGTACCCGCTTCGGTGCATGGGCGATCGACCGTCTGATCGGTGCCGGTGGCATGGGCCAGGTATATCTGGGCCATCGCGCCGACGGTGCGTACGAGCGCGAGGTGGCGATCAAGCTGGTCGCCGCCGACGCGCTGGATGTGCAGGGCCGCGCGTTGTTCGAGTTTGAATGTCGCTTGCTGGCGCAGATGGTGCACCCGGCGATCGCGCAGATCCACGACGTGGGCACCGACGCGCACGGCCGCCCGTACCTGGTGATGGAATACCTGCGCGGCGAGCCGATCACCTGGTGGTGCGATGCGCATCTGCTGTCACTGCAGGCGCGTGTGCAGCTGATGCTGCGGGTCAGCGAAGCGGTGCAGCATGCGCATCAGAAAGGCGTGATCCATCGCGACCTCAAGCCCGGCAACGTCTTGGTCAGCGACGTCGACGGGCGGCCGATGCCGGGCGTGATCGACTTCGGCATCGCGATCGATGCGGCCAACCCGGCCATGCGCTTCGCGCAGGGGCGCGGCACGCCCGGCTACATGAGTCCGGAACAGGCGCGCGGCGCGCAGGACGTGGACGCACGTAGCGACATCTATGCACTGGGCGCGATGTTCTATGAGTTGAGCTGCGGGCTGGCGCCGGTGGCCGGGCGCGATGGGTTGCCGCAGCCACCATCGCAACGCGTGGCGGCGGTACCGGCCGACGCGCGTGCGCGGATCTGCGCGGCACGCGCGACCACGCATCCGCGACTGCAGCAGCAACTACGCGATGGCCTGGATGCGATCGTGTTGTGCGCGTTGGCGCCGGAGCCTGGTGCACGCTATGCGTCGGTGTCGGCCTTGATGGACGACCTGCATCGCTGGCTGGACGGGTATCCGCCACGCGCCCTGCAGGCCGGCCATTGGTTGCGCGTGCGCAAGTTTGCCCAGCGCCACCGCAGTGGCGTGTTGGCTGCCGCCCTGGTGTCCACTGCGCTGATTGCCGGCCTGGGCGCAACGTTGTGGTCGCTGCAACATGCTGCGCGCGATGCGCAACGCGCGCAGGTCACCGGCGATTTCATGAGTTCGGTATTGTCCAGCGTGGATCCGGGCATTGCGCAGGGTCTGGACAAGACGCTGATGTTGCGCGTGCTGCAGCAGGCGTCGCAGCGTGCCGCGCGCGAGCTGGCCGACCAGCCGGACGCGCGTCTCCAGGTGGAGCTGACGCTGGGCCGCACGCTGATCGCGCTTGCCGACTATCCGCAGGCGGCGGCGCATCTGCGGACTGCGCATGCACTGGCGCAGCGCAGCAAGGGCGCTGCCAGCCTGCAGGCATTGCAGGCAGCGTCGATGCTCGGCCAGGCGCTGACTGGCGCCGGCAAGGCGGGCGAGGCCGAACAGGCGCTACGCCAGGGCATGGCGCAGGCCGCGCACGGCAACGCGAGGCAGCAGGCGCTGGGCAATGAAATGCGTGCGTGGCTGGCGTGGACGCTGCGCGGCCAGGGCCGCATGCGCGATGCACTGATGGAGGGCCGGCATGCCTATGTCGCTGCCGTGGCCAACACGTCCACCACTGCCGACCGACGCATCGACGCGGGGAATGTCTATGCCGGCATTCTGGCCGACGTCGGGCAACTGACCCCGGCGATTGCGTTGCAGCGCAGCCTGCTGCGCGAGCGGGTTGCCGCACATGGTCCCGACCATCCGCTGGTCGTGCCGATGCGCAACAGCCTGGCCATGTTCCTGCTGATGCAGCGCGATTTTGCCGCAGCCGAAACCGAACTGGCCGCGCTGCTGCGCGTCACCCGCAAGCTCTATGGCGATAACGCCGCCGATACCTTGATGGTGGAAGGCAACCTGGCCCATGCATTGCGTCAGCAGGGCAAGCTGGCCGAGGCCGGCCCGCATTACCGCGCCGCGATGGAGCGTGCGCGCACCGTGTTCGGCGACGATGCGCAAGCCACCATCACCTACCGCAGCAACCATGCCCTCTGGCTGCTGGATGCCGGGCAGGTGGATGCCGCATTGGCCGAACAACGCGCATCGCTGGCCTCGTCCCTGCGTGTGTTGGGCCGGGCGCATCCACAGACTGCCGAGATCCTGCGCGGCATGTCCGAGGCCGAGCGCAGGCTCGGCCAGCGGGCTGCCGCGCGCGCTCACGCACAGCAGGCCTTGCAGATCCTGACCGGCATCTACGGCGATGCCGAGGAGCCGTTGCGTGCCGCACGCCTGACCTTGGCGCAGGTCACCCCGGCCAGTGCGCCTCCTGCCACTGCCAGCGCACCGAACACGGCTGCGGTTGCGCAACGCTGAGAGCCCGTGCCGGGTTGACCGGGTGCCACCGGCCAGCGTGGCTGCCACTGCAAAGGTCGGAGCGTGGCCCTGCATGTCGCACGCCTGACAGGCCTGGACGCGTGTCCGATGATCGCCGGCGAGGCACCGCCTGTCGGCGTGTCGGAGGTCGGGCCTGAGTCCCAGGGCACTGACCGTACTGATCGGCGGCCTGCCCGCGACGCGCATCGTCGGCCTGGCGATGCACCTCGGCCCCCGTCTGGCAGCGTGGCCGGCGTGCCCATCGCATCAGCCGGCATCCGGACCGTCACCGCAGTCGGGCACGCCGCCGGCCTCCGTCAACGCCACCAGTGCCGCTGCCGGCCTGCTCGATCCGGCCAACGGCTCCGGCTCAGCGTGCCGGCCTCCGCCGTTGCCGTCGGCGGGCAGCGCCCGGCCGGCCACAGCGTGGGGTTTGCAGATCTGTCCACCAGCGGCACCCGCCCCGGGCCTGACCCGCACCGACCCCGCGCACCAATTCGCCGCCGCAACGCCACAAGGTGCCGTCACCGGGACCAGCGACTGAAGAGCCAATGGACCGATCCTCTACGATTCCCGATTCCCGATTCCCGATTCCCGATTCGATCCCGAATCACCAGCTATACAGCTTCCAATACACCTTGTTGACCTTGTCCCTCTCGGCATCGGTATGCCCATCGTGATCGCGGTCGTACAGGAAGTAGGGCGCCCCGCGTGCAGGCGTCACCCGCACCATTTCCAGCTGGCCGTTGACGCGGTACTCGTCGACCTTGTCGCCGTTGCCCATGGTCTTGCTGGTCACATCCGCGCCGGCCGGCACATCGCCGACCGCACCGCTGGTGGCGCAGCCGCCGAGCAGCAGTAACGGCAGCAGCAAAAGACTCGCTCTGATCATTGTCGTCATCCGTTCTAGGTCGTCGGCCAGTATGCGCTGGCAAGGTGTAGCGTGGGCGTGCAGCGTAGAATTGGCGCATGAGCAGATTAGTCCTGATCGACGGGTCCAGTTACCTGTACCGCGCGTTCCACGCGCTTCCGCCGCTGACCAATGCCCAGGGCGAGCCCACCGGCGCCTTGTTCGGCGTGGTCAACATGCTGCGCGCCACCTTGAAGGAGCGCCCGGCCTATGTCGCGTTCGTGGTGGATGCACCGGGCAAGACCTTCCGTGACGATCTGTATGCCGACTACAAGGCCAATCGTCCGTCGATGCCCGACGACCTGCGCGCGCAGGTGCAGCCGATGTGCGACATCGTGCATGCGCTGGGCATCGACATCCTGCGTATCGATGGCGTGGAAGCCGACGATGTGATCGGCACCCTGGCCCTGCAGGCCGCCGCCGATGGCCTGAGCGTGACCATCTCCACCGGCGACAAGGACTTTGCCCAGCTGGTCCGCCCGGGCATCGAGCTGGTCAACACCATGAGCGGCAGCCGCATGGATTCGGAGGAGGCGGTGATCGCCAAGTTCGGCGTGCGCCCCGACCAGATCGTCGACCTGCTGGCGCTGATGGGCGACACCGTCGACAACGTGCCCGGCGTGGAAAAGTGCGGCCCCAAGACCGCCGCCAAATGGCTGGCCGAATACGAGTCGCTCGATGGCGTGATCGCCAACGCCGACAGGATCAAGGGCAAGATCGGCGACAACCTGCGCGCCGCATTGCCGCGGTTGCCGCTCAACCGTGAGCTGGTCACCATCAAGACCGACGTGACCCTGGCCAGCGGCCCGCGCGCGCTGGACCTGCGCGAGCCCAATGCCGAAACGCTGGCGGTGCTGTACGCCCGCTACGGCTTCACCCAGGCGCTGCGCGAACTCGGCGGCGCCGCTGCCCAGGCCGGCCTGCCGACCGAGCCGATGGCGCTCGGCGCCGCCGCCGCCAGCGCCCGCACCGAACCCGGCCGCGCCCGCGGCACCGGCTTCGTGTCCGGCCCGGTCAGCGCCCCGGTGGAGGTGGACCCGGCACTGTCGGCACGCGGCCAGTACGAGACCATCCTGACCCAGGAACAGCTCGACGGCTGGATCGCGCGCCTGCGCGCCGCCGGCCAGTTCGCCTTCGATACCGAAACCGACAGCCTGGATCCGCTGCAGGCCGACCTGATCGGCCTGAGCGTGGCCGCCGAGCCCGGCCAGGCGGCGTATCTGCCGTTCGGCCACAACTTTCCCGGTGCCCCGGCCCAGCTCGACCGCGCCCAGGCGCTGGCGCAGCTGGCGCCGCTGCTCACCGACCCTGCGGTACGCAAGCTCGGCCAGCACGGCAAGTACGACCTGCATGTGATGCGCCGCCACGGCATCGCCCTGGCCGGCTATAGCGACGACACCCTGCTGGAAAGCTTCGTGCTCAATTCCGGCAGCGCCCGCCACGACATGGACAGCCTGGCCAAGCGCTACCTGGGCTATGACACGGTCAAGTACGAGGACGTCTGCGGCAAGGGCGCCAAGCAGATCCCGTTCGCCCAGATCAGCCTGGAGGACGCCACCCGCTACGCCGCCGAAGACGCCGACATCACCCTGCGCCTGCACCAGGTGCTCGGCCCCAAGCTGGCCGCAGAACCCGGCCTGGAGCAGGTCTACCGCGACATCGAGATGCCGCTGGTGGAGGTTCTTGCACGCATCGAGGCCAACGGCGTGTGCGTGGACGCGGCCGAACTGCGCCGCCAGAGCGCGGACCTGTCCAAGCGCATGCTCGCCGCCCAGCAGAAAGCCACCGAGCTGGCCGGGCGCAGCTTCAACCTGGATTCGCCCAAGCAGCTGCAGGCGCTGCTGTTCGACGAGCTCAAGCTCCCCGCGGTGGTCAAGACGCCCAAGGGCCAGCCCTCGACCAACGAAGAGGCGCTGGAGGCCATCGCCGACCAGCACGAGCTGCCACGGGTGATCCTGGAATACCGC
This sequence comes from Xanthomonas sp. BRIP62415, assembly GCF_003993515.1. Lineage (NCBI taxonomy): Bacteria > Pseudomonadati > Pseudomonadota > Gammaproteobacteria > Lysobacterales > Lysobacteraceae > Xanthomonas > Xanthomonas sp. BRIP62415. The sequence goes on from NZ_QEZH01000028.1 coordinate 113,505, forward strand.
GGCCTGACCAAGCTGCGCAGCACCTACACCGACAAGCTGCCGGAGATGATCCACCCGCAGTCCGGGCGCGTGCACACCAGCTACCACCAGGCCGGTGCGGCCACCGGGCGGCTGTCCTCGTCCGATCCGAACCTGCAGAACATCCCGATCCGCACCGAGGACGGCCGCCGCATCCGCCGCGCCTTTGTCGCCCCGGCCGGGCGCAAGCTGATCGCCTGCGATTATTCGCAGATCGAGCTGCGCATCATGGCGCACCTGTCCGGCGACCCCGGCCTGGTGGGCGCGTTCGAGTCCGGTGCCGACGTGCACCGCGCCACCGCCGCCGAGGTGTTCGGTCGCACCATCGACACCGTCAGCGGCGACGAGCGCCGCGCCGCCAAGGCGATCAACTTCGGCCTGATGTACGGCATGAGCGCCTTTGGCCTGGCCCGCCAGCTCGGCATCGGCCGAGGCGAGGCGCAGGACTACATCGCGCTGTACTTCAGCCGTTACCCGGGCGTACGCGACTTCATGGAGACCACCCGCCAGCAGGCGCGCGACAAGGGCTACGTGGAGACGGTGTTCGGCCGCCGGCTGTATCTGGACTTCATCAACGCCGGCAGCCAGGGCCAGCGTGCCGGCGCCGAGCGCGCCGCCATCAATGCGCCGATGCAGGGCACCGCCGCCGACATCATCAAGCGCGCCATGGTCAGCGTGGACGGCTGGATCGCCGAGCACGCGCAGCGCGCGCTGATGATCCTGCAGGTGCACGACGAACTGGTGTTCGAAGCCGAGACCGATTTCGTCGACACGCTGCTGAGCGAAGTGACCGCGCGTATGTCGGCTGCTGCTGAATTACGCGTGCCGCTCGTGGTTGACTCGGGGGTTGGCGACAATTGGGATGAGGCGCATTGATGCAGTAGTGACGCCGATATGCTGAACGCGCAGACCAGACATAATGCGTATCGGACCTGCGCCGATGGAATGAATAACCGCTAAATTCTACATTTTTTTAACAGGTATCTTCACGATCCATCAATGTAGAAAATGGTGTTATATCCCTCGACGGGCGCAACGCCTGTCGTCAGATCTCTCCCATCCCCTGGAGCAGATCTCGGAACGGAAACTACTCCCCAAGTTTCCGTTCCCTGGCCCCGCCGACCTCCCCCTGGTCTGCGGGGCTTTTTATTTTTGGCGTCGAATTATTTTGCTACGCAACATAACCGGTTCAGCGCATTGCGCATTGACCGGTACCGTTGGTAATCACAAATTTAAATGGGCTGAATTAATTCAATTAATCAACACAGCGTTTCATCAGTACCGTGTTCTTTATCTGGATTCAGCCCAGCCAGTCGCGCGGTACCAGATAGTCCATCAGCCGCGCCTCGGCGCTACCCGGTTCCGGCGTGAAGCCATATTCCCAGCGCACCTGTGGCGGCAGGCTCATCAGGATGCTTTCGGCACGCCCGCCACTTTGCAGGCCGAACAGCGTGCCGCGGTCGTAGACCAGGTTGAACTCCACGTAGCGGCCACGGCGGTAGAGCTGGAACTGGCGTTCGCGTTCGCCATAGGGCGTGTCCTTGCGGCGCGTGACGATCGGCAGGTAGGCATCCAGGAAGCCGTCGCCGACCGCGCGCTGGTAGGCGAAGTCGCGTTCGAAATCCTGACCCAGGTCGTCGAAGAACAGCCCGCCCACGCCACGGGTCTCGTTGCGGTGACGCAGGAAGAAGTACTCGTCGCACCAGCGCTTGTGCGCGGCATAGCGTTCCTCGCCGAACGGCGCGCACAGTGCCTGCGCGGTGCGGTGCCAGTGCAGCACGTCCTCGTCGACCGGATAGAACGGGGTCAGGTCGAAGCCGCCACCGAACCAGGCCGCCACCACTTCGCCATCGCGCTCGGCGCGGAAGTAGCGCACGTTGGCATGGGTGGTGGGGACATGCGGATTGTGCGGATGGAATACCAGCGACACGCCACAGGCGCGCCACGTCGCCCCGGCCAGCTCGGGCCGATGCGCACTGGCTGACGGCGGCAGGCGCGAGCCGGACACATCGGAAAACCCGATGCCGGCCTGCTCGAACACCGCGCCATTGCGCAGGATGCGGGTGCGTCCGCCTCCGCCTTCCTCGCGTTGCCATAGGTCTTCGGCAAAACGCGCGCTGCCATCGATGGCTTCCACGGCAGCGCAGATACGATCCTGCAGGCCGGTCAAATAATCGCGTACACGGTCGAATTCGTTCATGCCACGATTCTAAGCGCTGCGTCGCGCTTCTTGCAGTCGGGCAAACGCGCCCGTTTGTCGCAGGGCGAGGCGCTGCGTCGTGTGGGGATCGGGCGCATGAGCAGCCAGGCTTTGCTGCCTCGTCTCACACCAGGCTTCACGCCTGGTGTTTCCCGCTCGGACTGGGCGGTGTGGGCGAGGCAGAAGCACGAGCAAAAGCAAAAGCAAAAGCAAAAGCAAAAGCAAAAGCAAAAGCAAAAGCAAAAGCAAAAGCAAAAGCAGAAGCAGGGCGTTGATCTGCTGGTTTGCTGCAGGGCCCTTGCCCGCCTACCATCGCAGGACACGCCGCAAGTACGTCCATGTAGGCTCTTACGCGGCCTCCATGCCGCGTAAGGTCCCGCGACGGTAGGCGGGCAAGGACCTGTCGAGATGGCCGGTGTACATGGAAAGAGCAGAAGCGGGGGTGGCGGTCGGGCCAAGGTCCCGCGGCGGCGGGCGGGCAAGGACCAGTCGGGATGGTCGGTGTGTATGGGCAAGAACAGAAGCGGGGTGGCGGTTGGCCAAGGTCCCGCTGCGGCGTGCACGGACCATCGGGGATGGTCGGTGTGCATGGCCGGGGGACGCAGGCCAACTTCAACCAGCGATCATGCCTTGCGTGAGGCCGTAAATTCGGCGCGCACCGCAGGCGTGCACAACCGCCATGCCAGCGCCGCGTGGAGACAGCCGATCGCCAGCACGCCCAGGCCCGTCAGCAGCAGCGCCGCCTGGCGTGTTGCCTGCAGGCGTGCCTGCAGCTCCGGCCACTCGGGGCTGTGCAGGACGTCGGCCGGCAGCATCGCCTGCACGCCCTCGAACACCGGCCCGATCAACGCCAGGCCGCCGACATTGAGCAGCCCGGTCACCAGCAACACCACTACGAACCCGACCCGCGCCCACTCGCGTCGCTGCAGCAAGGCCCAGCTCAACCATGCAAAGGCGACCGACAGCACCACGCCTGCGACCGACAATGACACGGCATGATCGATCAGCCACTGCAACGAGGCGGGCAGGGTGATCCCTTCGGGCAGGCCCAGCGTCGCCGCGTCGGGCATCAGCGCGATCATCACGATCTGCAACAGGTTGGACATCGCACTGACGACGCCCAGCAACAAGGACACCCACGCCAGCGGCGTGACGAAGCCGCCGCGTGGTCGGGAGGCTGGTGCCGGCGTGCTCATTGCAGCAAGGCGATATGGGCGGCCACGGCAGCCTGGCCCGGAGGATCCAGCGCTGGCTGCAGTTGCGCGTACCAGCCCGGCAGCGCGTCGGCCGGCAGGCACTGGCGCAACAACGGTGTGCTGCGCTCCAGGAAGGCGTCGAGGAAGGGCAGCCCGCGCACGTAGAGGAAGTGGCTGTCGGTGATCGACATTCCGGCGTAGGCTTCGCGCAACCATTCCAGATGCGGCAACGCGTGTGCGCCGTGACCGGCGCGGGTCAGCGCGGTGAGGAAACTGGTGCGTGCGGTGGCCGGCGAGGTCGAACGCTCCTGCGCGTTCAAATCATCGAAGGTCAGCAACCACTGCTCGCCACGATCGATCTCGTTGCACATCACCGAGGTGGTCGCCAACTGCAGTGCGTTGTGTGCGGTGGGTTCGAGCTCGTACAGCGCCAGCCAGTGCGGATACGCCTCGTGATAGCGGTCCAGCGCACTCAGCGCCAGTGCGCACAGGCGTTGCGCGTCGGCACCCAGGTGCAGCTGCGCCTGCGCAGCGTTGTAGGCGCCCAGCTGATCGCCGCGCTGGAACAGGGTCAGTGCGGGCTGCAGTGCCGGGTCGATCTCGACGTCGGTCGCGGTGTCGTCGGCTGCAGCCGCCGGCGCTGCGGTGGGTTCGGTTCGGGGCGCCGTGGCCACCGGGGTCTTGCGTCCAAACAAACGGTCCCACAGGCCCATCGCGATTACCTTCTGCACGCCGCGGAAGTGGAGACCGCTGCGGTGCCGGCGGCGCTCCGGTCGGGCGGCGGGCCGGCAGAGAGGAGCGCACTGCGCCAGCGATCTGCCGATCCTGCACCAAGCTTAGAGCTAGTTGCGTACGTGGAGGTGAGTACCGACATGGTGTCGCGTGGCATGCGTAACGCAGTGGCGCATCACGCATGCGACGTGGCTGGCCTGCAGCTTGCTGCAGGATGCGGATGCTGCCGCTGCGACATGCCATCGGCCGGACGATGTACCACCCATCGCCCGGTCGCAGCGCCATGGCTTACGGCTTCACCTGCTCATTGAACAGCTTGAGGATGCGCCTGTATTCGTCCAGCCACGAATCGGCGCGGGTAAAGCTGTGGCGTTCCAGCGGATACGGCGCCACCTGCCAGTTGTCCTTGTGCAGCTCCATCAACTTCTGGGTCATGTCGACCGAGTCCTTGAAGAACACGTTGTCGTCGATCATGCCGTGCGCGATCAGCAGATGGTCGCGCAACCCGTCGGCATAGTTGATCGGCGATGAGGTCTTGTACGCGTCGGGGTCGAGCTCGGGCGTGTTGAGGATGTTGGAGGTGTACTCGTGGTTGTACTGCATCCAGTCGCCCACCGGACGCAGCGCCGCGCCGGCCTTGAACGTGCCGGGGCTGCGGAACAGCGCCATGTAGGTCATGAAGCCGCCGTACGAGCCGCCATAGATGCCGGCACGCGCGCGGTCGCCCTGCTTCTGCGTCACCAGCCACTCCAGCCCGTCCAGGTAGTCTTCCAGCTCCGGATGGCCCATGTTGCGGTAGATCGCGGTGCGCCAGTCGCGGCCGTAGCCTTCCGAGGCGCGGTAGTCCAGGTCCAGCACGATATAGCCCTGCTGCACCAGCAGGTTATGGAACATCTGCTCGCGGAAATACGGCGTGTAGCGCTGCGAGACGTTCTGCAGGTAGCCGGCGCCATGCACGAACATCACGATCGGATACTGCTTGCCGGGCTCGGGGTTCTGCGGCCCGTAGTACTTGCCCCAGACCGTGCCGGCGCCATGCCGGGACGGCACCTGCACGTACTGCGGTGCGATCCACGGCTGCGCCTTGAAGGCGGGGGTGCGGGTATCGGTCAGCAGCGTGGCCTGGCCGCCTGCGGCCGGCACCACCGCCAGCTGCGGTGGCAGGTAGCTGCCGGAATAGCGCACCAGCAATTGCTGCCCGTTCGGCGACAGACGGAAGCCTTCCACGCCATTCAAGGCAGTGACTTCGGTGAGCTGGTCGCTGCGCAGGTCCAGCTTGCACACCTCGTAGTCGCCCGGCCATGTCTGATTGCACAGAAAGAACATGCTGCTGCCGTCGGCGCTGGGTACCGGCATCGACACTTCCCACTTGCCGCGCGTGCGCTGGCGCGGCTTGCCGTTGCCTTCCACGGTGTACAGCTGCGAATAGCCGGATTCTTCCGACAGCAGCCACAGCGTGCGGTTGTCGGGCAGCCAGCCGAAATCGTTGAAGTCCCAGTTGATCCAGGCGCTGTCGCTCAGGCGATGCCGCGGCTGCAAGGTGGCGTTGGCCAGGTCCACGCTGGCGATCCAGCGGTCCTTGTTGTCCACCGCGCGAATCTCCACCGCCACATTGCGCCCGTCATCGCTCCAATGCACCGCCGGCCCGCTGCCGTCGCCATCGCTTTCCACACGCACGGCGCGGTTGCCCTTGAGCGGATCTTTCCTGGCGGCCTTGCGCAGCGCAGCCAGCGGGTCGGTGGCAATGCCCGGCAGCGTGTCGAACGACAGCGCTCTGGCGGTGCCGGCGCTGACATCCACCAGCCATAGCGCATGCGCCACCGGTGCATTGCGACCGACGCGGGTACGCACTTCCTGGAATTCCTCGTAACCGGATTCGGTCACGTACTTGGGCATCTTGCCGGCCTGGCCCTCTTCGGTGCCCTTGGCCTGGGTGACCACCAGCAGATGGCGGCCGTCCGGCGACAACGCGCTGTCGACGATCTCCACCTCATCGCCCAGATACACAGGTGCCGCCGCACGGGTGGCATCGGCGCGGCGCCAGGTGTCTTCCTGCGCGCGTAAGGCATCGCGCTGCTCACGATCGCGCCGCAGTGTGGCCAGCGTGGCCAGCTGCTGCTCGCGCAACACGTCGGCCTTGGGCGCAGCGTTGGGATCGCGCTCGGCCTTGACCACCGCAACCTGCGCGGTGCCGGCGTCGGCGCGCCAGTGGTACCAGTTGTTGCCCGCGCGCCAGATCGCACCGCCATCGCTGGCGAACTGCGGCCGCGATTCGACCTCGTTGCTGCGGGTCAGCTGGGTCAGCGCGCCGGAGCGCAGGTCGCGCAGGAAGATGTCGCCATTGCGCGCAAACAGCATGCGCTGACGGGTCGCATCGTAGGTCGGGTTATCCGCATCCAGGCCGGCGCGGGCGTTGTCGGCCACGCGTTCGGCGGTGCCGCCGCCGGCGCCCTGGCGGTAGGTGTCGCGCACCGGTGAGCCATCGCGCTTGAGCAGGTATTGCACCTGCTTGCCGTCCCACTGCCACCAGGCCTGATCCACCGACGGCCCGATCCAGTCCGGATCGGCCATCACCTGTTCGATGGTGAGCGGTGTGGCGGACTGCGCGTGCGCGGTGACAGCCAGCAACAACAAGGACAGCGGCAACAATCTGGGCATCGGTAACGACTGGACGCAACAAGGAGCGGACAAGCCTAGCAGCTCGCTTCCATCGGGGGCTTGGGCCACAGGTCATGGACGCGGGGCGGTGCGTGCGTCATCGACAAGGTAAGGCAAGGCATTCGCCGCTGGCGGACGCGACCAGCTGCGGTGCGCGCATGTCGGCCGACGCCAGCGCATCGGCGCGATGCACTCCACGCCGCGCGCCGCGCCAGCAGCAACGTGGAGCCTGGGTCATGTACGCCTTCGCCCAGGTTCGAACCGTCACCGCCGCCGCATAGCTGGAAACCTCCCGACTTGCCAGCAGCGCAGGTGGCGGCCAAGCTAGCGCGCTTTTGCGATTGTCGGTTCCCATGTCCAGCCTGCCTGTTCCTGCCGTTTCCCACCCGATGGCCGTCGGCGCGCCCGGCCGGCCGCTGGCCTGGCGCGCGGGGCAGTCGGTCGACCTGGCCACCTTCATCGCGCACGTGCACGGCCTGGCGCAGCAGCTGCCGGACGGTCGCCACGTGGTGAACCTGTGCGAGGACCGCTATCGCTTCATGGTCGCGTTCTATGCGTGCGCGCTGCGCGGCCAGGTGTCGCTGCTGCCGTCCTCGCGCGCACCGGCCGTGGTCGGCGAAGTGCAGGCGCGGCATGCCGATGCGTACTGCCTGGGCGATCTGGCGCTGGAGCTGGCGCCGCCGCGCTACTGGCAGTTGCCGGCCGAGTTGCCGCAGGCCCCGGGCCCGATCCCGCAGCTGGCCGACGATGCCCTGGTGGCCATCGGCTTTACCTCCGGCAGCACCGGCAGCCCGCAACCCAACCCCAAGACCTGGGGCAGCTTCCTGACCAGCACGCGCCAGGACCTGGTTGCGCTGGAAAGCCTGTGGGCGCACACCGACGCGGTGCCGCACGTGGTCGCCACGGTGCCGCCGCAGCACATGTACGGCATGGAATTGTCGGTCCTGCTGCCGATGGTGACCGCGCTTGCGGTGCATGCGGGCCGCCCTTTCTTCCCGGACGATGTGGCGCGCGCGCTGGCCGATGTTCCCGCCCCGCGCGTGCTGGTGACCACGCCGGTGCATCTGCGCGCGCTGGTGGAATCGGGCGTGGCGTTGCCGCCGCTGGTCGGCATCGTCTCGGCCACCGCGCCGTTGGCGCAGGACGTGGCCGCTGCCGCCGAGGCGCGCTTTGGCGGCGAGGTGCGCGAGATGTTCGGTTCGACCGAAACCTGCGTGTTCGCCGTGCGCCGCACCGCGCTGGAAGCGGCATGGACACCGCTGCCCGGCGTCCGCCTGGAAACGCAGGCGGCAGGCACCTTGGTGCACGCGCCGCATCTGGCCACGCCGGTGCTGCTGGCCGACATGATGGACGTGGCCGCCGACGGCCGTTTCCAGGTGCGCGGCCGGCAGGCCGATCTGCTGGAAATCGCCGGCAAACGCGCCTCGCTGGCCGATCTCACCCGTCGCCTGCTGGCCATTCCCGGCGTGATCGATGGCGTCATCGTGCAACTCGCACCCGACCCCGGCCAGGCAGTCGGGCGCATCGCCGCACTGGTGGTCGCCCCGACCCTGGACGAGGCGCAGATCCTCGACGCCCTGCGCGTCAGCGTCGACCCGGTGTTCCTCCCGCGCCGCCTGCGCAAACTCGCCGCACTGCCACGCAACGAAACCGGCAAGCTGCCACGCGATGTGGTGCTGGGTTTGCTCAACGGCTGAGTGATACTGGCCGGACACCAAGGAGGCGTGGCCGCATGCGCAAGGGATCTGCAAGCAGATTAGTACTCATCAGTGCCGCAGTCGTACTGGCGATTGTGGCGATGTGCCTGGCGTCGCTGCGATGGCATCGCCTGGATCAGGCAGTTGAGGCAGATCCTGTGCATGCGGCCACTGCTGTTGTCATGCCGGCCGGACAATCCAAGCCTGTTGTCGCTTCTGCGCCTCTACCGCCAGCTGATACGCCGCTGCGCCAAGTCTTCGACGACCTCAGTCGTCGCGCGGAGCAAGGTGATCCAGCGGCCGCATGCCGCTTGGCTATCGAGCTTGATCGCTGCGATGTGATCCAGCAGCAACTCGCCACTTACGACGAGTTGGTGTGGCGCGCACAGCGTGCGCGTGAGCGAAAGGTCGTCACCCCCAATGCGAACGCCGACTTTGCTGCATGGGACAAGATGCTGGATGGCATGGCGACGGGACTGCTCAAAGCTGCGGATCGTTGCGAAGGTGTACGGCAGGTTTCCGTGGCCGAGCGGGTCGCGTTGTGGCGACAAGGTGCGCTTGGTGGCAATCCGGGGGCGCTTGCGCACTACGCGGTCGGCAACGCGTTTCGGCGTCGCGACATGCTGGAGCTTCTGCCGGAACTGCAGCGTTATCGAAAAGAAGCGGAATCGATGGCGCTGCAGGCGGCCTCGCGCGGAGACCTGCAAACCTCCCTGGCCTTGGCGGCGGCTTATTCGCCTCGCCGCGATACCGGTGAGCGCTTTTTCCTGGCGCAAGTGGTCCAGACGGACCTGGCCCGATCGTTGGCGCTGTATCGACGTGGCAGCCAACAGCTGCCGGCAACTGCCGGCCCGCGCTCGCGCGAGGTGATAGACGACAACATCGCCTGGTTGCAGAAGCGCGCGACAGCCAGCGATCTCGCAAGAGCTGATGTGCTGGGCAATGCGTGGGCACGGCAGTGGTCTGCTACGCCAAAGGCTGGGTCAGCCGCGTTGACGGTGAACGAAGAAGGCGGTGTGGACGATATCGAACCAGCGCAATGCGCTCAATGACTCACCCATGCACCCCGTCGATCTCCACCGCCAGCTCGTCGCGGCAGATCACCGCGTGCAGCAGCAGGCGCGGCACCGCATCGCCGAAGCGGACGTCCAGTGCCTGGGCGACCTTGGGCAGGTCGTCCTGCTCGCGCACGTAGACCTTCAGGCGGGTGCCGGCGCCGAACTGCGTGGGCAGGGCGGGGGCGTGCCGGCGTGCGGCGCCGAGCAGGGCGTCGAAGTTGGCGAAGGTTTCTTCCAGCTGCGCCAGCAGCTGGCCGGTGTGCATCGAGGCATGCCCGACCACGGCGGCGGTGCCCGACAGCAGCAGCGGCATGTCGCTGCCGGCCGGCGGCAGCATGGCGCGCGCGAAACTCGGCGGCTGCGGGCCGTACTGGCGCGGGTAGTTGTAGGCGCTGACCTGGCGCGGATTCTCCAGCGGGGTACCGGCATCGCTGGCGGCCAGCCAGTAGATCTGGATGATGCGCTCGGCATCGCAGCGGCCCACCGCGGTGGCGGCCGGCAGCTGCGCAGTGTCGAAGGCGCCCAGGCCGCGCGCACGGCCCACGCAGAACTGCCGGTAGCGTTCGCGGTCGCCACTGCCCAGGGTGATGGCGTCCAGATAGTTCCAGATACGCAGCAGGCGCGGCGTCTGGCTGCCGGTGACGAAGGCGGTGATTTCCGCATAGGCCTTGGCGGCGGCGGTTTCGATATCGACATCCTGCTCGTCGATTTCGATCACGCCAAACTGCAGGCGGCCGTCGCTGGCCCAGGCGATGTTGCCATCGCGGCCGCTGTGCACGGCTGCATCGCTGCGCCACACTTCCAGCATCTCGGCCTGATACGGCTGCAGCGGCACGCGCAGGTAGCGCGGGTCGTCCAGGCGTGGCGCCGCGGTGCCGAAGCCGAACACGGCCAGCACCTGCGGGTCGGCCAGCAGTGCGGACGGGTCGGTCTGCTCGACATAGTCGACCTGCAGACGGGGATGGCGCACGCTGTGCGTGGTCTGGGCCTGGGAAGCGGTCATCGGGTGTCCCGTCGTTGCGTGTCGCGTTGCAAGGTCTCGCCGTCGAAGCCGAGCGTGGCCTGACGTCGGCGTTGGCGCCAGGACTGCCAGGCGCGCGGCATCATCGACAAGGTGGTCAAGGCATAGATGGCGCGGAACGCGCGCAGGCGCAGGCGCACCCTGGGGCTGTCGAACACGTCGCCGGCCAGCATCGCCACCACCGCTTCTTCGATCCGCCAGGTGTTCTGCGGTTGCGCGAACAGGGCGCGCATGGTCGGCGAGGTGAAGCGGTAGATGAACCACTTGAACTCGTCCACGCCGCGCCTGAGTTCGCGCTGCAAGGCGCGCTGCAGTTTCGCTTCGTGCTGCGGCATGCGCAGGGCCTGGTCCACCATCGCCGCACCGCGTTCGGCGCTGTGCATGGCCAGAAACACGCCCGACGAAAACATCGGGTCGACGAAGGTGTAGGCATCGCCCAGCATCGACCAACGCGGGCCGGACATGCGCGTGCATTCGTAGGCGTAGTTGCCGGTGGCATGCACCGGGGCCACGCGTTCGGCGCCGAGCATGCGCGCGTTGAGCTCGGCATTGAGCGCGAGCGTGCGCATGAAAAAGCCCTCGCTGTCGCCCTTGCGGGTCTTCATGTATTCCGGGTAGCAGACCGCGCCCACGCTCATGATGTCGTCCGGCAACGGAATCAGCCACATCCAGCCATGTGCGTGGCGGTAGATGCTGATGTTGCCGGCATCCTCGCCCGGCCGGCGCGCCACGCCGCGGAAGTGGCTGAACAACGCGGCCGACTGATGTTTGGCATTGGCGCGTTTGAGCTTGAAGCGGGTGCCCAGGAAGGTGTCGCGGCCGCTGGCATCGAGCAGATAGCGCGGGCGAAACCGCTGCACCCCGGCCACGCCTTGCGCCTGCAGCACCGGCTGCTGCCCGTCGAACTCCACCGCTTCGACCTTGACCTGATCGCGCGCATCCACGCCCACTGCCCGCGCGCGCTCGAACAGCACCTGGTCGAACTGCGCACGTGGCACCTGGAAGGCGAAATCGGCCTTGGCATCGAGCGCATGCGAAAAACGGAAGGTGTTGTAGCCGCCGCTGTCGTTGGGAAAGTCCGCCCCGCGCTTGAGCACGCCGATGTCGCGCACGTCCTCCAGCACGCCCAGGCGTTCGAGAATCGGCACGTTCATCGGCAGCAGCGACTCGCCGATATGGAAGCGCGGATGCTGCGCCTTCTCCAGCAAGGTCACCTGCCAGCCCTGCTGGGCCAGCACGATCGCCGCCGTACAGCCCGCCGGCCCGCCGCCGATGATCAGGACATCCGGGCACTCGGGCCCGGGAGCCGGCCCGGCTGCCGGCATGGCGGTCGGGGTGGGGCGAACAGCAGTGGAAGTCATCCTGGAACGAACCTGCAGCGGGCGAGCGTCATGCAGTCATGATAGCCTGACCGGCGGCCCGGACAGGTATGCCGGCCGCCGAATCGCTGTTGCAGAACGATCGACGCCATCGACAATGCGGCCGCAAGGCAGCCGCGGCGAGTGCTCGGAATCGGCCGGCACGGCAACGTACACTGTGTTGCGCAATCGCCCACGCCGACCTGACGGTTGTCTGTGACGCTGCGGTGGTTGTGCTGGAATTTCTCGCTCTGATCCTGTCGCCCGACCCTCACCTGGAAGCTCTCTGGATGTCCTCGCAAACCGCTGCCGAACGTGAACTGGCCGAACTCCTGGTCGAAAGCCTGAACCTGGAAGACGTCCAGCCCGCCGACATCGATCCGGAGGCGCCGTTGTTCAATACCGGGCTGGGGCTGGATTCGATCGACGCGCTGGAACTGGCGCTGGCGATCAGCAAGCGCTACGGCTTCCAGCTGCGCTCGGACAATGACGAGAACCGTCGCATCTTCGCGTCGCTGCGCGCATTGTCGGCGCATGTCCAAGCCAACAAGACCGTCTGACCTGCCAACTGCAGCGCCTGCCGATGCGCCCCCGTGGGTGCTGGGGCTGGGCGTGCTGCTGGCGGTGGCGTATTCGCCGCTGGCGCATTGGGCCAACGCCAGCCATCGCCCGGACCTGGCGGTCATCGCCGGGGCCTTGCTGGTGCTGATGGTGCTCATCGAGCCGATGGTCGCGCGCCGCGCCTGGGCCTGGGCGCTGGCCGTGCTGACCTTGCTGGGCCTGAGCGCGTTGTGGCACTCGCCGTACGCGATGCTGGTGCTGGCCGCGCCGCCGGTGGTGTTCACCGGCTGGATCGCCTGGTTCTTCGGGCGCAGCCTGCGCCGCGGGCGCACGCCGCTGATCAGCCGCATTGTCGAAGGGCTGTATCGCCAGGCCGGCATGCCGATCAGCCCGGAGCAATACCGCTACACGCGCCGCCTCACCCTGGCCTGGGCGTTGCTGCTGTGCGCGCTGACCCTGGTCAACCTGGTGCTGGGCCTGTGCGCCGAACCCAGTGGCGTGCTGGCGCAACTGGGCCACGCCTCGCCGCTGCCGATCAGCGACGCGCGCGCGTCGTTGTTCGCCAATCTGCTGGCGTACGGGGTGGTTGGCGGGTTCTTCGTGGGCGAATATCTCTTGCGCGGCCGCTGGTTTCCACAGCGCCCCTATCGTAATCTGCCAGACTTCTTGCGCCAGATGGCGCGGCTCGGGCCGGAATTCTGGCGCGATCTGCTGCGCTGAGTGCGTGGCCAGGGCAGCGACGTACGTGCACATTTTCGGGGACAAGACAAAAATGCCGTTGGCAAGGATGCCGTCGCGCCTGGCGTGGGCCGTGTTCAATCTGCTGCAACTGGCCTTCACGCTGACGTTTACCGCTGGCGGAATCGTCTATGCCCTGGTGCTGCTGGCGATCACGCGCGATGCCGACCGCCTGCTGCGCATGGGCGCCTGGATGTGGTCGCCGGTGCTGTTTCGCGGCGCCGGCGCCAAGGTGATCGTGGAAGGCCGCGAGCGCGTGGACTGGTCCAGGAATTATCTGTTCGTCAGCAACCACCAGTCGGTCATCGATATCTGCGCGTTGTTCTACGCCTTGCCGGTGCCGCTGCGGTTCCTGCTCAAGGACGAGATGCTCAAGGTGCCGTTCGTGAACTGGTATGCGCGGGCCACCGGCATGCTGTTCCTGGACCGCGACAGCCGGCGTGCCGGGGCGATGGTGCGCCGGCAGGCAGCGGCGCTGCTGCGCGAGGGCAAGCAGTTGTGTCTGTTTCCCGAAGGTACCCGCAGCCGCAGCGGCGCATTGTTGCCGTTCAAGGCTGGGCTGTTGCAGGCCGCTATCGATGCTGGCGTGCCGGTGGTGCCGGTGGCGCTGGATGGCTGCGGCAAGGTGCTGCCGGTGGAGGGTGTGTTCAGGGTGCGCCCGGGCATCATCCGTGTGCGTATCGGCGATCCGATCCCGGTGACCGGGCCGGATGCGCCGGACCGCCAGCAATTGACCGAGCAGGCACATGACGCCGTGGCTGCGATGCTTCAACCCAGGATTTGAGTTGCCCGCTTATGGATTTTGTCGTGCCGCATGATCATCCCTGCCTGCCCGGGCACTTTCCGGGGCGTCCCGTGGTGCCTGGCGTGGTCGTGCTCGACCATGTGCTGCAGGCGGTGGAAGCCGCCCATGGCCCACGCGCGGCGGCGCGCCTGCCGCAGGTGAAGTTCGTGCGGCCGTTGCTGCCGGGGCAGGTGGCATCGATCACGCTGGACGGCGTTGGCCCGCGCTGGCGCTTTCGCGTGCAGCGCGCCGACGAGCTGCTGGTCAGCGGCGAACTGGTGGCGGAGGCGGCGCAATGAGCAGCCAGTGGAAGCAACGTCCCGAAGGCGGCGGACGTTTCGCGCTGTGGCTGATCCGCGGCATCGCCCAGCATGCCGGGCGCGCGGTGGGACGCGCGCTGCTGTATCCGATCACGCTGTACTTCCTGCTGGTGCGTGCGCCCGAGCGCAGCGCCTCGCGTGCCTATCTGACCCACGTGCTGGACCGCCCGGCCACGCTGCGCGACGTGGCGCGGCATATCCACACCTTCGCCTCGACGATTCTGGACCGTGTGTACATGCTGTGCGGGCAGATGCAGCGCTTCCGGGTCGACATCACCGGGCTGGATCAGCTGCATACGCAGATGGACCGCGGCCGCGGCGTGCTGATCTTCGGCTCGCACCTGGGCAGCTTCGATGCGCTGCGCGTGCTGGCCACCGAGCGGCCGGACGTGCAGGTCAAGGTGGTGCTGGACAAGGCGCACAACCGCGCCATGACCGAGCTGCTGGGCGCGCTGAATCCGCAGCTGGCGGCCAACATCATCGATGCCGGCATGGACGCGACCTCGATCGTCATGGCGATCAAGGACGCCACCGATGCCGGCGCGCTGGTCGCGCTGCTGATCGACCGCCCGCGCGAGGGCGACCCGGCCTTGCCGGCGATGTTCCTCGGCCGCAACGCGATGTTCCCGACCTCGCCGTGGCTGATCGCCGCAGCGCTTAAGGTGCCGGTGGTGCTGGCGTTCGGCCTGTATCGCGGCGGCAATCATTACGAGCTGGCGTTCGAGACCTTCAGCGAAGGCCTGGACGTGCCGCGCCGCCAGCGTGCGCCGGTGCTGGCGGTACTCATGCGCGATTACGCGGCCAGGCTGGAACATTACACCCGCTACGCGCCGTACAACTGGTTCAACTTCTACGATTTCTGGAACACCCACCATGCCGATGTGCCGCACCCTGCCGTGGATGCTGATACTGCTGTTCAGCGCCGCACCGCTATGCGCCGCACCGCCTGAGACGCTGGACGTGGGCCAGGTGCTGCAGCGCCTGGCTCGCCCCGTACCGGTCAGCACCGAGTTCGTCGAACTGCGTGGCTCGGCCCTGCTGAAGACGCCGCTGCGCGTGCAGGGCCACTACCGGCGTCCGGACGCACAGACGCTGGTGCGCGAGGTCAGCGCACCGTATCGCGAGACCACCACGTTGCAAGGCGACCAAGGCGTGCTGGAACGCGAAGGCAAGGCGCCGCGGCGTTTTGCGCTCAGCCGCGTGCCCGAGCTGGCCGGCTTGAAGTCCGGCTTCGGCGCATTGCTGGCCGGCGACCGCGCGCTGCTGGAGCAGCACTACCGCATCAGCGGGCAGGGCCAGCTGCAATCCTGGGCATTGACCCTGCAGCCCAAGGACGCCGCTGTCGCCAGGCAGGTCCGCGAGTTGCGGCTGTACGGGCGCAATGACGAGTTGCGCTGCATCGAAAGCCTGCCGGCCAAGGGCGAGGTGCAACGCACGCTGCTGGCCGGTGCCGCGCGCGAGGGCGCACGCGTGACCGATGCGGCGGCGCTGACCACGCTGTGCCACGGGTCGGGCGCGTGACGCAGCGCGCCTGCGGCGCCAGCAAGGCGCCCGCACAGCCCGGCCGCGCGCGGCCGGTGCACGTTCCGCTGGCACTGGAGGCTTGCGCATGGCGTTTGAGTTGACCGCAAACCGCCGCATCGGCCTGGCGCTGCTGTGGCTGGCCTTGCTGGCGGTGACCGGGTTCTGGTTGAGCGAGACGCTCAAGGTCACCGGTGATCTGCGCAAGTTCATGCCCGGCCTCAGCACACTGAAAGCACTGTTGCTGTCCGATGCCGCGCGTGCGGCCGGTGCACGTTCGGCCACGCAGCTGGAGCTGATACATGGCATTTGAGTTGAATGCCAACCGCCGCATCGGCCTGGCGCTGCTGTGGCTGGCCTTGCTGGCGGTGGCCGGGTTCTGGTTGAGCGAGACGCTCAAGGTCACCGGCGACCTGCGCAAGTTCATGCCTGCCCCGCGCACGCCGGCGCAGAAACTGCTGATCGAGGAACTGGGCGAAGGCCCTGGCTCGCGCCTGTTGCTGATGGCGCTGTCCAACAGCGACCCGGCCACGCTGGCCGCGCAGTCGCAGGCATTGCAGCAGGCCCTGGCTGCACAGCCGCAACTGTTCGAGCTGGTTGGCAATGGCGGCACTGCGGGCCTGGATGCGATCCCCGAGCGCCTGCTGCCGTATCGCTATCTGCTCAGCGACAGCTTCGACGCCGCGCCGCTGGACGCGCACACCCTGCAGGCGGCGTTGCAGTCGCGCGTGCAGGATCTGGGCTCACCTGCCGCTGCGATGGTGGAGCCGTTGTTGCCGCGCGACCCGACGCTGGAAGTACTGCATCTGGCCGAAACCCTGCAGCCGGCCGCGGCGCCGCAGACGCGCAACGCGGTGTGGTTCGACCGTGCCGGCACCTCGGCCTTGCTGATCGTGCAGACGCGCGCAGCCGGCTTCGATCCCACCGGTCAGCAGCTGGCCTACGACGCGGTGCGGGCGGCGTTTGCCAAGGTCAGCCAGGGCACCTCGACGCAGCTCGTCCTGACCGGCCCCGGCGCCTTTGCGGTGGAAATCACCGCGCGCACGCAGGGCGAGGCGCAATGGATCGGTACGCTGGATACGGTGGGGCTGGTGCTGTTGCTGCTGGTCGCCTACCGCAGCTGGAAGATCCCGGTGCTCGGCGTGCTGCCGTTGGCCAGTGCCGGCCTGGCCGGTCTGGGCGCGGTGGCCGTGTTGTTCGAGGGCGTGCACGGCATCACCGTGGCATTCGGCTTCACCCTGATCGGCGTGGTGCAGGATTACCCGATCCACCTGTTCAGCCATCAGCGTCCCGGTCTGGATCCGCGCGACAACGCGCGCCATCTGTGGCCGACGCTGGCCACCGGCGTGGTGTCGACCTGCATTGCCTATGTGACCTTCCTGTTTTCCGGTGTGGACGGCTTGCGGCAGCTGGCGGTGTTCACCATCGCCGGGCTGGCGACCGCCGCGATCACCACCCGGTGGCTGTTGCCGGCGTTGATCGACCCGGCGCCGCGCGACTACGCCGATTCGCGCGTCCTCGCCGCGCTGTGGCGTGGCATCGCGCGGCTGCCACGGCCGCGCATCAGTCTGGCGGTGATTGCGCTGATCGGCATCGCGGTGATCGCATTTGCACCGGGGCAATTCTGGCAGAACGATCTGTCGAAGCTGACCCCGGTGCCGCCCAAGGCGTTGGCGCAGGACACGCACCTGCGACAGGAACTGGGCGCCCCCGACGTGCGCTACGTGCTCGCATTGCCTGCAGCCAGCGACGAGGCAGCGCTGCAGGCCAGCGAGCAGTTGCGCCCGCGCCTGGATGCGCTGGTGCGCGCCGGCGCGTTGACCGGTTACGACATGGCCGCGCGCTACCTGCCCAGCGCCAAGACCCAGCGTGCGCGTCAGGCCGCGTTGCCGGGGGCGACGCAAGCGCGCGCATTGACCGACAGCGCAGTGGCGGCCACGCCGTTTCGCAGCGATGCGTTCGCGCCATTCCTGCAGGACATGGACGCTGCCAAGCGTGCCGCCCCGCTGTTGCCGAAGGACCTGGCCGGTTCGCCGCTGGCGACCTCGGTCGGCGGGCTGCTGCTGGGGCGCGGTGATCGCAGCACCGCGCTGGTGTCGTTGACCGGCCTGCGCGATCCGTCGGTGGTGGCTGCCGCCGTGCAAGGCAGCGGCGCGCAGTTGCTGGATCTCAAGGATGCCTCCGAATCCCTGGTTGCCGCCTATCGTGGGCGTGTGCTCGGCGCGCTGGGGCTGGCTGCGCTGCTGCTGGCGGTGACGGTAGCAATCGCGTTGCGCAGCCCGCGCCGGATCGTGCGCGTGTTGCTGCCGATGGCGCTGACCACGGTGCTGATCCTGGCGATCCTGCGCGGCATGGGGGTGGAGCTCAACCTGTTCCACCTGATCGCGCTGATCCTGGCGGCAGGCCTGGGCCTGGATTACGCGCTGTTCTTCGACCATGCCGGCGACGATCACGCCGACCAGTTGCGCACCTTGCATGCCTTGATCGTGTGCAGCCTGATGACCTTGCTGGTGTTCGCGCTACTGGCTGCGTCCAGCATCCCGGTGTTGCGGGCGATCGGCAGCACGGTGGCGTTGGGGGTGTTGTTCAATTTCATCCTGGCCTTGCTGGTGTCGCGCGAGCCGGCGCTGGAGCGCGCAAGAAACGGAGGTGCACATGCAGGGACGTGACGCGATTGCCGCCTTGATTCCCCACCAGGGCAGCATGTGCCTGTGGGAAGAGGTGGTCGACTGGGATGCGCAGCGCATCGTGCTGCGCAGTCACGCGCATCGCAGCGACACGCATCCGTTGCGCGCCGATGGCCGCCTGCGTGCGCTGCACCTGTGCGAATACGGCGCGCAGGCGATGGCGGTGCATGGCGGTTTGCTGGGGCATGATCCCAGCCAGCCAGCGCGCCTGGGCATGCTGGTCGCCCTGCGAGGCGTGGAGTTGCATCTGGCCTATCTGGACGACCTTCCTGCTGCGATCGAATGCGAAGCAGTGGTATTGATGCAGGCCGACGACAGCCAGCAATACAGTTTTCGCCTGACCCATGACGAAAAACTGCTCGCCGAAGGCCGCGCCACGGTGATGCTGGGCGCGGCACAGACCCTGTAGGAGCGCGCTTGCGCGCGATGAAGCGTTGCCGTTGAAGCCTCATCGCGCCCAAGCACGCTCCTGCCGAATGTGGGCGATCAATGCGGGCGGTCTATTCCTGCACTTGCTGCCAGTCGTTAGGATGAGGCTCTTTCCGCCGTCATTTCTGCGGCTTCCATCGAGGCGTCCATGAGCACATCCATTCCACAGCGCCGCGCGCTGGTCACCGGCGGCAGCGGCGATCTCGGTGGTGCGATCAGCCGTCACCTGGCGGCGCAGGGTCGCCATGTGATCGTGCACGCCAATCGCAATCTTGCCCGCGCCGACGAGGTGGTTGCAGCGATCGTGGCCGACGGCGGCAGTGCCCAGGCGGTGGCGTTCGATGTGGCCGATGCGCAGGCCAGTGCAGCGGCGCTGGCAAGCCTGCTGGAGGTCGGCCCGATCCAGATCGTGGTCAACAATGCCGGCATCCACGACGATGCGCCGATGGCCGGCATGAACGCCGAACAGTGGCATCGGGTCATCGACGTGTCGTTGCACGGGTTCTTCAACGTCACCCAGCCGTTGCTGCTGCCGATGGCGCGTACGCGCTGGGGCCGTATCGTCAGCGTGTCGTCGGTGGCGGCAGTGCTGGGCAACCGCGGGCAGACCAACTACGCCGCGGCCAAGGCCGCCTTGCACGGCGCCAGCAAATCGCTGTCACGCGAGATGGCCAGCCGCGGCATTGCGGTCAACGTGGTCGCGCCGGGCGTGATCGAAAGCGAGATGGTCGGCGAAAGCTTCGCGCCGGAGGTGATCAAGCAACTGGTGCCGGCCGGCCGCGTCGGCAAGCCCGACGAAGTGGCCGCATTGGTTGCGTTCCTGTGTTCGGAGTCAGCTGGCTATGTCAACGGCCAGGTCATCGGCATCAATGGCGGCATGGGCTGAGAGCCGCTGATAGAACGACGATGCCTCCCCCCAGGTAGGCGCGCTAGTGTGGTTCCCATCAGCGCACGACCAGGTTGGCAGGTGCGGTGTCCTCGCCGCTGTGAGTTTGCTGCAGGGCCCTTGCCCGCCCACCATCGCGGGACACGCCGTGAATCCGTCCATGGAGGCTCTTACGCGGCATCCATGCCGCGTAAGGTCCCGCGACGGTGGGCGGGCAAGGACCGGGCGAGATGGGTGGTGTGCCTGTGCAAGCAATGCACCTCGCGCGGCCGTTCGATGCGTTGCGGTTTGATCGGCGTCTTCCGATCCGGCATTTGAATCAAGCTGGCGCGGATCCAGAAAAAACGCGCCGTCGCCGGCGCGGTCTTCAAGCTTACGCCGCGTCGGCGTACCAGGCGGCGGTGAGGATGGGTTCGCCGACGGCGTTGGCGGTCAAGGCGTCCAATCCATGGTCCGGCAGTCCGGCATGGCGCTGACGCGCCTTGTGCAGGATCTCGCGCGCCAGCACCGCCATCTGCGCGACATTGCGGTGTATGCGCGCGGCAAAGGCATCGTCGTCGAGGGTGTCGTGCAAGGCGCCGTTGAGTTCGTTGAACCAGCCGATCAGGTATTGATCGAGCAGGCGCCCATCGTCGCTGGCCAGGCCTTGTGCGGTGTTGTGCTGGCCCCAGTCGTGCAGCACGCGCTGCATCGCCAGATTCATGTCGCGCGCGTAGAAAAAATCCGCCTTCATGCGCGAGAGCAGGCTGAGGTCGGCGATCCGTCCGCTGCAGAACAGCGGCGCCAGCAGCGACCAATAGTAGGTGTAATCCCAGATCACCTTGACCGGCATCACCTGCGCATCGCCGAACAGGGCGTACTGATCCTGATACAGGGTCAGGGTGTTTTCGTAGAACGAGAAATACAGCTGCTGATACAGCTCGACATACGGGCTGAGCGCTCTGCCGGCGCGGTCGCGGCCGATCAGTTCGCAGATGTAGGTATTGGAAATTGCGATGAAGTCGCTGCCGGGCGAATAGAACGGGTCCAGGAACAACCCCGCTTCGCCGGTCAGCGCCCAGCGCTGCGGCGAGAACACCTGCGTGCAGCCATAGGAGAAGTTGCGCAGGAACAGGAAGTCCTGCAGCCGGTAGTCGGCCTTGTCGAGCGTGGCGGCGACCTGCGGCTGATGCGTGCGCAGCCAGGTCATCGCCTTGTCGTGGGTGTTCATCGTCTCCAGCGGATGCATGGCCGCAGCGCAGACGATGCCCAGCGAATGCGCGCCGGAGGAGAGCGGAATCAACCAGAACCAGTAGCCCGGCCCGCACATGTGGTTGGTCGAGCGCCAGCGATCCGGCGGCGTGCAGCGCTGCAGCCAGCTGCTGTCCTGCGACCAGCCATTGGGGTCGATCAGGCCTTCCACGCGCCACCACACTGCATTGGCGTCGTGCGCGTTGTCCTGCGCCAGGCCGAGCTTGCGCTTGAGCAGGCCGGCGCGGCCGCTGGCATCCACCACCCAGCGTGCGCGCAGCGTGCCGGCCTCGCCTGCGCGCTCGTAGCGCACGGCGTGGTCGGCATCGTCATCGGCCAGGTCCACGCCCTTGACGCTGCAGCCGTCGACAAACGTGATGCCCTGCGCGCGGGCGCGCTCGCCGAGGAAATTCTCGAAGCGGCCGCGATCGATCTGCCACGACGGCGTCGGCAGGATCTGGCTGACGCCCAGCTCGGTGCAGCGGTCGATGTCCTGGCGCCTGTCGGAAAAGAAGAAGCGGAAACCGAACTTGCGGATCTGCTCGGTCTCCAGGTGCTCGCGCAGGCCCAGCACGTCGGCGAAATAATGCGCGCCGATTTCCACCGTGGATTCGCCGACCTTGAACGCGGCCTCGCGCACCGGATGCGCGCGGCGCTCCAGCACGGTGATCGCCAGTTCGGGGTCGCGCTGGCGCAGCTGCAGCGCCAGGCTCAGGCCGGCCAGGCCACCACCGGTGATAACGACATCGGCACGCTGTGCATTCATGGGGATGGCTTGTTGGTGGTGACCGCTGGCACAGTAGCAAATTCGCCGTCGGCGTCGTCGATCAGCACCGGGTTGGCGCGCACGCGGCGGTACTCGCGCCAGATATGCCCGTAGCTCCAGGCCTGCACGACCACGTGCGAGGTGATCTCCCACAGGTCGCGCACCAGCCGGAAATGGCTCTTGCGGAAGGTGCCCGGCGAGGTGCCGGCGTAGCGAGTTTCGATCGGCACCGCGACCACGCGCGCGCCGGCCTGGCGCGCGGCGGAAATCAGCAGCTGCGCTTCGAACACGAAGCCTTCGCCGGGCACGTCGGGCAGGGTGAACACCGAGGCCGGATACAGGCGCTGGCCGCTCTGGCTGTCGACCAGCTGGAAGCCGCAGGCCCAGGCGATGCCCCAGTCGCCGAAATCGTTGCCGATGCGGCGGATGGTGGGCTGGGTGGCGCGCTTGCGCATGCGTGCGCCAACGATGACACAGCCGGGGTGGCGGTTGGCCGCGGCCAACAGGCGCGGGAAATCGGCCGCCTTGTGCTGGCCGTCGCCGTCCATGGTCATCACGGCGCGCATGCCCATCCGCTGCGCCTGCGCAAACCCGCTGCGCAACGCGGCGCCCTTGCCCTTGCGCTGCGGATGCCGGATCAGGGTGATCGGCAGGTCGGCGATGCAGTCGGCGGTGCCGTCATCGGAGCCGTCGTCGATCACGATCACGTTCGAGCAATAGGTCAGCGCATCGTTGACCACTTCGCGGATGCGCAGCGACTCGTTCAGGGCCGGCACCAGGATCGCGGTGTCCTCGCGGGTCAGCGGCTGCCGGCTCACTGCTGGACCTCCAGCTGCAACACCCGGCCCGGGCCGGCGTACAGCGCCACGCGCTCGCCGCCAGCGGCGAGCAGGTCGAACAACGGCAGCATCGGCGCCATCGCATTGCCGGCGACCTGCCGCGACAACGGGCCCTCGCCCGGTGTCGGTGTGCCGTCGTCCAGCCACGCCCGCAGCTGCGGCTTGCCGGCCTGGCCGGGGGCGCCCAGCACCAGCGCGCCGCCGAGCAACCCCTGGCTGGGTGCGACCCGGCCCAGCGGCCCGACCGAGCGGGCGTCGTAGCCGGCCAGCAGCACCGCGTCCATGCCGGCGGCGCGTTGGACCAGCGCCTCCAGCAGGCCCTGCGCGAAGCTGCCCAGGCTGGCGCTGATCGCTGTGGCCGGGGTCATCGCCCCGGCGCCGATGGTCCAGTAGCCGGCCGCGGCGTTATGCACCGAGTTGTGGAACTTGGTCGGCGAGATCGCCAACGGGTCGCTGGCCAGCGTGGTGCACATGTAGTCGGAGATGGCCAGATCGCCATAGGTGGAGGTAAAGATCGACGGCAGGCTGGCCGGCGCGCGGCCGGCGGCGTGACAGGCGGCCAGCGCCGCTTCCAGCGAGACCGCCACCGTGTCCGGTGCGCGGCGGCGTTCATTGGCGGCCAGCAGCTGCGGCGCCGGACGTGCTCCGGTGTCCTGCAGCGTGCCGTCACGGACGAAGGCCGCAGCAGCCTCCCAGCTCGGCAGGCCCTGGGTCCAGAAGCCGATTCCCTCGATGGTGGCAGCCAGCATCAGCGGGCCCGCCCGAACAGCAGCGAACAGTTGTTGCCGCCAAAGCCGAAGGAGTTGTTCATGGCGTAATCGATCTTGGAATGGGCATTGTCGAAACGGATCTGCGGGCCGCAGGCCGGGTCGGGCACGGCGCTGTTGAGCGTGCCCGGCAGCACGCCGTCGCGCAGCGCCAGCAGCGCGATCACCGATTCGACGATGCCGGCCGCGCCCAGGGTGTGGCCGGTCCAGGCCTTGGTCGAACTGGCGTGCAGGGTGGCGGGGAAGATCGCCGCCACCGCGGCCGCCTCCACGCTGTCATTGGCTGGGGTGGCGGTGCCGTGCAGGTTCAGATAGCCCACCGCATCGGCGTCCAGGCCGGCGCGATCGAGCGCATCGCGCATCGCCAGCTGCGCGCCCAGGCCCTGCGGATGCGGGGCGGACATATGGTGCGCATCGCTGGATTCGCCGTAGCCGTACAGCCACAGGGTGGCGTGCGGCGCGGCGGCGGTGCGTTCGAGCAGGGCAAAGCCGCCGGCCTCGCCCAGGCTCAGGCCGACCCGGCGCGCATCGAACGGCTGGCACAGCTCCGGCGCCACCACCTGCAGCGAGTTGAAGCCGAACAGCACGCTGCCGCACAAGGTATCCACGCCACCGACCAGGGCGGCATCCACCACCCCGGCATCGATCAGGCGCGCAGCCTGGGCGAACACCTTGGCGCTGGACGAACAGGCGGTGGCCACGGTCACGCTGGGGCCGCGCAGGCCGGTGGCGTGCTGCACGAAGTCGCCCAGCGAGTGCGGGGTATGCACGATCGGGCGATCCAGATCGTCGGGGAAGCGTGCGCCGTCGGCGTCTTCGACCAGGCGCGTATAAGCCTCCTCGCTGGCACCGATGCTGGAGGTGGAAGTGCCGATGATCACCGCCACGCGCTCGGCGCCGTAGCGCTGCGCGGCGGCCTGCACCGCCTCGGGCATGCCGTCCTGCTGCAGGGCCAGCCAGGCCAGGCGATTGTTGCGGCAGTCCCAGCCTTGCAGGGGGGGCGGCAGGACGACGTCTTCCACGCCCTCCACGCGGCCGATCCAGCAAGGCAGCGGCTGCGGGCCGAAATCGTTGCGACGCATGCCGCTGCGGCGAGCGGTCAGGGCGGCAGCCTGGGCATCGAGCCCGGCGCCGAGCGCGGTGGTGGAGGTAAAGGCGGTGACGGCGACCGGGGCCATCTGGGACGGATGCTGCGCTTGGCTCACGGTGGTCTGCTGGCAAAAAGTGGGCTCAGTATATCGATGGCGGGTCTGCCTCCCGTCGATGGCGCAACTGAACGTGCCGGTCATGTCGCTGACGGGGCAGGACTTTTCGCGTGCTGCCGCGCTTTCGCCATCGGCGCAATTGGGACACAATCCTGCGACACACTTGCCGATCGAGCGCGGCCACGCGCGCATGCACGCCTACGTCTATAAAAGCCAACGCAAGCAGGACACCTTCGTCTATCTCGCCACGCGCGACGACTTCTCCGGTCTTCCCGCCGCCGTGCACGCGCAGCTGGCGCCGTTCGCGTTCGTGCTGGAGGTGGCGTTGACGCCCGAGCGCCGCCTGGCGCAGGCCGACGTGGCCACGGTGCGCGACGCACTTGGCAAGCATGGCTTCTATCTGCAGCTGCCCAAGACGGTGGTGCTGGCGGGCGAGTGCGACTATGACTGAGGCCGCACGGGCCGCACGCGTGCGGGCCGCAGCGCTGGCCGGGGCGGCCGGCGTGGCGTTGTCGTTGCTGGGCGGCATCGGCGGCGGCGTTGCCGCGGTGGCGCTGTGGCTGGCGCAGCCGGCGTTCGCGCTGGCGGTGTCGTGGGCGCGCGGTACCCGCGCATTGCCCAGCCCGCCGCGCGCGGTTGCGCAGGCCCTGCCGCCGCTGCTGACGGTCTGGGGCGTGGGCCTGCTGGCGCTGGCCGCCCTGATCAGCTGGCCGCTGACCGCCCTGCGCGACAGCGGCAGCCTGGCTGCCGCGTTGGCTTTGAGTGTGGCGGTCAGCGCTGCGCTGCTCGGGCTGTGGCGGACCTGGCCGCTGTGGGGCGAGGTCGAGCGCGATGGCGGCGCCCTGGCCCCGCGCTGGCATGCGCTGGCGACGCAGGAGTTGCACGCCTGGCGCGGTCTGCTCGCCGCTGCCCTGGTGCTGGCGATGTGCACGCTGGTGGTGGCGCTGGCCTGGCCGGGCTGGCTGTCGAGCAGCTTGCGCTGGAGTCTGGCGATCGCCGCCAGCGTGCTGCTGCCGGCCGCCCATCTGCTGTTGCAGCGCACCGCCGCGCCGGGACGCAGCGACGCCCCGGCGGCCTTGCAGGCGGCCGATTTCTTTTCCGAAGCGGCGGCCGAGCCGCGTCCGCTGGAGCCGGTGGCCCAGCATCAACTGGTGCCCGAGCTGTTTGAGGCCGCGCGCAGCGGACGCGTGGACCGCGCGCTGCAGTTGCTCGACGCCGGCGCCGACCCACAGGCGATGCCGCTGCCGGAGTGGCGCGACCAACGCAGCCTGCCTGCGCTGGCCGCGGTGCTGCCGGACCTGCGCCTGCTGCGCGAGCTGATCGTGCGCCGTGTCGACGTCAACCAGCCGCATCGCGGCATGACGCCGTTGCTGGCCGCCACGCGCGACAGCTGGCACGGTCGCCCGGACGCGGTGATGACGCTGCTGGCCAACGGCGCGGACCCGCGCGCCAGCGACAACGACGGCAATACGCCGCTGCATCACGCGGTGCGCAGTTCCGACCCGGGCGTGGCCGCGCTGCTGCGCGATGCCGCCGCCGAGCTCGATGCGCTCAACCACGAAGGTCACTCGCCGCTGGCGATGGCCTGCCAGGTCGGCAACTGGCGGCTGGCCAAGTTCCTGCTGGAACGCGGCGCCCACTCCGAACCGGACGGCGGCGCGCCGGTGCTGCTGGCAGCGGCCGGCACCGAGGAAGACGACCCGGCCGGCGTGCAACTGCTGCTCAAGCACAAGGCGCGCGTGGATGCGCGCGACCGCCAACGCCGCAGTGCCCTGCACGAAGCCGCGCTGGCCGGGCACGGCGACATCGTCGAGGCGCTGCTGGCGGCCGGCGCCAATCTGGAAGCGCGCGACCTTCTCGGCCGCACGCCGTGGCTGGATGCGGCGCGGCAGGCACGGAGCGGCGTGCTCGAACGCCTGGTCGCACGCAAGGCCGATGTGCTGGCCGTCGATGGCGAGGGCCGCAACGCGGTGATGCTGGCCTGCGCCGCCGACAACGTGTCGCCGGCCCTGATCCGGCGCCTGCTCGACCTGCAGGTGCCGGCCGACAGCGCCGATGCGCACGGCCGGCGCGCGGTGGATGTGGCCGCCGAAGCCGGGCGCTGGGCGATCGTGCAATTGCTCGACCCCGCCTATCCGTTGCCGGCGGCGGTCAGCGATGCGCACGGCGAGACCCCCGGCGTGGCGCTGCTGCCCGACCGCCCGCCCCTGGTGCTGTTGCGCGAAGGCCTGCAGTTCGGTCAACGCGACGGCCTGGTCGCGCTGGCCCGCCTGTGCGGCCCGGAAGAACTTGGCAGCCTGCTGCACGACGCGCATCTGGCCTTGAACGCCGATGCGGTGGACTGGCTGCTGCGCCATGGGGCCGATGCCGAAGTGCGCGATGCTTGCGGCGACGTGCCGATGTTTGCACTGCTCTCGCGGGGCGTGGAGGCGGTGCCGGCACTGCAGGCGCTGCTGCGCCATGGCGTCTCGCCCGCCGGTGCGGGCGGGCTGACACGGCTGCTCAGCGCCTGCGTGCAGCACGATGCGGCATCGCGCGGGCTGGAACAGTTCGCGCTGGAATTGCTCGAACGCGGCGCCGACCCGTTCGCCGCATCGGCGGCCGGCGATCCGCCGTTGTCGCTGGCGGTGCGGCTGGGCTGGCTGCGCCTGCAGCAGTGGTTGCTGGAACACGGCGTGGACCGCGAGGCGCGCGACAGCCACGGCATGACTGCGCTGCACCTGGCCACCGCGCTGGGCCGCGAGGCATCGCTGAAATTGCTGGTCAAGCAGGGCGCCTCGCCGGAAGCGCGCGCTGCCGACGGGCAGACCCCATTGGGCGTGGCGCTGTCGATCGGCCGCCGCGACCTGGCCGACTGGCTGGACTGGCGCATCTGGTCGCTGCCGCACCGCAGCCTGCGCGAGGCGGATGTACCGGCGGCCGCGATGGTCGGCGACACCGATGCGGTGCGTCGCCTGATCGATCTAGGCCTGCCGGTCGACGCCGTCGATGCGCAGGGCTGCACCGCGCTGCTGCGTGCGGCCGGTGGCGGCCATCTCGGCGTGGTGGCGCATCTGCTCGGTCGCGGCGCCGATCCGCAACGCGCAGCCAATAGCGGCGCTACGCCGTTGTCGGCGGCGGTGAGCATGCGCCAGACCGAGATCGTGGCCGCGTTGCTGCAGGCCGGCGCGCAGATCGAGCACCGCCTGCCCGGCGGCGTCACCGTGCTGATGCTGGCCTGTGCGCTGGGTCTGCCGGATATCGTGGCGCGCCTGCTCACCGCGGCGGCCGACGTGCACGCCAACGACGACCAGGGCCTGGCGCCACTGCATTGCGCCGCGCTGTACGGCTTCACCGCGCGCGACAAGAGCCGCCTGCTGGCCCTGCTGGATACCTTGCTGCTGGCCGGCGCCGACCCGGAGTATCTGGCCGGTGGCCGGGTCAGCCCCCTGCTGCTGTTGCTGGGCGCGCGCGCCGAACCGGGCACCGCCTGCGACGAGCAGGTGGTGCTGGCCGGCGTGGAACGCCTGCTCGACGAAGACGTCTCGCTGGACGTGGCCGATCAGCGCGGTTTCGGCCCGCTGCACCTGGCCGCACTGCACGGCCTGCCGCTGCTGGTGCAGCGCCTGCTGCGGGCCGGCGCCGATGCCGACCGCCGCGACGCGCTCAACCGCACCCCGCGCGAGATTGCGATCATGCGCGGCTTCATCGATGTGGCCGGCCAGTTCGAGCCCGCCTTGCCGGGTGTGTCCTCGATGGCGCGCTTCCTGCGCGAAGGCCGCTGAACCAGCGCGGCGGGGCACCGCTGCGGGTGCTGTTCGTGTGCAGCCGCAACCGGCTGCGCAGCCCCACCGCCGAGCGCGTGTTCGCCGACTGGCCGGGCGTGCAGACGCAATCGGCCGGGCTGGCCGCCGATGCGGACGTGCAGCTCACCCCGGAGCTGTTGCACGAGGCGCAGCTGGTGCTGGTGATGGAGCGTCGCCATCTGCAGCTGTTGCGCAAACGCTTTGCCGCGCATCTGCGCCATTGCCGGGTGGCCTGTCTGCAGATTCCCGACGACTACGCCTACATGGACCCGGCACTGATCCGTCGCCTGGAACACACGGTGCCACCATTGCTGCGTCTGCCGGCGTTCTCGTAACCTGATCCCGACACTGCGCGTGCAAGACTGGGCCTTCACTCGCACGAAGGAAGCGCCTCTACGATGAGCGTGCGTATCGAGGACCATGCCATGCTGGGTAATTGCCACAGCGCGGCCCTGGTCGACCACCGTGGCACCATCGACTGGCTGTGTCTGCCACGTTTCGATTCCGACGCGTTTTTCGCATCCCTGCTGGGCGATGAGCAGCACGGGCAATGGGCGTTGTCGCCGGCCGGCGACTTTCGCAGTGAACGTGCCTATGAAGACGACAGCCTGGTGTTGTGCACGCGCATGCACACCGACACCGGCACGGTGGAACTGGTCGACTTCATGGTCGCCAGCGAGGAAGGCGACGGCCACCAGCACCTGGTGCGGATCGTGCGTTGCGTGCAGGGCGAGGTGCCGATGCACATGCGCCTGACCTTCCGCTTCAACTACGGCCGCACCGTGCCCTGGGTGACGCGTATCGATGGCGGCATCCGCGCCATCGCCGGGCCCGACCAGCTCGCCCTGCGCTCGCCACAGGCGCTGCATGGCGAGGACATGGGCACCGAAGCCGACTTCACGCTGCGTCAGGGCCAGAGCACCTGGTTTCTGCTCAGCCATGGCCTGTCGCATCAGCCCACGCCGACGGCGATCGATCCGGAACAGGCGCTGCAACGCACGGCCGCGTTCTGGCATGGCTGGGCACGTCGCTGTACCGATGTCGGCCCTTGGACCGAGCAGGTGCGTCGCTCGCTGGTGGTGTTGAAAGGGCTCAGCTATCTGCCCACTGGCGGCATCGTCGCTGCGCCGACGGCCTCGTTGCCCGAGCATCTGGGCGGCACCCGTAACTGGGATTACCGCTACTGCTGGCTGCGCGATTCGGTGTTCACGCTGATCGCCCTGCTGCAGGCAGGGTATCGCGACGAAGCAGAGGCGTTCCGCGATTGGGTACAGCGTGCCATCGCCGGGTCGCCGGACCAGTTGCAGGCGCTCTACGGCATCGCCGGCGAGCGCCGGCTGCAGGAATGGGAAGCGCACTGGCTGCCCGGCCATGAAAACTCCAGCCCGGTGCGTATCGGCAACGGGGCGGTGGATCAGTTCCAGCTCGACGTCTACGGCGAGTTGATCGGCGCGTTCCACTACGCGCGCGAAAAGGGCGTGGCACCGCTGTCCGACGACGATGGCTCGTCGGCATCCTTGCTGGAAAAAGTGCTGGAGACGCTGGAAACGCTGTGGCGCCTGCCCGACGAAGGCATCTGGGAAATCCGCGACGAGCGCCGTCATTTCGTGCATTCCAAGGTGATGGCCTGGCTGGCCTTCGATTGCGGCGCGCGCGATGGCATCACCAATGCCGATGCGGCCAAGCGTGCGCACTGGGGCCGTATCGCCGAGGAAATCCGCGCAGAAGTGCTGGAGAAGGGCGTGCACCCGGACGGGCATTTCGTGCAGAGCTATGGTTCCGACCGTCTGGACGCGTCGCTGTTGCTGATTCCGATCGTCGGGTTCCTGCCGGCGGAGGATCCACGCATCGCCGCCACTGCCGATGCGATCGCACGCGACCTGACCATCGATGGATTGGTCGAACGCTATCGCGCCGACGACAGCGCCGACGGGCTGCCGGCCGGCGAGGGCACCTTTCTTGCCTGCAGCTTCTGGCTGGTGGAAAACTATGCATTGCTCGGGCGCACCGAGCAGGCACGCATGCTGCTCGAACGTCTGCTCGGGCTGTGCAACGACGTGGGCCTGCTTGCCGAAGAGTACGACCCGCGCAGCAAACGCATGCTTGGCAACTTCCCGCAAGGGTATTCCCACGTGGCTCTGGTCAATGCGGCATTGCGCCTGCACGGACGCATGGGCGAAAAGGAAACACATCCATGAATGAACAAGCCACAACCCCGCCGTGCATCATCGTGGTGTTCGGTGCACGCGGTGACCTGACCAAGCGCCTGGTGATGCCGGCGCTATACAACCTGCGGCGCTCCGGCGCGCTGGGCGAGCAGTTCGCCATCGTCGGCATGGATCATGGCGATATCAGCGAGCGCTCGTGGCGCACGATGATGGGCCAGTCGATGACCGAGCTGCTCAGCAGCCGCGATGCCGAATTCCAGACCGACGAGTTCGATACCGACACCTGGGAGTGGCTGCGCGAGCGCATGCATTATCTGCGCGGCGATTTCACCGACCTGGGCGCCTATCAAACCCTGGGTGGCGCGCTGGAGAAACTGCACAAGCGCTATGGCACCCAGGGCAATGTGCTGTTTTACCTGGCCACCGCCGCGCGCTTCTTCGAGCCGGTACTGCTCAACCTGGGCGAAGCCGGGCTGGTCAGGCAACGCGAGGGCGAGGGCTGGCGTCGGGTGATCGTGGAAAAACCCTTCGGCCACGATCTGCCCAGTGCCGTCGCGCTCAATGCCACCGTCGCCAAGGTGCTGCACGAGGATCAGGTGTTCCGCATCGACCACTTCCTCGGCAAGGAAACCGTGCAGAACATTCTGGCGTTCCGTTTCGCCAACGGCCTGTTCGAGCCGGTGTGGAACCGCGACCGCATCGATCATGTGCAGATCACCGCCGCCGAAACCATCGGGGTGGAGGGGCGCGGACGCTTCTACGATCCCACCGGCTGCCTGCGCGACATGGTGCCCAATCACCTGTTCCAGTTGCTGGCGATGATTGCGATGGAGCCGCCGGCCGCGTTCACCACCGAGGCGATGCATCGCCGCCGCGCCGAAGTGATCGAAGCAGTGCGCCCGATCAAGCCCGAAGACGTGGTGCGCGGCCAGTACGCCTCCGGCGCGGTCAACCGCAGCGCCGTGCCGGGGTATCGCGAAGAAGACACGGTGCCGGACGATTCGGAAACCGAAACCTATGTGGCGATGAAGCTGCAGGTGGACACCTGGCGCTGGGCCGGCGTGCCGTTCTACCTGCGCACCGGCAAGCGCCTGCGTGAGCGCACCACCGAGATCGCGATCCGCTTCAAGCCGGCGCCGCTGGCGCCGTTCCGCAGCACCGAAGTGGGCGGCTACGGCCCCGACTGGCTGGTGCTGCATATCCAGCCCGACGAAGGCATCTCGCTGCAGTTCGACGTCAAGCGCCCCGGCGCGCAGGTCAGCCTGGCACCGGTGCGCATGGACTTCCGCTATCGCGACTGGTTCCCTAAGGAATACACGGTGGGCTACGAGCGCCTGCTGCAGGACTGCATGAACGGCGAGGCCGGCCTGTTCCAGGACGCGGCCATGGTGGAAGGGGCCTGGCGCATCGTGCAACCGATCCTGGATGCCTGGAAACAACCGCCCAGCGACTTCCCCAATTACGCCGCCGGCAGCGCCGGTCCCTCGGCTGCCGATGCCTTGCTGGCCATGAATGGTGGACACGCCTGGCGCGCGCTCACCCCGGGCCGCAAGCCACCGCCGCGCCGCGCACCGGACGCACGTGGCAGCGCCACCACGCCGGTCAAGAAAGCCACCGGGAAGACGGTCAAGAAGGTTGCCAAGGCACCGGCCAGGAAGATCACCAAGGCGCCAGCCGAAAAGGTCGCCAAGGCGCCAGCCAACCGCGCATCTGCGGCTGCAGCAAGACCATTGCAGGATGCGGCTACGTCGCCGGGCAGCGCGGCAAGGAAAGCCGTGAGCAAACGCGCAACCGGCAAGGTCGCAAAGACCGCCGGCAAGACCGCGGCAGGCAAGCGCGCAGCGAAGAAGTCGACCAGCAAGACTGCGGCGCGCACGCCACGCCGCTGAGGGATGCGAGCGGCATACAGCCGCCGCAGCTCCACGTAGGAGTGTGCCCGCGCGCGACGGGCCTTATCGGTAACGCCCGGGTCGCGCGCAGGCACGCTCCTACGAACACGGCAGCGATTGTGGGTGGTTGGTGCAGGTTCGCCATCCGCATCGGCTTAGGACTTGGACGCGATCGAATGCTCGCGTGCAGGTCGTCTTCAAGCATCGACTGCGCAGCTAACGCTGACGAAAGATGCACCACATCCGCGTAGGAGCGTGCCTGCGCGCGACGAGGCGTTATCGGTAAAGCCCCGTCGCGCGCAGGCACGCTCCTACGAACAGGGCAGCGATTGTGGGTGGTTGGTGCAGGTTCGCCATCCGCATCGGCTTAGGACTTGGACGCGATCGAATGCTCGCGTGCAGGTCGTCTTCAAGCATCGACTGCGCAGCTAACGCTGACGAAAGATGCACCACATCCGCGTAGGAGCGTGCCTGCGCGCGACGAGGCGTTATCGGTAAAGCCCCGTCGCGCGCAGGCACGCTCCTACGAAGGGCTCAGCGATCGAGCGTGGTGGGCGTGGGCTCGCCGTCCACATCGGCCTTGACGTCGGCTTCGAACAGATGCATCAGGTCCGCGCGTGCATCGCGCGAGGTCTGGATCACCTTGGCTTCGTCGTCATAGACCAGGTGCTGGCGATGCAACAACTCTTCGTCGTGCTGGCGGAACCGTTTGACGTGCTCCTTGGCCACCGCCTCGCCCAGCCCGAGCGAGGTCAGCACGCGTTCGCTCAGTTCCAGGCTGGAGGCGAATACCTCGCGGAACGGTTCGGCGCCCAGGTCCATCAGCTTCCAGGCATGCTGGCGATTGCGTGCACGTGCCAGCACCGTGGCCTGCGGGTACAGGCGGCGGATCAGCCGCACCGCCTTGATGTTGGTTTCCGGGTCGTCCACCGCGATCACGAACACCTTGATGCGGTCGGCACCGGCGGCGCGCAGCAGTTCCGGGCGGGTGGGGTCGCCGTAGTACAGCTGGCTGCCGAAGCGGCGCAGATCCTCCACGGTGTCCGGGTTGTGTTCCAGCGCCACGAACGGCACATGCCGCGCGGTGAGCAGGCGCGCCACGACCTGGCCGAAGCGGCCCATGCCGGCGACCAGCACCTTGGGCGTTTGCGCATCGATGGCGTCGAACGGGCGATCGGACGTGGGCGCGTGCAGCCGCAGCGGCCCGTTGAGGATGCGCTGCATGCCGAGCAGCAACAGCGGCGTCAGCGCCATCGAGACACCGACAATGGCCACCAGCCGGTCGTGGTTGGCGCGCTCCAGCAAGCCGACGCGATCGGCCTCGTTGAACACCACAAAGGCGAATTCGCCACCCAGCCACAACACGCTGCCCAGCATCAGGCTGCTGCGCAGCGGCAGTCTGGCCACGCTGCCGATCCCGACCAGCAGCGAGAACTTCACCACCAGCAGGATCGCCACGCCGCTGGCGATCAGCCACGGCTCGGCGACCACCCGGTTCAGGTCGATGCCCATGCCGACCGAGATGAAAAACAGCCCCAGCAGCAAACCTTCGAACGGCTCGATCTGCGATTCGAGCTCGTGGCGGAATTCCGAATCGGCCAGCAGCACGCCTGCCAGAAACGCGCCCAGGCTGGCGCTCAATCCGGCTTCCTGCATGATCCAGGCGGTGCCCAGCACCACCAGCAAGGCGCTGGCGGTGAACACTTCCGGCATGCGCGTGCGGGCCACCATGTTGAACAGATAGCGCAGCACGAAGCGCCCGCACAGGATCACCAGCGCCAGCGCCGCCACCGCCTTGGCCACGTCCTGCCATTCCAGGGTGGCGTTCTTGCTGCCGCCCAGCAGCGGAATCGCCGCCAGCAACGGAATGGCGATCAGGTCCTGGAACAGCAGGATGGCAAATGCCAGGCGCCCGTAGTCGCTATTGAGCGCCTTGCGTTCGGCCAGCAGCTGCAGCCCCACCGCGGTGGACGACAACGCCAGCGCCACGCCGACGATCAACGCGCTTTTCCAGCCCAGGTTGCCGAGCATCAGCAGGCCGCCCAGGATCAGCGTGGTCACCACCACCTGGGTGGCGCCGGCACCGAACACCGAATGCCGCATCACCTTCAAACGTGCCGGCGACAGTTCCAGGCCGATCACGAACAACAGCATCACCACGCCGATCTCGGCCGCGCCGCTGATGCGCTCGGCATCCTGCACCACGCCCACGCCGTCGGGGCCGAGCACCACACCGGCGACCAGGTAGGCCAGCACCGCGCCCAGGCCGAAGCGCTTGAACACCGGCACCGCCACGATGGCGGCCAGCATCAGCACCAGAGCCAGTTCCAGACCACCGCTATGCATGCGCACTCTCCGTTGAGGGGTGCATTATGCCGCCCGCGGCGGCCTGTCGGCCCGGATCAGCGTGTCCTGCCTGCAACACGGCAGGCGATGGCCGCCAGCGGGCGCCGGCATCGCCATCGAACGCCGGGGCAGCCTAGGGCGCAACGCACGCGCCCTGTTCCGGCGGTGGCCCGATGGCTGCTTGCCACTGTGGATCTGCCACAGGGCGTGCGTGCGGCGTCCGCTGCCCGGCGGCCCGATCGCGCCTTTCAAGCCATGCCGTGCACCGGCGGCTGGACGCGCGCTGAGCGCCGCCCACGCAGGGCATTGACCACGCCAGCCCAGGCGCGCAGACTGCGCCGCGCCGCCGCCCGGATCACCGGTCGGTACGCACTCTCGGAGCCCTCTCTCATGTCCAGCGACAGTCACCCTAGACCCGGGTCGATGACCCAGTTGGCGCGCGCCTGAGGCTTCAGGTTCGCCGGCTGTCATCGACGACGGTCGTCACCAGGCGAACCCCATGTACAACGAAACCCTGCGCCTTGCCCAAGGCGTCGATGCCTTGATCGCACCCATGGCCGACTTCAATACGGCCGATGCGGTGGAATACCTCAACACCCTCGACCGCGACGATGCCGCCCATGTGCTGGCCGCGCTGCCGCCGCCGCGTGCGGTGAAGGTGCTCGAACAACCCGAGCTGCACGACGCCAGCGCCCTGGTCGCGCAACTGCCGGCCGAGCAGGCCGCCTCCCTGCTCGGGCAGATGGCCGACGACCGCGCCACCGACATCTTCCATGGCCTGGATGCCGAGCAGCGCCAGGGGTTGCTGTGGCTGCTCAGTGCCGAGGCGCGGCTGTCGATCCAGGCCTTGATGCGCTACCCGCCCAATACCGCCGGCGCGCTGATGACCACCGAGTTCGTGGCGGTGCCGGCCGACTGGACCGTGGGCCGCACCCTGCAGCACATCCGCGAGGTGGAGCGCAGCCGCGAGACGGTCTATGCGATCTACCTGCTCGACCCGCACACCCGCGTGCTGACCCAGGTGGTCACCATGCGCCGGCTGATCACCGGCGCGCCGGATGCGCCGATCCTGGAGGTGGCACAGGTCAACCCGCCGGTCACGGTGGACCCGGCGCTGGACCAGGAAGAAGTCGCCCGGCTGATCCGCCGCCACGACCTGCTGGCGATCCCGGTGGTGGATGCGCACGGCCATGTGCTGGGCATCGTCACCGTGGACGATGTGCTGGACGCGCTGATCGCCGAATCCACCGAGGACGTGCACAAGTTCGGCGGCATGGAGGCGCTGGACAAGCCCTACATGCAGATCGGCTTCGGCCAGATGATCAAGAAGCGCGCCGGTTGGCTGAGCGTGCTGTTCCTGGGCGAAATGCTCACCGCCAGCGCGATGCAGCACTTCGAGGACGAGCTGTCCAAGGCGGTGGTGCTGACCCTGTTCATTCCGTTGATCATGAGCTCGGGCGGCAACTCCGGCTCGCAGGCCACCTCGCTGCTGATCCGCTCGCTGGCACTGCGCGAACTGCGCCTGGGCGACTGGTGGAAGGTGGCCCTGCGTGAACTGCCGACCGGGCTCACCCTGGGCGCCATCCTGGGCATCCTGGCGATCGTGCGCATCACCCTCTGGCAGACCGCCGGCCTGTACGACTACGGCCCGCACTGGCAGATGGTGGCGCTGACCATCGGTGCGGCGCTGATCGGCATCGTCACCTTCGGCTCGCTGTCCGGCTCGATGCTGCCGTTCGTGCTGCAACGGCTCGGCTTCGACCCGGCCAGCGCCTCGGCGCCGTTCGTGGCGACCTTGGTGGATGTCACCGGCCTGGTGATCTACTTCAGCATTGCCGCCGCGATCCTCAGCGGCACCTTGTTGTAGCGCGGCGGGCGGTGCGCGGGGCGCGCGAACAATTGCGCCCCGCCATGCTCGGGTCGAGAAGCCGCACGCATTGCGGCACCTCGCCCGGTCGTTGACGCTGCGTCTCGGCACTCGGCACTCGGCACTCGGCACTCGGCACTCCGCGGCCGGTGCCGGACCAGGCCGGACCGGTGGTCCAGCCTGCATCGCTGCACGGCCCACCGTGCAGCGATGCGCAGCGGCGATCGCGCCTCAGAAGGTCACATACAGCGTGGCGCGCAGGTTGCGGCCCGGTTCGCTGTAGCGGCCGATGCCGTCATCGGTGGCATAGCCGTACAGATAGAAATCGCCGCGGGTGACATTGCGGATGCGCGCCCACTGGTAGTAACGCTCGTCGAACAGGTTGTAGACGCCGAGATTGACGCGCACGTGCGCGTTGAAACGGTAGCTGCCGAACAGGTCGACTACGCTGTAGGCATCGCTGAGGAATGGCTCGGCCGCAGCGCCGAAGATGTCGTTCTCGACGTTGACGTCCTTGGCTTTCTTGGCCAGCGCATGGGTGATGTTGGCGGTGACACGCAGGCGCTCGTCCAGGCCCTGCCAGCTCAGGCCGAGCACGCCGCGATCCGGATTGATGCTGTCCAGCGGGCGGCCGTCTTCCAGCTCGCCCTGGTTGTGGGTCCATGCCGCGCGCAGCAGCCAGGCATCGCCGAGCCTGAACTGCGCATCCAGTTCCACGCCCTTGACCTCGACCTGGCCGACATTGCGCAGCGTGGTGTAGGCGTAGCCGTTGCGCGTGGTGCACACGCCGCGGGTACAGGTCTGGTAGAGCGTGCCGGCATCGGTGGTGACGGTCTCGCTCTGGATGAAGTCGTCGTAGCGGTCGCGGAACACCGACAGGCCCACGCGCGCCCAGTCGCTCTCCCAGCGCCAGCCCAGTTCCAGGTTGAGGCTGCGCTCGGCCTCCAGTGCCGGATTGGCGGCCACGGTGGGGACGTTGACGGTGGTGCCGGTGTCCACCCGGGTCAGCGCGGTGATGCTGGTCGGGGCGTACATCTCGGCCGTGGTCGGGGCACGGAAGCCGCGCCCGGCCTGGAACCACAGCGTCTGCTGCGGGGTGAAGGCATAGCTGATGCCGGCCTGCCAGGTGGGCGAGGAGAACGTCACCTCGCGCACCGTGCCGGTGCTGTCGACGAAGGTGGGCGACAGCGTCGGCGCGTAGCGATACTGGTCGTAGCGCGCACCCAGGGTCAGCTGCAGGCGGTCGTCGAGCAGGCCGATGCGATCGCGCAGGTACACGTTCCAGCTGTCGGCATCGGTCTTGGGCACCTGCGCCGGATCGATGGTGGCGGTGTCCAGCGTGCCGGCATTGTTCCAGCGGTAGTCGATCGCGCTGTAGTCGATGCTGCGGCGCTGCCAGGCCGCCCCGTACAGCAGCGCCTGCGACCAGCCGTTGCCATGCAGCTGCTTGTCGAAGTCGACCGCGATGCGGTCCAGGGTCTGCTCGGTGTCGCGATCTTCGGCCCGGCGGCACGGCAGCGCCACCGTGCAGCGCGTGGTGGCGGCGGTGGCCGGCGTGCTCGAGCTGCCGCTCTGGGTCAGGATGCGGGTGGTGCCACGGCTGTCGGTCTGCT
The DNA here is from genome assembly GCF_003993515.1 of Xanthomonas sp. BRIP62415. NCBI lineage: Bacteria > Pseudomonadati > Pseudomonadota > Gammaproteobacteria > Lysobacterales > Lysobacteraceae > Xanthomonas > Xanthomonas sp. BRIP62415. The sequence goes on from NZ_QEZH01000028.1 coordinate 151,844, forward strand.
GGCGGTCCAGCTGCGCCTGCAGGGTGTCGAACAGGGCGTTGTCGGCATTCCAGAGGTAGCGCAGGCCGTAGCGGTCACGGTCGTTGCTGTCGTCGCCAACGCGTTCGGCGTAGCTGGGCGCGCTGACGCGGCTGAGATTGTCGACCCGGTTCTGCGCGCGGTTGCGCTCGTACACCACGCCGAAGCGGTGCTGTGCGTTCGGCACCACGTCGAGTTTGGCCAGCACGTTGTCGCTTTCGTTGTCGATCGGGTCGGGCGTGCGCCGCGCGCTGCCGGTGTCGATCCCGGTGCTGGAATACCAGCCCTCGGACTCGTGGCCCTCGCGGCGGGTGTAGCTCAGCATCGATTCGACGATGCCGCTGCGGTTGGCGACGGTGAGGTTGCCCAGCCATTGGTCGTTGTGGCCGGTGTAGCCGGTCTTCAGGCCGACATGGCTGTCGTTGCCCTGTGCCTTGAGGTAGTCGTAGGGATCCTTGGTGGTGAATACCACCGCACCACCGAGCGCGCCGCTGCCGGCGCTGATGGAATCGGCGCCCTTGACGATGTCCACCCGCTTGAGCGAATCGACGTCCACGCCGCCGCGGCCGGCGCGGAAGAACTCGTAGTCGCGCGCGGTCTCCACGCCCTCGGCCATCGACAGGCCGTCGATGGTCATCGCCACCCGGTCGCCTTCCAGGCCGCGGATGTTGAAGCCGTTCTCGCCGAAGCGGCCCATGTCGGCGATGCTCACGCCGGGGATGTAGCGCACCAGGTCCTCCATGCTCTCGGCCTGTTCCTGCTGCAGCTGCGCAGTGTCGAGGGTGGTGACGTTCTGGTTGCCGGAGGCGCGCTTGTCGCGCGCGGCCTTCACCTCGACCGGGTCGAAGGTGGTGGCGTCGGCCGGTGCCTGTTCGGCATGCAGCGGGAAGGCCAGGCCGGTGGCGATCGCCAGGGCCAGCAGGGTCGGTGTCGAGGTCATCGTGGAGTCCACAGTCAGGAAGAGGAAGGAGCGCCGGACGGCGCGGACCTGGCTGCAAGCGGCAGAACACCGCAGTCGCGTAGCTGGGTGGGCCCGCCAGCGGCGGGCCAGGGGGCGCGGGCGCCAGGGGCCCGCGCGGCAGGTCAGTCGGCCCGGGCCGGCGCGGTCGCCGGCGCCGGCAGCGCGCCATCGCTGGCATCGACCACGCCATCGTGGTTGCGGTCGACGCGGGCGAAGGTGCGCAGCCCCGACGCCTGATATTCGGCGAAGGTCATGCGCTGGTTCTTGTCGGTGTCGAGCACCTTGAAACGCACATGCACCTGGCGGTCGTCGGCCTGCTCGAGCGCGGTGAGGCGGCGGTTGAGGCGGTCTTCGAACTCCACCCGGTACTCGTCCGGCGACAGCGCCGCGTTGCGGTCGCCGTCGGCGCTGGCGAACTGCGCCGCGCGCAGGCCGGCGTATTCCTTGCGGCCCACCTTGCCGTCGCCGTTCTCGTCGTACAGCGCCAGGAAGCCCTCGGCCGACTGGCTGTCGGGCATGCCGGGGCGGCCGCCATCGCGATCGAAGGCCTGTGTCCTGTCGCCAGGGGTCGCCTTGGCCGCCGCCGTCAGCGCCGCCTGGCCGCGCGCCCAGTCCTGCGCACCGGCGGCGTCGAATTCGGCGCGCGCCACCTGCCCGTCGCCATCGGCATCGAGTGCGGCAAAGCGCTGCCTGCCGTGCGCGGCCTGCGCGCTGCGTTCCTGCTCCAGCGCCTGCTGGCGACGCTGGCGGAATTCGGCCACGTATTCGTCCTCGTCGACGCTGCCGTCGTGGTTGCGGTCGGTGGCGTCGAAGCGGGCGCGGCGAAAGGCGGCGAAGTCGGCGGCGGTGATGCGGCCGTCGCGGTCGTCGTCATGCTGGGTGATGAAGGCCTGCACGTTGTTGCCGTGACCGCCGAGCAGCGGGCGCGGCCCGGACTGGGCGAGTGCGGTTGCGGGAAGCAGCAGCGCGCACAGGCACGCGCCGGCCAGGGAGCCAGTGTTCATGGATTGCCTCTTGAGGGGGAAACGGTGGCGGGCCGTGGCGCTGGCTGGGCCTGCAGACGTGTCGGTACGCCGGGCGGAGACACCGCGCCGGTGAAGTCGGGCCAGTGGGGCATGCAACCGCCGCAGCGGTTGCGCGGCGCTACGGCTCCAGCACCTGGAAGGTGAGCGTGGTGCTGTTGCTGTACTCGCGCACCGGGGCGTCGGCCGGGGCCGGGGTGCGGTGGCGGGAGAGCGCCAGCCAGGTGCCGGCGCGGTCAAGCTTCATCGTGGCGCGGCCGGCCGCGTCAGTGGTCAGGCTGACCAGCGTCGGGGTACGGTCGGAAGTCCAGACCGCCTCGCTGATGTCCACGGTCTGCCCGGCCAGCGGCACGCCGTCGTACTGCACCGTAAAGACGAAGCGCTCGCCGACATACAGGTCGTTGGGATGGGAGACCGGCACCAGTTCCAGGCCACGGTTGCGCGGCGCCAGCGCGGTGCGATCGGGCTTGCCGATGCTCAGATAGGTGTCGGCCAGGGTGCGCGACTGGAAGCTGGCGAGCAGCGTGGCGCCCTTGGGCATGGGTACGTTCGGATCGCGCACGGTCTGCCGTTTGCCATCCAGCTCCCAGGTACGGAATTGCGCGCCCACGCGCAGGCCGGTGCTGACCCGGTAGGTGCCGGGCTGCTTGCCCAGGGTGTGTTCGACCACGGTGCGGGTGTCGAGCGCCTGCACCCGGGCTGGCGCGACATCGCGGCCGTCGGGCCCGGTGATGCGGAAGTGGCTCTGGTCGAAGGCCGCCTCCGGGACGAAGAAGGTCTCGGCGAAGGCCGCGTCCAGGGTCACCGTCTGGCCCGGTTGGGGCGTGAAGGTGTTGGGTGCCAGGTAAGGGGTGTGCGCAGAGGCGGAGGCAGCGAGCAGCAGCGCCGACAAGGTCAGCAGTTTCATGGGGGGCCCTGTTCCGAGTGGGTCGCTGGCGGCAGGGCGCGGGGCGGCGCAGGAAGCTGGCTGACCACACGATATTAACGAAAATGCGAATCGTTCACAACAATAACAGGCGCTGCTTCGCGCTTCTCCAGCGCGGGATCAATGACGTGCGCTCGGGCCGACGTGTACCGTGTCCGCTTTCCCCGCCGTCTCTTCGCCATGAGTACCTACCACCTGCAGCAGGTCTTTCGTCCCACCACCGTGGCGGTGGTCGGCGGCAGCCCGCGCGATCGCTCGGCCGGGCGGGCGGCGGTGCGCAATCTGCGCGCGGCCGGGTTTCCCGGGCAGATCGGCTGGGTGAGCCCGCGCTATACCGAGATCGACGGCGTGCGCACGGTGGCGCGGCTGACCGATCTGCCGTGGGTGCCGGACCTGGTGGTGATCACCGCGCCGGCGCGCATCGTGCCGCGCATCGTCTCCATCGCCGCGCGGCGCGGGGTGGCTGCGGCGATCATCCTCACCGCCGGGCTGGGCAGCGGCCCCGGCTCGCCGGCCGCGCGGATGGAAGCGGCCGCGCGCGCCAAGGGCATGCGCATCCTCGGCCCGCACTGCCTGGGCGTGATCGCCCCGCATGCGCGGCTCAATGCCAGCATCGCCGCGCATTGCCCGCAGGCCGGCGACCTGGCATTGATCTCCGAATCCAGCGCGATTGCCGCCGCGCTGGTGGAATGGGGCGTGGCGCGCTCGGTGGGGTTCTCGGCGGTGGTGTCGCTGGGCGATACGCTGGATGTGGATTTCGGCGATCTGCTCGACTACTTCGCCACCGACTACCGCACCCGCGCGATCCTGCTGTACGTCGAACGCATCGGCGATGCGCGCAAGTTCATGTCGGCCGCCCGCGCCGCCGCGCGCGCCAAGCCGGTGGTGGTGGTCAAGTCGGGCCGCCAGTTCCGCATCAATCCCAATGCCGATACGCATGCGCAGGCGCTGGCCGGCTCGGATGCGGTGTATGGCGCCGCATTCGCGCGTGCCGGCCTGTTGCGGGTGGGCGCGCTGGACGAATTGTTTGCCGCCGCCGAGACGCTGGGCCGGCTCGGCAGTTTTCCCGGCCGGCGGCTGGCCATCCTCAGCAATGGCGGCGGGGTGGGGCAGCTGGCGGTGGACCAGCTGGTGCTGCGCGGCGGCACCCTGGCCGAGCTGTCGGCCAAGACGCTGGAGCGGCTGGATCAGTCGTTGCCGCAAGGCTGGTCGCGCAGCAACCCGGTGGACATCATCGTCGATGCCGATGGGCCGCGGTATGCCGCGGCGATCGAAGCCTTGCTGGACGACCCGGAGAACGACGCGCTGCTGGTGGTCAACGTGCCGACCGCGTTCACCTCCTCGGCCGATGCGGCCAAGGCGCTGACCCGCGCGCTGGACCAACGCAACCGCTACCAGCGCGAAAAGCCGGTGTTCGCGGTATGGCTGGGCCAGGACGATGCGGCGATTGCCGCGCTCAACGCCGCGCGCGTGCCCACCTATGCGACCGAATCGGACGCGGTGCGCGGCTTCACCCACCTGGTGCGCTATCGCGAGGCGCAGGCGGCGTTGATGGAGACCCCGCCCAGCCTGCCGGAAGATTTCGTGGTGGATGCGGCCATCGCCCGCACCGTGGTCGACGACGCCCTGGCGGCCGGCCGGCGCTGGCTGGACCCGGTCGCCACCAACCGCCTGCTGGCCGCCTACGGCATCCCGATCGTGCCGCTGCAGGTGGCCGCCACCGCCAACGAGGCCGCCTTGCTGGCCGACCCGCTGTTGGCCGTCGGCCGCACGGTGACCTTGAAGGTGCTGTCCAGCGACATCGCGCACAAGTCCGATGTGGATGGCGTGCGCCTGAACCTGTCCAGCGTGGCGGCGGTGCGCGAGGCGGCGGCCGGCATCCTGGCGCGGGCGCGCGCTGCGCTGCCGGATGCGGTGATCGAGGGGGTGATCGTGCAGCCCACCGTGCTGCGGCCGAAGGCGCGTGAACTGATCGCCGGCATCGCCGACGACCCGGTGTTCGGCCCGGCCATCGTGTTCGGCCGTGGCGGCACCGCGGTGGAAGTGATCAACGACCGCGAGCTGGCGTTGCCGCCGCTGGACCTGCGCCTGGCCCACGAGCTGATCGGGCGCACGCGGGTCTCGCGCATCCTCAAGGCCTACCGCGACGTGCCGGCGGCCGACGAGCGCGCGGTGGCGCTGGTGCTGGTCAAGCTGGCGCAGCTGGCCGCCGACATCCCGGAAATCACCGAGCTGGACATCAACCCGTTGCTGGCCGACCGCGATGGCGTGATCGCGCTGGACGCGCGCGTGGCGGTGGCGCCGGCGCGCAAGCTGCACAAGGGCCGCGGCCATCCGCGCTTTGCGATCTTCCCGTATCCGAAGGAGTGGGAGCGCCAGATCGGGCTGGGCGATGGCACGCATGCGCTGGTGCGTCCGGTGCGCCCGGAGGACGACGCCTTGTTCCGCGCGTTCTTCGCGCGGGTCACCGACGAAGACCTGCGGCTGCGCTTCTTCCAGTCGGTCAAGCATTTCAGCCACGAATTCATCGCCCGGCTGACCCAGCTCGATTACGCGCGCTCGATCGCGCTGGTGGCCATCGACCCCAAGACCGGCGACATGCTCGGCGCGGTGCGGCTGCATGCCGACGCCGATTACGAGCGTGGCGAGTACGGCATCCTGATCCGCTCCGACCTCAAGGGCCACGGCATCGGCTGGCAGCTGATGCGCATCATGATCGAGTACGCGCGCTGGCTGGGCCTGAAGCAGATCGAAGGCCAGGTGCTGCGCGAGAACCGCACCATGCTGGCGATGTGCCAGAGCCTGGGCTTCGGGGTACGCCCGGATCCGGACGATGCAACCCTGATGGCGGTGACACTCCCTATAATGGGCGAGCCACGCCCGGCCTGACCTTGGGTCACGCCGCGGTCCCCCCTCCTCACCGCATGCCGGATCTGCCGGGCCTCGCCCCGGCCCGTTGCTCCGGCTGTCGTCTTGGCCCGCCTGGGAGTGTCAATGTTTCGCGATTTCAGAATGTCGTTCTTGGTCACAGCGATCTGCCTGGGCCTGGCTGCCTGGTGGGGTCATACCTCCGCGATGGGCATCTGGCAGGCCCTGTGGCTATGCCTGGTGCTGAGCGTGCTGGAGGTGTCGTTGTCGTTCGACAACGCGGTGGTCAACGCCGGCGTGCTCAAGCACATGAACGCGTTCTGGCAGAAGCTGTTCCTCACCGTCGGCATCCTGATCGCGGTGTTCGGCATGCGCCTGGTGTTCCCGATCGTGATCGTGTCGGTGGCCACCGGCATGGGCCTGGTGCCGGTGATGCAGATGGCGCTGAAGGAGCCGGACCGCTACAGCCAGGTGCTGACCGACAACTACCCGTCCATCGCCGCCTTCGGCGGCATGTTCCTGCTGCTGGTGTTCCTGAACTTCCTGTTCGACCAGGAGCGCAAGCTGCACTGGCTCGGCCCGGTGGAACGGCTGGTCGGCAAGCTGGGCAAGGCCGATGCGATGTCGGTGATCGTGGCGGTGTCGGTCTTGCTGGGCACCAAGCTGTTCCTGCCCGACGCCATCTTCCAGAGCGTGCTGTTCGCCGGCCTGGGCGGCATCCTGCTGTACCTGCTGGTCGGCAGCGTGGACGCGCTGTTCGAGGCCGAAGAGGGCGAGGACGGCATGGGCCCGGCCAAGCGCTCTGGCATTGCCGCCTTCCTGTACCTGGAAGTGCTGGACGCCTCGTTCTCGTTCGACGGGGTGATCGGCGCGTTCGCGATCACCCGCGATGTGGTCATCATCATGCTGGGCCTGGCGATCGGCGCGATGTTCGTGCGCTCGATGACGGTCTACCTGGTGCACAAGGGCACCCTGGACGAGTTCGTGTTCCTGGAGCACGGCGCCCATTACGCGATCGGCGTGCTGGCGATCATCATGCTGGTCGGCACCGTGTACCACGTACCGGAAGTGCTGACCGGCCTGATCGGCGTGGCCTTCATCGCCGCCTCGGTGTGGTCCTCGATCCGCTACCGCAAGCGCCACCATATCGGCCCGACCGAGATCTGATCCCGCGCATTGGCCGCGCTAAAGGCGTCAGGCGGTTCACTTGAGAGCGGCTCGCAAAGCGTCTTCGCGGTCATCGGGTGGACGCTGCTGACGGACGGGCGGGCGCCGTTAGGTCTGTGGCTTGGCTGCAAGGCCCTTGCCCGCCCACCATCGCAGGACACGCCGCAAGTACGTCCGTGTAGGCTCTGGCGCGGCATCCATGCCGCTCAAGGTCCCGCGACGGTGGGCGGGCAAGAGCCAGTCGAGACGGTCGGTGTGCATGGTTTTCAATAAAGCAGCCGACCAACTGTCTGGTGCGGTGAGGGCGCCGCGCCCTCGACGCTGCGAGTTTGCTGCAGGGCCCTTGCCCGCCCACCCTCGCAGGACACGCCGCAAGTACGTCCCTGTAGGCTCTGGCGCGGCATCCATGCCGCTCAAGGTCCCGCGACGGTGGGCGGGCAAGGACCAGTCGAGATGGTTGGTGTGCATGGTTTTAATAAAGCAGCCGGCCAATTGTCTGGTGCGGTGAGGGCACCGCGCCCTCGACGCTGCGCGTCCTTGCTGCAGGGCCCTCTACCGCAACGTCCAATAAAGAGAGAGGCGGCGCACACCTGGATTCGGCAGCGGCGAGTTTGCTCCCGCAGCTTGGGCGTACCGGCGGCCCGCCAGGCGTGCGGTGCCGCTTGAGGCGGTCTCGGCCAACTGACCGGCTTCAGCATCGATGTGTGTCGCAGCCAACCCAACCGGACCCAACTGGTCGATGGAAATGCCGGTTTAGGCCTTGACTGCGCAGTCCAATTGGACGGGTTCCCAGCCTCTTGCCGACCGTTCGTCAGACAGTGCTTTGTGTTGTAAGGGTTTTCGGGAATTTCCTACATTTGGTGTTGACCCCTCCGGGTGACCCCACTATCTTGGGGGAGTCGGTGGTTGGTCGCCCCAAGGCGTCCGGACCAGTGAGAGCATGATTTGCAGCAGGTTGCCAATCAAACGCCTCTCCGCGGCGGCAGCGATGAACGATCACAGCCATCCGGGCCTCGCCTGGAGCAGGCGGCGTGGTCTCGTTGCGCCGCTGTTGTTTCGCCACCGACCACTGCGCGACAGCACACCGCGCGGTGGCGGCCGTGGAATCTCCGGTAAGGAGATGGCTGGTGAGGCGATGCCGCCGCGGACCCCGTGTCCTGCGTGCTGGTCGTTGCGCACCGCCATCGCTGTCCAGGGAGTCCGGATCCGGCCGCAGCCCGTCCCCCAGCCGGGTTCGTGTGCCTACGCATGGAGGACGCATGACCACCAACGACACCCTTGCCGCGATCGCCGCCGGTACCGCAACACCCACCAGCGTTCCCGCCGGTGTCAGCGTGCCCGGTTGCGGCGCGCCGGAATTGACCGACCCGTCGGATATCGTGCCGCCTCCCCGCCAAGCCATTGCAATGCACGCACAGACCATCGAAGAACAAGCCGTCGCCACCTGGATCACCAAGGAAGCCGGCAACCGCCGGATCCCGTTCGAGCCGGAGCGCCTGGAGCGCGCCATCGACCAGATCCATGCCGAATTCCCGCAGCTGGACGTGTCCGACTACAAGCGCTCGGTGTTCGGCTTCGTCGATCGCAAGGACAGCGTCAACGCCGACGACCTGGTCGACCATCTGATCCGCGAGGCCGAGGCCCGCGTCGATCTGACCACCCCGGAGTGGGAGCACTTTGCCGCGCGTCTGTACCTGCGCCGCCTGTACAAGCGCGCCAGCCGCAACCGTTTCTACGACGCCAGCCAGAAGTACGGCTCGTTCGTCGGCCTGCAGGAGAGCCTGGCTGACCGCAATGTCTATTCCAACGACATCCTGCGCCGCTACTCCAAGGACGAACTGATCGAAGCCGGCAAGATGATCGAGCCCGAGCGCGACAAGCTGTTCGCCTACAACGGCCTGTACCTGCTGGCCACGCGCTACCTGGCCACCGACAACTCGCGCGGCGTGTTCGAGCTGCCGCAGGAGCGTTGGCTGACCATTGCGCTGTACCTGATGCAGGACGAGATCGGCAACGGCAAGGGCAGCCGCGAGCGCCGCATGCAGCTGGTGGGCGAGGCCTACTGGGCGCTGTCCAACCTGTACATGACCGTGGCCACCCCGACCCTGGCCAATGCCGGCAAGGTCGGCGGCCAGCTGTCGAGCTGCTTCATCGACACCGTCGACGACAGCCTGCAGGGCATCTACGACTCCAACACCGACGTGGCGCGCGTGTCCAAGCACGGCGGCGGCGTGGGCGCGTACCTGGGCTATGTGCGTTCGTCCGGTTCGGCGATCCGCGGCGTGTCCAATTCCTCCGGCGGCGTGGTGCCGTGGATCAAGCAGCTCAACAACACCGCCGTGTCGGTGGATCAGCTGGGCCAGCGCAAGGGCGCCATCGCGGTCTATCTGGACATCTTCCACCGCGACATCGAGGCGTTCCTGGATCTGCGCCTGAACAACGGCGACCAGCGCCTGCGCGCGCATGACGTGTTCACCTCGGTGTGCATCCCCGACCTGTTCATGGAAGCGGTCGAGCGTCGCGGCGACTGGTATCTGTTCGATCCGCACGAAGTGAAGCGGATCAAGGGCTGGTACCTGCAGGACTTCTACGACGAGAAGAAGGGCGACGCCAACAGCAGCTTCCGTCGCAAGTACGAGGAAGTGGTTGCCGACGAGCGCATCACCCGCAAGACGGTCAAGGCGATCGAGATCTTCAAGCGGATCATGGTCAGCCAGCTGGAAACCGGCAACCCGTTCATGTTCTACCGCGACGAAGTCAATCGCAAGAACCCGAACAAGCACGAGGGCATGGTCTATTCGTCCAACCTGTGCACCGAGATCCTGCAGAACATGAGCCCGACGCGGATGATGCAGGAGATCATCAGCGGCAATCAGATCGTCACCACCAAGAAAGCCGGCGACTTCGTCGTGTGCAACCTGTCCTCGATCAACCTGGGCCGCGCGATCACCGTGCAGGCCGACCAGGCCGACCTGCTGGGCGCCGACGTGCTGGAGCGGTTGATCCCGATCCAGGTGCGCATGCTCGACAACGTGATCGACCTGAATCAGCTGCCCGTGCCGCAGGCCACCATCACCAACCAGAAGTACCGCGCCATCGGCCTGGGCACCTTCGGCTGGCACCATCTGCTGGCGCAGAAGTCCATCCACTGGAATGCCAAGGAAGCCGAGGACTACAGCGACGAGCTGTACGAGCGCATCAACTACCTGACCGTGCAGGCGAGCATGGAGCTGGCCAAGGAAAAGGGCACCTACAGCGTGTTCCGCGGCAGCGACTGGCACACCGGCGAGTACTTCCGTGCGCGCGACTACAACAGCCCGCAGTGGCTGGAGCTGGCCGCGCAGGTGGCCGTCAATGGAGTGCGCAATGCCTGGATGCTGGCGGTTGCGCCGAACATGAGCACCGCGCAGATCGCCGGTTCCACCGCCTCGATCGACCCGATCTACAGCGCGTTCTACTACGAAGAAAAGAAGGACTTCCGCCGTCCGGTCGCCGCTCCGGGCCTGTCGCTGGAAACCTGGCCGTACTACGAAAAGGGCGCCTACAAGGTCGACCAGTTCGCCAGCGTGCGCCAGAACGCGCGTCGCCAGCGCCACGTCGACCAGTCGATCAGCTTCAACTTCTACGTGCCCAGTACCATCCGTGCCAGCACCTTGCTGGACCTGCACATGACCGCCTGGCGCGAAGGCCTGAAGACCACGTACTACGTGCGTTCCAACGACATCGACATCAGCGAGTGCGAGTGGTGTTCGAGCTAAAGCGCATGCAGTAGCGAAGCGCATTCGCGCTTCGCTTCCACGGTTCGCGTTGCGAACCGTGGACCCTGCTTCACCAGCTCCCACACCCCGCGCCTTCGGCGCGCCCCCTCACGCAGGGGGCTTTCTTCCAGAATGATTGCTGCCGTCGTCCCCGCTGCACGCGCGCGCGACGCCTGAAACACGAGTAGAGACCCATGTCCGCAACACCGCTTGAGCGCATCAAGATCCTGGAGCCGCGTCACCCCAACCGCTCCACCGCCATCATCAATGGCGAAACCTCCGGCATCCTCAACTGGAACGACATCCCGTACCCGTCCTTCTATCGGGCCTACAAGGAGCTGTCGACCAACTTCTGGATCCCCGACGAAGTGGACATGAAGGGCGACGCGCGCCAGTACAACGAGCTGTCGGCGCGCGAGAAGAATGCCTACGACTCGATCATCGGCCTGCTGGCCACGCTGGATTCGCCGCAGACGCGCTTCATCTACAACGTTGCCGAATACATCACCGACCCGGCCGCGCATGCCAATGCCGCGATCATCGGCCAGCAGGAAGTGATCCATAACGAGAGCTATAGCTACGTGCTGGCCTCGATCACCGGCCTGGCCGACCAGAACCGCGTGTTCGAGATCGCGCGCACGCATCCGACCATCATCAAGCGCAATGCGCCGATCATGGGCGCCTACGAAGACTTCATGCGCGACAAGACGGCCGAAACGCTGATCCGCGCGCTGATCCAGTCCTCGATCCTGGAAGGCATCAACTTCTATTCCGGCTTTGCGTATTTCTACAATCTGGTCCGCCAGAACCGCATGACTGGCACCGGCAAGATCATCAGCTTCATCAACCGCGATGAGCTGGCCCATTCCAAGTTCATCAGCGAGCTGATTCGCGCCATCATCGGCGAGAACCAGGCGCTGCAGGGCGACCAGCTCACCGATTACGTGCACAAGGCCTTCGAGCACGCGATCGACCTGGAAACCCAGTGGACCGCCGAAGTGCTGGACGGCATCGACGGCATCGACGTGGACGAGATGATCCGCTACGTGAAGTACCGCGCCAACAAGATGGCTGGCATGCTCGGCATCGAGAAGCTGTACGAAGGCGCCAACGACAACGTGATGCCGTGGATCAAGGCCTACGCCGACAACTTCACCGAAACCAAGACCGACTTCTTCGAGATGCGGAATGCCTCGTACAAGAAGACCAACTCGGATAACGGCTTCGACGATCTGTGAGTAATCGGGAATAGGGAATCGGGAATGGCAAAAGCAGGCAATAACGCGCTCTTCCGATTCCCCATTCTCCATTCCCGAATCCCTGCCCCATGAACATCCTGCTCGCACTGGCCTCGTTGAGCGGCAACACGCGCGATGTCGCGCGCAGTGTCGCGCTGCGCTGCGAAGCGGCCGGGCACACGGTGACCTGGCTGGAGACCGACGTGCAGCGGCTGGAGCAGGTGCCGCATGCGCCCGGGCAGTACGAGCTGTTTTTGCTCGGTAGCTGGACCGACAACGGTGGCCGCACGCCGGCAGAGATGAAACGTTTCATCGTCGAATTGGTCGAAACGCTGGGCAAGCCGCCGCGGGTGGCGGTGTTCGGCACCGGCGAAACGCAGTGGGGCGAGGACTATTTTTGCGGTGCAGTGCATCGCATCGCACAGTTCTTCGCCAGCCCGTTTCCGCGTTTGACCATCGAACAGATGCCCCACGGCGTGCGCGACGCGCAGGCCATCGCCGCCTGGACCGACGAGGTCCTGGCCCAATGCCAACACGATCCCCACGATGCACACCATTACCGTCACGTCGCCTGAGCACTACACCGCCACCCTGGCCGCGCATCCGCGCGCGTTGGTGGATTTCTACAAGGACAACTGCCCCGGCTGCCGCATGCTCGACATGTCGCTGGACAAGTTCGCCAACAGCGAGGCCGCCGAGGGCGTGGCCTTGTTGAAGGTCAAGCTGGAAGTGGTGGGGGAGGAGTTCTTCCGCGGCCTGGGCCTGCGCCAGACCCCGACCCTGGCGCTGTACCGCGATGGCAGCGAGGTGGCGCGCCTGCCCGGCTTCCAGTCGCCGGCGCAGGTGGAAACTGCGGTCAAGACCAGCCTCTGAGCCACCGTGGCGCGCAGCCGCCTGCGCGCTTGCGGTTGCACGCCATTGCATCGGAAAGGTGGCTGCATGCCGCCGCCTAAGCGAGCGAGCGCGACGCAATCTGATGCTCACGTAGGAGCGGCCCCGGCCGCGACCGCCGTCCCGAGAAACCCCATCATGCGCGCGGCGGTACACGACAGCCACGCCGAATGCCGGCCACCGGCCAACACGCCAACGGCAGCCGCGCGCAAGCGCAACGTAGCGCCTGCGTCGGCAAGATGGCCGCCAATCACCGCTGCGCTGCGTTCCGGCGTACGCCGCTGCGGCTGACCGCCTATCCTGTCTGTGTCAGGCTGCTGCAATCGCCTTGGCACGCAGCGCCTCTCCACTGGAACCCCTCATGTCAGACAGCTTGCAGACCCAGCCACCGATCGAAGCCCGCATGGCCGAGATCGTGTTCCCCAACCACACCAACCATATGGGCACGCTGTTCGGCGGGCAGGCGCTGGCGTGGATGGACAAGGCCGCATTCCTGGCCGCATCGCGCTATGCGCGGCGTGCGGTGGTGACCGCGCGCTCGGACCAGGTGGATTTCAAGCTGCCGATCCGCCAGGGCCAGATGGTGGAAACCATCGCGCGGGTGGTGTCGGTGGGGCGCAGTTCGATCAAGGTGGAAGTGGAACTGATCGCCGAGGACCTGCTCAGCGGCGTGCGCGAGCTGTGCACCCGCGGCCACTTCGTGATGATCGCGCTCGGCGACGACGGCAAGCCGACCTCGGTGCCGGCACTCCCGATGACGGACAAGGGCTGAGGCTGCAACCAGCGCTGTTCTCGTCGCCGGTGCAGCCGGCCAGGCACCTGTCATGCGCGCATGGCAGGGCGCACCAGGTGCACATGCGTACCCCGCAAGATGCGGCTGCGTAACCGGCAGCCGCCTGCGCTGGCCTATTCCTCGACCTCGCGATCTTCGCGCTTGGTTTCTGCCATCGCCTCGGGTTCCAGCTCTTCGGCGCTGCGATTGAGCTTGACGAACACGCCCCAGGCAATCAGCAGCAATGCCGCACACGAGCCAACCGCCGCGGCATATGGCAGCTTGGCCGGATCGGCGTGCATCAGCTCGAAGATCGACACCAGGGTTTCGATCGCCAGCGCGATCACGATCACCACAAAAAAGCGCGACAGATAGCGGCGCACGCGTGTCGGCCCGCTGACCTTGACGTCGCGCAGGATCTCTTCCTCGAAAATGGTCTGGCCCAGCTCCAGCGTCACCAATGCCACCGTGAGCAGACCGACGGCTTCCAGCACCACGTTGAAGCGGTCGCGCACCACCATGTCGCCGCCGGGGGTGAAGCCATGCCACAACTCCAGCCCGGCCATCGTCACCAGGCCCGCCGCGCACAGCACGAAGAACGCCAGGATCACGAAGTGACCGGCACGGAACAGATGGCTGAGCAGCTTCATGATGACGACGGCGAGGGAGGGCTGCAGAGCATCGTGTGCGTGGCGTCGTGACGGCGCGAAGGCTGCGCCGACCGAGTACGCCCTCATCCGGCGCTTCGCGCCACCTTCTCCCGCAGGCGGGAGAAGGATTTGCGGGGAGCAAACGGCGGGGTGGCGAGGAGGTCGCTGTGGTAGTGCGAGGGCTGCACCGACCGGCGCGCCCTCATCCGGCGCCTTGCGCCACCTTCTCCCGCAGGCAAGAGAAGGATCTGCGGTGAGTAGGCGGCGGGGTGGCGAGGAGGTCGCTGTGGCGGTGTGAGGCTGCACCGACCCGGCGCGCCCTCATCCGGCGCTTTGCGCCACCTTCTCCCGCAGGCGGGAGAAGGGAAGGGATCTGCGGGAGCAAGCGGTGGGGGCGGGGAGGTTGCTGTGGTGGTGCGACGGTTGCGCCGAGTGGACGCGCCCTCATCCGGCGCTTTGCGCCACCGTCTCCCACAGGCGGGAGAAGGTGGCGCCGCGGTGTAGGGACGCAGGCCGCTCGTCCAGTCATGCAGCGGGGCTGCCACTGCCTTCTCCCGCTTGCGGGGGAAGGTGCCCGAAGGGCGGATGGGGGGCGACGCGCACGCCCGCCCGCCATGCCCATCAGCTATGCCGCAACACCTGATACGCCTGCAGATGCACGTTGGCGGCCATCAGCAGTGGTGCGTTGCGTCCGGTTTCGCGCACGCGCCTGAGCATGTCGCCGACGATCTGCGCCGCTTCTACTTCCTGGCCGGCTTCCAGGTCGCGCAACATCGAGGCCTTCAATGGCGAATCCACCTGCAACAAGGTCTGCAGCGCCTTGGCGCGCGCGCTTTCCGGAATCGGCTGGCCGGCCGCATCGGCGGCCCACAGGCATTCGTTGTACACGCCGTTGATCAAGGCGCGGCCGTCGTCGGTGGCGACGATCGCCCCGACCGGCGCACGCATCAGGCAGGTGGCCGCCGCCAGCGCGGTGAGGAAGCTGTACTTGATCCACTGCTCCTGCGCGATCTGCGCGCTGGCCACATGATCGATGCCGGCCTGCGTGCAGGCTGCCGCAAATGCCTGCACGCGCGTCGACTCCGCACTGCCATCGCGCTCGCCGAAGGTCATCGCCGCCGGCTTGCCCAGGTGCAGGATCTCGCCCTGCGCGCCCTTGGTGGCGCTGATGAAGCACAGCCCGCCCAGCACGCGTGCCGCACCGAAACGCTCGTCCAGCGCGGCGTAATGGCGCAGGCCGTTGAGGATCGGCAGCACCGTGGTGTGCTCGCCCACCGCCGGCGCAATCGCCTCGATCGCGCTGTCCAGGTCGTAGGCCTTGCAGCTGAGGATCACCAGGTCGAACGGCCGCTGCGCCACCAGCGCCGGCAGATCCTGCGCGGTGACATGCGCCACCGGGAGCTCCGCATCGCCCAGCGGACTACGAATGCGCAGGCCATCGGCCTGCAGTTGCGCGGCCCGCGCAGCGCGCACCAAGAAGGTGACATCGACCCCGGCCTGCGCCAGACGCCCGCCGAAATAGCCACCGGTGCCGCCGGCGCCGAGGATCAAGATACGCATTGCCATCGTCATCAGCTCCGCAAGCCCACGCCACGGCGCAGCAGCCACAGCGCCAGCGCGCTGAGCACCGCGACAAAGCCCAGCATCAGCGCGTAGGCGACCCAGATCGGCACGTCCGAGCTGCCGAGCAGGCCATAGCGGAACGCGTTGACCATGTAGAAGATCGGGTTGGCGTGGGTGGCCGCTTCGGCCCAGGGCGGCAGCAGCTTCACCGAATAGAACACGCCGCCCAGATAGGTCAGCGGGGTCAGGATGAAGGTCGGCACGATCGCCACGTCGTCGAACTTCTTGGCGTACACCGCATTGACGAAGCCGGCCAGCGAAAAGATGGTCGCGCCCAGCAGCACGGTGGTCAGGGTCACCAGCGGATGCGGGATGCGCACCGGGGTGAAGAACATCGCGATGATCAGCACCAGCGCGCCGACCATCACCCCGCGCAGCACCGCGCCGGAGACATAACCCCACAGGATCACCCAGTTGGGCATCGGGCTGACCAGCAGCTCTTCCACATGCCGGCCGAACTTGGCGCCGAAGAAACTGGAGGAGATGTTGCCGTAGCTGTTCTGGATCACGCTCATCATCACCA
Source organism: Xanthomonas sp. BRIP62415 (assembly GCF_003993515.1). Taxonomy (NCBI): domain Bacteria; kingdom Pseudomonadati; phylum Pseudomonadota; class Gammaproteobacteria; order Lysobacterales; family Lysobacteraceae; genus Xanthomonas; species Xanthomonas sp. BRIP62415. Next base: position 168,260 of record NZ_QEZH01000028.1, read on the forward strand.
GGCCCGGCACGATGAACTGCATGTACGTGTAGCCGCCCATGTCGCCCACGCGCGAGCCGATCAGCCCGCCGAAGATCAAGAAGTACAGCGTCATGGTGATGGCCGGCGGCACCAGGGTCTGACCCCAGATGCGCAGGATGCGCTGCACTTCGCGGCGCACGATGGTGCCCAGTGCAATCCAGTTGCGGCGCGCGTTGGTGGGTTCGGTCACGGTGTGGATCTCGTTCATGGCTGGCCTCCGCTGCGCGGCTGCGCTGGCGGCGTGCCGTGGGGCACGACAGGCGTGGATGCGGTGGCGGCGGCATCGGCCGGGGCCGGGGCGTCGCCGGTCAGGCGCACGAACAGCTCTTCCAGCCGATTGCTCTTGGTGCGCATCGAACGCACCCGGATGCCGGCGCTGCCGAGCGTGGCGAACACGCGGTTGAGATCCATCGCGCGCGGCATGTCCAGGTCCAGCGTGTGGCCGTCGATGGCGGTGAGCGTGGTGCCTTCGATCACCGGCAGTTCGGCCGGCAGGTCGCCGTCGATATCGAACAGGAAGCCCTCCACGTCGAGCTTGGCCAGCAGTTCGCGCATCGGGCCCTGGGTGACGATCTGGCCGTGGTTGATGATGGCCAGGTTGCGGCACAGGTGCTCGGCTTCTTCCAGGTAGTGCGTGGTCAGGATGATGGTGGTGCCGGCGGCGTTGATCTCCTTGAGCACGCGCCACATGTCGCGGCGGATCTCGATGTCCACGCCGGCGGTGGGCTCGTCCAGGATCAGCAGGCGCGGCTGGGTCATCATGGCGCGGGCGATCATCAGCCGGCGCTTCATGCCGCCGGACAGCGTGCGGCTCATCACCTGGGCCTTTTCCCACAGGTGCGAGCGGCGCAGCTCTGCTTCGGCCAGACGCTCGGCCTCGGCGCGCGGCATGCCGTAGAAACCGGCGTAGTTGACCAGGATGTCGAAGGGTTTTTCGAACAGGTTGAAGTTGACCTCCTGCGGGACCAGGCCGATCAGGCGCATCGCATCGCTGCGCTGGCCGACCAGGTCGGTGCCGAACACTTCCACCTGGCCGGCGGACAGGTTCACCAGCGAGCTGATGATGCCGATCAGGGTGGATTTGCCGGCGCCGTTGGGGCCGAGCAGGGCGAAGAAGTCGCCTGGCGCCACGTCCAGCGACACGCCCTTGAGCGCCTGGGTGCCGTTGTCGTAGGTCTTGCGCAGATCGCACACACGCAGCGCGGGTGCGGTGGTCGGAGATGGGGAATTCAAGATGTTCCTTCGCGTCAGCGTGACGGCGCAGCGAGTTACAGGCCGTTATTATAGAAGCCCGCGGGGGCAAGCCCCGATCACAGACTGTCCTAAATACGTTCGTGCCCGTTCAATTCCCCCTCAAGCTTGTCGACCGGCGCATGATCGCGCCCACCGTGGCCCACTGCCAGTTCCTGCGTGACGACGGGCAGCCGCTGGATTTCCAGCCCGGGCAGTTCATCCAGATCCATTTCACTGCCGCCGACGGCACGCCGACCAAGCGCAGCTATTCGCTGGCGACCATCCACGACCACGCGTTCGGACCGGGCGAGGCGGTGGATATCGCGGTGAGCTTCGTGCCCGGCGGCTCGGCCACCGCGCTGTTCGAAGGCCTGCAGATCGGCGACCAGTTGCAGGCCAGCGGTCCCTATGGACGTTTCTGCCTGCCGGCGGGCGACCACAACCGGCGCTATGTGCTGATCGCCACCGGCACCGGCGTCACCCCGTACCGCTCGATGCTGCCGTTGCTGGCCGAGGCGATCGCCACCCGCGGCGTGCAGGTGCTGCTGCTGCAGGGCGCGCGTACGCCGGCCGAGCTGCTGTACGGCGACGACTTCCGCGCGTTTGCCGATGCGCACCCGCAGTTCCGCTATATGCCGTGTTTTTCGCGCGAGCTGCCGGAACAGCCGCATGCCGATGTGCGGCACGGGTACGTGCAGCAGCAGCTGGCCGAATGCGCGCCCGATGCGCAGGGCGATATCGCCTACCTGTGCGGCAACCCGGACATGGTGGACAGCTGCATCGACGCCCTGAAGGCAGCCGGCCTGCCGAACGCGCAGATCCGCCGCGAGAAATACGTCAGCCCGGCACCGGCAAAGACCTGAGGCTTTCCGCGCAAGGCCGGCGCAGGCCCGGTTGCCCCGGCGATGGCAAGGCCCGCCCACAGCTGGCGCTGCCGGGCCGCTAGGCCGCCGCCAGCGCCGCTCGCGGGCGACGCAACTCGACGGTGATGTGCACCAGTTCTTCGTGGATCTGCAAGGCGGCGCGCACCAGGTCCGCATCGATGTCGGCCGCAGTGACCAGGCTGACCACGCAGGCATAACGATCGCTGCCCACGCGCCAGACATGCAGGTCGCCGATGGCGATGGCATGCGGCAGCCCGGCGATGACCTGCTTCACTTCCGCCACCACCGGCGCATCCATCTCCGCATCCAGCAGCACCCGGCCGGTACTGCGCAGCAGCCCCCACGCCCACACGGTGACCAGCACCGCGCCGACGATGCCCATGATCGGATCCAGCCACCTCACGCCCCAGTACATGCCGGCGAGCAGCGCGACGATCGCCAGGACCGAGGTCGCGGCATCGGCCACCACGTGCAGATACGCGGCGCGCAGATTGAGATCGGCATGCCCATCGTGGTGATGACCATGACCATGACCATGACCGTCATGCGCGTGGTCGTGCCCGTGGTGGTGGCCATGCGCATGGCCATGCGAGTCGCGCAACCACCAGGCGCAGATCAGGTTGACCAGCAGGCCGATGACGGCGATGACGGTGGCTTCCTGGTACTGGATGGGCCTGGGCGAAAACAGCCGTTCCACCGACTGGAACGCCATCAGGCCGGCCACGCCCAGCAGCAGCATTGCGCTGGTGTAGCCGCCGAGCACTTCGACCTTCCAGGTGCCGAAGCTGAAGCGCAGGTCGCCTGCATTGCGCCGCGCGAAGCGGTAGGCGAACAGCGCCAGGCCCAGCGCCAGCGCGTGCGAGCTCATATGCCAGCCATCGGCGAGCAGGGCCATGGAGTTGAGCGTCCAGCCGCCGACGATCTCCGCCACCATCATCACCACGGTCAGAATGACCGCCTTGCGGGTGCTGCGCTCGGCCAGCGGGTTGGCGCTGGCGAAGGTGTGCGACTGCGCGCAGTGCGGCGCGGCATGCATGATCGACATCGGGAGAGGCCCTGGCTACGATACCCCCCTATGGTATCTCAGGTACCCCCAGGGGGTATATGGCAATGGCGCATCTGAATCAGGACAAATCCAAGCTGCTCGCCCGCGTGCGCAGGATCCGTGGACAAGTGGAGGGGCTGGAGAAGGCCCTGGCGCAGGACGTGGACTGCACGGCGTTATTGACGCAGGTGGCGGCGTTTCGTGGCGCTGCGCAGGGCTTGATGGTGGAGTTGCTCAGCGAGCACTTGAAGCATCACGTCGCCGCGCCCGACGCGCTGAGCGAGCGCGAGCTGGCGGTCGACGACATCGCCGCCATTCTCAGGACGTATCTGAAGTAGGCGCGGCCATCGGAAGAAGCAACGCGTTCGCCGCCAGGCGGATGCGGCCGGCGCCAGGACCCGGCATGTGCCATGCGCGCACTGCGGTTCCTGCGCGCCGTCCGCCCTCGCCCGCGTGCACGGGGGCAAGGGCTTGCCGTGCACTCAGCGCGCCGAAGGCTCCAATGTCATCAGCACCACGTCGTTGCTGCGCATCGGCACGCGGATCTCCACCACGCCGTCGGCACCGACACGTACGCGGCGGTCCTGTTCGGGCGTATCGCGCGTGGCCTGCTGCAGCTGCGCCAGCTGCCGCGGTGCCAGGTCCTTGGGCATGCCCATGTCGATGTACAGCGACAGCGGGTCGTTGCGCCGGTAGCCGGTCTTGCGCACCTGCAGCCGGTAGTTGCCGGCCGGCACCTGCGCCAGCCGGAACACCAGCGCTGCGCTGTCGGTGCTGGGCACCTGTTTGGTATAGAACGGTGTATTGCTCACCGCCTGCACCGGCTGCTGCCAATCCCAGGCCACTGCCGCGATGCGCTGACCATCCACCGCCGCAAACGCATGCGCATCGCCCAGCGGAATGTCGCGGCCCTTGAGCGCGTGCAGGTACTTGTAGGCGAACCAGGCCGGCTTGCGGATGCCCTCGCGATTCATCAACCCGAAGCCGCCGTGGAAGGGTGTGGGCGGCGGGCCGGGTTCTTCGAACAGATCGGTGTAGGTCCAGTAGCTCATTCCCTGCACCAGGCCTTGCACCTGCTTGAGCTTGGTCAGGATATAGGGCGCGCTGATGTAGCTGTCGTGGACGAAATCGCGCGGCGTGTAGCTGCTGCTCCACTCGGTGAAATACAGCGGCAGATCCGGAAATGGCGAAGCCTGGATCTGCGTGCGCACCCGGCGCACATCGCCGACGATGGCGTCCGGCGATGCCGACAGCTTGACGTCCTGCTTGCCGTCTTCATCGAGAAAGCCGCCGTCCACGCCATAGGTATGCGTGGTGACGAAGTCGATCGGCAGTTTGTTCTTGGCAACATAGGCCAGCAGTTCCGGCACCCAGTCCGCACCGGCGGTGGACGGGCCGCCGACGCGCAGCTGCGGATCGATTGCCTTGATCGTGCGTGCGGTGTTCGCATACAGCTCGAAGTAGGCCTGTTGGTCGGCGTTTTCCCAGAAATCCTTGAGGTTGGGCTCGTTCCACACTTCGAAGTACCACTGGCGCACTTCCTCGGCGCCATAGCGCGCCCGGATGTGGCGCACGTATGCATCGATCAGCTGGGTCCACTTGGCTGGGTCCGGATGCGAGGTGTTGCCCTTCCAGTAGAACAGCGTCTGCTCGGAGGTCTTCATCGCGCTGGGCGTAAAGCCCAACTCGACGAACGGGCGGATGCGCTTGGCCAGCAGCGCGTCGTAGAGCTGATCCAGCTTGGTCCAGTCGTACACCAGTTTGCCGTCCACCTCCTTGACGGTGCCGAGCACGTCATGGAACACGTCGTGGAAGCGGATGTAGCGAAACCCCAGCTCCTGCACCGCTGGCACCAGCTGCGCCTGGCTGTCGCTGCGGATCAAGGTGCCGGGAAAGTCCGAGCCGATCGACAGGTCGTAGAACCGGTCGACCGGCCCGCCGGCGCTGCCCAGATCCACCTGGATGGTGCGCGGCGCTGGCGCCTGCGCCATGGCAGAGGCCGCCATGCAGCCGCCCAGTGCAATTGCCAACAAGATCTTCAGACGCATTGGCGCTCCCGCCGAGGTTCGATCGGGGGAGCGTAACCCAGCTCGGGTCCCGCGCTGCACGCCGCAGCTGCTTGCGTCTGCTTCTTGCGATCGTCGCGCCGCAGCGTGGGAAAGGCGCACACGATCGACCATGTAAAGGGTGCTTGACAGCTGGCCACGGCAGGCGCATCTTGCCTGTCAAGTTGACTTGACAGGCGAAGGGAATGCGTCAGCGGCATCGGCAACTGCAATGCAGACCGGCATGGTCGGCGCAGCCCTTGCTGCGCGGCGGAGTCGGAATCCGCAGCACTGGCCTGCCACTGCCTGCATCGACACCTGCGCGGCACGGCGCATGACCGGCTGCAATCGCAACGCGCTGATGGCGCTCTGCCTGGGTGCGGGCCTGCTTGCCGTGGGGGTGCTCGGGCATTGGCGGCTGCTGCCGCTGGGCGCCTACCTTGCCGGGCTGTGCGTGGGCGGGGGCGTGTCGTGCCTGTTGCTGTCGCTGCTGCTCTGGCTGTCGCGTGGCAGCCTGCGCGACAGCACGCGGCCGGTCCTGGCGCGACGCTATCACCGCGAGTTCGGCGTGCCGATGGGGATGTATGTGGTGGTGATGCTGTTCTGGAACCATGTGCTTGCCCGCGTGGATCCGGGCTGGGCGCGCGTGCTGATCGCCTTGTTGCCGGCGGTGCTGGTCGCCCTGGTGATCCGCGCGGTGGCGCGCTACGTGCGCGACTCGGATGAGATGCAGCGACGCATCGAGCTGGAGTCCATCGCCATTGCCGCCGGCCTGCTCAGCAGCGCGTACATGACCGGCGGCTTTCTGCAGGCCGCCAAGCTGATCGACATTCCCGCGACGGTGGCGATGTTGTGGGTGTTTCCGATGTTGTGCGCCATCTACGGCGTCACCAAAAGCATCAACGCACGACGGTTTCAATGAATAGTCGCGTGCGCGAACTGCGCGAGGCCAGTGGCTGGTCGCAAGGCGAGCTGGGCGAGCGGTTGGGTGTGTCGCGGCAGACCATCAATGCACTGGAGACCGGCAAGTACGATCCCAGCCTGCCATTGGCGTTTCGCATCGCGCGCTTGTTCGGGGAATCGATCGAGCACGTTTTTCTTTACGAAGACGGGCAGTAGTCGCGCCGGTCACACCCGACCGGCTGCGGTGTCAGGGGACAGGGATATCAGGAGAGATGGTGAACATGGTCAAGCAACCCACACTGGTGGCAATGCTGCTGCTCGCGCTGCTGGCGAGCGGATGTCAGCGGGCGGACCAGCCGGCTGAAAACGCAGCTGGCGCGACCAAGGCTGGCCCGGCCGCGTCCGGCAGCGTGCAGCCGCGTGCTGCAACGGCGCAGACCGGCACCGCCGCCGGCAATCGCTACGGCGCATTGCACTTTGCACCGTGCACGCTGAGTTCCGGCAGCGCGGCCGGCAATATCGAAGCGCAGTGCGCCAGCCTGCGGGTGCCGGAAAACCCGGCCGCGCCGACAGGGCGCAGCATCGACCTGAAGATCGCCTGGCTGGAAAGCGATGCTGGCGCCGGCAGCACGCCGGACCCGGTGTTCTTCATCGCCGGTGGGCCGGGGCAATCGGCCACGCAGGTCGCCGCGATCGTGGACATGGGTCTGCATGAAGTCCGCAAGCAGCGCGACATCTTCCTGGTCGACCAGCGCGGGACCGGCGGCTCGCATCCGCTGGAGTGCCGCGATGCCGCCGGCAAGCCGCTCATGCTGGAAAACAGCAGTGCCGCCACCGCCGAGCAACTGACCGATTACGCACGCCAGTGTGCACAGGGGCTGCGCAATGACGCCGATACACGCTATTTCACCACCAGTGAGGCCATTGGCGATCTGGATGCGGTGCGCGCCGCACTGGGCGTGCAGACGCTCAACCTGATTGGCGGCTCCTACGGTACCCGAGTGGCACAGCACTATGCGGCGCGCTATCCGCAACACACGCGCACGCTGGTGATCGATGGCGTTGCGCCAAACGATCTGGTGATCGGCGGCGAGTTCGCGCGCACGTTCGAAGATGCGATCGCGTTGCAGGCCAGCCAATGTCGCAAGGAACCCGCCTGCGCCAAACGCTTTCCGGTGGACACGCGCACGCAGCTGCGGCAGGTGGTGGAGCGCCTGCGGCAGGCGCCGGTTGCAGTGGATTACCGCGATCCGCGCACCGGTGAACTGCACCACGAGCAGGTGACGGCCGATACCGTGGTCGGCCTGGCGTTCGGGTTTTCGTATGCGCCGGAAACCGCCTCGTTGCTGCCGCTGGTGCTGGACGAGGCGGCGGCGGGCCGTTACGCCTCGTTGATGGCGCTGGCGCAGATGAGCGCATCGGACATGTCCGACCAGATGAATCGCCCGATGCAGTGGTCGGTGCTGTGCAGCGAGGACGCCGGACGCTATACCCCGCCAGCCGCCAAGGACGGGACCTTGCTGGGGGCGGACGTGGCGCAGATGTTCTTCGCGCCCTGCACGGCCTGGCCGACCAAGCCGGCCCCGGCTGCCGATGCCGCGCCGTTCAAGTCCAACCTGCCGGTGTTGTTGCTGTCGGGCGAGCTGGATCCGGTGACGCCGCCGCGCTATGCCGAACGTGTACTGCAGGGCCTGCCCAATGGCCGCCACCTGGTGGCGCCAGGGCAGGGCCATGGCGTCTTTCGCCTCGGCTGCATGCCCAAGGTGCTGGGCCAGTTCCTGCAGACCGCCAATGCCAAGGCACTGGATGCGCAGTGCGTGGCCAGCCTCAACAACGTGCCCGCGTTTACCTCGTTCAACGGATGGGAACCATGAGTCGCACCGACCACGCCACGGAGGCGCACGCATGATCGTCGTCGACAACCTGCACAAAACGTTCAAGACCAAGACCGGGCCGGTGAAGGCGGTCGATGGGGTCAGTTTCAGCGCCGCCGATGGCCAGATCACCGGCCTGCTCGGCCCCAACGGTGCCGGCAAGACCACCACCTTGCGCATGCTCTACACGCTGATGTCGCCCGACCAGGGCAGCGTCACTGTCGATGGCGTGGATGCCACCCGCGACCCGGTGACCGTGCGCCGCGCGCTGGGCGTGTTGCCGGATGCGCGCGGCGTCTACAAGCGGCTGACCGCGCGCGAGAACATCGCCTACTTCGGTGAGCTGCATGGCATGTCGCGCACGCGCATTGCCGAGCGCACGCGCCTGCTGTCGGCGGCGCTGGACATGGACGACATTCTCGATCGCCAGACCGAAGGTTTCAGCCAGGGCCAGCGCACCAAGACCGCGATTGCACGCGCGCTGGTGCACGACCCGCGCAACGTCATCCTCGACGAGCCCACCAACGGGCTGGATGTGATGACCACGCGCGCCATGCGCGGCTTTCTGCAGCAACTGCGGGCCGAGGGCCGCTGCGTGATCTTTTCCAGCCACATCATGCAGGAGGTGGCGGCGCTGTGCGACCGCATCGTCATCGTTGCCAAGGGCACGGTGGTGGCCTGCGGCAGCGCCGACGAACTGCGCGCCGCCACCGGGGAAGACAATCTGGAAGACGCCTTCGTCAAGGCGATCGGCTCGGACGAGGGACTGCACGCATGAGCACCACATCGTTGTTGTCCACGCTGTGGACGGTGCTGCGCAAGGAACTGCGCGACATCGGCCGCGATCGCCGCACGCTGGCACTGGCCTTGCTGCTGTCGCCATTGCTGTATCCGATCCTGATCCTGGGCATGGGCGCACTGAGCGAAAGCCGTGTGCGTACCCAGATCGACAAACCGTTGGAGATTCCCATGCTCGGCCGCGAGAACGCGCCCAATCTGGTGCGCTTTCTGGCCGCGCAGGGGCTCAACGCAGTCGATGCGCCGGCCGATCTGACCGCCGCAATCCGCAACCAGGATGTGGATGTGGCACTGCGCATCAGCGCCAGCTACGCCGACGACTGGCGCGCCGGGCGCCCGGCATTGGTGGAGGTCATCAAGGACAGCACGCGGCGCGAGGCCGACGTGCCGAGCCTGCGCCTGCAGGCCGCGCTCAGCAGCTATAGCCAGCAGGTCGGTGCACTGCGCCTGCTGGCGCGCGGCATCGATGCGCAGGTGGGCAGGCCGCTGGAAATCGCCGCGCAGGATCTGGCCACCGCCGAAGCCAAACGCGGGCAGATGATGGCGATGCTGCTGCCGGTACTGCTGGTGATCACCTCGTTCCTGGGCGGCGCCTCGCTGATCCTGGATGCCACCGCCGGCGAGCGCGAACGCCAGTCGCTGGAACCCCTGCTGGCCACACCGGCGCCGCGCAGCGCGATCGTCAGCGGCAAGATCGCCGCCGCCTGCGTGATCGGCATGCTGTCGTTGCTGCTGACCTTGCTGGCCTTCAATGTGAGCGCGCAGCTGTCCACGTCGAACCTGGGCCGCCAGCTCAATGTCGGCATCGTGCCGATGCTGCAGATGCTGTTCATCCTGGTGCCGATGCTGTTTATCGGCACCTCGCTGCTGACCTATCTGGCCGCCGCCGCCAAGAGCATGAAGGAAGCGCAGGCGCATATGACCTGGCTGTTGCTGCTGCCGATGCTGCCCGGCTATGCGCTGATGGCGTATCCGTTGAAGACGCAGTTGTGGCATTTCGCGGTGCCGTTCCTGGCGCAGAACCAGATGCTGCTCAAGGTGATCCGCCACGAGCAGATCGACGCCCAGACCTGGGCGGTGTACCTGCTGGCGGGCTTTGGCCTGGCCGCGCTGCTGTGGTACGCGGCGGTAAGGCGCTATCACCAGGAACGGCTGGCGATTTCCGGCTGATGCCCTTCTCCTGCCGGGAGACGGTGGCGCACAGCGCCGGAGGACGGTGCAAATTGCCGGTACGAATGCGCGGTGACGCATGTCGATGTTGACGTTGATTGATTGAACGGTGTTGTTGTCTGCGCAGTGCGTGACGTCGACTCGGTCGCCGTACCCTCACCCAACCCCTCTCCCGAGGGGCGAGGGGCAAGGGGCTAGCAGTTCCTTCTCCCCTCGGGGAGAAGGTGCCCGAAGGGCGGATGAGGGTACGGATCACCAGGAAACAGAAAGCCCGCATCGCTGCGGGCTTTCTGTTTGGCGCCTGACATTCGCCGTGAGTGCAGTGCATCAACGTCAGCAAACATCAGCAACCATCAGCCATCGATCAAACCCTCAACCAACGATCCAACAATCAACCATCGGCGGAGATCAACGAGCAACGCACTCACTCAGCTGCATGCAGAACCATCCGATCGCCCAACGCCCCACTCAACCCCCCGGGTTGAACGACAGCGTGCGCCGCGTGGTCACCGGTGCAGCCACCGGTTCGAAACGCCAGCGCTTGACCGCATTGAGCGCTTCGCGGTCGAACACGCGCGGCGGGGTGGCGCGCAGCACGCGCGAGGCGGTGATCGAGCCATCGGTGCCGACGGTGATCTCCACCAGCACTTCGCCGGAGGTGCCGGCGCGCAGTGCTTCCGGTGGGTAACGCGGTGCCGGTGTGCTGATCGGGCGCAGCGACTGCGCGGCCGGTGCAGCTGCGGCAGTTGCCGGTGCCGGGCGCGGGGCCGCCGGGGTCGGCGCAGGCGCCGGAGTTTCGGCCTGACGGCGCGCGGCGGCCTGGCGTTCGGCCTCGGCGCTCTGCTGGCGGGCGGCTTCCTGTTGCGCGGCGATCTGCTGCGCAGCGGCCGCCTCGCGGGTCTGCTGCTCGGCCAGACGCTTCTGCTCGGCCGCCTGCTTGGCCTTGTCCTCGACCAGTTTCCTGGCCTGCTCGGCATCCTGCTCGGAGCGGCTGGCGGCGGTCTTCATACCGGTGTCCAGGCCACTTTTCAGGCGCGGCAGTGCCGGTGCCTTCGGGTCCACCTTTTCGATCAGCGCGATCAGGCGCTGCGCCTCGGGGAATTCTTCGCGGCTGATGCCCTGTTCGGCGGCGATCAGCGTGTACGGCATCAGGTCGGTCAGCGCGCTGTTGACGGTGGCGTCCTGCGGCTGCTTCTCACGCAGGGCCAGGTAGTACTCCACCGCGTTGTCGCCGGCCGGGGCGTACATGCGGTTGTCCTGCAAGGCCTTGGTGGCCGAGGCGCGCAACTGGTCGGCAGCCATCGATTGCACCTGCGGCGACACCGCCGTGGCCGGCGTTGGCGCGGCGGTAGGTGCCGCAGGCGTGGCGCCGGTGGCAGGCGCGGTGGTGGCGGCCTTGTCGTCCTGCCTGGAGCAGGCGGCCAGGCCGACCAACAAAATGACCGGCGCGATCCGGCGTGCCATACGGCCCTGTGTCAGATCCAACATGCGTTCCCCTTACCCCGATTGCAAAAAGATGCTGCGGCGAGCGCCGGCCATTGTTCCCGCAATGGCTGGCAAAGCCGCAATCTAGCATTGCTGAGGCGGTCTAAGCCAAGGGGGGCGCCTGCCGGGCGCGAAATTCATCGCGTCCCGGTGACCAGCGCCGTGTCGGTCGGCAGCCGCGTTGCCGGCTCGGGCAGCGGTGCCGGGCAATAGCGCCGCAGGAAGTCCGCATGCGCCGGCAGCCGCACCAAGGCAGCATCGACACGCGTGCGGATGGTCTCCAGAAAATGACGGAGCTCGGCATCGCCCATCAGGTCGGCCACCGGGTGATGCTGCTTCGGCGTGATGCCCTGGCCCAGCATCACCTGCACCCAGGAATTTTCCGCAAACAGCTCGTTGGCCTGGTGGAACACCCGCCCGCTCTGGCGGAACAACTCCACCCGATGGCGCAGCGTGTCGGGGATGTCCATCGCCGCGCAATCGCGCCAGAACGGCGTGTCGCGGCGGTCGGTGGCGTGGTAATGCAGGATCACGAAATCGCGGATATGGGTGATTTCGGCGGCGGCCTGGCGGTTGTATTCGGCAATATCGATGGCGTTGATGACCTGCGGGAAGGTCTGCATCAACCGGATGATGCCGCGCTGGATCAGATGGATATTGGTCGATTCCAACGGCTCCAGAAAGCCGCTGGCCAGCCCCAGCGCCACGCAGTTCTTCTCCCACACCCGATGCCGCTGATTGGGCGTGAAGCGCAGTGCCCGCGGCTGGCTCAGTGCGCGGCCGCTGAGATTGCGCTGCAGCACCTGCGCGGCGCTGTCCTGGTCCATGTAGCGGCTGGAATACACGATGCCGTTGCCGACCCGGTGCTGCAGCGGGATACGCCACATCCAGCCCGCCTGATCGGCGCGCGAGCGGGTGTACGCCACCGGCGCGCCGACCGATTCGGTCTGCACCGCCAGCGCGCTGTCGGCGAACAGCCAGTGCGACCAGTCGTCCGTGCCCACGCCCAGCGTCCTGCCGATCAGCAGGCCGGCAAAGCCGGTGCAATCCAGGAACAGATCGCCTTCCACCCGCATGCCGTTGTCCAGCGTCAGCGCGGTGAGATAGCCGCTGTGCGCATCGGTCTCCACGCTGCCGATGCGGCCTTCGATGCGCTGCACGCCGAAGCCTTCGCTGAAGCGGCGCAGAAAGCGCGCGTACAGGCCGGCATCCAGGTGATAGGCGTAATTCATGCCGCCGTTGGGCAGGTGGGCGAAGCGGCCCTCCTGCGCGGCGCGCAGCTCCAGGCAATAGTCGCCGAAGTCGCGTGCCACGCCACGCTGCCGGCCCTTCAACCAGAAATGCTGGAAGCCGGCGCTCCAGTGATCGGTGCCGGTATGGCCGAAGGAATGGATGTAGTGCCGGTCGACATCGCGCCAGTGCTCGAAGCCGATGCCGAGCTTGATGGTGGCCTGGGTGGCGGCCATGAACGCGGCCTCGTCGATCTCCAGCAGGCGGTGGAAGGTGACCAGGCTGGGGATGGTGGCTTCGCCCACGCCCACCGTGCCGATCTCGTCCGATTCCACCAGGGTGATCTGCAGGTGCCGGCCCAGCACCTTGGATAACGCGGCGGCGGCCATCCAGCCGGCGGTGCCGCCACCGGCGATGACGACGCGGCGCACCGGGCGCTGTTGTGGATCCGCAGGCGTGGTGTCGGTCATGGCATCAGATCCTCAGCGATTCAGGCGTTGCAGCAAGCGCGCGCGCAGGCTGCGGGCACGGGCCTCGTCCATCGGCGCCAGCACGCCGCGCGCAGACTCCGGCACGTGTGCGGCGGTGTCCGCGTCGGCATCGAACACGTAATGGTCGAACACGTCCTGCCAGATGGCGCGTTGCTCCGCTGGCAGGTCGCGCATGGTGAGCAGCGCCAGCATCAGCGCGTTCATCGGCGAATCCATGTAGGCCGGGCTCTGCCGCCACCAGAAATTCACCAGCACGTTGAACGGCGTCAGCGCCTGGACGTGATGCCACCACATGCTGGGAATGAACAATGCATCGCCCGGTTCCAGCTCGGCCACCAGCGCGTGTTCCAGCGCCTGCGCATAGCGTGGAAAGCGCTGCAGGTCCGGCGCGGCGATATCGACCAGGCTGACCGGCTGCCCGGCCGGGGTGAGATCGAGCGGGCCGATATACAGGTTGGCCAGTTGCTGCGGCGGAAACAGGGTAAAGCGGCGCCGCCCGGCGACCACGCAGGCCAGGTTGTCGGGCAGGTCCTGGTGGGCGGCGATGCGGGTGCGGTTGCCGATCCAGATGCTGGCCAGCGGCTGCGCCTGCGGCAGCGCGATCGGGTTGTGCGCGCGCAGGCCGGGCAGGTAGGTGTCCAGCGTGGTGGAGCCGACATAGATCGCCGGTGGCTGCGGGTTGTGCAGATCGCGCAGCAAGGTCTCCAGCACCACGCTCAATGGCACCCGTTCGGGGCGGAAATTGAAGCCACTCATGTCCGCGTTGTAGAAGAAGCGCCCATCGATCTCCGGCGGGCCGACCTGCGCCACCACCGCCTCGCCGCGATCGAAGCCGCGCAGGTAGGCGGCCGCCGCCTGCGCAGAGCTCGCGCCGGCCTGCGCCAGCGGCCAGTTGCGCACCAGCCCGCGCAAGACCAGCGGCGTGGTGGAGCGCAGCATGGCCGGATCCAGCTGCTGCGGGTCCAGCCCGTGTCGCTCTTCGATGGCGCGCGGCTCAGCCAGCATGGCGGCGCTGCAGGCGGTCGAGCAGGTGGCGGAACTGCGCGATCGAGGCCACCGCCATGTACAGCGGTTCCAGATCGCCATGCCGGTGCAGATCGAGCAGTGCGGCATCGTCGAGCGCGCGCAGGCGTTCTTCGTGCACGGCGTAGAGCCCGGTCAGACGGCATTCCAGGCCGTTCTGCAGCGTGGCCTCGAACACGAACGGTTCGAGCAGGTCGTAGCCCAGCAAGCGTGCGACGAAGGCCTCGCTCGCGGTCAGGCCATCGTGCAAGGTGCGCAATACCTGGCTGATGTGGTCGAGAAATTCGGTGGTACCGCCGTGTTCGCGAAACAGCACCTCGCCTTCGCTGCGGCTGATGCGCGGGCTGTCCAGGTCCACGTGCACCATCGGCCCGTCCGCCTGCTCGCCGATCAAGAACGGTTGGCGCTGGATCGCCAGCGGCACGTACGGCGCATCCCAACGCGCACCGTCCAGGAACAGGTTCTCGCCCAGGCGCAGGCCCAGCAACGCCAGCGGCTGAAAACTGCGCTCGCCGCTGCGATGGAACACGATCGGGTATTGCGCCTGGAGTTGGCGGAATTCCTGCGGAAAGGTCGTAGCCGACATCACGTCATCGCCGAAGGCGGCGCCGTGCGCGGTGATCACGCGCAGATCGCGGTGATCGAGGTTGTTCAACAACACGGCATTGGTCATGGGGGGGCAGGCAGATCACGCGGGGCGCGTGGCCCATGCTTGGACAGTTGCTTCGGCATGGCAAGTCCCGGATGCGACACATCCGGGAAACGCCACGAGAGGGCCGTGCGAAACGCCCCGGCAGACTCACTGCCGGGAGCGCTTAAAAAAAGAACATCACTGCATGACCACAGCGCTGCATCACCAGAACTTGTAACGCACGCCCAGCATGTAGCGCGGGCCGGTCTGGGTGGCGTAGATGATCTGGTTCGGGTGACGGCCGTGCTGGCGCTGCACCTCGTCGGTGAGGTTGATTGCCTCCAGGCTCAGCGACAGGTTCTCGGTCCACTGGTAGCCGATGCTCAGATCCAGCTGGCCATAGGCTTCGGTATAGACCGGGTTGGGCTGGCCGCTGCCGTCGAAGCGTGCGGCCAGGAACTCGTCGCGCCAGTTGTAGGCCGCACGCACCTGCCACTTGTCCCTGTCGTAGAAGCCGACCACGTTGGCCGAATCGCTCAGCCCTTCCAGCGCGAACTGCTCGCCGATCACGTAGTTGTCGTAGGTCAGGCCGGAGTCGACCATGGTGTAGTTGGCCGACACGCCGAAGCCGCTGTCGCCGAACATGTGCTGCAGGTTGAATTCCCAGCCGTCCAGCGAGGCCGAGCGCTGGTTGGCTGGCGCGGTGATGGCGAAGTTGGCCACCGGATCGCCCGGCTGCCCGCTGATCACACCGGTGGCATTGCCATTGGAATCGTCCGTCCCGCGCACCACACCCGGCGCGCCGCCGCGGTTGCGGAAGATGTAGTTGCGGATGCAGGTCAGGTCCGCCGAGGCGCAGCCGTTGCCCAGCGCTTCGTTCCAGTACGCACCGCCCACCGGCGTGTTCAGGCCCAGCGAGGCATCGTTGCGCGTGGTCACGCCGATGTAGTTGTCGATGTTCTTGCGGAAGAAGCCCACCGAGGCGTAGCTGGCATCGCTGTAGTACCACTCCAGCGACAGGTCGATGTTGTGCGAGAGCAGCGGCTTGAGGCCGGGGTTGCCTTCCTGGCCGGTGCCGCCTTCCAGGCGCGCGATCTGGTTGAGCGTCTGCCCGCCCTGGATATCGCCCCAGCCGGGCCGGCCGATGGTTTCGCCGTAGCTGCCGCGCAGCACCAGGTCTTCGGTGAGCTTGAAGCTCAGGTCCAGGCTGGGCAGCCAGTACTCGTACTTGCCGCTGCCGCTGGCGAATGCCGAGTCGGCCAGGCGGATCGGCAACTCGTTGTTGGCGACCCAGTCGATGCCCACCGCCACCGGCACCAGCGCCTGTGCGTCCACCTCGGTTTCTTCGTAGCGCACACCGGCGGCCAGGCTGATCGGCACGCGCAGATCGTCCCAGCTGTTGTTCCACTGCAAATAGGCATTCTTGGATTTTTCGGTCACGCGGCGGTCGGTGGTGAACACCGGCGAGGTGCGGTACAGCGCGTCGTCGCCGGCCACCTGCGCGGCGGCCTGGCGGGCGCGTTCGAAGTCGAACAGGAACAGTTGATCGAACTGCGCCGGGTTGCTGCTGCCGTCGATCGCATCGAAATACTGCGCGAACGAGCTTGGAATCCACAGATCGTCCGGATAATCGGCCGCGGTGCCGGCACCGCCCCAGGTGTCGCGCTGCACGTTGGAAAATGCCGAGCGGTTCTTGACCTCGGTGCTGCCGATGCCGAACTTCAACTGCGAATAGTTTTCGAAGGTGAAGTCGCCGTTGACCTGCGCCTGGTCGATCTCCGACTTCATGTAGCTGTTGCGGAACGCCGAGCCGGTGACCAGCGTGCGCGACGGATCCAGCCCGGTCAGGCCGAAGCCCAACTGCTGCTGCAACACCGGGAAATCCTTGCTGAAATCCACCACCGAGGTGCCGCGGTAAAAGCCGGACACGCCCAGCGAATTGCTGGAACCGAACGGGCTGTCCGCACCGGCTTCGGCGGTGGAGCGGTGGATGTCGAAGTTGAGCTTGAACTGATCGTTGACCGCCCAATCCACGTTGAAGCCCAGCGACTTGTTCTGGTTGCGCGTGGCCGCATTGGAGCCGGCGGTGGCCAGGTCGCTGGTGGCCGGATTGACGATTTCCGAATAGCTCACCGGTCCTGCCACCGGGCCGTTGGTCCATGCGCTGGCCGACGGCCCGTAGTTGAACCACACCGACATCTCGTTGCGCTGCTGCTGGATCTTGTTTTCCGAATAGGTGTAATCCAGCGTGGTGGTGATGTTGTCCAGCGGCTTGTACTGCAGTACCAGCTGGCCGTTGGTGCGCTGGCGCTCCACGCCGACCACGCGGTAGTTGAGGTTCTGCGGCACCGAATAGATATCGTTGGGGCCGGGGCGGTTGACGATGTTCTCCGAGCCGGGCGCGCCCGGCTGCGGGATGGTGCCGTAGGCGGTGGCATCGCCGCGGAACGAACGCCAGCCGTTGGGCACGCCGACCTGGCTATAGCCGAAGTCGCGCTCCTGGTAGCTGCCGCTCAGCGACACGCCAAAGCGCCCGTCGGCCGAGGTGTTGCTGAAAATGCCGGAGATTTCCGGTGTCAGCGAATCGCCCTGCAGGCGTCCGGGCAGGTTCTCGTTGGAACTGTCGTGCACGCCCTTGAGGCCGACGTTGGCATGCAGGCCCGGGTTGTCCAGCGGTCGGCTGGTCTTGATGTTGATGGTCGCACCGATGCCGCCGGTGGGCGTGCTGGCGCGGCTGGTCTTGAACACCTCGATGCCGGAGATCGACTCCGACGCCAGGTTGGCGAAGTCGAACGCACGCGAGTTGGAGGCGTTGGATTCCTCGATGCTGGCGCCCGGCATCTGCCGGCCGTTCAGCAGCACCAGGTTGAAGTCCGGGCCGACGCCGCGCACGGTGACGCGCGAGCCTTCGCCCAGCGAGCGGTCGATCGACACGCCGCTGATGCGTTGCAGCGATTCGGCCAGATTGGTATCGGGGAACTTGCCGATGTCCTCGGCCACGATGCCGTCGACGATGCCCTGCGCATCGCGCTTGACGTTCATCGACGAGGTGAGGCTGCCGCGGATACCGGTGACCTGCACCGCATCGAGCGTGGCCGGATCGGCCTGGCTCGCGCCGGGGACCGTGGAGGCGGACTGCGGCGGCGGTGCGGTCTGCGCGGCCAGCGGCGTCGACAAGGCAAACAGCAGGGCAGACGTCAGACGCCGCGTGCGCGGCAGGGTGCGTGGCTCTCTCACAATGATTCTTCCCCAAGTGAAGATAAGCCGGCCCCAGGCGGGACAGGCGAAGGTCGATGAAACAGTCGTGCATTTGTGAGCGCAGCCTTAACCAAGTCAACTTGCACTGCAGCATCGGCCGCGAGCAATCGCGTCACACATCGTTCCAATCAGCACTACGGCGAGCGCACGCGCAGGTCGCGGGCTTGGTCGTACCATCGGTCGTCGAGGCGCGCGCCTGCGTGCCACCCCCTGCCGAACTGGAGCGCACGATGATCGACCTGTACTACTGGCCCACCCCCAACGGCCACAAGGTCACCTTGTTCCTGGAAGAAGCCGGGCTGGACTACACGCTCAAGCCGGTCAACATCGGCAAGGGCGAGCAGTTCGAGCCGGCCTTCCTGCAGATTTCGCCCAACAACAAGATGCCGGCGATCGTCGACCACGCACCGGCCGACGGCGGTCCCGCACAGAGCGTGTTCGAATCCGGCGCCATCCTGCTGTACCTGGCCGAGAAGACCAGCCGCTTCCTGCCGCGCGATGCGCGTGGCCGCATCGCCGCGCTGGAATGGTTGTTCTGGCAGATGGGCGGGCTGGGGCCGATGAGCGGCCAGATGGGCCACTTCAACGTCTATGCGCCGGAAAGGATTCCCTACGCGATCGAGCGCTACAACACCGAAGTACGCCGCCTGCATGGCGTGCTCGACAAGCGCCTGGCCGCCTCCGCGTTCCTGGCCGGCCCCGAGTACGGCATCGCCGACATGGCCAGCTATCCGTGGATCGAGGTCTACGCCGACATCCGCCCCGATTACGCCGACTTCCCGCATCTCAAGCGCTGGCACGACGCCATCTCCGCGCGTCCGGCCACCCAGCGCGCCTACGCGCTCAAGGAACAGGTCAACCCCGACGCCGGCAAGCCACTGGGCGAGGAAGAACGCAGGCACCTGTTCGGCAAGCGCTGAAGCAAAGCGGCAGGCGCGGCTGCGTAGAAGCCCATGCGGCGATAGCGGCGACTGGTGCAACTGCACAGCAGCGACAGCAGCAACAGCAGCAGGCAGCAACAGTAAGCCGGCATCAGGACCCAGCAGCGGCATGCGCGTGCATCAATCGTGCGCGACACGCACCCGGCGCAGCGAGCCCCTCTCCCCCGGGGGAGGAGTCGGTGCAAGGGCACGCAAGTGGAGCCAGACCCACCGCCCCCCGGAACCTGCGCAGCGCGCCAACTGCGACCATCGGGCCATCGCACCTGTGCCGCGCAAGGCAGGGCGAGGACGACTCCAGAACCACGCTGCCGCACATGCGCGCAACCACGCACAACCCGTCATCGCGCACACGCGCCATCGCCGCGCTTCTCAAACACCTCACGCGCCCGCATCCTGTGTGCTATCTCAAGACAGGATCTTCGATGCGCGCCCTGTTCGCCGCACTTGCCCTCATGCTCAGCACGCTCCCCACCGCCCACGCCGAAAAGCTCGCCCTCGATGCCATCACCGGCCCGTTGCCGTTGTCCGGCCCGACGCTGATGAAACCCAAGGTCGCTCCCGACGGCTCGCGCGTGAGCTTCCTGCGCGGCAAGGACAGCGACCGCAATCAACTGGATCTGTGGGAGTACGACATCGCTAGCGGCCAGACCCGCCTGCTGGTTGATTCCAAGCTCGTGTTGCCTGGCACCGAGACGCTCAGCGATGTGGAAAAGGCCCGCCGTGAGCGCCAACGCATCGCCGCCTTCGCCGGCATCGTCGATTACCAATGGGCGCCGGACGCGCACGCGTTGCTGTTTCCGCTCGGCGGCGAGCTGTATCTGTACGACCTGCGCAAGACCGGCAGCGCCGCGGTGCGCCAGCTCACCCATGGCGAAGGCTTCGCCACCGATGCCAAGCTCTCGCCCAAGGGTGGCTTCGTCAGTTTCGTGCGCGCGCGCAACCTGTGGGTGATCGACCTAGCCAGCGGCAAACAGCTGCAACTGACCCGCGACGGCAGCGAGACCATCGGCAATGGCGTGGCCGAGTTCGTCGCCGACGAGGAAATGGATCGCCACACCGGCTACTGGTGGGCGCCGGACGATTCGGCGATCGCCTTCGCGCGCATCGACGAATCGGCTGTGCCGATCCAGAAGCGCCCGGAGGTCTACGCCGACCACACCGAGGTGATCGACCAGCGCTATCCGCAGGCAGGCCAGCCCAATGTGGCCGTGCAGCTCGGCGTGATCGCCCCGCGTGCTGCAGCCAAGCCGCAGTGGATCGACCTGGGCAAGAACCCGGACATCTACCTGGCGCGGGTGGACTGGCGCGATGCGCAGCGGCTGACCTTCCAGCGCCAGTCGCGCGACCAGAAAACCCTTGCGTTGATCGAAACCACGCTGGCCAGCGGCAAGCAGCGCGTGCTGGTCACCGAGACCTCGCCGACCTGGGTGCCGCTCCACAACGATCTGCGCTTTCTCAAGGACGGCCGCTTTGTCTGGAACTCCGAGCGCAGCGGCTACGCGCATCTGTATGTGGCATCGGAAGACGGGCGCACGCTCACCCCGCTGACCTCCGGCGACTGGGTGGTCGATGCGTTGCTCGCCGTCGACGAGCACGCCGGCACGGTGTATTTCTCCGCCAGCAAGGAATCGCCGACCCAGACCCACATCTACGCCGTGCCGCTGGCCGGCGGTGCGATCGAAAAACGTTCGATGCCCCGCGGCACGCACGCGGCCAGTTTCGCCGGCAATGCCAGCGTGTATGTCGATAGCTGGTCCAACACCGGCACGCCGCCGCAGATCGAGCTGTTCCGCGCCAATGGCGAAAAAATCGCCACGCTGCTGAAGAACGACCTGGCCGATCCGCAGCACCCTTACGCCAGATACCGCGACGCGCAGCGCCCGGTGGAATTCGGCACGCTCACCGCTGCCGACGGCACCACGCCGCTGCAGTATCGCCTGATCAAGCCGGACAACTTCGACCCGGCCAGGCGCTATCCGGTGATGGTGTACGTGTATGGCGGCCCTGCCGCGCAGACCGTGCTCGATGCCTGGCCGAGCCGTGGCGATGCGCTGTTCGACCAGTACCTCGCCCAGCGCGGCTATGTGGTGTTCTCGCTGGACAACCGCGGCACGCCGCGGCGTGGCCGCGCCTTCGGTGGTGCGCTGTACGGCAGGCAGGGCACAGTCGAAGTGGACGATCAGCTGCAGGGTGTGGCCTGGCTCAAGGCGCAGCGCTGGGTCGATCCGGCCCGCATCGGCGTGCAGGGCTGGTCCAACGGCGGCTACATGACGCTGATGCTGCTGGCCAGGCACAGCGAGGCCTACGCCTGTGGCGTGGCCGGCGCGCCGGTCACCGATTGGGGGCTGTACGACACCCACTACACCGAGCGTTACATGGACCTGCCGGCCAGCAACGCCGACGGTTACCGCGACGCACGCATCGCCACCCATCTGGATGGCCTGCGCGCCAGGCTGCTGCTGATCCACGGCATGGCCGACGACAACGTGCTGTTCACCAACTCCACCGCGCTGATGAGCGCGCTGCAGGCGCGCGGCACCGCCTTTGAATTGATGACCTATCCCGGTGCCAAGCATGGGTTGTCCGGCAGCACCGCCTTGCATCGCTACAAGACCGCGGAGGCCTTCATCCAGCGCTGCCTGATGCCCTGAGCGGCCGGCGGCCGGCTGCAGGGGACGCGGCCACTGCAGTGGTACAGCGGCCGCCGCCGCGGCCCCGCGGCGATGTTGGCCGCGCCGTGGTTTTTGCTCACCGCCGAGGTCATCTGCAGTCGTGCCCCAACACTTGGCCTACAAGGACGTTGTCATGTCATCGCTGCCGCCGGTTCCGGCTGCAGCGCCTGGCAAGCTGCAATCGCCAACGTCTGCAGCCTGGTAACGGGTGCGCAAGCGCCGCCGCACTCCTGCGACCATGACCTAAGGCGCATTGCCGCAGCCGCTGCGGATGGGTAGGGTCGCGCTACTCAACTTGCGGATCCACCCCATGAAACCACTTGTTCTCGCCGTTGCGCTGGCGCTCGGTGCTTCGCTGCCATTGCAGGCACAGACCGGTCAGCCCGGGCAGGCCCAGCCTGCCACGCCGGCCTGGGTGCAGACCAGCAACGGCGACGCGCAGATCCTGCTGAACGCGCAGGCGCCGTTCCAGCCCGAATACGCCAGCTTCTTCGGCGTGCCCGGCTACGACGACCAGGTCATCGACCTGGGGCCGAACAACGCCGCGCGCTACCGCGATGCGATGAGCAAGGCGCGCACCGCGTTGCAGGCCAAGCTGGCGACCGAGCGCGACGTCAACGTGCGCCAGGACCTGCAGATCATGATCGCGGCGGCCGAACAGAACATCGAAGGCAGCCAGCTCAACGAGCGCTACCTGCTGCCGTGGAGCGACGCGCCGCAGCTGGTCTTCAGCGGCCTCAATGGATTGCTGTCCGACCAGACCGTGCCCGAGCGCCGCGCCAAGGCGCTGGATCGCCTCAAGCGTTACGTGGGCCTGGTGCCGGGCACGACGCCGACCACCACGCTGGCCCGCCAGCGCTACGAGGAACAGCTTGGCAACAAGGCCCTGCTGCAGCCGACCGAGCGCGAAGTGGAGCAGGCGCTGGCCAACGTGGACACCTACGTCGCCGGCATCGGCGAGTTGTTCGCCAAGTACAAGATCGCCGGCGCCGACGAAGCGCTCAAGGCGATGTCCACCCAGTTGAAGGAGTACGCCACCTGGACCCGCACCACGGTGCTGCCGAAAGCGCGCAAGGACACCCGCCTGCCCGAGCCGCTGTATGCCTTCCAGCTCAAGCAGGTCGGCATCGACATCGCCCCGCAGCAGCTGATCCAGCGCGCGCAGCTGGAATTCATGGAAACCCGCTCGGCGATGCGTCAGCTCGCGCCGCTGGTGGCCAAGGCCAAGGGCGTGCAGGGCAGCGATTACGTGCAGGTGATCCGCGCGCTCAAGGGCAACAAGATTGCCGACGACCAGCTGGAAACCCACTACCGCGGCGTGATCGACCAGATCGACCCGATCATCCGCCAGCAGCGCATCGTCGATGTGCCCAACCGCCCGATGCAGATGCGCCTGGGCAGCGCGGCCGAAAGCGCTGCGCAACCGGCACCGCACTTCCTGCCGGCCCCGCTGATCGGCAATACCGGCCAGCAGGGCCAGTTCGTGCTGCCGCTGGGCAACCCGACTGCCGACGGCGCCAAGAAGGAGCAGTACGACGACTTCAACTTCGGCTCGGCCGCCTGGACGCTCAGCGCACACGAAGGCCGCCCCGGCCATGAGCTGCAGTTCACCGCCATGGTCGAACGTGGCGTGTCGCTGGCGCGCAGCCTGTTCGCGTTCAACTCGGTCAACGTCGAAGGCTGGGCGCTGTATGCCGAAGCCGAAATGGTCCCGTACGAACCGCTTGACGGCCAGCTGATCGCCCTGCAGTTCCGCCTGCTGCGCGCCGCACGCGCCATGCTCGACCCGATGCTCAACCTCGGCCTGATCGACCGCGAACGCGCACGCCAGGTGCTCGAAGACGATGTCGGCCTCTCGCCGGCGATGACTCGCCAGGAACTGGACCGCTACACCGTCCGCGCCCCCGGCCAGGCCGGCAGCTATTTCTACGGCTACACCCGCATCCTGGAACTGCGCATGCGCACCGAGCTGGTCCTGGGCAAGAAGTTCGACCGCCTGGCCTTCAACAACTTCCTGCTCGACCAGGGTCTGCTGCCGCCGGACCAGCTGGCCAAGGCGGTGGAGACGCAGTTCATCCCTGCGCAGCAGGGCAAGCGCTAAGCAATTCAAGACGGCGTAACGCAGCAGGGCACGATGGAGCTTGAATCGGCCAACTATCGCGCCCTGTTGCAGCACTGCCTTCGCAAATGCTTTCGAATCGTTGAGGCTCGCCTCAGCGCATTGGAGGCGACACCTCTGGCGCCGCGCGCTGCTGCGCCCCGGCCGGCACCCAGATCGCCATGCCGGCCGCGCGCTTCTGAGTGGTCGGGATGCCGATGCCCAGGCCGCCGCCGACGCGGCCGCCGTAGCTGCCGCCGCCCACCGACAGGCCGCCGCCGGAGCGTTCCGAGCCCACGCCGACGATGACCACGCCATTGGCGCCGAGCTTGGCCGCCTCACGCTTGAGGCGCTGCACGGCCGCATCGGTCTGGCCCTGGGTGCCGAAGCCGGCGGCGCTGGTGGATTCGAGCTGGGCGATCTCCACCGAGCCGACCGGTGCATTGGAGTACACCTGCACCTGCGCCGGGTCGATCGGTGCGCGCGCCTGGCCCAGCATCACCTTGGAACTGCTGGCGCAACCGGCCAGGAGCATGGCGAGCGCAGCGGCGATGACGACATGCTTGTTCATGATGCGGCCCCTGTTGACGACAGTGATGACGATGATCCGGCGCCCGGACTGAATCGCGCCGGACTTCGCCGCACCCTAGCCGTGCCCACGTGAGGCTACCGCCAAGCCGCCATTGGTCAGGGTGACCACCTGCCCACGGCGTCTTGGCGGCCACAGGGCTAAGCTCAGGCCATTCTTCTAAGACGTCGAGGTGATACGTGGGATTGATCAGCCTGCTGTGGGGCATTGTGGCGCTGCTGTGGATGGTGCTGGCCTTCATCCCGTTGCTGGGCTGGGGCAACTGGTTCCTGATCCCGTTTGCGGCGGTGGGCGCGCTGATTGCGGCGGTCGCGCTGCTGTTCACCTCGGCCGGCAATCGCGGGCGTGCCAAGACCGGTCTGCTGCTTAACGGCCTGGTGATCGTGGTCGGGGTGATCCGCCTGAGCCTGGGCGGCGGCGTGATCTAGCGCGCGGCGGCGTCAAAGCAGGTCGCGCGAGCCGGAAGCGCCTTGCACCGGCTGGCGATGAAGAAGGTCGCTGCGTGACACCGCCGCCATCCGAACGCGTTCCCTATGGGGCGAGCCGACCGTGTGCCCCGGCGAATCACGCTGGCATGAATCGCGGCGCGCTCCTGTCCGTTGCAGCGCTGCGACACTGCGTCGCAGCGCGTCCGACAGCGGATGGCGGGCGTAAACTTGCCGGCTGCCGACAGGAGCCCACGATGGCCCATCCCCACTACCGTCCCCGCCGCATGCGCCACGATGCGTTTTCGCGGCGCCTGATGCGCGAAAACACGCTGACCACTGACGACCTGATCTGGCCGGTGTTCGTGCATGAATTGTCCGGCCGTGCGCCGATCGCCTCGATGCCGGGCGTGGAGCGTCTGTCGCTGGACGACTTGCTGCGCGAAGCCGAAGCGGCCCTGGAACTGGGCATTCCGGTGATCGACCTGTTCCCGGTGATCGACCCGGCCGGCAAGAGCCTGGACGCGGCCGAGGCCTGGAATCCGGACGGCCTGGCACAGCGTGCGGTACGCGCGCTGAAAGCGCGCTTTCCCGAACTCGGCATCATGACCGACGTGGCGCTGGACCCGTACACCACGCACGGCCAGGACGGCCTCATCGACGCCAAGGGCTATGTGCTCAACGAGATCACCGTCGAGGCGCTGGTCAGGCAATCGCTGTCGCATGCCGAAGCCGGTGTGGACATCATCTCGCCCTCGGACATGATGGATGGCCGCATCGGTGCGATCCGCCGCGCGCTGGATGCGCAGGACCATCTCAACGTGCGCATCATGGCCTACTCGGCCAAGTACGCCTCGGCGTTCTACGGTCCGTTCCGCGATGCGGTCGGCAGCGCCGGCAATCTTGGCAAGGCCGACAAGACCACCTATCAGATGGATCCGGCCAACAGCGACGAGGCGATGCGCGAGATCGCGCTGGACCTGGAAGAGGGCGCCGACATGGTGATGGTCAAGCCGGGCATGCCGTATCTGGATGTGGTGCGGCGGGTGAAGCAGGAATTCCGCGTGCCCACCTTCGCCTATCAGGTCAGCGGCGAGTACGCGATGCTCAAGGCGGCGGCCGCCAATGGCTGGCTGGACGAACGTCGTTGCGTGCTGGAAGCGCTGATGGCGTTCAAGCGCGCCGGTGCCGATGGCGTGCTGACCTACTTCGCCCCCCAGGTGGCACGTTGGTTGCGGGAAGGCTGAGTGCGGTGATGCGGTGGCGTGACGGCGTGCAGGCAAGGAATCGCTGCTTGCAGGTCTGGCTTGATGCGATGAAGACGCACTGACTCCGCAGGCCGCGGTCTTCCGCGGCCTGGGCTTCGTGCAGAGCGCAGCAGGCACCTGGATGAGCGAGGATCGTGCAGCGCAGGCAGCCTTGGCCAGGCTGATTTCAGAGGACCAGCGGATACCGGCAATGCGGCAATGATCGGGTGATCCCCATGCCGCATCGCGTTGCGTCAGTGGCGTGAATCCCGAAAATCCGCAGCCAAACTGCGATAACGATTCTCATCTACAATAGCGGACCCCACTGTTTCAGGCTGTTCGCGCGTGCTCAAGACCGTCCTGTTCCAACTGCACTGGCTGCTCGGCATCACGGCTGGGCTGGTGCTGTCGGTGATGGGACTGACCGGCGCGTTGATGTCCTTCGAGAACGAGATCGTGCGGTTGGCCAACCCGGCGATCGCACAGCTGGCGCAGCGGCATGCGGCAGGCGAGCGGCCATTGCCGGTGGATGTGCTGCTGCGTCGGCTCGACCTGGATCAACGGCAGGCAGTCACGCGCATGCTGATCGATCCGACCGGCAAGCGTCCGTCCACCGCGCGCCTGGCCGGCAAGGGGGGCGGGCGGGTGTATTTCGACCCATATACCGGCGACAAGGTCGCCGCTCCGCGGTTGAGCGGCGCGTTTGCCTTCATCGAGGATCTGCATCGCCACCTGGCCGCCGGCAAGCGCGGCCAGGCAGTGACCGGTGCAAGTACCCTGATCCTGTTGTTCTTCTGCGCCTCCGGCCTGTATCTGCGTTGGCCGCGACGCTGGTGGAGCCTGCGCACCTGGTGGGCGGTGGAATGGCGACGGCAGGGGCGCAGTTTTCTGTGGAGCCTGCACGCGGTGTTCGGCACCTGGTGCCTGCTGGTGTATCTGCTGGTGGCGCTGACCGGGCTGACCTGGTCCTACCCGTGGTACCGCGACGGCATGGTGGCCTTGCTCGGCACCGAGCCGGCGATACGCGGCGACGGGCGCGATCATCGCCCGGCCACGGTGAATTTCGCGGCCGTGCAGCGCACCCTGGATGCCATTCCGGCCACGCACAGCACGGCATTGGACCTGCGCATCCCGCCGCGTGCGGGTCAACCGCTGAGCGTGCGCTTCCTGCCCGACCATCCCGACCACGACCGCGCCTACGACAATCTGGAAATCGAGCCAGGCAGCGGCGCGTTGCTGCGTCGCCAGGACTATGCGCTGCTGCCGCGTGGCCAACAGCTGCTGGTCAGCATGTTCCCGCTGCATTCGGGCAGTTTCTTCGGGCTGCCGGGCCGCATCGTGGTGATGCTGGCCAGTGTCGGCATGTCGGTATTCTTCGTGACCGGCTGGATGCTGTATCTGGATCGCCGCCGCAAGAAGCGCGCGCTGCGTGCCGCGCGCGAGGTCCTGCACGGTGCGCCGGCGGCCTCGCAAGCCGAGCCCTGGTTGATCGGGTTCGCCAGCCAGAGCGGGTTTGCCGAACGGCTGGCCTGGCAGGCGGCCGGGCATCTGCAGGCCGCCGGTCTGCCGGTGCAGGTGCGCTCGCTGGCACAGCTCGGCGCGCAGCATCTGCAGGGCACCCGGCATGCCTTGTTCGTGGTCAGCACCTTTGGCGATGGCGAGCCGCCCGATACCGCGCGCAGCTTCGAGCGCGAGCTGTTGCGCCAGCGCATGACGCTGTCGCAGCTGACCTATGCCGTGCTGGCCCTGGGCGACCGCCAGTACGCGCAGTTCTGCGGGTTTTCGCGGCGCATCGAGCAGTGGCTGCAGGCGCAGGGCGCGCAGCCGCTGTTTCCGGCGGTGGAGATGGACAACACCGATCCGCAGGCCCTGGCGCAATGGCATGCGCAATTGGCGCAGATTGCCGGCGCGCCGGTGGCGGCCGTGCCGCTGGCGCGCCCGACCCTGCTGCAGTGGACGTTGTCGACGCGCACGCATCTGAACCCGGGCAGCGAGGGCGCCCCGATCTGGCAGATCGATCTGCTGCCACCATCCGGCACGCAGTGGCAGGCCGGCGACATTCTCGAAGTGCAGCCGGCGCATGCCTACACCCACGTCCGCGCGTGCCTGGCCGCTTGGGGGCTGCCGCCAGACGCGCTGGTGCATGTCGATGCGCAGCTGCTGCCGCTGCAGCAGGCCGTTGCCGAGCGCGTGCTGCCGGAGCCGCCCACGCGCCCGCCAACGCCGCATCCGGATCCACAGACCTGGCTGGATGCCTGCGCCTGGCTGCCGACCCGCGACTACTCGCTGGCCAGCGTGCCGGCCGACGGCATGGCGAGCGCGGTGGTGCGCCTGACCACAGCCGCCGACGGCAGCCCCGGCCTGGGCTCGGGCTGGCTGATCTGCCACGCACCCATCGGAATGCACATACGCGCGCGGCTGCGCACCAATCCCGGTTTCCATCGCGTCGAACAGGCGCCGATGGTGTTGATCGGCAACGGCACCGGTATCGCCGGCTTGCGCGCCCTGCTGCGCGAGGCCGAGCTGGCCGGCGTGCACGGGCACTGGCTGCTGTTCGGCGAACGGCAGGCCGCACACGATGCTCTGTTCGCCGACGAACTGCAGGCCTGGCAGGCGCGTGGTCACCTGCAGCAACTCGATCAGGTGTTCTCGCGCGACCAGGCGCACAAGCGCTACGTGCAGCATCACTTGCGCGAAGCCGGCGACACCTTGCGCCACTGGATCGATCGCGGTGCGGTGATCCATGTCTGCGGCAGCCTGGACAGCATGGCGCGTGAGGTCGATGCCGCGCTGCGCGAACTGCTGGGCGAGACGCGGCTGGAGTCGCTGACCGCGGCGGGGCGTTACCGGCGCGATGTCTATTGAGCGAGGTCATGACCGCCGCATTGCGGCGTTGGAGTGCCGACAAACCATAGCGAGCGCGCATCAATCAGGTGCGAACGGCGTATAGGAATCGCAGTGCATCCGGAGGGTTAATCGGCCGCTTTTGTTGGATGCGGTCAAAAGCCTGGCTAATCGAGTGCGCGGTGCCCTCACCACTTGCGGGACACGCCGTAAACCCGTCCCTCGGGGCTCGGTGGCGGCATCCACGCCGCCACACGGTCCCGGAACCGGCGAGGACACCGCACCAGCGAGTTGGTCGGCGCTCATCTCAAAGGTTGTCTGTCGTGCGGCGTGCATAGACAGGGAGCCAATGCTTCATGATCGAACGAGGCGCATCCAGCACCGCTCTTACCATGCACACCGGCCATCTCGACTGGTCCTTGCCCGCCCACCGTCGCGGGACCTTACGCGGCATGGATGCCGCGTAAGAGCCTCCATGGATGGATTCACGGCGTGTCCCGCGATGGTGGGCGGGCAAGGGCCCCTCGGCAAAGCCGCAGCTCAGCAGCCGAGCAGCTCAGCTGCCCTGCAGCCAGGTCTCAGATCAACAGACGGGCAGTGAAAACGCACCGGGCGAGACGTTCTATCGCTGATCAGCCGCCCTGCACCAAGGGCCCGGATCAGCACTTCGCCATAGACCGACGCGACATAGTCTGGCTGGCCGCTCCTTGCCTGAATCTGCACATCCAGCCACCTCAACGGCAGCTCGTATCTCCCTCCGCCGCCGGTGCCTTCATCCGGTAGATGTCCAGCTGCCCCGCACGCGGTGCGCGCGCGCTGCCGGTCACCAGCAACTCGCCCGGCTTGGCCGCGTCCACCACCGCACCGAAGGTGCGTTCCTGCGGCCCGTTGAACGACAGCGGCAGCGCCTGGCCCACGGTGTAATGGCCGTTGTTGCAGGTCGCCAGCACCAACTGGCTGGGGCCATCCCGTTGACCGCGTGCCCATACCAGCCCCCGTCCATCGCCGAGCCAGGCCGCATCCAGCTCGTCGGCAGCGCTGTTGATGTCGCTCAACGGCACCGGCGCCGCAAAGGCCTGCCCGTCCCAGCGCGCCATGAACAGGTCCATGCCGCCGGCGCCGCCGTGGCCGTCGCTGGCGAACACCAGACGCGTGGCGTCCAGCGACAGCGTCGGGGAACGCTCGTCGCTGCGGCTGTTGATCGGCGCGCCAAGCGATTGCACCGCGCCGATCCGGCCCTGCGCATCCACCGGCGCGCGATACAGGTCCGCGCCGCCGGTACCGCCGGGCCGGGTGGAGGCAAACAGCAGCCAGCGGCCATCGGCACTGAACAGCGGGGAGGTCTCGTGCTGCTCGGTGTTGATCGGCAGCACTTCGGCGTTCTGCCAACGCCCGCCGCTCAACCGGGCCTGCCACAGATCCCAGCCGCCGGTACCGCCGGCGCGGTCGCTGGCCCAGACGATGCGTTGCCCGTCCGGACTCAGCGTGGCGCGCGCCTCGTTGGCCGGCGTGGAGACCACACCCATGCCTTCGATGCCGAATTCGGCAAGCCCCGAAGCGGCCGGGACGCAGAGTAAACTTGCCGCCAGCGCGAGCAGCGTCCATCGAAGTTGCATGCGGTGTTCCTGTCTCAAGTCGCGCACAGTCTAGTCAACCAGAGAGCGTTTCATGCCCGTATCCCGTTATGCCGTGTTCGGTCACCCCGTCGCCCATTCGCTGTCGCCGGCCATCCACGCCGACTTCGGGAAGCAGACCGGCATCGCGCTGGACTACACCGCCATCGACGCAGCGCCGGAAGCATTCGCTGCCGCGCTGGAGCGCTTCGCCGACGAAGGCGGCAAGGGTGCAAACGTGACCCTGCCGCTGAAGGAGGCCGCCTGTGCGTTATCGGCCAGCCTGAGCGAGCGTGCGCGTCTGGCCGGTGCGGTCAATACGCTGGTGCGCAACGACGGCCGCTGGGAGGGCGACAACACCGATGGCGCCGGCCTGGTGCGCGATCTCACCGACCGCCACGGGCTGGATCTGCGCGGTCGCCGTGTGCTGCTGCTGGGCGCCGGCGGTGCCGCGCGCGGCGTGGCGCCGGCGCTGCTGGAAGCGGGCATCACCGAAATGGTGGTGGTGAACCGCTCGCCCGAGCGCGCCGATGCCTTGTGCGATGCGCTTGGCGAACCGGGGCGGGTGGTCTCGCGCTATATCGAAGACCTGCGCGACCTGGGCGACTTCGAACTGATCGTCAATGCCACCGCAGCCGGGCGTGATCGCGACGCCGGTGCGTTCGCCATGCCGCTGGGTCTGGTCAACAGCCTCACCGCAGCGGTCGATCTCAACTACGGCGCCACCGCTATCGCCTTCCTGGCCTGGGCACGTGCAGCGCAATGCCGCTACGCCGTCGATGGCCTGGGCATGCTGGTGGAGCAGGCCGCCGAGAGTTTCGCGCTGTGGCATGGCGTGCGCCCGGACACCGACCCGGTGTACGCCGCGCTGCGCGCGCGCGAGGCCCTCCTGGTCAGTGCCGACTGAGGTGGGCAGCGTCACCGCCACCGATATCCTGCTGACCCTGGTCACCAGCCTGCTGTCGCGCGTGCCGATGCTGATCGCGCTGCTGCTCGGGCTGGTTCTGCTGTGGCGTGCCTCGCAAAGCCCGTTGCGGCGTGCCGGGCTGGCCGCGCTCTGGCTACTGCTGGGCTGCCTGTTTGCCGAGGTTGCCTTCCAGGCGATTCCGATGCTGCTGCTGCAGCAAGGCAATGTGCGTCAGATCAGCACGGTGGTCAGCATCGCCCACTTCGTGCTGATGGCGGTGCAAGGCGTGGGCATCGGCGTGCTGGTGTGGACGCTGGCAGGCAGCCTGCAACGGATGCCGCCCGCCACCGGCCCGCGCCCATGATTCCGCTCAAAGCCATCGCGCTGGTGGTGGTCGGGCTGGTCAGCGCCGGGCAGGGCGGGTGGACGCTGCTGCATCCGCAGGCGCTGGCCGCGGTCAATCGCGGCGGTCTGCTGTACGAACGCTTCGGGCCCACTGGCGTGGGCGCCGGCATGTTGCTGATGGGCATCGCAATGGTGGTCATCGGACTGGTCTGGGCGCGCCATGCATGGCCGCGGCGGCCGCAAGGCCACTGACAACCTGAAGCGACGCTGCCTGCTCGTTGCAGGTGGCGCAGGGTGATTCGGTCGGCATCCATTGCGCGACCCTTCGGGTCAGGACTTGTGGCCAGTGCCTGCCGGCGCTGATCGGATCCGAGGCATGCGGTGGCCGTGCAGCGTGCGCACCCGGGAACAGGGTGGCGGCGGCGCCCTGCGCCAGCAAACACGTTCAGCCGAGCGCCGTGCCGGTCGCAGGCGCTGCGCCGGTCCGTGCGAAAATAGCCCGATGAATGAAGTTGCCCCACCGGCCGCGCCGTCGGCGCCCGTTCCCACCCAGCGTGTGCTGACCGACCCGATCAAGGCCGGCATCCGCGAGGCTTACGCCAAGCTGCAGGCCAACACGCCCGGCTTCGCCACCCGGCGGGCGCAGAGCCAGATGATCGGCCTGGTCTCGCGCGCGCTGGCCACCTCCGGTGGCATCGGCATTGCCGAGGCGCCTACCGGCGTCGGCAAGAGCCTGGGCTATCTCACCGCCGGCGTGCCGATCGCGCTGGCCACCAAGAAAAAGCTGGTCATCAGCACCGGCACCGTGGCGCTGCAATCGCAGCTGGTGGAGCGCGACATCCCGGCCTTCCTCAAGGCCACCGGCCTGGAAGCCACGGTTGCGCTGGCCAAGGGCCGCACCCGCTACCTGTGCACGCGCAACGCCGCCGAGCTGCAGGGCGAAACCAGCCAGGAAGGCATGTTCGACGACGAGCAGGTGCTCTACGACCGCCCGCTCAGCCCGGCCGACGCGGATCTGGCCAAGCGCCTGGCCAAGGCCTACGCCGAGCGCAGCTGGAACGGCGATCTGGACGATGCGCCCGAACAGGTCTCGGTACCGCTGCGGCTGCGCATCACCACGCCGGCCTCCGGCTGTGCCGGCCGCCGCTGCAGCTACGCCGCGCAATGCCCGGTGCTGAAGGCGCGCACCGACGTGCGCGAAGCGCAGATCGTGGTCACCAACCATGCACTGCTGCTGTCGTCGCTGTCGCTGGGCGATGCCGAGAATGGCCAGCCCTTGATCGCCCCGCCCGCCGACATGCTGCTGGTGCTCGACGAAGGCCACCACATCGCCGGCGTGGCGATCGACCAGGGCGCGGCCAACCTGCCATTGGACGAGATGGCCAAGCGCACCGGCCGGTTGCAGATCCTCATCGCCGCCGCCTACCGCGCCGTGGACAAGGACAAGCTCGGCAACCTGCTGCCCAACGAGGCCATCGAGGTGGCCGCGCGCGTGTCCAAGCTGCTCAAGGCCTTCCATGCCGAGGTCGAACGCGTGTGGAAGCCCGAGCCCGGCGAGCGCGATCCCCTGTGGCGTGCGGCCAACGGCAAGCTGCCGCCGCAGTGGGGCCCGGCCATCGAAGAACTCGGCGAAGAAACCCGCGCGCTGTTCAACTGGGTGCATGCCGCACACAGTGCGATCGCCAAGGGCAAGCAGGACGATGCGGCGCGCGAACGCCTGCAGCGCAGCCTCGGCCTGGCCCTGGAGATGGCCGAGCAGCAACACAATCTGTGGAGCGGCTGGCGGCGCGAGGACAAGGAAGGCCAGCCGCCGATGGCCCGCTGGATCACCCTGTCGCGCGATGGCGATCTGATCTGCCATTGCTCGCCGGTGTCGGCCGCGCAGGTGCTGCGCACGATGATCTGGAACGAAGTGGATTCGGTGGTGATGACCTCGGCCACCTTGACCGGTGGCGGCGATTTCCAATCGTTTGCCATCGACAACGGCCTGCCCGATCACGCCGAGATGGCTTCGTTGGCCTCACCGTTCGACCTGCCCAACCAAGCCGAGTTGATCGTGCCCAATTTCCCGGTCACTCCCGACGACCGCGAAGGCCACCCGAAGGAAGTCGCACGTTACCTGGTGCGCGAACTCGACTGGACGTCCAAGGGCAGCATCGTGCTGTTCACCTCGCGCTGGAAGATGGAAAAGGTCGCCGACCTGATGCCGCTGGCGCAGCGCAACCGCGTACTGGTGCAGGGCGAGGGCAACAAGTCGCAACTGATCACCGAACACCTGCGCCGCATCGCCGCCGGCGAAGGCTCGGTGCTGTTTGGCCTGAACTCCTTCGGCGAAGGCCTGGACCTGCCCGGCGATGCCTGCACCACTGTGGTCATTACCCAGGTACCGTTCGCAGTGCCGACCGACCCGCAGACCTCGACCTTGAGCGAATGGCTGGAAAGCCGCGGCCACAATGCCTTCAACCTGATCGCCATCCCGCACGCGCTGCGCACGCTCACGCAGTTTGCAGGCCGCTTGATCCGCAGCTCCAGCGACCACGGCCGCGTGATCATCCTCGACTCGCGCCTGCTGACGCGCCGCTACGGCAAACGCATCATCGACGCGCTGCCGCCGTTCAAGCGGGTGATCGGCTAGCGGCGCCAAGCCTGCGCCAGTCCTGCACGGAGGATGAACCGTCCGTCTCGCAGAGTGCCGCTGTCACGCGTTTGCGGTGCATGACCGTGCCCGTCAATGCGCGTGGCATGTCGATGGCAGCGGTATCTTTCCCTGCCGTGCTTTATCGACGCGATGTCGTGACCTTTTCAGATCCGGGAGGATTGCGGATGAAGACAGTGATGCTCGGTGTACTGCTATGGCAGCTGACGACTGCGGGATGGGCGATTGCCGGAGTCGATCGCAATTTGCAGCAAGGTGGTCCAGGCATGAACGCCTCTTACCGCGAACAGCTGCTGGCACTGGCCGATGCAGATCAGAAGATCCGCGAGCAGATTCGTGGTGCTTTCACGGCGCAACAGCTACAGGCCAACCAAGGCGCAGCGAAAGACATGGCAATGCGTCTGGTTGCGTCGCAACGGGAAAACCAGGCTGCGCTGTCTGCATTGATCGAGAAATTCGGCTTCCCCGATGTCGCGTCGGTTGGCGAAGACGGGGCGCATGCTGGTTTCCTGGTCGCGCAGCACTCCACTGACCGCACATTTCGCGATGGCTTCCTGAAGAGCATCGAGGTTGCAGTGGCGCGCGGGTCTTACAGCACCGCGGACATGGCATTGTTCGTGGATCGTAATCTGATCATGTCGGGCAAGCCGCAGCGCTACGGTACCCAGCGCAAGGCGGACGGCAGCCTGTTCGAGCTGGAGGATCCGGCGCAGCTGGCACGCAGACGGGCAGAGGTCGGTTTGCCTGACGAACAGGGCGGTTCTGGCGGTCTTTGAACCTTGCGGAGATCGCCAAGTGCGATGCGATGGCTGCGCTGCTTGTCAACGCATGGGGCGCGTGCATGCCTGGGTCAAAAAGACGTCGCGATGTACGGGTGCCTTGGTTTTCGCTGGCGATGACACCCGGCCCTGTGCGTATTTTCACCGCATGCTGCTGCTGGTTCGTGAGCCTGCCGATCTTCTGCACTGCAGTATTCTTACAGCCACCAACGCACTGCGTGCGCCGCTGTGAATCAGGCCTGGTCACCGCATCCGCGGCATAAGCGGCATGATCTTCAACGTACCGCCGCTTTGTTACGCGATGCATATCACGCTCTGTAGTCATCATCATGTTCGCCTATCGCAGCGATCATAACTAACGACTTCTCACGCTTCGGTCCGCTGGCCATCATTCAGCTCCCTCAAACGAGCTGACGCCATGCGCCCTGGATCCCTCATGGTGCTAGCCCTGCTAGCCCCCACGTTGATCGCCCCGCCGGTCTTCGCCCAATCCGTCCTGACCCGCGACAATGGCGCCAAGGTCGGTGACAACCAGAACTCGCAGACCGCCGGAGCCAATGGCCCGACCCTGCTGCAGGATGTGCAGCTGATCCAGAAGCTGCAGCGCTTCGATCGCGAGCGCATCCCCGAGCGCGTGGTGCATGCACGCGGCACCGGCGTCAAAGGCGAGTTCACCGCTACCGCCGATCTGTCCAGCCTGACCAAGGCCAAGGTATTCGGTGCCGGCGAAAAGACCCCGGTGTTCGTGCGCTTCTCCTCGGTGGTGCACGGCAATCACTCGCCGGAAACGTTGCGCGACCCGCACGGCTTTGCCACCAAGTTCTACACCAGCGAAGGCAACTGGGATCTGGTCGGCAACAACTTCCCCACCTTCTTCATCCGCGATGCGATCAAGTTCCCCGACATGGTCCATGCCTTCAAGCCGGACCCGCGCACCAACCTGGACGACGACTCGCGCCGTTTCGATTTCTTCTCGCACGTGCCCGAAAGCACCCGCACGCTGACGCTGCTGTATTCCAACGAAGGCACCCCGGCCGGCTATCGCTTCATGGATGGCAACGGTGTGCATGCCTACAAGCTGGTCAATGCCCAGGGTGAAGTGCACTACGTCAAGTTCCACTGGAAGACGCTGCAGGGCATCAAGAACCTCGATCCCAAGCAGGTTGCCGCCGTCCAGGCCAAGGACTACAGCCACCTGACCAACGACCTGGTCGGTGCGATCAAGAAGGGCGACTACCCGAAGTGGGACCTGTACGTGCAGGTGCTCAAGCCGGAAGACCTGGCCAAGTTCGATTTCGATCCGCTGGATGCCACCAAGATTTGGCCGGACGTGCCGGAGCAGAAGGTCGGCCAGATGGTGTTGAACAAGAACGTCGACAACTTCTTCCAGGAAACCGAGCAGGTCGCGATGGCGCCGGCCAACCTGGTGCCGGGCATCGAGCCGTCCGAAGATCGTTTGCTGCAGGGCCGTATCTTCTCCTACGCCGATACCCAGCTGTATCGCGTCGGCACCAATGGTTTGAGCCTGCCGGTGAATCGTCCGCGTGTGGCGGTCAACAACGGCAACCAGGATGGCGAGGCCAATCACGGCCACACCACCAGTGGCGTGAACTACGAGCCGAGCCGCCTGGAACCGCGTCCGCAGGACACTGCTGCGCGCTATAGCGAACTGCCGCTGTCGGGTACCACCCAGCAGGCCAAGATCACCCGCGAGCAGAACTTCAAGCAGGCCGGTGAGTTGTATCGGTCCTACAGCAAGAAGGATCGCGCCGATCTGGTGCAGAGTTTCGGCGAGTCGCTGGCCAACACCGATACCGAGAGCAAGCACATCCTGCTGTCGTTCCTGTACAAGGCCGACCCCGAGTACGGCACCGGCGTGACCCGTGTCGCCAAGGGCGACCTGGCCCGGGTCAAGCAGCTGGCTTCCAGCCTGCAGGACTGATCCGCCCACGGCATCGCGGCCTGTGCCGCGGTGCCGTTTCGCTATCGGGAGAGCCATATGCGCACCTTGCTGTTTCTGATGCTTGGCACCCTGTCTGCGGCTGCCAACGCTGCCTCGCCCACAGCTGCCTCCACCAGCGCCACGACTGCCGCCGCCGACCCGGCGCAGATCAAGCTGCAGTTGCGCGAGTATTTCTTCGACGCCGCACGCGAAGGGCGGCAGGACATGCTTGCCGAGTTCATCCGCTCGCACTACGACCTCAACACCCGCGACGAGAAGGGCTACACCGCCCTGATCCTGGCGGCCTATCACGGCCAGCGCCCGGCGGTGGAGCAGCTGCTCAGCGCCGGCGCCGACCCCTGCGCGCAGGACAAGCGCGGCAACACTGCGCTGATGGGCGCGATCTTCAAGGGCGAGCTGGGCATCGCCAAGCGCCTGATGCAGGCCGACTGTGCTCCCGACCAGCGCAACAATGCCGGGCAGACCGCGGCGATGTACGCAGCGCTGTTCCAGCGGACCGATGTACTCAAGGAGCTGGCCGCCAAGGGCGCGGACCTCAGCCTCAAGGATGGGCAGGGCAACGATGTGACCAGGCTGCAACGCGGCGAGTTCGCGACGACCCCGGCGCGCTGAGCGCGCCACTCATGCGTGGCGCGCCTGGCATGTGTGACGCGTAAGGCGTCAGTAACCTCGTACCGGCGCCACTCGGCCTATGCCGGTGTTAGTCCGGCCACCGATGCCGACGAGAGCCATCGGTGATATGTGCTGCAGCGTGCCGCACCGTTATCAACCGGCCAGCCGCCTGTAGGCCCCATCCGAGCGGGTTACACGCCTCGCGCTCAGGCATCTTCGACGCGCTGTACGTGGTTGCGACGGCAGATCCGTCCCGGTGGCCGTCGGATGAGCCGCTGATCGGCATCGCCTGAGTCCTGCACCTCGATACACGGAGCCTCGGCGGCCTCGCAGCAGCACTCCATCTACCGGTGCGTACCGGCGACGCCCGCTCGGCTATGACCACCGACGTGGTTCGGGGGCAGCCGTTGCGCACCGAGCGCACCGCATCCTCGCTCTGAGATCGGCTGGCCGCGCCTCGACTTACTCAATCTGCCTTCATCACCTGCCGAGATGGGCAACCATCGCCCCCGCCAGGTTCGGAGGTCAGCCATCGTGCACCGAGCGCAGCGAATCGTCGCTCCCGGAGCGGCTAGTGGCTCGCCGACCTGCTCAATTTGCCTCCACGACCCGCCAAAAAGTGCAGCCACCGCCTCCGCCGGTTTTCTGCCGCAGGCGCGTTGGATCTCTGGCGGAAGTGGTGATTTTTCCGCCACTGCGTCAGGAGTCTCCTGACGTGGAAATGCTTGTGCGCCAAGGGTTTGACAGAAGTCTGAGTGCGCGCTGACTTGCCTGAAATTTGTTCGGGAAAACCGCAAAAAACAGTTCAAGAAAGCGCTGCGAACGCCGATGCTTCCGCTATCGCACACTGGAACCCCCCGGACCATGAAGCTCGATCCCTCCATCCCTTTCCTGATGTCCCTGCTGGCCATGGTGCTGTGCACCGCCACTGCTGTGGTCGCCCTGGTGTTCGGTCAGGTACACGTGCTGGCCACGTCGTGGAGCTTCTACACCGTGCTGGGCACTGCCCTGATCACTCTGGTCGCTTCGTACCACGCCCTCGGCAAGCCGTTGAGCGCCGAAGAGCGTGTGGGCTTCCGCAACCCGTAACTGCAGATGCGGTCCAGGCGCAGGAAACTCCGCTGCACCGGACCAATGAGCTTCGCGCGTCACCGATGATGCACTGCGTTCGCCCTGTCCAGGCGAACGCCGCCAGACACGCGCATCCTGCAGCGATGCCGCCTGAGCCGCCTGATGACGCTTGCACCGGGCAAGCGACGGGAACGAGAACAGCGCCGGCGCGATGTTGTTCGCTCCTCCCGACGCAGAAAGTCGCCCGATGCCAGCCACCGAAGCGCGCGCCGCCAGCACGTCATAAACTTGCGTCCTGCGTGGATTCGGCCAGCCGAGATGGGGCAGTCACAGAGTGCAGTGAGCGATGATCCTGCAGAGGACTCCGATAGGTAAGCCGTGCGGGATGCCGCGCCGCGCTGCGGCAGATTCATCGACACCCGTGTAAGCTGTTGATCCTGCTCCGCATTCCGATGGCCGCCTGTTGCGGCCACATGTCGATGACCGCTTCCGCCGATCGCTACGCCGCCTCCCTGCGCCTGTCCGTCGCCCCGATGATGGACTGGACCGACCGCCATTGCCGGGTCTTCCATCGCCTGCTGGCACCCTCGGCGCGGCTGTATACCGAGATGGTGCATGCCAATGCAGTGATCCATGGAGATCGCACGCGGCTGATCGGCTTCGATCCGGTCGAACATCCGCTGGCGTTGCAACTGGGCGGCAGCGAGCCGGCGCAGCTTGCGCAGGCCGCGGCGATCGCGCAGGAGTGGGGCTACGACGAGATCAACCTCAATTGCGGCTGCCCGTCCGATCGGGTGCAGGCCGGGCGCTTCGGTGCCTGCCTGATGCGCGAGCCGGGCCTGGTGGCCGACTGTGTTGCCGCCATGTGTGCGGCGACCATGTTGCCGGTCACGGTCAAATGCCGCCTCGGCGTGGACGATGACGACGACTACGCCGTGTTCGCCAGCTTCGTCGACCAGGTGGTCGCAGCCGGCGCGGCGATGGTGGTGGTGCATGCCCGCAACGCGTGGCTCAAGGGCTTATCGCCCAAGGAAAACCGCGAGGTGCCGCCGTTGCGTTACGACTGGGCCTATCGCCTCAAGCAGGAGTGCCCCGCGCTGCCGGTGGTGCTCAATGGCGGCATTGCGGCGGTGGAGGCCGCCCTGGAGCATCTACACCAGGCCGACGGCGTCATGCTCGGCCGCGCCGCCTACCACGATCCCTACGTGCTGCATCGCCTGGATGCGGCCCTGAACCAGCGTGCGGAGCAGCCGCGCGATGCGTTGCTGCGCGCCTTGCGGCCCTACGTCGAGTCGCAGCTGGAACGCGGCCTGGCGCTGAAGCATATGACCCGGCACGTGCTGGGGCTGTTCCATGGCCAGCCGGGCGGACGCGCGTTCCGGCAGGTCCTGAGCGAGGGCGCACACCGGCCGGGTGCGGGTTGGGATCTGGTCGAGCAGGCCTTGCAGCGCACCGACACCCAGGGCTGGCGCGTGGTGGCCTGAACTGGCTTGCAGCTTGCATTAGCTGAACCGGCATACGGATGTCTGGCATGTAGCGGGATGCCGCCGGTCAGGCGCGACTGCGAAATCCGGCGCTGAACCGCCCTATGGCAGTCGAATGGATTCATTTCGCTGAACCGCGTTAACACAAAGCTAAAAAGTTCAGATGGGATTCACCCCGAAAAATCAAGAATTTGGGTCTATTCTCGGGTTCGACCATGCGGTGCCCGGTGGCCGTCTTCACGAATTTTGAATGTTCCTGAACAACCCGCTAGGATTCATTGTGACCCAGCCGTCCTGCCGCGCCCGCTATGTCGTCCTGGTTGCCCTTGGGGTTGCCATGGCAGCGCCGTTGGCATGGGGACAGGCGTATCCGATGTCGCATGCGGGGCGTGAGGCGTTGCCGCCGTCTGCGCGCGGCAATGGACGCACGCTCTCGGACACCATCCGGCAGGTGCAGCGGTCCACCGGTGGACAGATCCTCAGTGCCGAGCGCGTGCCGTTCGACGGGGGCAATCTCAACCGGATCAAGTACATGAAGGATGGCCGCGTGCATACCGTGTACGAGTCGGAGCAGATGCAGGCCACGCCGCCGCGCAGCCAGGCTCAGCCGGATGCGCCACCACGCGACGATAACCACTAAACGTAGATAGTTCTGCGTTCAGTCTCATAAATTCCCCGGCCATTGGCCGACAACGTAACTAGGGAGAGTGCATGCGTATCCTTTTGGTCGAAGACGAAGCTCCGCTGCGCGAGACCCTTGCCGCGCGCCTGAAGCGTGAAGGCTTTGCTGTCGACGCTGCACAAGACGGCGAAGAAGGCCTGTATATGGGCCGCGAAGTCCCGTTCGATGTCGGCATCATCGACCTTGGCCTGCCCAAGATGTCCGGGATGGAGTTGATCAAGGCGCTGCGCGACGAGGGCAAGAAATTCCCGGTGCTGATCCTGACCGCGCGTTCGAGCTGGCAGGACAAGGTCGAAGGCCTCAAGCAGGGCGCCGACGATTACCTGGTCAAGCCATTCCATGTGGAAGAGTTGCTGGCGCGCGTCAATGCGCTGCTGCGGCGCGCCGCAGGCTGGAGCAAGCCGACCCTGGAATGCGGCCCGGTTGCCCTGGATCTGGCAGCGCAGACGGTCAGCGTCAATGGCGCCAACGTGGACCTGACCAGCTACGAGTACAAGGTGCTCGAGTACCTGATGATGCATGCCGGCGAACTGGTCTCCAAGGCCGATCTGACCGAGCACATCTACCAGCAGGATTTCGATCGCGATTCGAACGTGCTGGAAGTGTTCATCGGCCGCCTGCGCAAGAAGCTCGATCCCGATGGTGAGCTCAAGCCGATCGAGACCGTACGCGGTCGCGGCTACCGTTTCGCCATT
Source organism: Xanthomonas sp. BRIP62415 (assembly GCF_003993515.1). NCBI lineage: Bacteria > Pseudomonadati > Pseudomonadota > Gammaproteobacteria > Lysobacterales > Lysobacteraceae > Xanthomonas > Xanthomonas sp. BRIP62415. Next base: position 209,974 of record NZ_QEZH01000028.1, read on the forward strand.
CCGCGTACCGAAGGCTGAGTCCGCGCATCGGCAAGCAGGAAGATCAGGTGCCGGGCCGCTCCAAATGGTATAGACGCTGGCGGCCGCGCTCCCTGCAGGCCCGCCAGCTGCTGGCTGCCAGCCTCAGTCTGGTGGCCTTCCTGGCCCTGGCGGGGTATGCGCTGGACGTGGCGTTTGCCGATACCGCCGAGAAAAACCTGCGCGAGCGGCTGAAGAACTACGCCTCTGCGTACGCGGCCAATATCGATTTCGTCCGCGACGGCTCGCTGTATATCGGCGGGCAGCCGCCAGACCCGCGTTTCGATGTGCCCGGCGGCGGGCTGTACGTGGAAGTCGTGCGCCCGGACGAAAGCTGGACCTCGATGTCGGCCGAGGGCCCGAACATTCCGCACGGGCGCATGCTCGAGCCGCGCCAGGAAGAATTCATCGGCCCGCTGGAGATGACCCAGATCGACGGCAGCGTGGGCCAGTTGTACCGCTACGGCCTGGGCGTGAGTTACGTCGAGCGCGAACACGGCGGGGAGATTCCGTACACCATCTACGTGATGGAAGACGCGCGCTCGATGGGTGCGCAGCTGCGCGTGTTCCGTGGCGCGGTGTGGTTCTATCTCGGCAGTGCCGGCGTGGTGCTGCTGGTGCTGCAGGCCTTCATCCTGCAATGGAGCCTGCGTCCGCTGCGGCGGGTCATCAACGAGTTGACCAAGGTGCAGCGCGGCGAGATCCAGCGCATGAGCGAGCAGCATCCGCGCGAACTGGAGCCGCTGACCGAAAGCATCAACGCCTTCATCGAGAGCGAGCGCGACAATCTGGACCGCCAGCGCAACACGCTGGCCGATCTGGCACACAGCCTCAAGACGCCGATCGCGGTGTTGCGCACCCAGCTCGATAGCGGCCAATCCGAGCGCGATCTGCACGAGGAAATGGATGTGCAGTTGCGCCGCATGAACGATCTGGTGTCCTACCAGCTCGCTCGCGCGGCCTCCAGCGGGCACAAGCTGTTCGCCGCACCGCTGCCGATCGAGTCGACCGCCGAAGAAATCGTGCGCGGACTGGAGAAGGTCTATTCGGTCAAGGGCGTGTTGTGCGAGTTCGATATTTCGCCCGACGCGCGCTTTCATGGCGAGCCGGGCGACCTGCAGGAACTGCTGGGCAACCTGCTGGAAAACGGCTTCAAGTGGGCGCGCAGTCGCGTGCTGCTGACCGCCCAGCCCGGTCCCACCACCGGCAGCCGTCGCGCCGGCTTGATCCTGTCGGTGGAAGACGACGGCCCCGGCATCGCGCCGGAAGACGTGGCCAAGATCCTGCAGCGTGGCGTGCGCGGCGACGAGCGCGTGCAAGGCCACGGCATCGGCATGTCGATCGTGCAGGACCTGATCAAGGCCTACCGCGGCGAACTGCAGGTGGTGCGCTCGCAGGAACTGGGCGGTGCACGCTTCGACGTGACCCTTCCGCCGGGGCTGTGACCGGCATGGGGTGCGGAATGAACCCGTGGTCAACGCTGCAGCGCACTCCGACAACCGTTTAACGCCCCGCGCGTTGGCTTGACCATACTGGGCCCGTTTCAGGCCGTTGCGATGGAGAGCTGCATGTTCGAGCGCAATGCACAGACGCGCTGGCTGAGCGCACGTCCAGCAGGCGCGCCCCGCCATCACCGATGGCAGCTGGCATGGCTGTTGGCGGGCTGCGCTTTGGCGATGTCGTGCAGTGCTGCCAATTCAGCACTGACGCCGGCGCAGACGCGCTGGCTGCAGCGTGCGACCTACGGCGTGGATGCCGACAGCGCAGCGCAACTGCAGCGGCTCGGGCCCAAACGCTACGGCAGGTTGCTATTGCAGGCCGGCGACGATGCGGCACTGCCAGCGCCGATCCGTGCCCAACTGCAGCAATTCGATGCATTGCACACGCCCTTGCTAGCCTTGCTGACGCAGTACGAGGCCGACAAGATCCGCCTGCAAGACATGCCCGATGGCGACGAAAAGACGGCATTGCGCAAGGCGTGGCAGGCGCGTGGCGGGCAGATGCTGACCCAGGCGCGTCAGGCGCAGCTGCTGCGTGCGGTGTATGCGCCGGAGCAGGTGCATGAGCAGCTGGTGTGGTTCTGGCTCAATCATTTCAGCGTGTACGCCGACAAGGGGCGCGTGAAATGGATGGCGGCCGATTACATGGAAAACGCGATCCGCCCACACGCCACCGGCAAGTTCGCCGACCTGGTGATGGGCACGCTGGAAAGCCCGGCGATGCTGGAGTATCTGGACAACGCCAAGAACGCCAAGGGCAAGGTCAACGAAAATTACGCACGCGAACTGATGGAGCTGCACACGCTGGGCGTGCATGGCGGCTACAGCCAGCAGGATGTGCAGCAGCTGGCGCTGATTCTTACCGGTGCCGGCCTGGTGCCGGTCAGGGCCGAGGGCGCTCCGCCGATGGCCGCTACCGCGCCGGGGCAGCCGCAGGTGGTGCGCAAGGGGCTGTTCGAATTCAATCCTGCGCGTCATCAACCTGGCGACAAGACCTTGCTGGGGCAGCGCATCGCCGCCGGCGGCCTGGATGAGATCGCGCGTGCGGTGCAGTTGCTGGTGCGGCAGCCGGCATGCGCCCATTTCATTTCGCAGCGCCTGGCCGAGTACTTTGTCAGCGACACGCCACCGGCCGCGTTGGTCGAGCGCATGGCAAACACCTTTCAGCGCAGCGATGGCGATATCGCCAAGGTCATGCAGACCCTGCTGGATTCAGCGGAGTTTGCGCAGGCGCAACCGCGCAAGTTCAAGGATCCGAATCGGTTTGTGGTCTCGGCGATGCGGCTGGCGTACGAGGGCCAGCCGGTGGTCAATGCCGCGCCGATGGTGAGCTGGGTGCAGCAACTCGGCGAGCCGGTGTTCGGGCGCATCACTCCCGATGGGTGGTCGCTGCAATCGCAGGCGTGGACCAGCTCCGGGCAGCTGGCACGCCGCTTCGAGGTGGCGCGTGCGTTGGGTGGCGGACCCAGGCAATTGTTTCGCTTCGATGGCGATAACGACACGCCACTTCCGGCGCTGACGCGGATCGACACGCGCCCATCGTATCGCTGGGTTGCGCCGTCGCTTTCCAGCAGCACGCGTGAGGCGCTGGACCAGGCGCGTTCGCCTGCGGAATGGAACGGATTCCTGCTGTCATCGCCGGACTTCAACTATCGCTGATTCAAGGGGCGCCGATTCAACGGCCGCCGATGCAATACCCGCTGATCAACAACCGACCAGCGATCACCGCCACGGGAGTGCGCCATGCAACGACGTCGATTTCTGCTCGCCTCCGCAGCGGCCGCCAGCCTGCCCTGGAGCGGTCGCCTGTTTGCTGCACCACGCGACAGTGCACGCATGCTGGTGGTGTTCCTGCGTGGCGGCTATGACAGCAACAACCTGCTGGTGCCGCATGCCAGCGATTTCTATTATCAGGCGCGTCCGACCCTGGCGATTGCGCGGCCGGATGCGGCCAATCCGGACAGTGCCATTGCGCTGGATACGCAATGGGGGCTCAACCCGGTGATGCGCGATGCGCTGCTGCCGCTATGGCAACGCCAGCAGCTGGCGTTCGTGCCGTTTGCCGGCACCGACGATCTGTCGCGCAGTCACTTCGAAACCCAGGACGACATCGAATCCGGGCAGGCCGGCACGCAGCGCCGCGATTATCGTTCCGGCTTCATGGCGCGCCTGTCGGGCGTGCTCAGCGGAGTGCCGGCGATTGCCTTCACCGATTCGCTGCCGCTGACCTTCCAGGGTGGCGGCGACCTGCCCAACGTGTCGTTGCGGGGCATCGGCAAGGGCGGTGTGGATGCGCGACAGGCGCAGATCCTGTCGCAGATGTACGACGCAACGCCGCTGGCAGCGGCCGCGCGCGAAGGTCTGGCGCTGCGTCAGCAGGTCACCGCGCAGCTGCGCGAAGAGATGGAGCAGGCCGGTCGCGGCGCCGCCAGCGCGCGCAGCTTCGCCGACGAAACCCGGCGCATGGCGAGCCTGATGCGAGAGCGTTATCGGCTGGGATTTGTCGATGTCGGCGGTTGGGACACGCACGCCAATCAGGGCAGTGTCGAAGGTGGCCTGGCCAACAATCTGCGCAATCTGGGCGAAGGGCTGGCCGCGTACGCCCAGGCCCTGGGGCCGGCATGGAAGGACACCGTGGTGGTGGTGCTGTCCGAGTTCGGCCGCACCTTCCGCGAGAACGGCAGCAAGGGCACCGATCATGGGCATGGCACCACGTACTGGGTACTGGGCGGCAGCGTGCGTGGCGGCCGGATCGCGGGCGAGCAGGTCGCCGTTGCGCAGGCACAGCTGCTGCAGAACCGCGATTATCCGGTGCTCACCAATTACCGCAGCCTGTTCGGCGGTGTGTTGAGCCGGTTGTGGGGATTGTCGCCTGCGCAGCTGGACCGGGTGTTTCCCGGGGCCAGGCCGCGCGATCTTGGGCTGGTGTGACTGCGTGGGAGTGCGTTGATGCGGGCGATCGGTCTGCGTGCGGACCCGTGCGGCATCGCGCATTGGCGCGGTGGGTAACACCAGCGGCCGACACGCGCGACAGCATCGCATCAGGCCATCCCGGTGCTTGCTGCGATGTCACACCCTCAGCGCTGCGCTGAAGATGCAAACGGGGAAGGCCCGTAAAACCGCGTCAGCTGCGCAGCGACATCCGGCATGACGCGCGCCAGCAGCTGTGGCGCGGAGAAGTGGTATTCGCTCACCACTGCAAAGAATTCGTCCGGTGCTTCGGCGGCATACGGGTCGATCTCGGTGTCTTGGCCCGCATCGACGCATTGGCAGAATGTATCGAAGGCGCGCTGAAAATCGCGTGCCCAGGCGCGCTGCGCATCGCGCGGCAGCGGCGGAGTGCCGTCGAGGGCGCCATCGAGTGCATCGAGCTTGTGCGCCATCTCATGCACGATCACGTTGAAGCCGGCCTGCGGGTCGTTCAGGTCGGCCTGCACGTCGGCCCAGCTGACGATCAGCGGGCCTTGTTCCCAGGCCTCGCCGATCAGGGTGTCGTCCCAGGCGTGCATTACCCCGGCCGCATCCACATGCGTGCGCTGCACGCGGAACGCGTCCGGGTAGACGATCAGTTGCGACCAGCCACGCCAGCCGGCCGCGCCGATGTTCAGCAGCGGCAGGCAGCAGCTGGCAGCCAGCAAGACGCGATCGTGGGGTTGCAGCTGCAGCCCGCCGAGCGGCGAAATGGTCTTTTGCCGCAGGAACTGCGCGGCCAATGCACGCAGACGTTGCTGGCGGGGCGGGTCGAGCGCAGCGACCCAGGCGCAGCGGCGGCTGACCGCAACCCACAACGCATCGGGAATATCGAGCGGCGGCCGGCGCAGCCGGCGCAACAACCACTGGATCAGCGGAACATGCCCGGCAGGAAGCTATGCCAGCGCGGCATCGTGCGCATGCGGGGGAACAGTCCGTCGCCGTCGCTGCCGCCGCCGCCGGTGGCTGGCGCGGGCTTGTGCGCCGGAGCGCGTGCCGGGGCTGCCGGGTCGCTGTTGGGGGTCCTGCCGCGTGCCGCCGAGTTGCTGCTGACGCAACTCTCATGATCGCCATCGGTCAGCGGGTCCGATGCCAGTGCGGCAAGCGGAGCCAACAACAACAGCAGGCAAACCGTGATTCGGCGCATCGTCCACATCCAGGGCAAGCGGCGTGAGTGGCCGATCATAACGTGCTTTTCACTCCCTCACGCAAGCCAGGCTGGGCGGGTGGGAGCGCTTGGCGCATACTTTCACGGATCGATTTGGGAACCTTGCCGTGGATGACCGCGCCTTGCTGGCCAAACTTGCGAGCGGCCGGCTATCCGGCGATGCGTTGGCGCGCGACGCCGGGCTGACCCGTGCGGCGGTATGGAAGCGGATCCAGCATCTGCGCGCGGCCGGGGTCGAGATCGAAGGGCGGGCCGGGGACGGCTACCGCCTGGCGGCACCGCTGGACCTGCTGGACGAGGCGCGCATTCGTGCAGCGCTGTCGGCCGATGCGCTGGCAGGCCTGGCTGCGCTGGAGGTCGCCTGGACGCTGGAATCCACCAATACCAGCTTGCTGGCGCGTCCGGCGCCGGAGCAGGGCGTGGCAGTGCTGCTGGCCGAGCGGCAGACCGGCGGGCGTGGCCGGCGCGGACGCCAATGGACTTCGCCGCTGGGCGCACACATCTATCTCTCGGCCTCGCGCCGGTTCAGCGGTGGGCTGGGGCAGTTGGCCGGGCTCAGCCTGGCCGTGGGCGTGGCGGTGGCCGAGGCCTTGCGTGAATGCGGCTTTGCCGATGTCGGGCTGAAATGGCCCAACGATCTGCTGGCGCGCGAGCGCAAGCTGGGCGGCCTGCTGATCGAAGGCGGCGGCGAAATGGCCGGCAACGCGCGCGCGGTGATCGGGCTGGGTTTGAACGTGCATATGCCGGCCGCCGCCGCCGTTGAGATCGACCAACCATGGGTGGATCTGGATACGCTGGCCGGCCGCGCGGTGTCGCGCGCGACCGTGGTTGCGGCGGTGGTGTCGGCGCTGCTGCCGACGCTGGCGCTGTTCGAAGCGCAGGGGCTGGCGCCGTTCCTGGGCCGCTATGCGGCCCTGGACGTCTTGCGCGGCCGCGCGGTGCAGGTCGAAGAGGCCGGCACCCGGCATCACGGTGTTGCGCTTGGCCTGGCAGCCGACGGCGCGTTGCGGGTGCAACTGGGCGAGACGGTGCGGCTGTTCCACTCCGGAGAAGTGAGCGTGAGACCTGCATGAGCGAGTGGCTGTTCGACCTGGGAAATTCGCGGTTCAAGTACGCACCGCTGCAGGGCGACCGCGCAGGCGATGTGCAGGCCTGGCCGCACGGTGCCGAGGCGATGGATGCGGCCGCATTGGCCGCATTGCCCACCGGGCGCATTGCGCACGTGGCCAGCGTGGCCGCGCCGGCATTGACGCAGCGCATGCTGGGCTGCCTGCGCGAGCGCTTCGAACAGGTGCGCATCGTGCGGACCGTGGCCGAATGCGCCGGCATCCGCATCGCCTACGCAGACCCGGGCCGTTTCGGGGTGGACCGCTTCCTCGCGCTGCTGGGCGCACGCGGCGACGCACCGGTGCTGGTGGCCGGCGTGGGCACCGCGCTGACCATCGATGTACTGGGCGCCGACGGACAGCACCACGGCGGGCGGATCGCTGCCTCGCCGACCACGATGCGCGAAGCGCTGCATGCGCGCGCAGTGCAGTTGCCGGCCAGCGGCGGGGCCTATGTCGAGCTGGCCGACGACACCGACGACGCATTGACCTCCGGCTGCGATGGCGCCGCGGTGGCGTTGATCGAACGCAGCCTGCAGCACGCCCAACGCAGCCTGGGCGTGCCGGTGCGGCTGCTGGTGCACGGGGGCGGTGCGCCGCCGTTGCTGCCGCTGTTGCCCGATGCCAGCTTCCGCGCGGCGCTGGTGCTGGACGGGCTGGCGACCTGGGCCAGGGCTGCGTCGGCAGCTTGAACGCGCGAGCCGCGCGATCGCACGGCCTCGCAGCGGGTGCGGCCGGCAGACGGAACCGGCCGGCCGCGCCGGTGCATTGCGCCCACGAGCCCTGCCCTTGGCGGCGGGTCGACGAGCACTCGTGCGTTGTGACCGCCCCCGCTTAGAATCCTTGGCATGTATGTGCGCGCACTCATCGTTGTTCTGATCGTCCTCAATGCCGGTGTGGCGTTGTGGTGGGCGTTGCAGCCGGCACCGGCAGCCGTGGCTGCACCGCCGCAGCCGGCAGGTGTGGCGCGCCTGGAAGTACTGCCGAGCACGGCGACAGCCGCGGCGGCTGCGGTGTCAGGCGAGGCAGGCACCGCAGCGGCAGCGTCGGGCGCTGCGCCGACCGCACCATCGGATGCGCCGGCACCGGCACCGGCACCGGCATCGCCTGAGACATTGACGACCGCACCAGCGGCAGCGGCTTCCTCGACAGCTGCGGCAGCGGCGAAGGTGGCCGCCACGTCGCAGTCAGCGGCACAGGCGCCATCACCAGCACCGGCCAAGCCCGCTCCGTCGCCGGCCGAGCGTGCCGCGGCAGCGCCGATCAACGCTTCGCCGGCGGTGCCCGCTCCGGCCGCTGCGCCGGAGCGCTGTGCCAGCCTGGGGCCGTATGCGGCGCGCGCCGAGGCCGATGCCGCGCTGGCACGCTTGCGTGGCCAGGCCACGCGCACCCGCGTGCGCGAGGACAAGGACGCCGGGGTCAGTACGTTCCGGGTGATGCTGCCCAATGTCGGCGACCGTGCGGCGGCGCAGGCGTTGGTCAAACGTATTGCTGCGGCCGGCATCGGCGACTATTACGTGATTGCCCAGGGTGAGGACACCAGCATCGCGCTGGGCCAGTACCAGAGCCGCGAACGTGCCGAGCGACGTCAGGCCAGCCTGGTCGGCGCGGGATTTCCGGCGCAGCTGCTGCCCAGCGGCAACGGGCAATCGCGCTGGTGGATCGATGTGCGCAGCACGGCCGCAATCGGGACATTGCAGGGCACCGCAGGCGCAACGCGTCAGCGGTCGCTAGATTGCACCACGCTGCGCTAGAATGCGCACCGGCGCGCAACGCGCTTGGCCTTTGCCGGCATAGCTCAGTTGGTAGAGCAACCGCCTTGTAAGCGGTAGGTCCCCAGTTCGAATCCGGGTGCCGGCACCACGAAGGTCCTTCGTGCTCTCCCGCAATCTGTGCATGTAGCTCGGTGCTGGCTGCCCGTCAGCGCTCCGGAGCGCGTCTTCGCGGGTTCGACCGGTCGAGAACAGATCCCTGCACGCAGCCCGCCAATCACTGCGCGGTTGCGGTTGCCTGCGCGTGGTTCGCGCAGCACCTCAGGCCGGGCGACCGGCCGACAGCAGCTCCAGCGTGGCCTTGTCGGCGTCGGCGGCCTCGCTGCGCAGGCGGTCGGCCAGTGCGGCGACGACGATGGCGTGGGCCTGGCGGAGCACGCTGTCCGCATCGGCACTGGCGTCCACGACGTGCTTGCCCGGCAGCTGCAGCTGCGCAAAGATGCTGCGGCAGCGTTCCAGGTTGTCCTGGGTCTCAAAGTGATTGGGCGCATCGCCGCGGGCGCGGATACGCGCCAGCCCGGTGGGCGGGGGCAGGTCGAGCAGCAGCAGCACGTCCGGGCGCGGCGCGAAGGCGTTGCGTTCCAGCAGATCGTCCAGCGGCAGGCCGGCAGCGCCCTGGTAGGCGACCATCGAGGGGAAATACCGGTCCAGGATCACGATGTCGCCGCGTGCCAGCGCCGGTGCGATCAGGGTGTCCACGTGCTCGTGGCGGTCGCGGATCAGCAACTCGGCTTCTTCGTCCGCGCGCAGGCGGCCGGTGGCGGCGGACTGGCGCAGCTTGGTGCCCCAGGGGCCGTTGGTCGGCTCCTTGCTCAGCACCACGCGCGCGCCGGCCGCTTCCAGCGTGGTGGCCAGGCTGCGGGCGAGGGTGGTCTTGCCGGCGCCGTCGATGCCTTCGATCGCGATCAGCAGACCGCCGGGCTTCAGTTCGAGTGTCATCGCGCTACTTTATCCGATCATGGTGCTGGATCAGCACTTGCGCAGCGGCATCGACCTCGGCCTGCAATCGCCGATCCCGGTGGGTCAGGTATCTGCTGCGTCTATCTGCTGCGTCCACCGATGGGCGTTGATGCCGCACATCGCTGCGTGCGTGAAACGGCGGGACGACTGGTGTGTCCAACGCGTCGCCGGGCGTGCCTTGCAACCGCCGGTTGCGTGCACGGCTGGCGACCGGCCGCCAGCGCTATTGCCCATGCCGTATCGCCGGTATGTCCTGCGCGATGTCGGGAATGTCCCGATGCCCTGGTTTCCGACCGTGCGCCATACTGAACAAGTCAGGCAGCGCGCTCGAAGGTATGACGTTCGCGTCGCGTGCCTGGCATCAAGGAAGATGGACGCGTCGCCGCCACCCTAGAGGCGGCATCCCCCGCGTGACGCCCCTCAGGCACCGTCGTGACCGGATTCCTTGTTTTGTCTCGCGCCTCGTCTTGTCTTTGCGCCGCCCGCCTCGGCATGCGCTAGGCGCATGGCCGGTCAGCTGGTTGCCGAGGTGTAACGATAGGACAGCAGCGACTTCACCAGGAACGTGATCTGGGTGGCCGAGCGCGCATCCACGCGCATGACCGGGATGCGGAAGCCTTCGGCCACCAATGCGTCGCGGAACGGCGGCAGCAAAAAGTCCTGCATTTCGTCGGTCATGGTGATGCCCACCGCCAGGCTTGCCGCAGGTGCGATCTGCGAAAACTCGCGCAGCAAGGCCACGGTGGCATCGCGCATCTGCGGATCACGCGCGCTGACCAGCACGATCACGCCCAAGGCGCCGTCGCACACCAGCGGCCACATGAAATCCAGGTACTTCTGCCCCGGCACGCCGTAGACGTGCAGCAACTCGCCGTCTTCCAGTTCGATCGAGCTGTAGTCCAGCGCGACCGTGGTGTAGGTCTTGTCGCCGTAGGCATCCTGGCTGAGCGGCATCTCGGTGCTGACCGGCTCCACGTCGGAAATGGCACGCACGGCGGTGGTCTTGCCGGCGCCCATGCCGCCAACGAACACCAGTTTGTTGGCCGGAAGACTCATGACTGCGCCTGAAAGAGAGAGAGGCCAAAGCGACGTGCGACCCAGGAGAGAAACCGGGAGTTGCTGCTGTCCGGGCGGGGCTGCGTTGCAGGCACGGGAATCTCCGCGGTCTGGGCAAGGCCGCTGGCGAGTGCCGCGGCGAACAGGCATTCCACCGTTTGCAGCGGTAGCTTGCAAGCCTTGGCCAGCGCCTGCGGGCGCCACGGACGCGCATGCAGGTGGGCAATGGCCAGTAGCCGCGCCGGTGAACTGGTCTCGGCGCTCAGCTCCGGCCATTGGCGCAGCTGCAACGCGTGGCTGGGTTCGACCGCCGGCAGCGCGGGGCGCAGGTGCTCGGGCAGGGCGAAATACAGCGCCTCGAACGAAAGACGTTGGGTCAATGCGCTATCGGCGGTGTCCGGTACGACCTGCCAGCCGGGGCGATCCAGTGCTGCGACCAGCTCCGGCAACGCAATGCCGGCGGGAAGCTGCACGCAGCCGTTGGCCGGATCCACGCGCACCTGCAGGTGTGCATGGCGCAACAGCACCGCAGCGGTACCGAACTCGCCGCGGCAATGGCGGACCAGCAATGCCGGCTCGGCGACCTGCGCGTGATCGGAGGACGACAGCAGCAGGCGCATCTGTTCGTTGAGTTCGCGCACGGTGGCGCCGTGCTTGAGCCATGCGCCGCCCACCGGTGTCCGCGACACCACCAGCACACGCACGGGTTGCCCCTGCAAGGCCTGCCAGGCGGCCAGGCCGTCGGCGCTTTCCAGCCCCAGCACCACCACCTCGGCGGTATGTTGCGGCCATTGCCCCAGCTGCACGTCGATGCGTTCGGCCAGCAACAACGAGCACGCCAGTTTCAGGCGCGTGGTGTGCAGCAGGTCCAGGCCGGCCGTGGCGACCCGCATGGCGTGAATGGGTGTGGTCATGACAGGGCGCCGCGTCGGCGCTTTGAAAGTGCGGTGCCTGCCGGGACAAGCCGGCAGGCCGGGCAGGCGACGCGTGCGCGCCGCCGGTGTGGCATCAACCGAAGTCCAGGGTCTTCTCGAACGCCTTGAGCTCGTGGCGGGCCATGGCCAGATTGGCCTTGGCGCGATCCAGCACGACGTACAGGAACAAGGTGCCGTTGCTCTCCAGCGGACGCAGCAGGTGGTACTGACGCGCCAGGGTGATCAGGATGTCTTCGATGGTGTCGTTCAGACCGAGCTGCTCGGCGATACGGCGCTTGGCACGCACCACTTCGGTATTGCCGGCCGCGGCAAGTTCCAGGTTGAGATCGGTGCCGCCGGTCATGCCCAGCGCCATGCCGCTGTCGCTATCGACCAGGGCGGCGCCGACGAAGCCGGCGATCGAATGCAGGTGTTCCAGATTGAGTTTTGACACGGGTCGTCCTTACGAGCGATGAGAAATGGGTGCATTGGCACAAGCACGAACGATGCCAAACGCTCAGTTCGCCGGCTGTGCCAGCGCCGCAGCCAGACGGCCGGCGCAGTCGCGCGTGTTGAACAACAGCGCCGCGGCATTGATGTCGCTGCCGCCCACCGCAGTGAGCGTCAATGGTCTGTCGGCGCGAATGCGGATCAGCACCAGCTGCCCGCCACGCGTACTGATGGTGGCGTAGTCGGCTTCGCTCAGGCTGGATTCGCGCGCCAGCGTCTCGCCCAGGGTCAGGAACGAATTGGCCATGGCCGCCAGACGGCGACCGTCCACATCCAGGCTGGAGTGTTCGGCGATGGCACGCCCGTCGGCGGTGGACAGCATCAACAGGCGGATGCCCCGCTCGCGCTCGATGGTCTGCGCGAACTCGCGCCCGATGCGCTGCAGATCGTAGTGATGCGTCGCCCGCGCGATCTCGCCCACGGCAGCCTTGACGACCTGGTTGACGGCGTTATGCGGCATGAAATCCTCCCCTGTACGAAACGCGCTGCGCGATGAAGGACCCTGTCGATGACACCGGGTCCCGCGCTGGCGGGCGAACAGTAGCATCGGCACGTTTTGTCATCGTCATAGCACCCTCAATGTCTTAACTGTGCGGTCAGGCAAGCACATTCGGCAAAGCGCGAATACGCCACAAACTGCCCAACCACGTCACCTGAAGCGGCCGTCGGGACGCCGTTGCCGCCCCAAGCGGACGCGGCCGATGGCGCTGGTTCGCCGGGCTGCATCACGCCGACGCGGCGGTGTTGCGCCTGCTGCCCGAGCCGGTTCGACGACTGCCCGCTACGCACTATCGGCCGCACTTTCGATTGCTGCAGTGGCAGATGCGATTGCGTGATGGGACGCACGGCGTGCGTCGTGCTGCGCTGCCGCGCGTCAGCGCGCGGGCCGGCGACTAGACTGCAGCGCTTTCTCGATGCTGGAGCAATGCATGGCGACGCAGTACGTGCCGGTTTCCCTGATTGGCGTTCCCACCGACATCGGTGCCGGCCACCGTGGTGCGCGGATGGGGCCGGAGGCGCTGCGCATCGCCGGGTTGCAGGAGGCCTTGATCGGCCGCGGCGTGGAGGTGCGCGATCTGGGCAATCTGGATGGCCCCCGCAATCCCTGGCAGGCCCCGCAGGCCGGCTACCGGCACCTGGACGAAGTGGTGGCCTGGAACCAGGTGCTGATGGAGGCCAGCTATGCGCAGCTGCGCGCCGGGCGCATGCCGATCATGCTTGGTGGCGACCACTGCCTGGGCATCGGTTCGATCACCGCCGTGGCCAGGTACTGCCGCGAGCAGCAACGCCCGTTGCGGGTGCTGTGGCTGGATGCGCACTCGGACTTCAATACCAGCGAGGTGACGCCGTCGGGCAATGTGCACGGCATGCCGGTGGCCTGCCTGTGCGGGCTGGGTCCGCAGGCGTTGACCCACCTGGGCGGCAGTGCGCCGGCGCTGCTGCCCGAGCAGGTGCGGCAGATCGGCATCCGTTCGGTGGACCCGGAGGAGAAGCGCCTGATCAAGCAGCACCGCATCGATGTCTACGACATGCGCTACATCGACGAGGCCGGCATGAAGCGCACCATGGAGACCGCCTTGCAGGGCATGAGCGAGGAAACCCATCTGCATGTGAGCTTCGATGTGGATTTCCTGGACCCGAGCATCGCGCCAGGCGTGGGCACCACCGTGCCGGGGGGACCCAACTACCGCGAGGCGCAGCTGGTGATGGAGATGATCGCCGATACCGGGCGCATGGGGTCGCTGGACATCGTTGAACTCAACCCGGTGCTGGACAACCGCAATGCCACCGCGGAGCTGGCGGTGGATCTGGTCGAGAGCCTGTTCGGCAAGTCGACACTGATGCGAGATTGATCGATCGCTGAACGCAGCACGCCACGTTCACATCAAATCCACGGCCGCGCAGTCAGATTTGTCGCCAGAGATGGTGCGTCTGCACCGAACGCAGAACTGAGGAAGACCGATGAAGCGACTGCTGACACTGATGGTACTGGGCCTGTTTTCGGCCGGCGTGATGACTGGCTGCAACACCATGGCTGGCGCCGGCAAGGACATGCAGGGCGCGGGCGAGAAGGTCGAGAAGAAGGCCGACAATTGCAGTGACGGTAGGTGCTGATCCTTGAGTCTTGTTTGATCGTTGTTTGATTTGATTGATCTGCGGCAAGCCGCCGCTTTACCCACGAAGGAGTCTGTTATGAAGCGTGCAATTGTGCTGCTGGTGCTGTCGGTGTTGTCGGTCGGTATGCTGTCGGGTTGCAACACCGTCGCAGGTGCCGGCAAGGACGTGCAGGGCGCCGGCGAGAAGGTGGAAGACGCTGCGCGCAAGTAATCGAGCGCTGCATGCAGAAAGAACGGGCCGCAAGGCCCGTTTTTTTTGTCCGACGTTCTGCGCACGCAGGGCTGCGATGAGGTGTGAGGGCACAGCCCATGCGAACAAGGTGCGCCGCAAGCGCAGGCAACCGTTCAGTGCGGTGAGTACGGGTTTGACGGCTTTTGATCCGCGGCGAACGGGGCCGGGGGCAAGCTGCGCATACGGTCAATCGCGGCCGCATCAGCGGAGTCGACGCAATGAACACTGACATCATTTCCGGCAAGTGGACCCAGCTCAAGGGCAAGGCGCAGGCCAAGTGGGGCGACCTCACCGACGACGATTTCAAGGTGGCCGAAGGCAATGCCGAGTATCTGCAGGGCAAGCTCCAGGAGCGCTATGGCTGGGACCGTGATCGTGCCCAGACCGAGGTGCGCGCCTTCGAGAAGTCGCTGCGCGACGACACCTGACGGTGTCGCTTCACTGCGTCCAGCCACCGCGATGAGACAGTGGTGACGGCGCATTGCACACGACGGGCCGCTTGATGCGGCCCGTTGCGCGTCTGCCGCCGGCGCAGGCGGCAGCAGGCATCCAACGCGGTTGCGTCCATGCCAGGGGCGCGGAAACGCTAAACTTGCGTGCTGACTCCCTGGCCTTACGCAGATGACCACTCGCGTCCTTACCGGCATCACCACCTCCGGCACCCCGCATCTGGGCAATTACGTCGGTGCGATCCGCCCGGCCATCCAGGCCAGTGCGGCGGCCGATGCGGAGAGCTTCTACTTCCTGGCCGACCTGCACAGCCTGATCAAGGCGCAGGACCCGGCGCGGACGCAACGCTCCACGCTGGAGATCGCCGCCAGCTGGCTGGCCTGCGGCCTGGACCCGGAAACGGTGTGGTTCTATCGCCAGTCCGATGTGCCGGAAACCACCGAGTTGCTGTGGTTGCTGACCTGCGTGGCCGGCAAGGGCATCCTCAACCGTGCGCATGCCTACAAGGCGGCGGTGGACAAGAATCGCGCCGATGGCGAGGACGAGGACGCGGGCGTGACCGCCGGCTTGTTCATGTATCCGGTGCTGATGGCCGCAGACATCCTGATCTTCAACGCGCACAAGGTGCCGGTGGGACGCGACCAGATCCAGCATATCGAGATGGCGCGCGATTTCGCCCAGCGCTTCAACCACGTGTATGGCCGCGACTTCTTCACCCTGCCCGAGGCGGTGATCGATGAGCAGGTCTCGACCTTGCCGGGTCTGGATGGCCGCAAGATGAGCAAGAGCTACGGCAACACGATTCCGCTGTTCGCCCCGCGCGAGGAACTGCGCAAGCTGGTGTTCTCCATCCTCACCGATTCGCGCGCACCGGGCCAGGCCAAGGACACGCAGGGGTCGGCGTTGTTCCAGTTGTACCAGGCCTTTGCCACGCCGCAGGAAACGGCCGCCTTTGCGCAGGCCTTTGCCGATGGTATCGGCTGGGGCGATGCCAAGCAGCAGCTGTTCGAGCGGATCGATCAGGAGATCGCACCGCTGCGCACGCGCTATGACGCGTTGATGGCCGAGCCGGGCAAGATCGAGGCGATTCTGCGCGCCGGTGGCGCACGTCTGCGCGCACGCTACGCCACGCCGTTCCTGGCCGAGCTGCGTGCTGCGGTGGGCCTGCGCGACCTGTCCAGCCAGGGCGATGCGGCCGCGCCGGCGGTGGGCGAGAAGAGCGCACCGCCGGTGTTCAAGCAGTACCGCGAGAGCGATGGGCAGTTCTATTTCAAGTTGACCGATGGCGCGGGCGCGTTGCTGCTGCACAGCGATGGCTTCGCCTCGCCACGCGATGCGGGCCAGCTGATCGCGCGGCTGAAACAGGCCGAGCAGGGCAGCGACCTGCAATTGCCGGGCGTGCATGCGCAGGTGGAGGCGGAGTTGATCCTGGCGGCGCTGCGCGTGTTGCGCGAGGCGTAACGACATGCGTGGAACCCATGGCTAGACTGGGGCCTCTCGCATAGCCGTGGAGGAGCAATGACAGCGATTGCCGATTCCAGCATCCAGACCATCGACACCGGCTTTGGCGGTGTGCAGTTCGATGCGGCGTACCTGATCGTCGAGGCGCAACGGGGTGCCTTCGTCGATTGCGGCACTTCGCTGTCGGTGCCGCAGATGCTGGCCGCGTTGCAGTCGGCCGGGCTGACGCCTGCGCAGGTGGACTGGCTGATCCTGACCCATGTGCATCTGGATCACGCCGGCGGTGCGGGTGCCTTGCTGCAGCACCTGCCCAATGCGCGGGTACTGGTGCATCCGCGCGGCGCGCCGCACATGATCGATCCGACCCGGCTGATTGCCGGTGCCACGGCGGTGTACGGCGAGGCGGAAATGGCGCGCAGCTACGGCGCGATCGTGCCGGTACCGGCCGAGCGCGTGGTGGAAGCGGCCGACGGACAGACCGTGATGCTGGGCGAGCGCGCGCTGCGCACCATCGAGACGCCCGGCCACGCGCGGCATCATCTGTGCGTATGGGATGCGCGCAGCCGCAGCTGGTTCACTGGCGACACCTTCGGCCTGTCGTATCGCCAGCTTGATAGCGCGCAAGGCGCCTTTATCCTGCCGACCTCCTCGCCGGTGCAGTTCGAGCCGGAGGCGATGCTGCAGTCGATCGCGCGGCTGATGGAGGCCGCGCCGCAGGCGATGTATCTCACCCATTACGGCCGGGTCGAATCGCCGGCACCGCTGGCGCAGGCGCTGGTCGAGCAGATCCATGCGATGACCGCCATCGCGCTCGCTTGCGCGCAGCGCGCCGATCGCCATCGCTGCATGGTGGAGGCGCTGACCGACCTGTATCTGCAGCGCGCCCGCCTGCATGGCTGCCGCCTGGACGATGCGCGCGTGGCGCAGTTGCTGGGTACCGATATCGAACTCAATGCGCAGGGCCTGGCCTGCTGGCTGGACCGCGCGACGCGTACGAATTAGCGCGCCTGGAGCGGGTAACGCCTCACCAGGCGAACGCTGTCGCGAGTCGTAGCCTCGCGTGGCTGCAGTCAAAGGCCGAGTCAGTCGAGCGTGCGGCGCCCTCGCCGCTTGCGGGGCACGCCGTGAACCCGTCCGTGGGGGCTCGTGGCGGCATCCATGCTGCCACGGTCCCGCAACCGGCGAGGACACCGCACCAGACCGTTTGCAGGTTGCTTTCTTGAAAGCGTGTTGTTCGGCTTGCGGTGGCAGGCGAGAGGTTGCAGGTTGCGTATGCAAGGCGTGTCTGCTGTCCCGTGGCGGGCGCGCGCTTGTAAACTGTGTGTCATCTATCTGTTGCAAGGCCACGCCGTGAATCCGATGCGCATCCTGTTGTTGTCCGCCTGCCTGTTCGTGGGAGGCGTGGCGCAGGCCGCCAACGATCTGCCCGGTGGCGGCATCGATGCCGAAGCGCTGTCGCGGCATGTGCGCCTGCTGGCATCGGATGAGTTCGAGGGCCGTGCGCCGGCCAGTGCCGGCGAGCAGCGCACGGTCGATTACCTGGTCGAGCAGTTCAAGGCCGGCGGCCTGCAGCCGGGTGGCGAGCAGGGCGGCTGGACCCAGGCGGTGCCCTTGGTACGCGCGCAGGTGGACGGCCCGGTGCGCGCCAGCCTGCGTGTCGGCGGCAAGACCCAGGCGCTGGTCAATGGCAGCGATGTGACCTTGCAGAGCCTCCGTCCACAGGACGCGGTGCGCTTGAAGAATGCACCGCTGGTGTTCGTGGGCTACGGCATCAGCGCGCCGGAGCGGCAGTGGGACGACTACAAGGGCGTGGACCTGCGCGGCAAGATCGCGGTGGTGCTGATCAACGATGCCGACTTTGAATCCAGCCAGCCGAGCGCCTTCGATGGCAAGGCGGTGACCTACTACGGCCGCTGGACCTACAAGTACGAAGAGGCCGCGCGTCGCGGCGCCGCCGGCGTGTTGATCGTGCATGAGACTGCGCCGGCCGCGTACGGCTGGGCGACGGTGCAGAGTTCGGGCCTGTCGCCGTTGTTCGATATCGAACGCAGCGACGCCGATGCAAAGGCGCAGCACGTACCGGTACGTGGCTGGATGCAGCAGGCATTGGCGGCGTCGCTGTTCCAGCGCGCCGGGCTGGATTTTGCGCAGGCCAAGCAGCGCGCGCAGCAGCGCGACTTTGCACCGATGGCGTTGGGCGATGCGACGCTGTCGGTGGACTTCAAGCTCAAGCGCGAGCGCGTGGTCACGCACAACGTGGTGGCCAAGCTCACCGGCAGCCAGCATCCGGACGAGACGGTGATCTTCTCCGCGCACTGGGATGCGTTCGGCGTGGGCAAGGCCGATGCCGGCGGCGACACGGTACGTCGTGGCGCGGTGGACAACGCCACCGGCGTGGCCAGCGTGCTGGAGCTGGCACGCGTGTTTGCCGCCGGCCCCAAGCCGCAGCGCACGCTGTACTTCATCGCGTTGACGGCGGAAGAGAAGGGCCTGCTCGGCGCCAATTACTACGCCGCCCATCCGCTGGCGCCGTTGGACAAGACCGTGGCGGTGCTCAACATGGAAATGTTCAGCCCCGATGGCCCCACCCGCGATATCGCCTCGTGGGGACGCGGACGGGTGTCGCTGGAAGGCGATCTGGAAACCGCGGCCAAGGCGCGCGGCCGCAGCTATTCGCCGGACCCGAATCTGGAAGCGGGCTTCTTCTACCGCGCCGACCATTTCGCCTTTGCGCGCATGGGCGTGCCGGCGATCACCGCAGGGCCCGGTCTGGACATGCTCGAAGGCGGCGTGGCGGCCGGCAAGGCGCTGCGCGACAAGTACTTTGCCGAGTGCTATCACCAGCCCTGCGACCGCTGGACCCCGCAATGGGACGCCAGCGGCCACGCGGCCGACACCACCCTGGTCTACGACGTGGGCGTGGCGCTGGCCAACGGCCGGCAGTGGCCGAGCTGGCAGGACGGTTCGGAGTTCAAGGCGATCCGCGCCAGCAGCGATGCCGCGCGCAAGTAAGGCCAGCGGTGTTCAAACGCCTGGTGCGTCCAAGCCGGCGCGCCGAGTGATTCGCGCGGCGCATGTGCACCACATCCGGCCATTGCATGGCGGTGTGTCGAGCTGGCTTCTGGCGACCGCCCGCTACTTGCGGCACGGATAGCGCTTGGCCAGCGCCTGTACGATCAATGCGGGTGCGGCCTCGTCCAGGCGCGCATCCGGCAGCGCGCCGATATCGGCGATGATCGCCTGCAGATCCGGCGGGCCGCTTTTGCCGGCCGGCATGCACCAGTGCGTGCGGTAGCTGCTGCTGGCGACGCCTAGCAGGTAGGCGCCGGCGCGGTTTGCCGAGAGCATGACCTTGAGTTCGGTTTGTTCGGGCGCGATTTCCGGCGCCAACGAACCGTCCAGCCCGGCCTCGAGCAGTTTGCGCCCGCTGGGTTCCCAGGGTTCGGGGACGCGCGCAGACGCACTGGCCGATAGCACGGTCAGGGCGGCAAAGGTCAACCAGGTGACGTGACGCTGCATGGGCACTCCGAGCCGGGGATCACTGCGCACCATAACGCGGCAGGCGCCTGAGCGCGTAGCCGTTGGCGTGGGCAGGTGATCTAGAATTGAAGCTTCTGCTGCACTTGGCAATCTCCGATGTCCTCTTCACACGATGCTGCTGTGCCTGCGCGCAGCGGCCTGGTCGTTGTCGCTTTGTTGCTGGTCTATGTGGTCTGGGGCTCGACCTATCTGGCGATCCGCTTTGCGCTGGAAGGCGGCGCGCTGCCGCTGACCATGGTGTCCGGGACGCGTTTCATCGTGGCCGGCACGGTGTTGTATGCGGTGTTGCGCTGGCGTGGTGTGGCCGCGCCGACACCTGCGCAGTGGAAGAACGTGGCGATGATGGGCGCGGCCCTGCTGTTGCTGGGCAACGGCATGGTGGTGCTGGCCGAGCGCAGCGTCTCGTCCGGCCTGGCCGCCACGTCGGTGGCGTCGGTGCCGCTGTGGATGGCCTTGTTCGGCGCCGTGCGCGGGCAGCACGCCAGCCGTGGCGAATGGCTGGGCATCGTGGTCGGCTTTCTGGGCGTGGTCTGGCTCAATGCCGGCAGCAGCCTGACCGCCACGCCGGGCGGGCTGGTGTTATTGCTGATTGCGCCGATCGGCTGGGCATTCGGCTCGGTGTGGTCGCGCGGACGCGACCTGCCGTCGCCGTTCATGACCGCCGCCGGGCAGATGCTGTGCGGCGGCGTGTTGCTGGTCGGCACCGGCCTGCTGATCGGCGAACGCCCACAGCGCCTGCCGACCCCGCAGGGGCTGCTGGCCGTGGCCTACCTGTGCGTGTTCGGCTCGATCGTGGCGTTCACCGCCTACGTGTGGCTGCTGCATCACGTGCGCCCGGCGTTGGCCGGCAGCTACGCCTACGTCAACCCGGTGATTGCGGTGGCGTTGGGCGCCTGGCTGGGGCATGAGCGTTTCAGCGCGCACGACATCGGCGCGATGGCGGTGATCCTGTCCGGCGTGCTGGTGGTGACGCTGGCAAAGGCGCGGCGATGACGGTGGTTTCGCCGATCGAGGCACGCCGCGGACTGCTGATCACCGCATCGACCTTCGTGATCTGGGGCCTGGTGCCGCTGTACTGGCATCTGCTCAAGGCGGTGCCGTCGCTGCAGATCATCGCGCACCGCATCGTCTGGAGTGCGTTGCTGGTGGTGGTGTGGTTGCTGGCCACCTCGGGCCTGCGCTGGTGGCGCGCTGTCGCCACGCAGCCGCGCGCGCTGTGGATGCTGGCCGGCAGCAGCGTGGCGATCGCGTTCAACTGGGGCCTGTACATCTGGGCGATCAACGCCGGGCATGTGATCGAGGCCAGCCTGGGCTATTTCATCAATCCGCTGCTGAGCGTGTTGCTGGGCGTGCTGGTGCTGGAGGAACGCCTGCAGCGCATTCAATGGGTGGCGGTGGTGTGCGCGGCGGTGGGCGTGCTGTGGCTGACCCTGGATGCCGGTGCACCGCCGTGGATCGCGCTGGGGCTGGCGCTCTCGTTCGGTGCCTACGGCCTGCTGCGCAAGCTGGTGGCGGTGGATCCGGTGGCCGGGCTGGGCGTGGAAAGCGTGTATCTGTTCGTGCCGGCACTGCTGCTGGCGGGCTGGGGCGAGCAGGGCCACGGCGGTGCCTTCCTGAGCGGCTGGGACCTGCGCACCGATCTGTTGCTGATCTTCGGCGGCGTGTTGACCGCGGTGCCGCTGATCGGGTTTGCGTATGGCGTGCGGCGGATTCCGCTGTCGTTGGTGGGCATCCTGCAGTACATCGCGCCGAGCCTGCAGTTGCTGCTGGGCGTGTGGTTCTTCCACGAGCCGTTCGATCAGGGGCGCGCGATCGGGTTTGCCGCGATCTGGGTCGGGCTGCTGCTGTTCGTCGGCGATAGCGTGTGGCGGTCGCGGCGGCCGGCTGTGGCGGTGCCGTAAGCATCGGTGGTGCGCGCTCGGGGTGAGCGCGCAGCGACGGCGTCACGTGGCGGGCAGCAATGCGGTTGCGCGCTCCGTGCAGCCTGCCGCCGGGCCACTTCCCGTCTGGATGCAGGGCGACCAGCAGAGCACTACGCTCGGTGCCATGCGGGCGTGGTCGCTGCCCGCAATCGGCATGTCCCTCACACACGCAGGCTGAGAGCGTACGGTCAGCTCCGGCCTGCCGACCGCGCGAGGTTCTTGTCGGCCGCCCTCAGCCGCGCGGCGCCGATGCCGGTGCCGCCACCGCGAGCGTGGAGGTCGGCAGTGCCTGCGGGGCAGGGCAGTGGTTCGGATCCTGCTGCGTCTGCGCCAGCCACTGGTCGATCGGCCCGCCCAGCAGATCCAGTCGTAGCGGCAGGCTCAGATGGGTTTCGCCGGGCAGCTCGACGTAGTGCGCGCGCGGGCTGGCCAGCGCCAGCGCACGTCCATGCGCCACCGGGATGTGCTGATCGGCATCGCCATGCACCAGCAGCACGCAGCTGCGGGTGTCGGCCAGGGCGTGCGCGACATCGACGTGGTCCAGATCCAGCTGCAGCTGGCGGTCGGCGGCAGCGATTACCGCATCGAGATCCTGGTCGGCATAGCGCCAGCGCGCATACGCGGCCACCGCCTGCCCGCGCCAGCCGTTCGGTTGGCTGGCGAGCAGGTGCGGCACCATGTCGCGAATGCCGCGCCCGGCGTTGGCGAAGGACTCCATCGCCACCACGCCGGTCACGCGCGGCCCGAGCTTGTCGGCGGTGAACAGCGCGGTGGCGGCGCCGTAGGAAATGCCGAACAGGTACAGCGGGCCGCGGATCTCGCCGCGCGGCTGCAGCGCATCGAGCACATCGATGACGTCGTCGGATTCGCGCGTGCCGTAGCCGGACGGACCGCCGCCGGAATGGCCGTGGTTGCGCAGGTCGATGGTGATCACCCGGTAGCCGGCCTGGGCCAGTTCCAGCGACCACGGCAGCAGCGAATCGCCATCCATCATCCAGCCATGCAACAGCACCACGGTGCCGCGCGGCGTCGGCGGGGGGGCGGTGGGCACCTTGAAACTGAAATCCACATCCAGCGCATGCGCCGGATCGTGGCGCTGGCCGAGATAGCGGTAGTGCATGGCGTACTGGCCGGGGTCGATCGCGCGCCAGAAGATCGGCACCTGGTCGCGCGTGACCACATGCCCGCTGCGGTTGGGCACCGTGGCGATGGTGGCGGCAATGCGCTCGGCATCCAGCAACGGCGAAGTGCCACCGGGCGCAACCAGGCGTTCGCTGAGCGAGGTGGAGGACGAAGAACAGCCGGCCAGCCACAGGCAGGCGCAGGCCAGCAGAATCAGGCGCGTCATGGGCACGATCGATGGATGCAACGGCCGAGCAGCCTAAGGTCCGCCCGCCCGCGCATCTACCGCACTGCAGTGACAAAACGATGACAGCCTGCACTAGGTTCAGCCGCAGCAGCGCACTTGCTCCGCTTTGGCTGTCACGAATCCCCACTCCCGATTCCCGATTCCCGGCGGGCCAAGGCCCGCGCTACACCTCACGCAAGGCCGTCGTGATCGGCAAGCGCGCTGCACGCAAGGCCGGAAACAGCCCGCCGACCAGGCCAATGCCCAGCGCCCATTTCAGCCCGCTCCACAACAGCTCCGGCGAGACCTTGAACTGGAACACGATCTGGCTGAAGTTGCTGCCCAGCGTGGACACGCTGTAGCCATTGAAGATGGCCCAGGCGATCAGGCCACCGAGCAAGCCGCCCAGCAGCGCCAGCAGCATGGTCTCCAGCATCAGCGCCATGATCACCGGCGTGCCGCGAAAGCCGATCGCGCGCATCGTGGCGATCTCGCGCGCCCGCGTGGCCACTGCCGCATACATGGTGTTGAGCGCGCCGAACACCGCGCCCACCGCCATGATCGCGCCGATCACCGTGCCCAGCACGCTGATCAACCTGTTCAAGCCGCCGCCCTGTTTGCCGTAGTAGGCGCGGGTGGTTTCCACATCCAGTTTGAGCCGCGGGTCGGCTGCCATGGCGGTCTTGAACTGGCTGAAACCGGCCTTGCCGGTGGTGCGTACGCTGATCGACTGATAGGCGCTGCGGTTGTAGGTGGTGGCCAGCGTCTGCGCGTCGGTCCACAGCTCCGAATCGTGCGCATCGCCGGAGGCGAACACGCCGACCACGGTCCATTGCTGGCTGCCGAGGGTGAGCGTCCTGCCCAGCTCCAAGCCACGGAACTGATTCAATGCGCCCTTGCCGACCACGATCTCGCGCAGGCCGGTGGTGAAGCGCCGGCCCTGCACCAGCCTGACCTTGGCGTGCACCGCCCAGGCCTGTTCGCCCACGCCACGCACCTGCGCGTTGACGTCGGTGCCATCGGACTTGGAGGCGATGTTGACCACTTGCGAGAGCTCCGGCGACAGCAGCGGGCGGCCCCTGGCATCGGCGGCGATGCCGGGCAGGCTGCTGACCAGCGGCACCAGCTCGCGCGTGATCACCGAGTTGGTCTCGGCCTGCGAGCCGCCGCGCAACACAATGGCGGTGGTGTCGTCGCCGGTGCTGTTGAGCGTGGCCTGGAAGCCCTGGCCCATCGCCAGCATCGCCACCAGCACCCCGACCACACCGGCGATGCCGACCACGATCACCGAGCTGGCACCCCAGCGTTGCGGCAGCGTGGCGATGCCGATACGTGCGGCGGCCAGTGACAGCCGGCCGCTGCGTGTGGCCAGCAGCCACACCGCCAGCAACGCTGCGATGACCAGCACGCCGATCCAGGGCAATGCGATCCACACACCCAGCCCGGCGGCCAGCGCCACGACCGACAGCAGATTGACGAAACGGTTCTTCCATTTGGTTTGCATCTGCATGCTCCTGTCAGCGGCCGGCGAGGGCATCGACGATCTTCAAGCGCTGCGCGCGTCGCGCCGGCAGCACACCCACCACGATGCCGATGCCGGCCATCAGGCCCAGCCCGACCAACCAGGTCTGCAGCGGCACGCTCTGCACCGGCATCACCCCGCCGCTGCGCGCGGCCACCAGCGGGATCACCAGCGCTGCCAGGCCCATGCCGATCAGCCCGCCCAGCCCGATCAACAGCACCGATTCGACCATCACCAGACTCAACACCGTGCGGTCCTGAAAGCCCAGCGTCTTGAGCGTGGCCAGTTCCGGAATGCGCTCGCGCACCGCCTGCGCCATGGTGTTGCCGGTCAGCAGCAGCAAGGTGAAGAACACCGCGGCCATGATCGAGGTGACGATCAGGCCGATATCGGCGAACTGCTTGATGAAGGCCTGCTGGAACGCCGATTCGGTCTGCGACTTGGTTTCGTGATCGGAGTTGGCCGACAACGCATCGATGGCCTGCGCCACGCGCGAGGCCTGGTCGGCGTTGGCCAGCGTCACCGTGTACCAGCTGACCTTGCTCTTGATGTAGTCGTTGGACTCGTCGAAGTATTTCCAGTTCATCATCAACTGGCGCTCCTGGTTGGCCGCCACCGCGCGGTCTTTCATGCGGAAGATGCCGACCAGTTGCAGCGGCCAGTCGTTGCTGCCGCCACGCGGAAAGATGGTGGCCTGCAGCGGAATGGTGTCGCCGATCTTCCAGCCATTGGCCTTGGCCAGGGTCTCGCCGACGATGGCGCCGGTACGCGTGGTCTGGAATGCCTTCAGCTGCTCCCTGGGCAACTCGTACTCGCTGTAGACGTCGAAGAAATTCGGCGCCACCGAAAAGTTCGGGAAGAAGTTCTTCGGGT
Source organism: Xanthomonas sp. BRIP62415 (assembly GCF_003993515.1). Taxonomy (NCBI): domain Bacteria; kingdom Pseudomonadati; phylum Pseudomonadota; class Gammaproteobacteria; order Lysobacterales; family Lysobacteraceae; genus Xanthomonas; species Xanthomonas sp. BRIP62415. Next base: position 235,412 of record NZ_QEZH01000028.1, read on the forward strand.
CGCGGTAGATCCCGCCGAACCACATCGCCGAGGTCACATCGCGCACGCCCGGCACGCTGCGGATCTGCGGCTCCAGGCTGATCGGCAGCGACTGGGTGATCGACAGGCGCGAGGCCACCACCAGGCGGTTCACGCCGCTGACATTGCCGCCGGCGGTGAAGGCCACGCGCACCGAATCGAGCATGCCGAACAGCAGGAATGCCGCCACCACCGACAGCAAGGTCAACAAGGTGCGCGTCTTGCTGCGGAACAACTGCGCCCACACCAGCGAGAGATACTTCATGGCATCACTCCGTTAGAGCGCAAGCGGCGCGTCGGCCAGCTCGCCCTTGTCCAGATGGATGGTATGGGTGGCGTACTCGGCGGCCTTGGGGTCGTGGGTCACCATCACGATGGTCTTGCCGTGTTCGCGATTGAGTTCCTGCAGCAGGCGCAGGATCTCCTCGGCGTTGTGGCGATCCAGGTCGCCGGTGGGTTCGTCGCAGATCAGGAAGGTGGGATCGGACACGATCGCGCGCGCAATCGCCACGCGTTGCTGCTGGCCGCCGGACAGTTCGCTGGGCTTGTGGTTGCGGCGTTCCTGCAGGCCGACCAGGGTCAGCGCGATTTCCGCATTGCGCTTGCGCTGCGCGGCGGTGAGCGCGGTGAGCAGCAACGGCAGTTCCACATTTTTTTGCGCGGTGAGCATCGGCATCAGGTTGTAGAACTGGAACACGAAGCCGACGTGGTGACTACGCCAGGTCGCGAGCTGGCCGCCGCTCATGCGGTCGATGCGCTCACCCTGGATCTCGATCTCGCCACCGCTGGGGCTGTCCAGGCCGCCGATCAGGTTGAGCAAGGTGGTCTTGCCCGAACCGGACGGACCCATCAACGCGACGAAGTCGCCGCTGGCAATCTCCAGGTCGATGCCGTGCAGCACCTGCACCTGCTCGGGGCCGCGTTGGTAGGTCTTGGTGATGTTGCGCAAGCTGACGAGAGCGGTCATGGCGACTCCTGACGGTGCAAGGGAAAGAGGCAAGCGCGATGCAGCATGGCGACCGCGCTGGCATGAGACGGCAACACGGCGATGCGATGACGGTGACGGTAACGCGGCAAGACGGTGCGAGGCTTGCTGACGACGGACGCAACTGCTGGGTGAAAAACGGCGACGACGCATGGCGGCGGCGAGCCAAGCGTGGTTCTGCAATGAACAATGACAAATGCGGATCGCGATCGACCGCGTTCCTTGCGCCATTGCGACATCGCTGTGTGCGATCACAACGCCATCCAGGCGCAACGAGCGCATACGCCGCCGGCTGCCACTATGGGCGCCGCGCTCGCCGCAGCGGCGTTGCTGCCCAGCGTTGTTGACTGCAATATCCGTTGTGGTTATTCGGCAGCGTCCGCTTCCGCCTCGGCCACCGTGTCACCGTCTTTCAGGCCTTGCGGCGGATCCAGCACCACGCTGTCGCCTGCACTCAAGCCCGATACCACCTGGCGGTCCTGGCCCATCACCATGCCGGGAGTGACCGTCCTTGCGGTGACGGTGTTGCGCTCGCCAAGCACGAACGCGACCGTGCGCGTGTCGCGTTCGACCAGCGCCGCACCCGGCACGCGCACGCCCTGCGGCTTGCTGGCCTCTTGCGTGTTGGCCCGCTCCAGAAAGCTCACCCGCACGCCCATCTCCGGCACGATGCGCGGGTCTTTGAGCTTGAACGCCACGCGCACCTTCACCGTGGCCTTGCCGCGATCGGCGGTGGGAATGATCGCGATCACCTCGCCGGGAATCTTCCATTCCGGGTAGGCGTTGAGCACCGCTTCCACCGGCATCTTCGGCTGCACGCGGCCGATGTAGGACTCGCCCACTTCCACTTCGATCTCCAGCGATTCCATATCCACGATGGTGCCGATGCCGGTGCGGGTGAAGCCGCCGCCGGCCGACAGCGGCGAGACGATTTCGCCGGGCTGGGCGGCCTTGGCGGTGACCACGCCGGCAAACGGCGCACGCACCACGTTGAAGTCCGAGCGGATCGCCGAGATCGCCAGCTGGTCCGATGCCACGCGCACGTTGCGTTGCGCACTCTGCAGCTGTGCGCGCAAGGCATCGCGTTGTGCAGTGGCCTGCTCGTATTGCGAGCGCGACACAAGTTGCGCGCCGACCAGCGATTGCAGGCGCGTCGCATCGGCATTGGCCACCGCCAGCTGCGCCTGCATGTTGTCGACCTGGCTGCGTGCGGCCGACAGTTGCGAAGCCGACAGCGTGCGCTGTGCATCGGCGTCCAGCGGGTCCAGCGTCGCCATCACCTGGCCCTGTTCGACGCGCATGCCTTCCTCGATCATCACCTCGCGCACCTTGCCGGTGACCTGCGCCGACACCGTGGCCATGCGCCGCGCCACCACGTAGCCGGATGCGTCCAGCACCGAGGCGCTGCTGCTGCCGGCGCTGATCGCCACCACCGGTGCGGTCTGCACCTTCATCACTGGGCGTCTGGTGAACCACCACGCCGCGGTCGCCAACAGGATCACGATGACCACCGCGGCGATGATCCAGCCACCGCGCCGTGCAGGTTCAGGGGCAGCAGGACGCTGGCGGTCGATGCGCAGTTGCTTGAGCAGATCGGCAGAAGTATTCATCGATAACCGGGACGGGATGCTGCGCGAAATGTGACCGGACGCGGGCGGCGCCGCAAGCTGCCGGAAGTCACCAATGCAGGGGGGCGACGAGCGGTAGCGTGATCGACGCGGCTGCAAGGTGCTGCGCAGCATGCGACCGTCGCGGCACCTCCACCAGTGACAGCTGTCATCTGCCGTCCATGACAGCGGCAACTGGCCGGGCTTTGCAGCATGCGCGAGGCTGCAGCATCCTCATACTGCCGGATCGGCCATGCGCTGCGTTCATTGCTGTTGTCGGCCTGCGCGATTGCCCGGGTCGGTGCTGTGCAGGATCACCACGAGCGGGCGCGGCGCAGATGCATGAGCGTGCCGGTTCGCAGCGAGCTGCCGCATCGGGCGCCCGGCCGGGCCCGGCAGTGGCAGAATCCGATCACTCACACGGACCCATCCCGATGCGCTTGTCGCTGCCCGCCTGGCTTCGCCCCGCCGCCACGTCGCAGGTTGCCGCACGGCTGGCGCAGGGCCAGTCGCCGTGGATGGATGCCGTGCATCTGCTGTGGTCGAGCTGGGTGTTCGTGGTGCCGGTGTTTTCGCCACGTGGCTACGACAGCACCTGGCTGCTGTGCACCGTGCTGTCGTATCCGGTGTTTCTGCTGTTGTACGCGCGGATGTTGCTGGCGCCGCGCGGCACCCTGTATCGCTACGCCTGGGCGATGGGTGCGCTCAGTGCCGCATTGCTGCCGGTGTATCCGGCGGGGATCAGCTATTTCGTCTTCGCCTGCCTGAGCCTGCGCCCGTCCACACGGCATGCCCTGTGGCGGCACTTCGCGATGCTGGTGGTGATGAACGTGCTCTACCTGGGTTGGGCGCACTGGCTGGGAATGCGCCTGCAATCGCTGGTGTGGTTGCCGGTGTCGGTGCTGGGCATGGCCGGGGTCGGTGCGGTGTACAGCATCAACGAACGCAAGGACGCATTGCTGCGCCTGTCGCAGGACGAAGTGCGCCGGCTGGCGGCCACCGCCGAGCGTGAACGGATTGGCCGCGATCTGCACGATCTGCTCGGCCACACCTTGTCGCTGGTGGCGCTCAAGTCCGATCTGGCCGCGCGTCTGATCGAGCGTGATCCGCAGGGGGCACGCAGCGAGATCGATGCGGTGGCGCAGATTTCGCGCGATGCCCTGGCGCAGGTGCGGCGCGCGGTCACCGGCATTCGCGCGGCCGGGCTGGTGGCCGAACTGGCGTCGGCGCGGGTGTTGCTGGACATGGACGGCATCGTGCTGGAACACGACCTGCAGACGCTGGCATTGCCGCCGGAACACGAAACCGCACTGGCGCTGGTGGTGCGCGAGGCGGCCACCAACGTGCAACGGCATGCGCGGGCCAGACACGTGCGCGTGAGTTTGCGCGCGCACGGCGACCAGGCAGTGCTGGACATCAGCGACGACGGGCGCGGCGGGGTGATCGTGCCCGGCAATGGCCTGGACGGCATGCGCGCACGCCTGCGCGGCCTGGGCGGTGCGCTGGAGGTGGAAGCGCTGCCGCGCGGCATGCGCCTGCGCGCCAGCGTGCCGTTGCCGCAGCCCACACCGGTGCCGGCGCAGCCGCCGGTGCCGGTCCCGCTGGTGACACCGTCGCGCTGATCGCACGCACGTCCACTGCACATCGACCCATGCACGGCAGGCGCCACCGCTGCTATCGTGCGCCACCGTTGTCTGCATACGAGCGCGCGCGATGATCCGGGTGTTGTTGGCCGAAGACCAGGCGCTGTTGCGTGGCGCATTGGTCGCCTTGCTTGGGCTGGAAGACGATATCGAGGTGGTCGGCAGCGCAGGCGACGGCGAAAGTGCCTGGCGCGACCTGCAACGCCTGCAGCCGGACGTGCTGATCACCGATATCGAAATGCCCGGCCTGACCGGCCTGGAACTGGCCCAGCGTATCCAGCGCCAGGCGCTGCCGGTGCGGGTGATGATCGTCACCACCTTCGCCCGCCCGGGATTTCTGCGCCGCGCGCTGGATGCCGGTGTTGCTGCCTATCTGCTCAAGGACGCGCCGGCCGAACAACTGGTCAGCGCACTGCGTCAGGTGCAGCGCGGCAGCCGGGTGATCGACCCGCAACTGGCCCTGGACGCCTGGGTGGAAGCCGACCCCTTGAGCGAACGCGAGCGCACCGTGTTGCGGCTGGCCGGCGAAGGGCGCTCGGCCAGCGAGATCGCGCAGCAGCTGCAGTTGTCGCACGGTACGGTGCGCAACTATCTGTCCGAATGCATCGGCAAGCTGGGCGTGGCCAATCGCATCGAGGCGTATCGGCTGGCCCGGCAGAAAGGCTGGCTGTGAACCGGTGAGGCAGACGCGTTGCGCTGTCAGCGGGCGCAGCGCTGGATGGCATTGGCCATGCACTGCCACGCATCACTCGATCACCGGCGCAGCGGACAGCTATTCCAGATCATGCGCAAAGCATGCCGTGCAGGCGCAGGTACACTGCCGGGCCAGAACGATTTCCGAGCGAACGGCATGAAACCTCTGTGGCTGTTGGGTCTGCTGCTGGCCTGCGCATTCAATGCGTCCGCCGAGCAGTTCAAGATCCTGGTGGCGGCAATTCCCAACCAGTATCACCACGACTACATCCCGGTGGCCAAGCCGCAATTCGAAGCGATGGCGCGCAAGCATTATGTCGAGCTGGTCTGGGCGTGGAATGCCAAGGCCTTTGATGGCGATCTATCGCAATACGCGGCAATCGTGCTGCTCAACACGCCGGCCACCGATCTGGATCCGGCGCAACGTGCGAACTTCCAGAAATACGTGCGCAACGGCGGCGGCGTGGTGGCGGTGCACAAGGCGTTTGCGATCAAGCGTGGCGACTGGGAGTGGTACGACCATCTGATCGGCCGCTCGTTCCGCACCCATCCGTACATGCAGACCGCGATGGTCGACGTGGTGGACCCCAACTTCCCGGCCAGCGCCGGCCTGCCCAGGCGCTGGGTGTGGACCGACGAATGGTACGAATACGATCCGCCGTACAGCGATGACCTGGTCACGCTGCTGACGGTGGACGAGAGCAGCTACGACCCCACGCTGATCTGGCCGGGCCAGGTTGCCAAGGGCATGGGCACCCAGCACCCGGTGGCCTGGTACCACCACTTCGAAGGCGGCCGCGTGTTCGCCACCGCGCTGGGCCATCTGGCCGAGGCCTACAACGACCCGCGTTATTTAGATCATTTATATGGCGGTATTTACTGGGCCGCGACCGGCAAGGGCATCCAGGCACCCGCGCCAGCAGCCAAGACAAAGCGCCAGCGTTAGATCCTGGCCCCTCTCCCGTCGGGAGAGGGGTTGGGGTGAGGGTACGTCCGCGCAGTGAAATCACTCAGCGCAACACGTCTTCCAACACCCACCCATCCAATCCGTCAACGCGCAGACCGCTCCCCGCGCGCCATGCTGGAAAACACGCCATCCCGGCGTACCCAGGCATGGAACAGCGCTGCGCTCAGATGCCCCAGCACGGTGGCGAACAACAGATACGCCAACCAGCCATGCGCGCTGCGCAGCCAGGCGTACAGCGCCGGATCGTGTGGTGCGATCGGCGGCAGGTTCGCACCCGGCCACAGCACGATCGGATACGCACCGGCCGACAGCATCGCCCAGCCGATCAACGGCATCCCCAGCATCAACGCATACAGCAGCCAGTGCGAGGCGATCGCGGCGGCCTTCTGCCAGGCCGGCAGGTCGGCCGGCAGCGGCGGCGGGCGGTGACGCAGGCGGTTGATCAGGCGCAGCACCGCAAGAACCAGGATCGCAATGCCCAGGGGGCGATGCAGGTCGATCAACCACGGCCGCTGCGTCACCGACGCCACCATGCCCACGCCGACGAACAGCATGGTCAGGATCATCGCGGCCATCAACCAGTGCAGGATGCGCGCGGGCAGATTGAAGTGGGAATGGCTGCTCATCGGTGCGCTCCCTGGCCGGTGGCGGCGTTGCCTGTGCCATTGGCGATCTCATGCTCGCGCCGGTTGAACGATTGCGAATACACCGACGAGCGCGCCGCCAGGATCGGGTCGTTCGATCCGGCGATGCCCTTGGGCAGGATCAGCGGGTCGTAATTCAGATCGCGGCACGGGCCGGTGGCCTGCGGTTCGGCATGACCGATCGACACCGTGCCGGCCACGATCTGCTTGCGGCTTTCCGGCCATGGCTGCGAGGGATCGTCCACCGCATCTCCAGGCTCGGCCACGGTCAGCACCATGTCCCAGCGCAGCGGACCCTGCGCCAGGCGCGTGTCCAGGTCGGTGGCGAGAAAATCGCCATCGGCCTGCGCGCGCTGCTCGGCGCTGAGCTCCTTGAACGGCGTATGCGGACGCATCGACCAGCGGATGTAGCGCTCGCGTCCATCGGCCGCAATCGCGCGGAACGCATTCACCCCGTTGTATTGGGTGTTGGCCCAGCTGTTGGACCACGGCGCGGTCTTGGCCCACTGCTGGAACTTGGCCGCTTCCGGATACTGCTTGCCGAACGCGGCCAGCTTGGCCGGATCGGGCTTGCCGGTGGCCGGGTCCGGCCTGGAGGCCACATTCAAGGCCTGAAAACCGGCCGGCGTGGCCACTACGAAGAACGGAAAACTGTTCATCGCGGTGCGCCATTCCTGCCCGTCGTCGCTGCGCAGCAGCAATGCCATGCTGCGTACGCGCGCCGCGCCGTCGGCGCCATGCGGATCACCGCCGCCGATCGACATGCGCCCGAGCACCGGCGTGCTGGCCTGGCTGAAGATGCGTGCCGACGACAGCCAGGTGGCCTTGCCGCTGGCCTTGAACTCCCCGCTCACACACACGCCCTTGGTGTGCGCGCGGCGAAAGCCCGGATGCGGCGGCCCGCTGGCTTCGATGGTGTCGGTCATGCGCGCGGCAGTGAGCCGGTCGCCACCGATCCAGCCGGCGGTCCAGGCGAACGCCACCGCGATACCGCCGGCAATCGCGGCGATACCGAGCAATGGCGCCACAACGCGTGCGCGCTGCGGGGGTGGAGCGGGAGGTGGCAAGTTCATGGCTGGCTCCGGTGGCAATGCGGCAAAGAGTCGATGCGGTGAGGCGTGTGGCACCGTGGTCGCCACCCCGCCCAACCTGCGGCACCGGCACGACCCGTGGGCGCATAGTCCACGCTCCAGTGCGTCTGGTGTGTGATGCCGCGACCAAAGCGGTCGATGAATGATCCAGATGACGGGCAATGGCGCAGCGTGCTCAAGGCACTACGCCATCGACCCGCTCGGCTTGGGGATAGTCAAACGACGCTGAAGCTCGAGCGCTCGCTCGCCTTTGGAGGTAATCGAACAGAGTGGATGCATCGGTTGTGGAGCGGATGATCTGCGGGTTTGCTGCAGGCCCCTTGCCCGCGCACCCTCGCGGGGCACGCTGCAAGTATGTCCATGTAAGCTCTTACGCGGCCATCCATGCCGCGTAAGGTCCCGCGACGGTGGGCGGGCAAGGACCAGTCGGGATGGTCGGTGTGCATGGTTGCGAGCCGTGAACGCGGCGTGGGCTGATCACGCACTTTAATCCGATCGACGTCGCTGCCATCGTCGACATCACTTCACGCGTCGACGAAGGCGAGTTTGTTGAGGCCGTGCTGTCAGCCGGCCTCAGCCGCCGTAACGCTGCTCGAGCATCGCGTAAGCCGAGCGCAACGCCAGTGCCTCGCCGCCAGCCGGGCGGCCGGGGCGGTCGCTGTCGTTCCAGGCGTAGACGTCCAGATGCGCCCACGGCTGGCCCGGTGCGACAAAGCGCTCCAGGTACAGCGCGGCGGTAACCGCGCCGGCCATGCGCGAGCCGGCGTTGGCCATGTCGGCGACATGGCTGTTGAGGTAACGCAGGTACGGGCGCCATAGCGGCATGCGCCAGACCGGGTCGCGGGTCTGCTCGCCGGCGTTCAACCAGGCCTGCGCCAGCGCATCGTCGTTGGCGAACAGCGCGGGCAGGTCCGGCCCTAGGGCGATGCGTGCGGCGCCGGTGAGCGTTGCGAAATCCAGGATCAGATCGGGGCGCTGCTCGGTGGCGTAGCTCAGCGCATCGCACAGCACCAGGCGGCCTTCGGCATCGGTGTTGTCCACTTCCACCGTGACACCGGCGCGGGTGGTGATGACTTCGCCCGGGCGGAACGCATCCGGGCCGACGGCGTTTTCCACCGCGGCGATCAACAGGGTCAGCCGCACCGGCAGCTGCTGCGCCATCACCAGGCCGGCCAGCGCCAATGCATGCGCCGCCCCGCCCATATCCTTTTTCATGTTGCGCATGCCATCGGCCGGTTTCAGGTCCAGCCCGCCGGTGTCGAAGCACACGCCCTTGCCGACCAGCACCAGATGCGGATGCGCCGCGTCGCCCCATTGCAGCGTGATCAGCCGCGGGGCCCGGTGCGAGGCACGCCCGACCGCGTGGATGGTGGGGAAGTTCTGCGCCAGCAATGCCTCACCGACGATGGCCTCGACCTGCGCGCCATGTGGTTGTGCCACTGCACGCGCGGCCTCTTCCAGATGCTGCGGGCCCATGTCTTCGGTCGGGGTATTGACCCAGTCGCGCACGCGGAGGCAGGCCTGGATCAAGGCGCGCGTGTGCGGCGCCGGTGTGGCGGCCAGTTCGGCCGGTGCGCGCGGCACCTTGCGGTAGCGCGAGAAGCGGTACGCGCCCAGGCCCCAGCCCAGGTGCAGCAGCGCCTGCTCGCTCTCGCTCAGCGCGCTGGCCAGCGTCCAGCGGCTGGCCGGCGGCAGCGCCATCGGCGCGTGCGCATAGGCGTAGGCATCGGCGCGGTCGCCGATCCCGAGCACCGCGCCGGCCAGCCCGTGTTCGCCCGGCAGCAACAGCACGCTGCCCGGCGCGGCATCGAAACGCTGCGCCTGCGCCCACGCCAGCACGCGCGTGGGCTGCTCGGCGCACCAACCTGCAAAGCCTTCGCGGTCGAGCACATGCAGCGGCAGGGCTGCGGCGTTGGGATCGATGAAACCGGTGAGCTGCGACATGGAAATCCTCGGAGGCGGCGCCATGCGCCGAGCAGAAGTGGCTCAGGCGGGAAGGCGGATGCCAGCGTGTGCGGTGCCTGGATGCGGTTGCTGCGCGTCCAGCCAGTCGGCCAGCCCGGTCATGGAGTCGAACTCCAGATCCGGCTGCTGGGTCGGGTGCGACCACTGTGCTCGGTCGCGATTGATCCAGCAGGCGCGCAGGCCGGCATCCAGCGCGCCAAGCACGTCCATGCGCACATGGTCGCCCACATGCAGCACCTGTGCCGGTGGCACCTCCAGGCGCGCGCAGGCGGCCAGGAAGATGCTCGGGTCGGGTTTTGCGCTGCCGTGCTCGCGCGAGCCCAGCTGAAACGCGAAGTGATGCATCAGCCCGATGCGCTGCAGATCGGCATTGCCGTTGCTGAGCGCCGCCACCGGTACATGCGCGGCGATACGCGCCAGCGCGTCCAACGCATCCGGGTAGCACTCCACCTGGTTGCGCGCGGCGTAGAAGACCTCATACGCAGGCTCCACCAAGGCCAGATCACCACCGCTCTCGCGCAGTGCCATTTCCAGCGTCAGCCGCCGCAGCGCGCTGAGATCGTGATGCAGGTGCGGGTTGTCGGCAAAGCTGCGCTCGCGCAGTTCGCGCATCGCCTCCACCGGAAACCGCTCGGCGGTGACCGGACTGTGCTCGCGCATCCAGTCGTACAACACCTGGTCGATCCGCGCCCCGATCGGCGCAAAGGGCCACAACGTGTCGTCGAGGTCGAGAGTGATGGCGCTGATTGGGAAACTCATCGCGAGATTGTAATGCCGGGAATGGGGAGTCGGAAATCGAGAATGGGTAGAGCAACGCTTTGGCGGGCTGCTTCACTGCTCTTGCGATTCCCGAATCCCGAATCTCCAATCCCGGCTACTCAAGCAGCCTGGCCCAGCGCTGCATTCCCTCTACCCGGCTCAGCACCATCTTGATGCAGACCAGCAGCGGCACCGCCAGCAGCAGGCCGATCATGCCCCACAGCCAGCCGAACAGCATCAGCGCCAGGATCAGCATCAGCGGCGAGATCGCCATGCGGCGGCCGAGCACGATCGGAGTGACCACCTGGCCCTCGATGGTGTGCAGCGCCAGATACAGGATCGCCGGCAGCATTGCCGACAAGGTGGTGCGGAATTCCACAAAGCCCATCAGCAGCATCAGCATCACGCCGATCAACGGACCCACGTACGGTGCGAAATTGAGCAGCGCCACCACCGTGCCCCACAACAGCGCTTCGGGCAGCGGAATCTTGAGCACATAGAGAATGCCGGCAAAGACCAGCCCGACCAGCGTATTGATCACGCTGATGGTGAGCACGTAGCGCGAGACCTCGCGCTCGATGTCCAACATGATCTCGGTGGTGAAGCGTTGCTGCTGGCGATTGGGCAGCAACGCAATCGCATGCCGTTGCAGGCTTTCGCCGTAGACCATGAAGAAGAACGTCAGCAGTACCACCGCCAGCACCGAGGCGGCCAGTTTCGGCGTGCGCACCAGCGCCTTGTAGGGGTCGTCCATCTGCGTGCGCACGATCTGCACGCTGCGCTGGCCGTCGCCGCCGGCGGCGCGCGCAAAGTTTTCCGCGGCCTGGTTGGCCTGCATCATCGGCTTGGTGAAATCGCGCACGTCGCGCGCAATCTGGCGCATCTGTCGGGGCGCCTGCTGCACCCACTCGGCTGCCGGCCCGGCCAGCTGCGCAGCCAGCGCCACGGTCGCGGCCAGGCCCAGGCACAACACCATCAAGGCGCCGAGAAAGCGCGGGATATACAGCTTGCGCAGACCGCGCAGGATGGGATTGCCGATCAAGGCAAAAAACGCTGCCAGCATCACCGGCAGGATGATCGTCTGTGCCGCCCACAGGGTGTAACCGACCGCCAGCGTGGCCAGCACCACCAACGAGACCGGTGCGCGCGGGCGCGGTGCCGGTGGCGGCGGAAGCGAATCTGCCGCAACGGCAGCATCCATTGAATCAACGGGAAGAGTCATGCGCGCCCTGGCAGCAGACTGGCATGCTGCCAGCGGTGCGCCATTATCAGCCGAACGTGTCAACACCGCGCACAGAGGGTGTGCGCAGGATGTCAGGCCCGAACGATGTCAGTGGCGGGCTCTGCCGTGTACTGGGTGGCACACCTTGCGCAGCGTGATCCCGCGCGATGGCCCGGGACCGTCGTCATTATGCGGCGCGATCAACCGGTGCCTGCACCACCGTCACCGGTGGATCGGCAGCGACCTCTTCGGCATTGTCGGCGGCACGTTCTGCCTGCTCGGAGGCTTCCTGCGCACGATGTGCAGTGAACAGCGCAGAGATCGTGCTGATCATCTGCAGGATTTTCGGGATACCGCCCAGCTTGCTGGCGATACTGCCCAGCGCCGCCTGCGGTTCGTTACGGCCGGTGACAAAACCCAGGCCGAACCCGACCACCATGATCCGCAACGGGGACCATCCGGCACGCCAGGTGTCACGCAGTTCTCCCCAATGCAGGCGCGTTTCCTGTGCGCGCCCTTCCACCAGGAATTCCGCGCGATCGACGCGCTGACGCAAGGTGCCAAACTTCATGTACGTGCTCCAGTGGCAGCCGATGCATGGGCATCGTCGTCGTCGCTGCTGTCATCGAAGATGCCCAGCTTGACCAGCTGACGGCGTGTTGCATTCAAGCCAGTGTGGTCGAAGTAGAAGAACACGCGCCACGCCGCGATGCCGGTGACCAACAGGCTGGCCAACGCGGTGAAAAACATCGCCTGGAACCACGACAGCCCCGCGCGTTGCAGCAGGGCGATGATCGCACCCGCCAGCAACAGCCACGACGAGGCGCCGAAGACCACGGCAACGCATGCCCAGGCCAGTCCGCGCCCGAAGGCACTGCGTGCAAGTTGTAAATCGGCCGACACCAGCCGGCGCAATGCCCGGCTGGTGTCCTTGGCCGAGCCCAGCGTCGCACGGCCGGCTGCGCCGACCGCACGTACGCTTTCGTCCAGTCCTGGCGTTTCCGGCCGCGCGTTGGGCGCGTCGGAGGCGGCAGCTGTGGAGGCCTGATCGCTCACGACTTAGTTGTCGTTGCTACGTGCCAGCTTGGCAATGATCCAGCCGGTCGCAAACGCCACACCGAACGCAGCCAACGGCCGCTCACGGATCAGATCGGTCGCGCTTTCCAGCAGGTCGTTGCCCTTGCTGACCAGCACGTCGAGCTGCTCCTTGGCAGCGGCGCCGCCAAACTCGGCAGCCGCCATACCGGCCAGTGCGGTATCGGAGAGCTCTGCCTTGACGTTGGCACGACCAAGCTTGAGTTCGTCGCCGGCAGCACTGGTGGCGCCTTTGACGGCTTCGCCTGCGGCGCTGGCGGCAGACTTCAGGTGGGTGCTGGCTTCGCTCAGGTTTTCTTTCAGCTGGTCGGTATTGGTGGGGCTCATGCGATATCTCCTTCGGTCATTGATGGCAGCCGCGAACAGCATGCGGGCGTGGTGCAGCAATAGCATCGCTGCGGTGTAGGAGGTGTTAGTGCAGGTCGAGGGCAGTGCACGCCATGTCAACGCATCAACGCGTCGTATTGCGCATTGCCACGCAGGATGCGCACCACCAGTTGCTGCGGCTTGCGCTGGAAATTGGCGCGCCAGCTGGCCAGATCGGCAAACTCGCCCACGCTGCTGGCCACGATCACATCGCCGGTGACCAGACCATTGGCTGCGGCACGACCGCCGCGTTTGACCTCGCTGACCATGACGCCGGTGATGCCGGACTGGCGCAGCGATTCGGGCAGATCCACGAAGGTGGCGCCGCCCAGGCGTGGGTCGAGCATGTCGCCGGTGACCGCGCGGTCCTGCTCCTTCAGTGTCGCGGTGAGCGTGAGCGGTTTGCCATCGCGGCGAATCTCCAGCCTTACCGCGCTACCGACCGCCTGCAGGCCTTCATAGTTGTGCAATGCCTCTGCGCTGTCCACGCGTTGGTCGTTGGCCGCCACCACCACATCGCCCGGCTGCACGCCTGCGGCCGCCGCGGCGGACCCTGGCAACACGCGCGTCACCAGCGCGCCGCGCAACGAATCCACACCCAGGCCCTGCAGCATCTGCTGGGTGAGGTTCTGGGTTTCCAGCCCGAGCGTGCCGCGCACGACCACGCCCTTGGTCACCAGTTGCTCGACAACATTGCGCGCCAGGTTGGAGGGGATCGCCAGGCCCAGGCCGATGTTGCCGGCCATGCTGCCCTGCGGGTTGAAGCTGGCGGTGTTGATGCCCACCAACTGGCCCTGCAGGTTGACCAGCGCGCCGCCGGAATTGCCTGGATTGATCGAGGCATCGGTCTGGATGAAGTTCTGGTAGCCCAGCCCGCGAATCCCGCTGCGACCCACCGCCGAGACGATGCCGGAGGTGACGGTCTGGGTGAAGCCGAACGGGTTGCCGATCGCCACCACGAAGTCGCCCACGCGCAGCGCATTGCTGTCGGCCAGCTTGATGTCGGTGAGCTTGTCGGCCTTGATGCGGATCAACGCGATATCGGTATCGGCATCGGAGCCGATGAAATCGGCCTTGACCGTGCGCCCGTCGCCGAGCGTGACCTGCACGTCGTCGGCGTTTTCGATGACATGGTGATTGGTCAGCACGTAGCCCTTCTGCGCATCGATGATCACGCCCGAGCCCAGCGATTCATTGATGCGGTCCTGTGGAATCTCCGGGAACAGCCGGCGCAGGATCGGGTCGTTGAAGAACGGGTTGCGCACGCGCACCACCTGCTTGGTGTTGACGCTCACCACCGCCGGCATCGCCTGTTGCAGCATCGGCGCCAGCGACGGCACCGGTTGCCCGGCCACGGCGGCCGGCAACGCGGCAGCCGCCGGCAGGCTGAAGGTGGTGGCGGCGCCGGCCGGTGTGGCCTCGGCGCGGTTGTCCATCCAGGCATTGATGCCGGTGGCGGCAAAACCGCCGAAGGCAGCGGCCAGGGAAAGTGTCAGCAAGGTAGGCAGCGGGCGCATGCAACGAAGTCCGGGTTACGCGGTGGAAGAGGAATAGGGCGTCTGGCTGCGTAAATCAAGCTGAACGAGAGTGCCAGCGGGCAATTTAACGCCTGGTGAAAGCGCAGCAGATCCCTTGCGGGCGCTGCGTTGACAGCCGCTTGAGCCCGGCGTAGCGTCCGCTTGATCCGATGCCTGTTCAGCATACGCATGCCGCTGCGCATCGCCCGCGTTTTCCGCACTGACGCCCTTAAGGAGGGTCTATGAACAACGGCAATGGTGTGACGGCAACCCTGTCCGACGCTGTCGAGAGCGTCAAGAGCACGGCCACCGAACTGGGCGAGACCATCGCCAGCACCACCAGCGACGCGGTGGCCAGCGTGCAGGACGCGGCCGGCACGGCGGCGGCGCAGGTCAGGACCGGCGTCGCCAAGGCGCGCAAGGCCGTGGTCAAGGTCGAACAGCGCGTCGTCGACAAAGCTGGCGATGCAGCCACCGCGGTCAAGCGCAGCGTGGCCAAGACCAAGCGTTCGCTGGTGTCGGGCAAAGCGGCCGCCAAGGACAAACTGGCCGCCACCAGTGCTGCCGCCAGGCAGAAGCTCGCCTCCACCAAGGATGCGGCCAAGCAGAAGCTGAGCACCACCACCGATGCTGCCAAACAGAAACTGGCCAACAGCAAGGCCAGCGCCAGGCAGAAGCTGGAGACCGCCAAGGCCAATGCCAAGGCCGAAGCGGCGGCGCTCAGTGCCAAGACGGCCGCCAAGAGCGCGGCGCGCAAGAGCGCGGTGGCCACGGTGGGTGCGCGCGCGGCAGCGAAGAAGGCGGTGGCCAAGTCGGCCCCGGTCAAGAAGCCGGTCGCCAAGACCATCGTCAAGCCCGCCGCCAAGAAGGCGCCGGTGGCCAAGCAGACCGCCACCAAGCAGGCTGCAGTGAAAAAGGTGCCGCTCAAGAAGGCGGTGACCAAGACCACCTTGAAGAAGGCCGCCAAGGTCACCAAGACGCCGGCCACGCGCGCCGTGGCCAAGACCACCGCCGCCCGCAAGGCCGTCGGCAAGAAGGCGGCCAAGCGGGTCACGCGCTGAGGCTGCAGCGCCAAGAGGGCATGGCCCGCTGACAACACGTGGGCCGTGCAAACTGACAAAGGCCGGCGCTGTCCGTACGGCGCCGGCCTTTTCGTGGGTTGATCGGTGACCCGGCGACCGCGGTCTTGCTGTGCTCCTGTGATCGGGCAGGTGATCGAATCTGACATCTGGGCTGGATTGGGCCTCTGGTCCGTACCCTCATCCGCCCCTGCGGGGCACCTTCTCCCGGTGGGAGAAGGAAACTAGAAGCCATCGCTTCCGATAATCCGATTCTCGATTCTCGATTCCCGATTCCCGATTCCCGATTCCAATCCCGAATCCCGAATCCCGAATCCCAGCTAATCCATTCCCTTGACCAACTGCTCGGCGCCCTTGCGGATACCCGCCTTCGCAGCGTCGTAGGCGCCCAGGCTGGCCTTGATGTTCATTGCGCTCGGGTACTGTTTTTCGACGTAGGCGGCGAGCAGGCGGTTGCTCTGCGCGTCGAAGATTTCCACCGCGTAGCTGACCGAGCCGGAAAACGCGCCTTCCTTGCCGCGTGCGGCCTGCACCGCGTTATAGGAACCGCCGCCCAGATCCACCTTCATGAAGGTGCCCAGCACCCGCTTGCTGGGTTTGGCACCGGTCAGGCTGATGCGCACGCGCAAGGTGTCGCGATCGGCCACTGTCGCGCGTTGCCAACGCTGCCCGATCGCATTGCCGAACTCCTGCTGCATGTAATCGGCGAGCATGCGTCTGTCCTGCTCGGGCACGTCTTCGAATTGCGCGTCGGGACCGCGATAGATGCTGACCGGCTCGATCAGTGCGGCGCGGTAGCGTGTCCAATCCACCGCGCCCTGGTAGGCGTACGGCATGCGGTCACCGCGGCTGCCAACGTGCGGGCGCAGATAGCTTGAAGATGGCAACTGGCTGTACGGCATCGGGCGCGTACTGGCACAACCGATCAGCGTCACGCCGACAAACAGCAGCGCGCAGCAACGGACAAGGGAATGCGACGACATGGGCAAATACCTGGAGAGGAAGCAGATAGGGACGAGCACGCGCGAGCGGAGCCGCGCGCTCAATGCATCAGATAACTGGCCACCGCCAGCGCAAACACCACTGCGGCGGCAGTGAACAACACACCGCCGTTGGCCCAGCGCTGCAGCCGGCGTGCCTGGCGCGCGCTACGGATATCCGGCAGTGCGCGCCAGATGTCGCGATTGCGCGTGCCTGTGCGGCCACAGCGGAATTCCCGTAGTGCCGCGTTGGCGACGGCGGCAGGGATGGCGCTGTCGTTGGCGGCCGCGTGTGGTGCCAACAGCGCGACGGCGGCGGGGACGAGCGGGGTGGAACGGATCGAGTTGACCATCACCAGGCATCCTGGATGCATGCGGTGAGTGCACTGTAGGCAGTGGGTGTTGGAAACTTATTGGCTTGGGCGATAACGACAGGCGATAGTCGATAGTCGATAGGCGATCGCCGCGCGCCGCCTGCGTTCAGCCAGTGCGGCGCACGCCTTCGCCGGCGAACACCACGCGCACGCACAGGCCGCGGCCCTGGTGGCCTTCGCAGGTTTCGATGGTGGCCGCGTGCAGGCGCGCGATACCGGCCACCAGCGACAGCCCGATCCCGCTGCCTTGCACCTGGCTGCCGGCGACCCGGTAGAAGCGTTCGAAGATGGACGCGTGTGCGCTTTCCGGCACGCCCGGGCCGTCATCGCCGACCTGCACGAACGGATGCAGCGCATCGGCGCGCAGGCAGTAGCCGCAACTCACTTCCACCGTGCCGTGGAGGCGCCCATAGCGGATGGCGTTGTCGACCAGATTGCGGATCAGGATGCCCACCGCATCCACGTCGCAACGCAGCAGGCAGGGCGATGCCTCCACCTGCAGAGTGATGTGGCGGGCGTCGGCCTGCACGCTGAATTCGTCCAGCACATGCGAGATCAACTCGCCCATGTCCACCTGCCGGTACGCCGCCGAACTGATGCCTGCATCCAGCCGCGCCAGATCCAGCAATTGCGCAGCCAGCCGATTGCTGCGGCGTGCGGTTTCCAGCAGCTGCTGCAGCGCCGCGTCCTTGGCCTCCAGCGTGGGCGCACGCAGCGCGACCTCGGCATAGGCATGCAGCGCAGACAGCGGCGTGCGCAGTTCGTGCGCCGCATCGGCCACGAAATCGCGCTCGGCCTGCACGGTCTTTTCCACGCGGGCCAGCAGGGAGTTGAAGGAGCCGATCAGCGGGCGAATCTCCTCCGGCACCTGCGCCAGCGGCACCGGTTCGGTGTCCAGCCCGGTGCGCTGCGCAATGGCGCTGGAAATGGCGCGCAGCGGCGCGAGCGCGGTGCGTACCGCCCACCACACCAGCAGGCCCAGCACGCCCAGTTGCACGGTGTTGAGCACCATCGCAATCAGGGTCTGCTTGAAACTCATCCGCGAGGACACATTGCCGCTCGACGCGCGCGCGTCGAGCGCAGCCTGCGGCTCGGCTTGCGTATCGAAGCGGTGCTCCAGCGCGTCGGGCAGGGCGCCGATCAGCTGGTCGCCGAAGATGTTGAGTTCCTGCTCGAACACGCTGTGATGGCCCTGGGTGACCAGGGCGACCAGGATCCACAGGGAGGTGCACCAGCTCAACAACACGATTGCGGCCAGCGCCGCCAGCATGCGCGCCTGCAGCGATTTCATTCCGGTGCCTTGCCGACCATGTAGCCCTGGCCATACACCGTGGAGATCAGCGCATCGCCCAGCTTGCGGCGCAGCTGGTGCACGTACACCGCAATCATGTTGCTGCCGCCTTCGCACGGGCCGCCGTAGACGCCTTCTTCCAGTTGATCCCTGGTGACCACGCGCCCGGCGCGTTCCATCAGCGCCAGCAGCAGGCGGTATTCGTGCGCGCTCAGCGCCACCCACTTGCCGTCGCGGGTGACCTTGCGGCTGCTCGGGTCCACGCAGACATCGCCCTGCGTGAGCAGCGGCACCACCCGGCCCTGGCTGCGCCGGGTGATCGCACGCAGCCGCGCCATCAGCTCGTCGAACTGGAACGGCTTGACCAGGTAGTCGTCGGCGCCGGCATCCAGGCCGCGGATGCGGTCGGTGAGCTGCCCGCGTGCGGTCAGTGCGATCACCGGCGTGGCGTCGTAATGGCCGCGCATGAAGCGGATCACCGTCAGCCCGGATTCGCCCGGCAGGCCGATATCCAGCAGCACCGCGGTGTAGCGGTGGTCCACCAGCACGGTCTTGGCGGCGTTGGCGCTGCCGACGTGGTCGATGGTCCAGGACTGCTGGCGCACGCCATCGCAGATCGCGTTGGCCAGCATGGTGTCGTCTTCGACAAGGAGCAGGTGCATAGGTGTTCCGCCGGGCCCGGGGCCAGTCCGAGATCGGCAGCACTGTCGGGGATGGTCGTTAGGCAAATATTAGTGCATGGCCGCCGGCCGTCGCAGGGCGGCCGGCGGCCCGCCCTGTGTGCAAGGCCCCGCCCGGGCAACGCGCGGGTCAGTGCTGCAGGATGGCGCGCAACGCCTCGTCCAGGCGCACATAGCGGAAGCGGAAGCCGGCCTCCAGGGCACGTTGTGGCAGCACGCGCTGGCTGATCAGCAGCAGCTCGGCCATCTCGCCAAAGCCCAGTCGCAGCAGGCCGGCCGGCAACGCCAGCAGCGCCGGGCGATGCAGCACGTGGGCCAGGGTGCGCGCGAATTCGGCATTGGTGACCGGGGTCGGTGCGGTGGCGTTGTAGGCACCGCCCTCGCCGTGGTCCAGCAACCACAGCAGCAAGGCCACCATGTCGGCGGGGTGGATCCAGCTCATCCAGTGCCTGCCATCGCCGAACGGGCCGCCGCCACCGAAACGGAACGCCGGCAGCATGCGGGCCAGGGCGCCGCCGTCGCGGTCGAGCACGATGCCGGTGCGCACCCAGCTCACGCGCGGGCCGAGTGCGGCGATGCTGGCCGCCTCGGCTTCCCAGTCGCGGCACAGCTGCGCGGAGAAATCGTCGCCGGCATGGTCTGCCTCGGTCAGGACGCTGTCACCACGCTCGCCGTAATAGCCCACCGCCGAGCCGGAAATCAGTACCGACGGGCGCTGTTCGGCCGGCTGCTGCGCGATCCAGGCATGCAACTGGCCGGTGATGCCCAGGCGCGATGCCCGGAAGCGCTGCTTGCGCGCGTCAGTCCAGCGACCGGCAGCCAGCGGTTCGCCCGCCAGGTTGATGACCGCATCGGCCCGCACCCCGTCCAGCGTGTCCACCGCGGTAATGCCGGGCAGGCTGCGCCCGGCGCGGCGCGGGTCGCGGGTCAGCACGCTGACCTGGTGCCCGGCCTGCAGGAGTGCCGGACACAAGGCCTGGCCGATGAAGCCGGTGCCGCCGGTGATGAGCAACTGCATGGGGACACTCCTGCGCCGAATCGATGCGGCACGATAGGCCAGCGCTGCCTGCTGCAGGGTGAAGTCGCTGCCGCATGCGTGGCGGTCGCCGCGTGGCGCCAGGACGGCGGCCGGGTGGACAGCGCGCTCGATCGGCAAGGCCCAAACGCCAACGCGCCGGACAGGCCGGCGCGTTGGGTGCTTGCAGACGGTGCGCCAGGCTCAGCGCGAGGAGGACACCGCGTGGGCCCGCTCGAAGTGCGCCGACACCACGCGCCGGCTTTCTTCCAGGTGCTGCTTGACCGGCGCGCTTTCGGCGGCGGGCAGCAGTTCGGAGTCGATGATCTTGATGGTGTCGCCGTGGTCGCTGACCATCGTGCGCATGAAGGCATTGCGGTAGGCGTCCTTGCCATCGGGCAGGGTCGCGGTCTTTGCCAGTGCGTCCACTGCGGCCTTGCCCTTGGCGCGCATGGCATCGGCACGGGGGCTGTCGGTGGCACCCAGCGCCTTGCTCTTTTCCAGGTTGGCTTCGTGGTCGTGCAGCAGCTGCTTGGCGAACGTATCGGTCGCACCGCCCAGATCCTGGGCAATGGCCTGCTTGGCCAGCGCGATCTCGTTTTCATCCAGCGCCACCAACACGCCCAGCACGGCGGCGTCGCCCTTGGCCAGTTCGGTGGCGCCAGTCCCGGAGACCGGTGCAGCAGTCGGTTCGGGGGACACGGCCGGCGCAGTCCGCGATGCATCGCCGCCGGGGCGATCGCAGGCGGTAAGGGACAGCATGGCGAGGAGCGATGTCGCGACAAGAAGGGATTTCATGGAGGTCCTGGGAAGAGGCGGCCAACACTGCCGACGGTGAAATGCAAAGGAGCCGCTACGCGGCTCCGGTGATGCGTGGACCGGTGCCTGCCGATCAGGCCAGCTGTGGCTGGGCGACTGCCCCAAGGCCCAGCGATCTGGCCGGCGTGCGCACCGTATCCTGCGCGGTGCGGCACACGCGCGCCATGCGTGCGGTGCGTTCGCGAATCAACGCGTGTTCGCTGGCCGGGGCACTGCCCAGCAAGCTGGCGACATGGAAGCCTAGGATGTCCTCCGCGCGGTCGCCCTGGTCGCTGACGATGTGCGGAACCAACCGCTCCAATCGCTCCAGCTCCTGCTGCACTTGATACGGGGTTTTCATGATGCTCTCCAATGAGGAACGGTCTTGCTCAACTATTGCGGTTGCCTAACCGCTGCCAGCAATCGGTCGCCAACTGCTCGTAATTGGACTGCGTGCTGGATGAAATGAAGTGATGCTCCAGGCGGTCGCGAAACAGGCGCAGACGTTCCTGATCGCTCGAACGCGGTGCCTGCAGATAGATATCGCAGGCCATTTTCACCACCGGGGACAATTCGCTGAACTTGCCTGCGCCCAGGTTGCCCTGCGCGTGACGCGCCTGCCAATGCGCGATTTCGGCCTGTACATCGATGACGGATGGGTCTCTGCTCATGACTTCGCGTGGTCCGGGTTAAACAAACTTGACACGCAGGGTAACCGTGGCTGTGTCAACGGATGATCATCGAACCCGACTATTGGCCCAATTGCAGCAGCGCGTGCTTAACTGGTCAGCTTCGTTTGCGCCGTGACATGCTGCGCATGCAGGTCGTGTCGTCTGCAGTGTGCATCGGCGATTCAAGTCATAGCGCAGCGGTGAGCACCCGTCAGCAATCGATTGCATCCTTTCCAAAGGTCTACGTTCGGCGAGTTCCCATTGCCACTGTGCATCGGGCGATCGTTGCGATGATGTCGGGGCAAACATGCACGCAATGCCGCAATTTACGGAAGATTCTGAATCGTTCCACACTTGTGTAACGTCTGATGCTTAGGATGTGGGATGACATGATGGAGATGAGAGTACTCAGGATGCAGGACAGCGAAAGCAGTCGTAAGCCGCAAGCCGCCAGCGGCACCTCGGAAGCACGTGTGTGGTGGCATGCCTTGGTGGAGTTGCGTGGGGGACGTGTCGCCATCAGCTTGATCGTCGTCCTTGTGATTGTGTTTGCGTTCTATCTGACCTTGAAGTAAGCCGGGTTCTTCCGGCGCCGGCGTAGCGCTGCATCACCGACTGCGCGGGTCTCAACTGCTTGAAAAGCCAGCAACGGCACGCGGTTCGACGCTGCGAGGGGAGACGTGATGGCGCACAAGCAGTACTGCCAGGTCGTGGGGCATGTCACTCGGCCGGTGCCCGAGGATGGTCATGAGCGTGCCACGCACGCGTGGGTCTGTCGCGAAATTGCACGGCTGCTGGACGTGCGCGGCGCAGGGCATCGTGCCGCCTCCGGACCCATGGTCGCCGAGACCGTGTTTCATGTGCCCGATGAAACCCTGACGTCGGAACAAGCGCATGGACTGGGCATCGATGACGCTGCGGACTTGCTGGGCGGCATCGTGCCGCATGCCTTCCTCGCAACCAAGGTGATCGGCCACCCGCTGATTGCCGAGCAGGCAGCCAGCGTCCCCGGATGGAACCAGGCACTGGCCACCGCGCTGATTCCGGCCACGTTGGCGGGCTATACGGTGTTTTCGCGCACCGATGCCCTGCGTGCGCTGCAGACCCTGCTGCCGGATGGCGGTGTGCGACTCAAGCTGCCGACCGGCGTGGGTGGCAACGGCCAGTGGCGTATTGCCGATGCAGCGCAACTGACGCAGGTGCTGGACAGCTTGCCGGAGGACTATCTGGGCACGCATGGCGCGGTCCTGGAGCGCAATATCCTGCAGCCGGTGACACATAGCGTCGGCGAGCTATGCGTTGCCGGCGTCCAGATCGCCTATTACGGCACCCAATGCAGCGTGCGCAATGCGCAGGGCGAGGACGTCTATGGCGGCTCATCGCTGCATGTGTATCGCGGATCGCTCGAAGCGCTGGCCGTGACGGCGCTACCGCCCCTGCAACAGCGTGTGGTCGCGCAAGCCTGCAGATACGATCGATTCATCACCGCCGCCTATCCTGGGTTGCACATCTCGCGGCGCAACTACGATGTGGTCAGCGGCGACGATGGAAGGAGCGGTGCGGTCTGCGGCGTGCTGGAGCAATCCTGGCGCGTCGGCGGCGCCACACCGGCCGAGCTCGCCGCGATTGGCAGCTTTCAGGACGATGCCAACTTGCGCTGGGTGCATGCATCCACGCACGAGATCTATCAGGGCGAACCGCCCGCAGATGCGCAGATCTACTACCGCGCCGAACGCCCCGGGCCGGGTCCGCGCTTCAAATACAGGAGGGTATCCACCCCGTAATGGAAGCCAAACTTTCCAGCATCCAGATCCCGGTCGACCAGGACGAACTCAGTGGCACCTTGCTCACGCCCACCGGCATTCCCGCCGTGCTGTTCGTGCATGGCTGGGGCGGTAGCCAGCATCACAGCCTGGTGCGCGCGCGCGAAGCGGTCGGCCTTGGCTGCATCTGCATGACCTTCGACCTGCGTGGCCACGAAGGCTATGCGTCCATGCGCCAGAGCGTGACACGCGCGCAGAACCTGGACGACATCAAGGCGGCCTACGATCAGCTTGCCGGCCTGCCGTATGTCGACCCGCAATCGATCGCCGTGGTCGGGCTCAGCTACGGTGGCTACCTGTCCGCCTTGCTGACGCGCGAACGCCCGGTGGAATGGCTGGCGTTACGCTCGCCCGCGCTGTACAAGGACGAGCATTGGGATCGCCCCAAGGTCAGCCTCAACGCCGATCCGGAATTGATGGATTACCGGCAGCGCGTGCTGACCCCGGACGACAATATCGCCTTGGCGGCCTGTGCCGACTACAAGGGCGATGTGCTGCTGGTGGAGGCGCAACACGACGTGATCGTGCCGCATCCGGTGTTGCGCAATTATGCCAATGCCTTCGTCAATGCGCGCTCGGTGAGCGCGCGGGTGATTGCCGGTGCCGATCACGCATTGAGCATCAAGGAACACCAGCAGGAATACACACGGACCCTGATCGACTGGCTGACCGAAATGGTGGTTGGCCGGCGCATCGCCCTGGCCAAGGAAGTGGTGGCCGCACGCAAGCAGATGCTCAAGCAGCAACAGGGCGATGCAGTGTCATCGCCCGGGCAGGGCGCGCGCGAATTTCGTGGCGACATCCGTGCCGTGGAAAACAGCTCCAGCTGAGTCGTCCACGCAACGGGGTCAGCGTCCCCGTCGATGTTTTCGACAAATGAAGAACGGGCCCATCGGGCCCGTTCTTTTTTACAGATCAGCGTGGCCTGGTGCCAGGCCGCGACACCTCAGACGCGCGGGTCGGTCGGATTGCGACGTGCAGCCTGATCGTGATTCTCCGAATCGAAGGCTTCGCGCACGGCATGCTTGGCCTTTTCCCAGCTCAGGCGCGAGTTGGACTTGAAACGGTCCCAGCCATCGCCCAGATCGCGTTCCAGATGGTCGTCCCACTGGCGGCCGACATATTGCTGACGTGCCTGCATGCCGTAACGATAGGCAGGGCGATAATCGTCGTAGGAATATTCGGCGTCGCGATAACTCGCGCTGTCGAAACGGCCTTGGTAATGCGTGTCGCCCTCGCGATAGACGCTATGCGTGCGATCGGCACGCTCCCAGGCATCGCGCGCGGCAAGGCGTGCCTCTTCCCATTCCAGGCGCGATTCGCCGCGATTGCGCGGCCATTCACCAGCCAGCGTGGCCTCGGTTTCTTCCCAGGTGCTGGTCGGACGTGTTTCGCGCGCCTGCAGACCAAAGCCGTAGACGGTGGCGTAATCGCGGTCGTAGTCAGTGCCTTCCTTGTAGTAAGGACGGTTCTGGTGCTCCTGACGCCAGTATTCGGTTTCCACCGTCGGGTCCAGGCGCTCGGCCACGCCCTTGCCGGCTGCGGCGCCGGCCACCACGCCAACCGCCGCGCCGATCAGCGTGCCCAGCGGACCGAACACGGTGCCGGCCAGCGCACCGGCGGCAGCGCCGCCTGCGATGCCGCCCACACCCACACCGACCGGATGCGAACCGGGTGTACCGGAGATCGGATCACGGTTCAGATCCTGCGCTTCGGCCTTGCGTTCCTGCTTGTCGAGAGGGGTGTCGTGGTTGCTCATGTCGTCTCCGTGTGCCTGTAGGTGCGTCTGTCGAGCAGATCGCGAACGTGGCCCACCTTGGCCAGCCAGGAGTGAAACGCGTGTGCTTGGATGTGAGCACCACCGCGACAAGACTGAACTGTGCATTCGCCGTCATGGATGAGGCTGGTCGATAGGAGATAGACGTACGACCGTATCGCCTTGCAGGTGTTGGATGGCTTTGAAGACAAACAGGCACTGCCGATGTTTCAGCGATCGCCATGTTCGCTTGTCTGCGCAAAACGCGGCATGTGCCGATCTCCATGCACAGGCGCTTGCACGCACCTGGCGTGGCTATGCACGTGGACTGCGCCCCATACTGCGCGCAGGTCATTGACGCACCGACAGCGCATGCGTGCGACTTGATGCGTAGGCAACCAGCCAGGCGTATCGCTCGAAGCGAGCATGCGTCACCGGTCAACGCGAGACAGACCGGTGGCTTTCCAGCGTCAGGCTACGCTCACCCGCCGTGCGTGCCCAAGGTGCGTGCACCGGTGAGTATCATGCGCAGCATCTGCGAGATCTGCTCGATCAGTTCGGGGTCTTTTTCCGGCGGCGAGTCCATCGCCACCGCGCCCATCGCAAACACCAGCCGGGTGATCGCCTTGGACACCAGCGCCGGCGCATGCAGCTTGGCATTGTCGGCGGCGGCCAGGCGGATCAGGTCCACCCGCAACTCGTCTTCGAAATAGCTGAGCTCACGCTCCACCGCCTGCTTGAACGCATCCGAGCCCACCGCACCTTCGCGCAGCAGCACGTGCAGCAACTTGTCGTCGGCGCGCAGCTGTTCCATGAAGGCTTCGACCGATACCCGGATGACGCTGCGGTCGGTGGAGGTGGCGCGCTGACGGGCCTGGCCGATGATGGTGCGCAACGAACGCCCGGCCAGATCGATCAGGGCCACCGCCAGTTCGTCCATGTCGCGGAACTGGCGATAGAAGCTGTTGGGCGCGATGCCGGCTTCGCGGGCCACTTCGCGCAGGCTCAGCGTGGACAGGCTGCGGTGTGGTCCGATCAGCGACAGTGCCGCGGCGATCAGATCCTCACGTGAAATCGCCGGCTTGCGTGACGGCGGCGCGTCGTTGGAAGGCAGGGCGATGGAGGTCATGAGGCGGTAGCCGGGCGTGGGCCTGAATCATAGCTCCTCTGATCGATATACAACTGTATACACGGCTGTGCATGCATGCGTATAGTGCAATCCATGAACCTGGCATCCGACCCCAAGTCCAAGTCCCTGTTGCCGACGCGCCTGGCGCGTCGGCTGGTGTCGCCGCAGTTGTTCGATTTCTGGGCAACCCGGCTCAACCCCTTGTGGACCCTGGAACGGCCAATGGCCCGCCTGGTCGCGCGCACGCCGGCCAGCCGCGACGCGGTGACCCTGGTGCTGCGGCCCAACGGCCACTGGCAGGGGCTGCAGGCCGGCCAGCACGTGAGCCTGGGCGTGGAGATCGACGGCCGCCGCCTGCTGCGCAGCTACAGCCCGACCGTGCTGGCCGATGGCCGCCTGGCGATCACCGTCAAGGCGATCGAGGGCGGGCTGGTCAGCCGCTACCTGGCCGGCGATGCGCCGATCGGGACGGTGGTGTCGCTGGATCCAGCCTTCGGCGACATGCTGCTGCCGGCCGCCCCGACGCCGCTGTTGCTGCTGGCGGCCGGCTCGGGCATCACCCCGATGCGCGCGCTGCTGCAGGCCGCCGCGCAGGCCGGCATGCCGATGGACGTGGACCTGCTGTACTGGGTGCGCCAGCGCGACGAAGCCTGCTTCGTCGAGGAATTCGAGGCGATGGCCGCCGCACATCCGCGCCTGCGCGTGCGCCTGCTGACCACCCGCGAAGGCGCCACGCCGGCTGCGCGCATCGATGGCTACCCATTGGAGCAGGTCGCCGATCTCTCCAGCCGCCACGTCATGGTTTGCGGCCCGGGCGGCTTCGTGCAGGCAGCGCGCGCGCGCCTGCAGGGCCGCGTGGCCGCGTTCCAGGCCGAAGCCTTCAGCGTGCCGGTGCTGGACGACGGCGAAGCCGGTGAGGTGCAGGTCCAGCTGTCACGCAGCGGCCGTACGCTGACCCTGCCGCGCGGCCAGTCGCTGCTGGAGGGGCTGGAAGCGCAAGGCCTGCGGCCGAAGCACGGTTGCCGCATGGGCATCTGCAACAGCTGCGCCTGCGCGCGCCAGGCCGGCACCACGCGCCACCTGTTGACCGGTGAGCGCAGCAACGAACCCACCGCACAGGTCCGCCTGTGCATCAGTGCCCCGAGCACTGACCTGATCCTGGATCTGTAAGGAATCCTCATGAGCCGAGTCCACAACCGCGCCCTGTCCGCTGCCGAACTGCAGTCCTTCGGCGACGAACTCGACGCCATCCGCGCCCGCGTGCAGGCCCAGGTCGGTGCCGCCGATGCGCGTTACATCCGCCGCATCGTGGCCGCGGTGCGCTGGACCGGCGTGGCCGGACGCGCGCTGCTGTTCCTGGGCGCGTTCGTGCACAGCGTGCTGATCCCGGCGTGGATCGCCGGTGTGGTGCTGCTGACGCTGTCCAAGATCCTGGAGAACATGGAGCTGGGCCACAACGTCATGCACGGCCAGTACGACTGGATGGGCGACCCGCAACTCAACGGCAACACCTATGAGTGGGACATCGTTGCCACCGGCGACAACTGGCGCAAGACGCACAACTTCAAGCACCACACCTACACCAATGTGCGCGGCATGGACGACGACATCGGCTACGGGCTGCTGCGCATCTTCCCCGAGCAGCGCTGGCGCCCGTTCTACCTGCTGCAGCCGTTCATTGCGGTGGTGTTCGCGTTGTTGTTCGAATGGGGCGTGGCGATCCAGGACCTGCGCCTGGG
Organism: Xanthomonas sp. BRIP62415; assembly: GCF_003993515.1. Lineage (NCBI taxonomy): Bacteria > Pseudomonadati > Pseudomonadota > Gammaproteobacteria > Lysobacterales > Lysobacteraceae > Xanthomonas > Xanthomonas sp. BRIP62415. Next base: position 263,319 of record NZ_QEZH01000028.1, read on the forward strand.
CCGCTGGTTCGCCGGCAAGATGAAGGCGGCCGAGTTGCGCGCCTCGTTCCTGCCGGTCGGCCGCAAGATCGGCCGCCAGATGCTCAAGGACTACATCGCGTTCCCGGCGCTGGCCGGCCCGTTCTTCCTGACCGTGCTGCTGGGCAACCTGGCCGCCAACGTGCTGCGCAGCATCTGGACCTTCGTGATCATCTTCTGCGGTCACTTCACCGCCGATGCGGAAGTGTTCCCGAAGGAGTCGATCCGCAACGAGTCGCGCGGTCACTGGTACCTGCGTCAGCTGCGGGGGTCTTCGAACCTCACCGGCGGCAAGCTGATGAACGTGCTGTCGGGCAATCTGAGCCACCAGATCGAGCACCACTTCTACCCGGACCTGCCGGCCAACCGTTACGCGCAGATTGCGGTCGAGGTGAAGCAGATCTGTGCGCGCTACGGCCAGCACTACAACACCGGCTCGCTGCCGCGTCAGTTCGGCCAGGTGATGTGGCGGATCGTGCGGCATGCGTTCCCGAGCCGGCCCCGGCCGGTACGTCGCCAACGCGAAGGTGCCCTGCAAGGCGCCTGATCGAAAGGGCCGCCACTGGCGGCCCTTTTTCTTGTCGGGCCAGTCAGTCCGGCCTGGCGGCCGCACGAGCGTGCGCCTGGTCGGCGTGCAACCTCGTTGCCTTCGGCACAGGCGAACCGTCTTGGCCGCGATTCGAGCAGGCCGTGTGTGCATCCCGCTGATTGCCGCGCCTGGATCGCCGTGCCCGGTTGGTCGACGACTCGCCGTCACGGCTCCACGTCGGTGTTGACGCCGTAGCTGCGCTGGTCAGTGCGTGCCGCCGCGCATCAGCGCGTGGTAGGCGATGAAGCCGGTGGCCGGCAGCGCGCGTGAGAACAGCCAGCCCTGCGCCAGGTCCACGCCGTGCGCGCGCAGATAGTCCAGCTGCTCCTGCCGTTCCACGCCTTCGGCGATGGTGCGCAGCTGCAGCGTCTTGGCCATGTCGATGATGTGCGAGGTCACCGCGCTGGTGGCCGAGTGGGTGCCGATGGTGTCCACGAAGGACTTGTCGATCTTCAGCGCATCCAGCGGCAAGCCTTGCAGGTACTGCAGGCTCGAATAACCGGTGCCGAAGTCGTCGATCGACACCGTGTGGCCGGCACCGCGCAGGTGGGTGATGGTGGTGCGCGCCGCTTCGATGTCCATCAGGCTGCGTTCGGTCGCCTCCACCCACAACTGTCCGCTGTCCACGTTGGTGCCATGCAGCGCCCGGGCCAGCACGGTCTGCACGCGGCCGCTCTTGATGTCGTCGGCGGAGACATTGATGGCCACGTGCAGGGAAGGGTCGGTCGCCAGGGTCGGGCCGAGGTCGCGGATGACTTCGGCCACCACCAGATCGGTAATCGGCAGGATCAGGCCGCTCTCTTCGGCCAGCGGGATGAAGGCATCGGGCGGGATCAACACGCCATCGGGTTGCTGCCAGCGCACCAGCGCCTCGGCACCGACGCAGGCGCCGGTGTCGAGCGCGATGATCGGCTGGTAGTGCACCACGAACTCGTTGCGCTGCACGGCGATTTCCAGCCGCGCCAGCGGCGACAACCGCCGCCGCGAGACCCAGATCACCAGGCTGACCAACAGCAGCGCCAGCGCGATGCCGACCGGTACCACCTGCAGCCGTGCAGCAGCCAGCGGCCCGCGCAGATAGGCCACCGGCTCGGTGACGACCGCGGCCCAGTCGCCGCGGCGGTCGCGGCCGGACAATGCCTGGGCGTCCGGCCCGGTGCCGGATGCAGCGGTCGGCAGCGCGATCAGCAGCTGCTCGGCGGCGGTGCCGGTGCTGCTCAGTATCTGGCCGTCCGGCGTGCCAATCGCCAATTGCAGGCCGGGCGGCAGATTGATGTCGGTCAGCGTGGTCGGATTGATCAGCACGTTGTAGTCCCGCAACTGCAAGGCCATCAGCGGGTGGTGCGGATTGGCCAGCGGGCGCAACCGCGTGGTGACCGCGATGCCGCGCTTGACCACGAAGTCGGCAGCGGTGTGCGCCACGACCTCCGGTGATGGGCCCCACGAGGTGCAGCGCAGCCGGCCCTGCTGGAGGTAGCCCAGTTCGACGATGTAATGACTGGCCAGCACCAGCGCGCGCATCTGCGCCAGATGCGGTTGGGAACACGGCTGCAGCGGCGATGTGCCCATGCTCAAGAGCGCACCATGTGCCTCGTCAAAGGCGGTTTCGGTGCGCCGGATCGACAATGCCGCGAGTTGCGCGAGCTTGCCTTCCTCGCGGTCCAGTGCCAGCCGCCATGCCAGGTAGTAGGACAGGCTGATCGGAAGCGTTGCGCACAGCAGCACCAGCAACACGGTCACACTGATGATGCGTTGACGCTTCACCTCACCACCCACATCTGCGGGGAGGCGTGCTCACGCACGACAGCCCGCGCAGGGCAGCGCTGACATGCATCGCCCCACGAACGGCGCGGCGTAGTTGCGCCGCACGTGGGCATGCCGCGGCAAGACGGTGGAGAGAGTGACGGTGGACTGATGAGGCTGCACGTCGCGAATGTACGACAGACGCGTGGGTTGCGCGCGTCCGCGGGGCGAAGCGGATGTGATTTTCTGCAAATGATGGTGCCGGGTGCCGTGGCAATCGGCCTCGTCAATGGATTCACGCGCCTGCACCAGACGGCGCGCTAGGGTCGGGTCGTCTGTGCTCCCGCGTGGGAGCCGCGGCGCCATCCGGCTCCGTGCAAGGCACTCTCCCTGGAGGAATCACCATGACAACGCAGAAAGAACGCGTCGGCGGCACCGATGCAGTGCCGATCTTCAAGATGCAGGAAACCACCCGCGATGGCGAGCTGACCAAGTACGTGGTCGGCGACACCGGTGTTGCCTTCGACAGCCTGGAAGGCGCGCAGGCTGCGGCCAAGGATCTGGGCACGCTCAACGGTTGAGTTGGGCTGCAGTCCGGTCTGCGCAGTCGTTCAATGCCGGAGCGTCGGAGGCGCGGATAGGTCCGAGGGCGCGTGCCCTCACCGCTTGCAGGACAGGTCGTCCATCCTTACGGGTCCTTGGTGGCATCCATGCCGCCAGGGGCTCCGTAACCGGCCGGGCTACCGCACCGGTAAATCGGTCGGCCGCGTTCCTGTCAGCCTGTCAGTCGGCGTGTGGTGGGCAGACGAGACGTTTGTAGGTTGCGTCTTGAGGAGTTGTCCGCTGTCTGGCTTGCGATGGAACGCCGGCCGCACACACCATGCCCTGGACACCCCAAGCCCCGCCCTGCTTGCACCAGGCACAGCGACCATCCTGATTGGTCCTTGTTCGCCTACCGCTGCGGGGCCTTGTGCGGCATGGACGTCGCAGAAGAGCCTCCGGGAACGGAGTCACGGCGTGTCCCGCGAGGGTGGGCAGGCGCGAGGGTGGGTAGGCAAGAGCCCTGCAACCAGGCCGCAGATCAGCCGCTCTTGATCCAGCTCCGCAGTCGATCTATCGGTGCGACCCAATCCCCTGCGGACCAGCATTCGCTGGCCGAGGACGCGCGTTCTGGCCACCGGGCAGACTGTGATGGCAGCTGTGCGCAGCACTCAGGGAAGTGGCTGCTCGGTCAGTCGCCCGGTGTGCGGGGTGTGGATCAACGGGGCCAGGTCGAAGCCCTGCTCGCGCGCATGCGCCAGATAGGCCTGGGTGATGTTTTCGTCCAGCTGCGGCAGCCTTGCCAGCAGCCACAGGTACTTGCGGTCGGGACCGCCGACCAGCGCGGCGGTGTAGTCCGCATCGATGCGCATCACCCAGTAATCGCCTTTGGTGAACGGAATCCAGCGCAGGCCTTCGGGCAGGAAGGTGACTTCCAGCCGCGCGTTGCTGTCGTCGATGGCGCGCGCCTCGCCCACTGCCTCTTCCAGCTCGCCTTCGGCGGTCAGGCAGCGGTTCTGCACCCGCACCGTGCCATCGTCCTGCAGCGAGTAGTGCGCCGATACATCGGTGCAATCGGCATCCTCGAAGCGAATCGGTAGCCGTGCGATCTCGTACCAGGTGCCCAGATAGCGATTCAGATCCAGGGACGGGACGGTGACTAGGTCGGGATGTCGGCTCATGGCGGCCTCTGCGCAGTGGTGTGGCGGACGTTGTACGTGCATTGCCATGAAATGGATGTTGCGACGCCGGAGAGAGCGGGTGGACGTATGGGGCCAATGCCGTGCCGCCAGAGAAGGGCGCGCGCATGCTCATTGCAGGCGCACAGGCAGCGAGCGATGGTGCGATGAAGCGGTCGACCGTCCTGCGTTGCTGGAGTGCTTAGCGTCCTAACCAACGGCGTGGAATGGGGGTGCGCGGGCGGGCGGTCGCCTCGACGCCCCCGGGTCGGCGCACTACGCCGCGCTCGCCGTGTCCACCGCACGATCCAGTTTGCGGTAGCCGATGGCCTCGGTCAGATGCCGGGTGGCAATGGCTGCACTGTCGTCGAGATCGGCGATGGTGCGAGCCACGCGCAGGATGCGATGCATCGAGCGCGCGGAGAGCTGCAGGTGTTCGATGGCGCGTTCCAGCAGCACCTGATCGTCGCCTTGCAGGTGGCAATGATGATCGGTCTGTGCCTGATCCAGTTGTGCGTTGGGTGTGCCGGCACGCGCGAGTTGCCGTTCGCGTGCGGCGACCACGCGTGTACGCACGCTGGCGCTGTCTTCGCCGGGATTGCCGCTGCGCAAGGCATGCGGTGGCAGTCGCGGCACGTCGACATGCAGATCGATCCGGTCCAGCAACGGACCGGAGATGCGGCTGCGGTAGCGGCGGATGCTGTCGCTGCTGCAGCGGCACCGCCCGCTGCCGTCGCCGGCCCATCCGCACGGACATGGGTTCATGGCAGCAACCAGCTGGAACCGCGCCGGGAAATCCACGCTGCGCGCTGCGCGCGAAATCGTCACCAGCCCCGATTCCAGGGGCTCGCGCAACACTTCCAGCGTCTGCCGCTGCCACTCCGGGAGCTCGTCCAGAAACAGCACGCCGTGATGGGCCAGCGAGATCTCGCCGGGACGCGGATGGGTGCCACCACCGACCAACGCGACCGCGCTGGCGGTGTGGTGCGGGGCCCGGTAAGGCCGCTGCCGCCAGCGCGCAAGATCCAGCCCGCGGCCGCTGACCGAGGTGATGGCAGCGGTTTCCAGTGCCTCGGCCTCGCTGGATTCGGGCAACAGGCCGGGCAGACGCGAGGCGAGCAGGGTCTTGCCGCAGCCGGGGCTGCCGACCAGCAGCAGATGATGGCCGCCGGCGGCGGCGATCTCCAGCGCGCGACGCGCATGCGGCTGGCCGCGCACATCGGCCATGTCGGGCAGGGCACGCGCGCCGAGCGCCGGCACCGCCACCTCGGCGGCCGGCGCCCGTTGGCTGCCGTTGAGCGCGGCGCAGACTTCCAGCAGCGTGCGCGCGGTGAAGGCTTCGACGTGCCCGGCGATGGCCGCTTCGGCGCCGTTGGCCAGCGGCACGATCAGCCGTCTGCCGGCCTGCGCGGCAGCCAGGGCGGCCGGCAGTACGCCATCGACGCCACGTAATTCGCCGGTCAGCGCGAGCTCGCCGAGAAACTCGTAATCGGCCAGGGTTTGGCGATCGATCTGGCCGCTGGCGGCCAGGATGCCGAGGGCGATCGGCAGGTCGAAGCGGCCGCCTTCCTTCGGCAAGTCGGCCGGGGCCAGGTTGATGGTGATGCGCCGGGCGGGAAATTCGAACTGCGCACACAGCAGCGCCGCACGCACGCGTTCGCGCGATTCGCGTACCGCAGCCTCGGGCAGGCCCACGATCTGGGTGGAGGGAAGCCCGCCGGACAAGTGCACTTCCACCCGAACCTCAGGTGCATGCACCCCCACGCGGGCACGGCTGTGCACCAGCGCCAGACTCATGGTGGAAGGTCCTGGTCAGGGAGCGGCAGGCGGCGCTGTGGGCGTCGTCGCAGGCGCGCGGGCTTCCAGCGCGGCCACGGCCTGCTCCAGCGCGTCGAGTTTTTCGCGCGTGCGCAGCAGCACCGCGCGCTGCACGTCGAACTCTTCGCGGGTGACCAGGTCCAGCTTGCCCAGGCCGGCCTGCAGCGCGCCCTTGAAGGTGCTCTGCAGTTCTTCGCGCGATTGGCGCAGGCCCGGCGGCACCAGGTCGCTGAGGCGGCGGGCGAGGTCGTCGAGCTGGTTGAAATCTATCATGGGTGTTCTCCGCAGGTCCGTAGGAAGCCTAGTGCAGGCCGGGACACGCGGAACATCGGCAAGGCAGTCGGCAGGCGGTAAGGATAGTCCCATTCGGCTGTCGGCCGCGGTGACGGCGGTACGCCATGGGGTGAGTGTTATGGCCGTCCACGGTATGCTGCGCGCCCCGTCATGCCCTTGGTACTGCACCGATGAAAATGATCATGGCCATCGTCAAACCGTTCAAGCTCGACGATGTGCGCGAAGCGCTCGCCGGCTGCGGGGTGGCGGGCATCACGGTGACCGAGGTCAAGGGGTTCGGGCGCCAGAAGGGGCACACCGAGCTGTATCGCGGCGCCGAGTACGTGGTCGATTTCCTGCCCAAGGTGAAGATCGAAGTGGCGGTGACCGACGACCAGGCCGAGCGCGTGGTCGAGGCCATCGTGACCGCGGCCGGGACCGGCAAGATCGGCGACGGCAAGGTGTTCGTCTACGACCTGGGCAGCGTGGTGCGGATCCGCACCGGCGAGCTGGATAGCGACGCGCTGTAAGCGCGCCGGCGGGCAGCGACGTCGGCGACGGTGCGCCTGGAGCCTGGGCAACCGCCCGCTTGCCGGAACACCACACCGCGCCAGTCGGCGACCGACGATCGGCTGAGTGCGGCGACGCAGTGCCATGGCGTGCGCAGTGCATCGCCGGTCACTGCGTCCTCCAGGGTGGCACGCGGCCGTCGACGGCTGAGGTGGGCACGCAATGCTGAGCCGGGGTCGCCCTCGACGCAGTCGCGCGGGCGCTCCTCAAGCTAGGCTGCTATAAGCCGCCAGCCAGCGTTCTCATACCATTTCAATACCGAAGACCGGATCCGGCACCACAGGCCAGCCTCGGCATCCGCCTGAGGCGCTTCACCCTGCTTGCCGTTCCCAAATCGAGCCAGGACGCCAAAAGGCCGCGCCTGCTTGTCGCCACGCGAGGACTTGCCTACTCTAGGGCCTAATACCATTTCAATACCGGAGTTCGGGGATGAAGCGACGCGCTGGAACGTCGGGCTTGCGCCCGCTCTCGCTGTGGCTGGCAGCAGGCCTGGCAGCGGCGGCAGTCCCCGCACTGGCGCAGCCGGTCACCCAGCCGGCGATCTTCCCCACGCCGGTCGCGATCACGCTGGACGGCGGCACGGTCACGCTGGGTCGGTCGGTGGTGCTGGTGGTGGCACCGGGCGCAGATCCGGAGGCGGTCGCGTTGGTGCGCCGCATCCTCGGCACGGCCGGCGTCACCAAGATCGCCACTGCGGAGCGTCTGCCGGCCACGCTCGACCGCCCGCATATCGTGCTCGGCACCGGTGAGGCGGCAGTGGTGCGCGATGCGCTGACGCGCAGCAAGGCGGTGCAGGACACCCACACGGAGGGCTATACGCTGGCCAGCGTGGCGCTCGGCACCGGCAGCCTGATCACGCTGGCCGGCCACGACAACGATGGCCTGTTCCATGCGGCGCAGACGCTGCGCCAGCTGGTCGAGCGCCCGGCCATTGCGGCCCTGGCGATCCAGGATCACCCGGCGATGCCGATCCGCGGCACCATCGAAGGCTTCTACGGCGCGCCATGGTCGATGGCCGACCGCAGCAAGCACATCGAATTTCTCGCCCGCAGCAAGGCCAATACCTTCATCTACAGCCCCAAGGACGACCCGTATGCGCGCGACCGCTGGCGCGAGGCGTATCCGGCCGCGACGCTGAAGGCGCTCGGCAAGCTGGCGGCCACCGCCAAGCGCAATCACGTCGACTTCGTCTATGCGATCTCGCCGGGGCCGACGGTGTGCTTCTCCGATCCGGCCGATGCCAAGGCACTGCTGCGCAAGTTCGATGCCTTCCGCGCGCTGGGCGTGCGTAGCTTCTACGTGGCGCTGGACGATATCGAATACACCAAGTGGAACTGCGAGCGCGACAAGACCACCTTCGGCGCGTCCGGCGCGCAGGCGGCCGGCATCGCGCAGTCGTATCTGCTCAATCTGGTGCAGGCCGACCTGGTGGCCCGCCACGATGCGTCTTCGGAACTGATCATGGTGCCGACTGAGTATTACGACGCCAAGGAAAGCCCGTACAAGGAAGCGCTGCGCAAGCACCTGGACCCGAAGATCGTGGTGCAGTGGACCGGCACCGACGTGGTGCCGCCGGCCATTTCCATTCCCGATGCACGCGCGGCCACCAAGGCGTTCGGCCGCAAGACGCTGCTGTGGGACAACTACCCGGTCAACGATTTCGAAACCTCGGCCGGGCGCCTGCTGATGGCGCCGTATGCGCGGCGCGAAGCCGGCCTGTCGGCGGAGTTGTCCGGCATCGTCTCCAACCCGATGAATCAGGAAGTGCCCAGCCGGGTCGCGGTGATGGGGCTGACCGCGTTCGCATGGAACGACACCGGCTACGATGCCCAGCGCACCTGGCACGCGGCCGCGCGCGACTTGGCCGGTGGCGACGCGCAGGTGACCGCCGCGCTGCTGACCTTCTTCGATACCCAGCATCTGGCGCCAACCTTCGGCAGCCAGCCGTGGCAGGAACAGGCGCCGCGCCTGAAGGCCGTGCTCGACCATGTACGCGAGACGATTGCGCTCGGCGATGCGGCGGCGCGCAGCCAGGCCATCGCCGAACTGGCGCGTACGGCGGATGCGTTCGCGGCTGCGCCGCAGATCATCCGTGCGGGCGTGGCCGACAAGGGCTTTGCGGAACAGTCGCGTCCCTGGCTGGAGGCGATGGACGGCTGGGGCCGCGCGCTGCAGCAGACCGCCGCCGGGCTGGATGCCGCCAATCGTGGTGACGCGCAGGCGTCCGTTGCGTTTGCCGATGCCAAGCGGATCGCGGCCGAAGCCGCAGCAATCGTCTCGATTCCCGGCGCCACGCGCTTCGGGGGCCCGGTCAAGATTGCCGATGGGGTGCTGGACCGCTTCGTCGCCGACGCGCCGCGCCTGATCGCCTCCAAGGCGCCCGACGGGTCGGCGGCGGTGGAGCACTGATGGTGCTGTTGGCGGCTGAGAGCCGCTGACACAGCGACTGTGCTCACCGGCAGGCGGGTGCAGCCGCTGCCAGGTGCGGCGTGGACCACTCGTACACGCCGGTTCCCCGCGCGGTCCGCACCTCTCTGACGGATGCTCGTCAGGCGGCTCCGAACTGTTTACGCGCCGCGCTTGAGGCGGCGATAGAGCCGCTTCCAGCCGCCGCGAAGGGTGCCCACCCAGCGCGGTTCGGCGCTGCGTGCGGCCTCGTCGGCGGTCGGCGCGATCCCGGCCAGGCGCTGGCGCATCTTCTGGAAATTGGCCACGTCGCTGCGCTGCAGCTGGCGTGCCAGCGTGCCGCGCCGCAACCAGCGCGGGAAGCGCCAGGCCGAGGTGAAATCGATCAACACCGGCACCCCGGCACTGACCACCACGTTGGTGCCGTGCAGATCGTTATGGGTGATGCCGAACGCATGCAGGCGACGCAGTGCCTGCTGCAATTGTTGAAAGACTTCCTGGCCGACCACCGCACTGGCACTGAGGGTGTCGCCGGGGATGAACTCCATGCCCAGCGCCAGACCACCCAACGTGCCGAGCAGGGCCGGCGCATGCCGCCAACCGTGCAGGCGGGCCAGCATCTTCGCCTCGTGGCGCACCATCAGCCGCGCGACCGGCGCCAGCAGCGTGCGGCGGTAGCGGCTGTAGTCCTTGACCACCGCCAGCTGTCCATCCAGATGCGTGCGATAGACGTTGGGCTCGAGCAGCCGGGTGCCCTGCTTGAGCAACACCGGCGTGACGATTTGCAGGCTGGAGGTGTCCAGCGGCTGGTAATGCATGGCAAGTCTCCGGACCTTGTCGGCGCGGAGGAATCACGCGTCTGGCAGGTTCACGATGATCGCGAGGGATCGGTCCGGTGAATTTTAGAACTTGGAAGTATGGTAATTACATTTGTTTAACAAATGAAATGTTCCGGGAGTGGAACGGTCTGAAGAATCAACAGCTTGCCGCGTCATCTATGACTCATCCTGTCGCTATCCGGGCGCGCGCTGCATGCAGCAGGTGACTTGGCCCGCAGGGCGTGCCGTGGCCGTCGGCATGGCGGGCTCCAACGTCGGTGACAGCTCTGGGTGCGGGCTGCGGTGTGGTTATCGGCACGCAGGTCAGTCTGAGCGTGCCCTACACGAACGACCGTATGCCGACGACTACGACGACGATGAAGACATCACGATCAATCGTACCGAGGTGTTGAGCTTCGGCGCCGGAGTCCGTTTTCGCGCCGGCGATAAAACCAGCGTGGTGCCCACAGCAAGGCGATGGCGACATCCGCCTTGTTGCGGTTGGGGTTGTCTGAAGCACTCAGCGATCCGGCGCCGTGCATTGCTGGCCGGATTTCTGATCGGCACCACGAAGGCATGGATGTGGTGTCATACAGGACACGCTGCGGCGCAGGCGATCACGACGAGGAAGGTATGGAGGTCTTTACGCAATTCCTGGCCGACGAGCAGGACCCGGTGGCCGTGGGCAAGATCCTGCCCAAGGTGAACGAGTTGCTGACGCGGGACGAGCAGGTCGAGTACATCGCGGTGCAGAAGAAAATGGTGGTGAACCTGTCGCCGGCCGCGGTGGTGCTGACCACTCGCAGATTCATCGTGGTGCACCCCACGCTGTTCGGGATGACGTTTCGCGATGTCCCCTGGCGCGAGGTGCTCGACGTGCACATGAGCGAGCAGATGCTGGGAGCGACGATCATGTGCCGCACCACGCAGGGCGGCTACCTGTCCATCGACAGCCTGCCCAAGAAACAGGCCCGGCGGGTCTACGCCTATGCGCAGCAGGTGGAAGAATCGGCCTACGAAAAGCGCCAGCAACTGGAGTTCGACAAGTTGCGCGCCTCGGCCGGTGGCGTGGTGGTGCATGCACCCGGCGCGCAGGGCGGCATGCCGTCTGCATCGCCGAGCACGGCAGCCGCCGCGGACGATCCGATACAGGTGCTGAGCAAGCTCAGGCAGTTGCTGGATGCGGGGCTGGTCACCCAGGAGGAGTTCGACGCCAAGAAAACCGAGGTGCTGGCGCGGTTGTAGGCGCTCGGCACGGTACCTGGCCGTGGCCACGGCCAGGACCGACAAACGACTGCGCCGATCGCCAGGCGGGCGCGGCCGCGGCCCGGAACCGGCAGGAACCACGCCTACCGTGGTTCCTGCTGCGCCGCGCGTACCTGCCGGCAGCGCGACGGGCTGACAGTTACGCTTACTCGCCCAGCGCCTTGGCCACGAACGGCGGTGCGACCAGCACGCCGGTATGCAGGTGCGCGGTGTAGTACAGCGTCTCGAAGCCCTTGGCCTGTGCGGCGTCCTGGCGGAAGGCGAAATCGGCGTTGGCCTGCTTGCTGGCCATGGTCACGCTCCACCAGCCGGTGGGGTAGCACGGCTGCGGGAACGGCAGCGTCTTGAACGACTGGAAGCCGGCCTTGCCCATTTCGGTGCGCATTTCCTTGATCAGCTCCAGCAGCGCTAGCGGCGACTCGGACTGCTGCACAAGGATGCCGTCGTCCTTCAGTGCCTTGAAGCAGCTCTCGTAGAAGGCCTTGTTGAACAGGCCTTCGGCCGGGCCGACCGGATCGGTGGAGTCGACGATCACGATGTCCACGCTGCCGGCCGGGCAGTTGGCCATGTAGGCCACGCCGTCGTCGAACAACAGCTCGGCGCGCGCGTCGTGGTTGGAGTCGCACAGCTCGGGGAAATACTTCTCCGACATGCGGGTGACCTGCTCGTCGATATCGCACTGGGTGGCGCTTTCCACGCCCGGGTGCTTGAGCACCTCGCGCAGCGTGCCGCAGTCGCCGCCGCCGATGATCACCACGCGCTTGGGCGCGGCGTGGGTGAACAGCGCCGGGTGGCTGATCATCTCGTGGTAGAAGAAATTGTCGCGGCTGGTCAGCATCACCGCGCCGTCGATCAGCATCAGCTTGCCCCAGTCGGTGGTCTGGTAGATCTCGATCTTCTGGAACGGGGACTGCACCTCGTCCAGCTTGCCGCTGATGCGGAAGCCGATGGCCGAGCCGGTCGGCTGGAAGTGTTCGATGTACCAGTTGTCGTTGGCGCTCATGCAAAGTCCTTAAAGATGGGGGCTGTTGCTTCTCCCGCCGGGAGAAGGTGGCGCGAAGCGCCGGATGAGGGGCGGGCGCCGCCGCGCGCAAGCAAGCTGCTGGCGGCCGTCCCGACCCCCTGCCAACCCCGCTCCGACCAGGAGCAGGGCGTGAAGTCGGCGCGGATTGTAACGGACCCTGCGCGTGCCAGGCGTTACACTTCACGCCCTTTTTGCCCCAGCCGAGTCAGCGAAATGAGCGATTGGTCCCTCGACCAAGCCCGCAAGACCTATTCGATCCCGCATTGGGCCGACGGGTATTTCGACGTGAACGATGCCGGACATGTAGTGGTCACGCCGACCAGCGACGGTCCGTCGGTGTCGTTGCCCGAGGTGGTGGACGCCGCGCGCGCGGCCGGCGCCAAGCTGCCGCTGCTGGTGCGTTTCCCCGACATCCTGGGCCAGCGCCTGGGCAAGCTGCAGGCGGCGTTCGCGCAGGCGCAGTCCGAATGGGATTACGCCGGCGGCTACACCGCGGTGTACCCGATCAAGGTCAACCAGCATCGCGGCGTGGCCGGCACCCTGGCCAGCCACCACGGTGACGGCTTCGGCCTGGAAGCGGGCAGCAAGCCGGAGCTGATGGCGGTGCTGGCGCTGTCGCGTCCGGGCGGGCTGATCGTCTGCAACGGCTACAAGGACCGCGAATACATCCGCCTGGCGCTGATCGGCCGCAAGCTCGGCCTGCAGACCTTCATCGTCATCGAAAAGCCCTCCGAGCTGAAGCTGGTGCTGGAAGAGGCGCGCGCGCTGGACGTCAAGCCGGGCCTGGGCGTGCGCATGCGCCTGGCCTCGCTGGGCGCGGGCAAGTGGCAGAACAGCGGCGGCGACAAGGCCAAGTTCGGGCTGTCGCCGCGTCAGGTGCTGGACCTGTGGAAGATGCTGCGCGACACCGAGTACGCCGACAGCCTGAACCTGCTGCATTTCCACATGGGCTCGCAGATCTCCAACGTGCGCGACATCGCCAACGGCATGCGCGAGGCCACGCGCTACTTCGTGGAGTTGTCGCGCCTGGGCGCCAGGATCAGCCACGTGGACGTCGGCGGCGGTCTGGGTATCGATTACGAAGGTACGCGCTCGCGCAGCTATTGCTCGATCAACTACGGCCTGCATTCCTACGCCAGCAACATCGTGCAGCCGTTGGCCAGCGCCTGCGAAGAGCACGGCCTGGCCCCGCCGCGCATCGTCACCGAATGCGGCCGCGCCATGACCGCCCACCACGCGGTGCTGATCGCCAACGTGTCCGAAGTGGAGCAGGCGCCGGAAGGCCGTGTGCCCGACGCGCACGACGACGAACCGGCGGCGATCCGCCACCTGCGCGAGATCCACGACGAGCTCGATGTGCGCCCGGCGGTGGAACTGTTCCAGGAGGCGCAGCATTTCCACGCCGAAGGCTTGAGTGCGTATGCACTGGGCCAGATCGACCTGACCCACCGCGCGCGTATCGACGACCTGTTCTATGCGATCGCGCACGGCGTGCGTGCACGCCTGAGCTTCGACGAAAAGAGCCATCGCCCGGTGCTGGACGAACTCAACGAGCGGCTGGTGGACAAGTACTTCGTCAACTTCAGCGTGTTCGAGTCGATCCCGGATGTGTGGGCGATCGATCAGGTGTTTCCGATCGTGCCGATCGAGCGCCTGAACGAAGCACCGCAGCGGCGCGGCATCATTGCCGACATGACCTGCGATTCCGACGGCATGGTCAAGACCTACGTCGAGAACGAAAGCCTGGACAGCTCGATGCCGCTGCACACGTTGAACCCGGGGCAGAGCTATCGCATCGGCTTTTTCCTGGTGGGTGCCTACCAGGAAATCCTCGGCGACATCCATAACCTGTTCGGCGATACCGATGCGGTGGAAGTGGCCGTGGATGGCGATGGCTATCGCATCGCGCAGCAGCGTCGTGGCGATACCACCGATGTGATGCTGGACTACGTGGGGTATCAGCTGGACACGCTGCGTGCGACCTATGCCGAGCGCATTGCCGCCGCGCAGCTATCGCCCGAGCGCGCGCAGGAACTGAGCGACGCACTGGAAGCAGGGTTGACCGGTTACACCTATCTGTCCGACGAACCGTTGGGCTGATGCACTGCGCGCTGCGGCCGATGCCGTGGCGCGCCGTTTTGTTGTCACTCCGCGCGCCATGCATGGGATAGGTGGGCCGCAGCACAGCGATGCGGCCGGCATGTGACGTACCTCAGGTGTTGAACCGGCGCCATCGCCGGACGCCGTGGTTTCTGCGCGCCTTGGCGATGCCAGCGACGTACCACCCATTGACTGCCTGCGAGACCCCACGCCCTCTGCTCTAGCCAGGAGCTGGCCACGCATCCCACGGCTGTGCATGCGTGGCCGACGCGGCGTGGCAATGACGGTCAGATAACCCTCGCGTGACGCTGCGGTTGCAATCCGCATTCCAAAAAAGTGCGGTGCCCTGCGCAGTGGTTGTGCCCGCAGTGCACTGATGTCAATGCCGTTGCATGCAGTGGTCTTGGTGCGCGCGGTTCCGGGCTTGTTGCGAAACAGGCCAAATTCCCGGCAAAGAACGCCTTGGCCACGTTGCCGGGTGATGCATGGCAGTCTGGTCCGCAGCGCACAGCGTGTGGAAAACGCCATCTGTGGACGTATGCATCTGGAACACTAATTGAAATCACACTTCAGCACATGATTTTTGCAGACGACGCGGATTTCGTGATTTTTGCACGGTTTATCGCGTTGGCTAATTGTTAGTGTTTGTTTAACTTGTCGGGAAACAAGTGCTTTAAAGAAAGCCGGTGCACGTCGTTGTCTCGACGCTGCACGTCGCTTCGTGGTGCGTTCCCATTGTGCGTTTCCATCGTGTATCGCCGGCCTGCGCCGGCGGTCGTCGGTGTCTCTTACCTCACGTTTTCAAGGCCATGTGCTGATCCGGCGTCCCAGTGACCGCGTTGCGGGCATGGCGCACCGGGCGACTGCGCGCCATACAAGAAGGATGCACGCCATGCACGCTGACGCCTCTCCCGTGTTTCCCCTGACCAAAGCGCAACGCGGCCTGTGGGTCGCCAACAAGTTGCACACCGACAACACCTTGATGTTGTCCGAAGCCCTGGAAATGGTCGGCCCGCTCGATCCGCAGCTGCTGATCCGCGCCAGCATGCAGCTGACGCGCGAATTCGACACGCTGCGGCTCTGCATCGTCGAGCACGACGGCGTGCCGCACCAGGTGGTCCTGCCCGACTACACCGCCGCGATTCCGTACTTCGACGTCAGCGAAGATCCGTCCCCGCGCACTGCGGCCGAGCACTGGGTCGATGAAGAAATCCGCAAGCCGGAAGACCTGCAGAACGGGCCGTTATGGCATTGCGCAGTATTCCGCCTGGGCGAGGATCACCACATGTGGGTGCAATGCGTCAGTCATCTGGTGATGGATGGCTATTGCGCCTCGATCATGATGCAGCGCATGGCGGTGCTGTACAACGCCTACGCAGAAGGCATCGAGCTGGCGCCTGCGCAATACGGCAGCGCGCTGTCGCTGATCGAACTCGAGCAGCAGTATCGCGACTCCGATCGCTTTCAGCGCGACCGCAGCTACTGGATGCAGCAGCTGGCCGATCTGCCGCCGCCGGCAACCCTGGCACGTCCGGGCAGCCAGCTGTCGACCGGGCTGTTGCGTGGCACCGGGCAGTTCTCGCCGCAGCAGGTGGCGCGGCTGCGTGCGCTGGGCAAGGACCATGGCGCCAGCCTGCCGCAGATGCTGATTTCGCTGATCGCCGCCTATTACTACCGCTGCACCGGCACCGAGGATCTGGTGCTGGCCATGCCGGTGACCGGCCGCATCAATGCGCGTTACCGGCAGACCGCAGGCCTGGTGGCCAATGTGATTTCGCTGCGCCTGAAAATGGATCCGCAGCAGCCGGTGCATGCCCTGTTCGCGCAGGTGTCCTCGGTGGTCAGGCATGCGCTGCGCCACCAGCAATACCGCTTCGAGGATGTGCGCCGCGATCTGGGCATGTTCGGGATCGACCAGAAGTTCGCACGCCTGGCGGTGAACATCGAAGCCTTCGACTACGCACTGCGCTTTGGCCAGGCCCATGCGATGCCGCATAACCTCTCCAACGGCCCGGCCGATGATCTGACCATCTTCTGCTACGAGCGCGGCGACGGTGCCGCGTTGCGCTTCGATCTGGATGCCAATCCGGCGTTGTACGACAGCGACGAACTGGCCGACCATTGCCGCCGCCTGACCCATCTGGCCGATGCGGTATTGGCCGACCCGGAGTGCGCGCTGGGCCAGATCGATGTGCTGGGCGATGCGGAACGCCACCGCCTGTTGCACACCTGGAACGCCACCGCCGCAGCGTTGCCGGAACCGGCCACGTTGCTTCACGGCATGCTGCAGCGCGCCGAGCTGATGCCGGCAGCGGTGGTGGTGGAATACGACAACCGCACCCTGGATTACGCCACGCTGTGCGAACTGGCCTCGCGCATCGCCGCGCAATGGGTGGCCGATGGCGTCCGCCCCGGCGATGTGGTCGCCATCGCGTTGCCGCGCAGCGAGCACCTGCTGGTGGCCCTGCTGGCGGTGATGTGGAGCGGGGCGGCGTATCTGCCGCTGGACCCGGAAAGCCCGGCCGCGCGCAACCGGCAGATGCTCAACGATTCCGGCGCCATCGCGCTGGTCTGCGAGCCGGCGTTGTGCGAGCGCTATCTGCTCGGTGGCATGGTCTGGCTGGATCCGCGCCCGGCCGTGTTGCCGGCGGCGATCGCGCCGCTGGCCACGCCGGACGGGACTGCCTACCTGCTGTACACCTCCGGTTCGACCGGCGCGCCCAAGGGTGTGGAAATCAGCCATCGCAATCTGTTCAATTTCCTGCATGCGATGGAGCATGAGCTGGCATTGCGCCCACGCGACCGCGTGATGGCAGTCACCACCATCACCTTCGATATCGCCGGGCTGGAGCTGTATCTGCCGTTGCTGGTGGGCGCGCGCGTGGTCATCGCACCGGCCGGCATCACCCATGATCCGCGCAGCCTGTCGCGGCTGATCGCGCACGCGCAGATCAGTGTGGTGCAGGCGACCCCATCGCTGTGGCGCATCCTGCTGGCCAACCAGGATCTGGCGCTGGACCGTATCCACGCCCTGGTCGGTGGTGAAGCCCTGGTGCCGGAACTGGCGACCCAGCTGCTGAGCCGGGTCGGGCGCCTGACCCAGTTGTACGGGCCGACCGAAACCACGATCTGGTCGACCATCATGCCGTTGCAGCTGACCGACGCCGCCGCTCCGCCGATCGGCCGGCCGCTGCTCAATACGCGTGTCTATGTGCTCGATGCACAGCGGCAACCGCTGCCGACCGGTGCGATCGGCGAGTTGTACATCGGCGGTGCGGGCGTGGCCAAGGGCTATCGCGGCAAGCGCCAGCTGACCAGCGAGCGGTTCGTGCGTGACCCGTTCGCCAACGACGGCAGCAACATGTACCGCACCGGCGACCGCGTGCGTCAGCGCCGCGACGGCATGCTGGAATTCATCGGCCGCGCCGACGCGCAACTGAAGATCCGCGGCCATCGCGTGGAGCCGGCCGAAATCGAAAACGCCTTGCTGCTGCATTCGCAGGTGGCGCAGGCGGTGGTGGTCGGTCATCGCGATGGCGACCACGATGCGCTGCAGTTGCTGGCGTATGTGGTGGGCAAGCAGGGCGCAACGCCATCGCCCGAGCTGTTGCGTGCGCATCTGCAGCAGCGCCTGCCGACGTCGATGATTCCCACCTTGTGGATGCCGTTGAAGGCATTGCCGCTGACACCCAATGGCAAGCTGGATCGCCGCGCCTTGCCGTCGCCGGGTGCGCTGCCGCAGCGCGCGCATGTGGCGCCGCGCGACGCGCTCGAACACCAGCTGGCGGCGATGCTGCAGGACGTGCTGGGGATCGAGGCGGTGGGTGTGGAAGACAACTTCTTCGAGCTCGGCGGCGACTCGCTGCGCGCGGCGGAAATGGCCGCACGCTTCCCGCAGGCGTTCGGTGTCGAACTGCCGTTGGGCAGCCTGTTCCATGCACCGACCATCGCCGGCCTGGCCGAGGTGATCAAGCGCAACGTGCAGACCCCGAACGACCCGCTCGGCGTGCTGTTGCCGCTGCGTGCCGGCACCCCGGGCACGACGCCGCTGTTCTGCATCCATCCGGTGGTCGGTCTGGGCTGGTCGTATCTCACCTTGCTCGGCCAGCTCGATCCGCAGTGGCCGGTATATGCCCTGCAGTCGCCGGGCTTGAGCGACCCGCAGCATCGCCCGGAAAGCATCGAGGCGATTGCACGCGACTATCTGGCGCGGCTGCGCACGGTGCAGCCGCAGGGGCCGTACCGGTTGATTGGCTGGTCGCTGGGCGGCTTGATCGCCCATGCCATCACCGCCGAACTGCATGCGCTGGGCGAAGAAGTCGAGCTGCTGGCGATGCTCGACAGCTACCCGCACCTGGAGCAGGCCGCGTCGCTGCCGGAATCGGAAAACGTGCGTGCATCGGTGCATGCGCTGGGCCTGCATCTGGCCCATGGCCAGCCGATGCCGACCACGGTTGCCGAACTGGCCAGCCTGCTGTGCGATCACTACGGGTTGAACGACCTGCCCGCGGTGCGCCAGCTGCTCGAACAACGTCCCACATTGCTGGACGACATGGGCGGCATGACCCAGCACCACCTGCAGCTGGCGCGGCGCCATCGCCCCAAGCCGCTGGACCAGGATGTGGTGTTCGTCGAAGCCAGCGTGCGCATGAGCTCCGGCGGCGACGATACGATGTGGGTGGATTACCGGCCGCAGGCCTGGCGTCCGTACGTGCGCAACCTGCACCTGCATGCGCTCGACAGCGACCACCATTCGATGCTGTCGCCCACGCATTCGGCCACGCTTAGTGCATTGCTGCACGCGGCCACTGCGAAAGCCGTACAACGTGATGGCCGCATCGCCACCGCCAGCGACGGGGTGGCCGAATATGCCTGAGTCTTCCTTCAACGCGGGACGCCGCCCGGTGCTGATCGCCACCCTGGGCACGCATGGCGATGTGCGCCCGATCATCGCGCTGGGGCGTGGCTTGCAGGAGCGCGGTTACCCGGTGCGGGTGCTGACCAGCGCCAACTTTGAATCGCTGATCCGTGCCAACGGGCTGGAGTTCTTCCCGCTCAGCGGCGACCACCAGAAGCTGTTGCAGGGCCATCCGGATGTCGCCGAGATGCGCGGTGGCTGGCGCGGCATCTGGGGCACCTTGCGCGCCCAGCTGCTGGAGTGGGCACGCGACTGGGCCGCGCAGGGTCGCGCGGCCTGTGCCGATGCCGGCCTGATTCTCGGCGTCGGCAGCGCGAGCCTGCTGGCGCACAGCCTGGGCCAGGCCTACGGGCTGCCGGTGGTGCTCACGCAATTGCAGCCGCTGACCGCCTCGCGCCACGTGCCGTTGATGGTGATGCCCACCGTGCGTCTGCCCGGGCTGGTGAGTGTGGCGCTGCATCATGCGGTGCGCTTTGCCGGCTGGCAGCTGATGCGTCCGGCGCTCAACGGCATCGTGCGCCCGGCATTGGGGTTGCCGGCGTATCCGTGGAGCGGTCCCGATCGCAGTGCGCAGCGCGTGGTGTATGGCTACAGCGAGCATCTGTGCCCACGTCCGCCGGACTGGCCGGATCGGGCCCAGGTCAGCGGTTTCTGGCAGTTGCCGCAGCCGCAGTGGCAGCCGCCGGCCGCGCTGGAGGCATTTTTGCAGGCGGGCCCGCCGCCGCTGTACATCGGTTTCGGCAGCATGATCAGCAGTGATGCGGCGCAGCTCACCGCCACCGTCAAGGCGGCGGTGCGTCTGACCGGTCAGCGCGCGCTGCTGGCCAGCGGCTGGGGCGGGCTGGCGGCCGGGGAAGAAGCGTCCGACGATGCCGGGCGCTTCTTCCAGCTGGAACAGGCACCGCACGATTGGCTGTTTCCACGGGTGTCGGTGGCGGTGCATCACGGTGGTGCCGGCACCACCGGTGCGGCGCTGGCTGCGGGGATTCCGTCGGTGGTGCTGCCGTTCGGCTACGACCAGCCGTTCTGGGCGCATTGCCTGGCCCAGCGCGGCGTCGCGCCGCCGGCGCTTGCACGGGCCGGATTGCAGCCGGAGACCCTGGCCGATGCCATCGGCCAGGCCAGCGCGCCGGGCATGCGCGCGGCGGCACGCGCGCTGGGCCAGCGCATCCGCGATGAGGACGGAATCGGCCGGGCAGTGGACCAACTGGAAGCATGGGGATTGCTGGAACCGACGGTGACGCTGGCGCAGGGAGCGCGCGTCGAGCAGCAGGCTGTCGCGTGATGGATGACGCCGTGGGGAAGCCACAGCATCGACAGCGGTTTGGCGGCGGCAATGCGGCTGGCGGTACCGAAGGTCTCCGGGTGCGGCACCGGTGGGGTGCTGGGCGTGTTGCTGTCGCCGCTAACTGGTCGACGGCAGCAGGCCTGCACGGTTGACAGACGTCGGGAACGCGTCTGCATTGCCGGCACGAGCTGGCGAGCGCGGCCAACGCCGGTGCCGGCATCGCCGCAGCGGCGGGATGCGGCACAATCGGGCTCCCTCGGCCCTGCATCGCCCGCATGCGCTATCCCGCTCTCGATCTGCTGCGTGGCATCGCCATCGTCTGGGTGATGCTGTTCCATTCCTTCGTGGTCGGCGGTCTGGGGCCGGACTGGGCGTGGTTGTCGCGCTACGGCTGGATGGGCGTGGACCTGTTCTTCGTGCTGAGCGGCTTCCTGATCGGCACGCAGGTGCTGAGGCCGCTGGCACGCGGGCAACGCCTGGACTTCAGGGATTTCTACCTGCGCCGCGCGTTCCGCATCCTGCCGGCATTCTTGGTGGTGCTGGCGATCTACTTGGCGTGGCCGCAGTTCCGCGAGGCCCCCGGGTTGGCGCCGTGGTGGATGTTCGTCAGCTTCACCATGAACCTGCTGGTCGACTATGGCCGTGATGCCGCGTTCTCGCACGCCTGGTCGCTCTGCGTGGAAGAACATTTCTATCTGGTGTTTCCGTTGCTGGCGACGCTGCTGATGCGGCGGCCCTCGGCCGCGCGGTTCGTCGTGCTCTGCGTGCTGGTGGTGGTGGCAGGCATCGCGTTGCGTGCCGGCATCTGGTGGCACAACACCGCCCTGGACAGCGCCGGCGCCGGCCTGCAGCGCAACTGGTTCATCGAAGACCTCTATTACCCGACCTGGAACCGTCTGGACGGTCTGCTGGCCGGTGTCGTGCTGGCGGTACTGAAGGTGTTTCGCCCCACGCTGTGGCAACGGCTGCAGCAGCACGGCAACGCCATTCTGTGTGCGGGCGTGGCGATTCTGGCGCTGGCGATGTGGTTGTTTCGCGAGCGCACCGGCCTGGTCGGCAATGCGGTGGGCTGGCCGGTGCTGTCGCTGGGACTGGCCTTGCTGGTGCTCGCCGGCGCAGCCCGCAGCGGTGTGCTTGGCGGCTTGCGCGTGCCGGGCGCGGCGTGGCTGGCGGCCATTTCCTACAGCCTGTATCTGACCCACAAGGCCGTGTTCCATCTCACCCAGGGCTGGTTCGGCCCGGCGCTGGAGGGGCGTGGCGTGCTGGCGTTTGCGGTGTATGGCCTGGTCGCAGTGCTGGGCGGTGCGCTGTTGCACTACGTGGTGGAGCGCCCGTTCCTGCAGCTGCGTGACAGGGTGCTGCGGCCAGGCGTGCGGCCGCTGGCTGCCGCTGATCGCGGCTGACCGCGCAGCGCAAAACGCCGCGCAATGCGCGGCGTTGTCGTGCTGCCTCGATGCGGCGCGCAGTGCTCACGCGCCGGCCGACACAGCATCGGATCGCGACCCGGCAGATGCATCGGCGTTGCAGGCCATCGTCACTGCGCGTCGCGCGCCACCTGGAAACCGGCGAACGACTGCGTGACCGGCATGATTTCCAGCCGATTGATGTTCAGGTGCGCCGGCAGGCTGGCGACGTAGAAGATCTGCTCGGCGATGTCCTCGGCGGTCATCGGCGTGGCGCCGCGGTACAGCGTGTCCGAGGCGGCCTGGTTGCCGCCGGTGCGCACCAGGGTGAATTCGGTTTCGGCCATGCCCGGTTCGATCGAGGTCACGCGCACGCCGGTGCCGTGCAGGTCCGCGCGCAGGCCCAGCGAAAACTGCTGCACGAACGCCTTGGTGCCGCCGTAGACGTTGCCGCCGGTATAGGGGTAGGTCGCCGCGACCGAGGCGATGTTGATGATGGCGCCACGGCGTGCGATCAACGCCGGCAGCAGGCGGTGGGTGAGGGTGACCAGCGCGGTGACATTGGTGTCGATCATCTGCTGCCACTGCGTCAGGTCGGCCTGCTGCGCGGGCGCGGTGCCCAGCGCCAGCCCGGCGTTGTTGACCAGCACATCGACGTCGGCAAACTCCGCCGGCACTGCATCGATCGCTGCCGACAAGGCCTGCGCATCGCGCATGTCGAACGCGGCGGTATGCACCTGGCCGGCGGGCAGGTCGGCCGCCAGGGCATCCAGGCGCTCGGCGCGGCGGCCGGTGGCGATGATCTTCCAGCCGTCGGCGGCAAACCGGCGCACGGCGGCGCTGCCGAATCCGGAGGTGGCACCGGTGATCAGGACAGTCTTGGACATGGGGGATAACTCCTGCAAACGAGGGGGATCAGGCAAGGGATCAGGGGGCAGTGGCAGGGCCGGGCGCGCTGGCCTGGGCGCGCCGCGCGCGCAGGCTGGCCTCACTGAGCGGTTCGCGCGCCAGGACACGGCCGTGTTGCACCTGCAGCAGCAGGTACGGCGCCTCTGCGGCTGTGGGTGCGGTGTCGGCGGCGCTCGCAGCGGTTGGCAAAGCAATCACCAGCTCGCCATCGATCCAGTCTGCGGCGACCGGGGCGGTTCGTCCGGGAAACAGCACATCCAGGGGCAATGCCGGCGGAGCGGTGGCACAGGCGCCGATGACGACGCGATCCAGCAGCAGCTGTGCGTTTTCCACGCGCCAATCGGCCCGGTAACCGCGCCAGTTCGCACTGCAACTGCCCAGCGCCTGCCGCGCATGCGGCACGAAACGTTGCCAGGTGGCCTGGTCGTCCAGCACCGGCGACAGGGGTTCGGCCAGCAGCGCCGCGTCCTGCCCGTCGATCCGGATACGGTCTGGAATCTGCTCGGTGGCGTGCGCCGCGCCGATCAGTCCCCACCACAACCACAGGCCGGCGGCGCGCTGCAGCACTGCGGCTACTGCGCCTTGATCGCAATGGCGGGCAAGCCGCTGCCGGTCAGCTTCTGCTTGGCTTCGGCCAGTTCGCCGGCGCTGCCATACGGCCCCATGCGCACGCGGTAGACGGTTTTGCCGCTGATATCGGCCGATTCCACGCGTGCGGCCAGGCCCATCATCGCCAGCTTGGCCTTGGTCGATTCGGCGTCGCCGGAGGCGCCGAACGAGCCGGCCTGCAGGATGTAGCGGGTGTTGTCTGTCACTGCAGCGGGGGTTGCCGCGGTGGCAGCTGCCGCTGCCGGCTTCGGCGCAGCCGTCGCTGCCGGCGTGGCTGTGCTGGCCGGCGCCGGCGTGGCGGCCGGACGTGCCGGGGCGGTCTCCGCCAACGGCTTCGGCGCGCTGGCCGCCGTTTCGTTCAACGGCACCGGCACGCTGGTGGCCGGCGTGGCGGCGGCCACGCTCGCACCCGGTGCAGGTGCAACCGGCTTGCCTTCCAGAGCCGCACGCGCACGTGCGGCTTCCTCGGCGCGCGCACTGGCCGCCAGTTCGGCATCGGACATCTGCACTTCCTTGCCGGGCAGCAAGGTGTAGAAGTCGTACTGGGTTTGCGCATCGCCCGGCTTGGCTTGCGGTTTGGGCGGTTGCGCGGGCTTGGGGAGCTCGGCCGGCGTATCCACGTCGGCATCGGCCACCGGCTCGGGCTGGGCGTCGGGGTTCGCCCGCGGGCCCACGCGCAGGAAGCCGTCGCCGTCCTTCTTGAACAGGTTGGGCGCGGCCAGAAAGATCACTGCCGCAATCGCAGCGCCTGCCACCAACCACACCCAACCGGGAGTGCCATTGCTGGTGTTGCGTCGCGCCTGACTCTTACCGCGTCGTGCTGCCATCTACCACTTCTCCGAATCACGTCGTTACGGGCCATGCGGCCCGACTTACATCTTTTCTGGGGCGCTGACGCCAAGCAGTTCCAGGCCGTTGGCGAGCACCTGTTGCGTGGCGACGGCGAGGGTGAGTTTGGCGTCGCGCTCTGCGGCATCGTCCACCAGCAGTTTGGTGTTGTGATACCACGTGTGGAAGGCGTGCGCCAATTCACGCAGGTATTGCGCGATCTGGTACGGCTCCAGCGCCTGGCCGGCGATTTCCACCACCTCCGCATAGCGCGACAGCTCGACCATGACGTTGAGCGAGTGCTCGTCGTCCAGGCGCGCCAGCTCGGCCAGTCCATGCGCCTGCTCGTACTTGTAGCCTTTTTCCTGCGCCTGCCGCAGCACGCTGCACACGCGCGCATGCGCGTACTGCACGTAGAACACCGGGTTGTCGTTGCTCTGCTGGCGGGCCAGGTCGATGTCGAAGGTGAGCTGCGAGTCGGGCTTGCGCGCGATCAGGAACCAGCGCACCGCATCGGCGCTGGTCTCCTCGATCAGGTCGCGCAGGGTGACGTAGCTGCCGGCACGCTTGGACAGTTTCACTTCCTCGCCGCCGCGCATCACCGTGACCATCTGGTGCAGCACGTACTCCGGCCAGCCCTGCGGGATGCCCAGTTCCAGCGCCTGCAGGCCGGCACGCACGCGCGTCAGCGAGCCGTGGTGGTCCGCGCCCAGTTCGGTGATCGCGCGCTCGTAGCCGCGCTGCCACTTGGTCAGGTGGTAGGCCACGTCCGGCACGAAGTAGGTGTAGGTGCCGTCGGACTTGCGCATCACCCGGTCCTTGTCGTCGCCGAAGTCGGTGGACTTCAACCACAACGCGCCGCCTTCCTCGTAGGTATGGCCGGAGGCGATCAGCTTCTGCACGGCCTCTTCGACCTTGCCGTCCTTGTACAGCGAGCTTTCGAGGAAATAGATATCGAAATCGACGCGGAACGCGGCCAGGTCGTGGTTCTGCTCGTTGCGCAGGTAGGCCACGGCGAAACGGCGGATCGCGTCGAAGTCGGCCGGGTCCTTGCCGCCGGTGACCAGATGGCCTTCCAGGTCGACGGTGTCGCCGGCCAGGTAGGCATTGGCCACATCGGCGATGTAGTCGCCGCGGTAGCCGTTCTCCGGCCAGCCGTCGCTGTCGGGGGTGAGCCCCTGCGCGCGCGCCTGCACCGACAAGGCCAGGTTCTCGATCTGCACGCCGGCATCGTTGTAGTAGAACTCGCGCTTGACGTTCCAGCCGTTGGCATCGAGCACGCGCGCCAGGCTGTCGCCGATCGCCGCCGCGCGGCCATGGCCGACATGCAGCGGGCCGGTCGGGTTGGCCGAGACGTATTCCACGCCCACCGAGCGGCCGTTGCCGGCCAGCCCACGCCCGTAGTCGTGGCCCTGCTTGAGCACATGCGCCACTTCGCGCTGGTAGGCGGTGGGGGCGAGATGGAAATTGATGAAGCCCGGCCCGGCGATCTCGACCTTGGCCACGTCGTCGCTGGCCGGCAATGCGGCGACCAGCGCCTGGGCCAGTGCGCGCGGATTGCTGCGCGCCGGCTTGGCCAGCAGCATCGCAGCATTGGTGGCGAAGTCGCCGTGCTCGCGCGTCTTGGGTCGCTCGACCACAAAATCCGGCGGCAGGGTGTCGGCAGGCAGGGTGCCGTTGGCGCGCAAGGCTTCGATGCCTTGGCCGATCAGTGCGCGGAGTTGGGCTTTCACGTGGGATCTGCTTGGAACGAAACCAGCGATTTTACCCGACCGCGCGTCCCGGGGTCGGGCCGATGGTTCAGGTCAGCGTCGCGCTGTCATCCCAGCCAGCCGCGCTCGGCCAGCGATACGGGCCGGCCGTCGCCGATCACGAAGTGGTCCAGCAGGCGGATATCCACCAGCTCCAATGCGCCCAGCAGACGCCGGGTGACCGCGCGGTCGGCCTCGGACGGTTCCGGATTGCCGGACGGGTGGTTGTGCCCGACGATCACCGCCGCGGCGTTGTGCAGTAGCGCCCGCCGCACCACCTCGCGCGGATGGATGTCGGCCCCGTCGATGGTGCCGGTGAACACTTCCTCGAAGGCGATGGCGTGATGGCGGGTGTCCAGGTACAGCACCGCGAACACCTCATAGGGGCGCGGACGCAGCCGTTGCGAAAAGTAGCGGCCGGCGCTGGGCGGGTCGCTGAGCGCATCGCCGCGTTCCAGCGCGCTCAGCAGGTGGCGGTGTGCCAGTTCCAGCCCCGCGCTGAGTTTGCAGGCCGAAGCCGGACCCAGGCCGGGCAGGCGCGCCAGCGCGGGCGCCGTGTGGTCCAGCAGCACGCGCAGCGGGCCGTGACGCAGCAGCAGGTTGCGCCCGGTCTGGACGGCGTCCTGGCCGCGCAGGCCGGAGCCGACAAAGATCGCCAGCAGCTCGGCATCGGACAGGGCAGTCGCCCCGCGCGCCAGAAGTTTCTCGCGCGGGCGTTCGTGGGTGGGCCAGTCGTGAATGTGCATATGGCGAGATTGCCGGTGCTCATCGCTCACGCCTATCAGGCCGGACGGGGGCATCGGCTAATCTAGTTGTCCTTGTAACCGTAGGACGACTCCGACGTGATCGGCTCCACTCAGGCCCGCCCCCTGGACGGACAGCGCTTGCTGCTGTGCGTCGGCGGAGGCATTGCCGCTTACAAATCGCTCGAACTGGTCCGTCGCCTGCGCGACGCCGGCGCACTTGTACAGGTCGCCATGACCAGCGGCGCGCAACAATTCGTCACCCCGCTCAGCTTCCAGGCGCTGTCCGGGCAGCCCACCCGCACCACGTTGTGGGACAGCGCTGCCGAGCAGGCGATGGGACATATCGAACTGGCGCGCTGGGCCGATCAGGTGATCGTCGCCCCGGCCACCGCCGACCTGCTGGCGCGGCTGGCGCATGGCCTGGCCGATGATCTGGTCACCACGCTGTGCCTGGCCACCACCGCGCCGCTGACCGTGGCCCCGGCGATGAACCACCGCATGTGGCTGCACGCGGCCACGCAGGCGAATGTGGCGACCCTGTCCGCACGCGGCGTGCGCGTGGTCGGTCCCGATGACGGCCCGCTGGCCGAAGGCGAATCCGGACCCGGACGGCTGGCCGAGCCGGCGGCGATCATTGCCGCCCTGGCCGGCGGTGCCGGTGCCGACAGCGCCGTGCCGGTGGCCTCCAGCAGTGCGGCTGCGCCGGCATTCGTGCCCAGCAGCGCGCAGCTGGACGGCCTGCGCATCGTGATCAGCGCCGGCCCCACCTTCGAGGACCTGGATCCGGTGCGTTACGTGGGCAACCGCAGCAGCGGCAAGATGGGCTATGCCCTGGCCGCTGCCGCCGCCGGCCAGGGGGCCGAGGTGGTGCTGGTCAGCGGCCCGGTGCACCAGGCCACCCCGGCCGGCGTGCGGCGGATCGACGTGCGCTCGGCTGCGCAGATGCGCGATGCGGTGCTGGGCGCGTTCCCGGCCGACATCTACATCGGCGCCGCCGCGGTGGCCGACTACACCCCCAAGCGGGTGGTCGCGCAGAAGATCAAGAAGACCGGCGAGACGCTGACCCTGGAACTGGTGCGCACCCCGGACATCCTGGCCGAGGTCGCCGCGCAGACCGGCGCGCTGAAGCTGGTGGTGGGTTTTGCCGCCGAGACGCACGACGTGGAGCATTACGCGCGCGGCAAGCTGGCCGCCAAGCGGCTGGACCTGATCATCGCCAACCAGGTGGGGATCGAAGGCGGCGGCTTCGAAAGCGACAACAACGCCGCCACCGCCTACTGGCAGGGCGGCGAGCGCGCCTTCCCCAGCAGCAGCAAGACCGAACTGGCCGACCAGCTGTTGGCCCTGATCGCGGAGAGATTGCAGGCATGAGCACCCCGACCCAGTCCTTGCAGGTGAAGCTGCTCGACCCGCGCTTCGGCGACCTGTGGCCGCTGCCGGCCTATGCCACCGACGCCAGCGCAGGCATGGACCTGCGCGCCGCGCTGGAAGCGCCGATGACGCTGGAGCCCGGCGATGCGGCGCTGATTCCCAGCGGCATCGCGATCCATCTGGCCGACCCGCAGCTGGGTGCGGTGATCCTGCCGCGCTCGGGCCTGGGCCATCGCCACGGCATCGTGCTCGGCAACGGCACCGGGCTGATCGATGCCGATTACCAGGGGCCGTTGCTGATCAGCACCTGGAATCGCGGTCGCGCCGCCTTCACCATCGAGCCGGGTGACCGCATCGCACAGCTGGTGATCCTGCCGATCGTGCGCGTGGGCTTGCAAGTGGTGGATACTTTCGTCGAAAGCGCGCGGGGAGCGGGTGGATTCGGCCACACCGGCGTGCGCTGACGGGGGACGTCACATGAGCAAGACGAGCGAGCGCAGGCAGTCGATGTCCAGCGTGCGTACGCGTGGTCCGGTGTTGGGGGGAGTGTTGTTGCTGCTGGCTGCCTGGTTCGGCTGGAGCAGCTACACGCAATGGCGCAAGGATGCGGTTGCGCAGGACCTGGAACAGACGCGCGACCGCGCCGTGCAGGACGTCAGCCAGGCCATGGCGCAGCAGGCCAGCCAGCTCGACGCCCTGCTCAAGCAGCCGCAGGTCATCGCCGCGTTGGCCAACGGTGACGCGCTGGCGGCGGCCTCGACCATCCGCGAGCGCTTCAAGGGCGCCGAGGACGTGCAGGTCCTGCCCGGCGACCTGACCGCCGCCTACGACAATCCCAAGGACTTCGGTTACGCGCGGCTGAGCCTGCTCGAGTCGGCGCTGGTGGCCAAACGTGCCCAGGTGCACGTGGTGCGCGACGCCAAGCAGGTCCGTCTGGGTGTGGCAGCGGCGGTCACACTGGGCACGCAGCCGGCGGTGGCGTACGCGCGCCTGCCGTTGTTGCGTCTGACCGGCCCGCTGGATGCGATCGCAGTGCCCGGCAGCGCCTATCTGGCCTTGCGCCAGGGCAGCTACAACGTCGCCCAGCAAGGCGATGTGGCGCTGGCCGATGCCGCCGAGACCCTGGCCAGGCCATTGGGTGACAGCGGCATGCGCGTGGCCGCCGCGGTGCCGCAACGCGATGAGGGCCCGCTGGGTCTGGGCACCGTCGGCTGCGCGATCGTGGCCGTGCTGCTGCTCGCCATCGCCGTGCTGTTGGTGCTGGCCAGCCGTGGCCGCGTCGCCTTGCCGCGTCGCCGCGTGGCCAGCGAGCCGAGCGCCGACGAACCCACCTTCAGCCAGAGCCTGCAGCACGACGCCAGCCTCGCCAGCGAGGCGCGCGCGCTGGACGCAGATGCGCCGCCCGCGCCGCCGGCGCTGGTGCCGGCCGTGCAGGTCGCCACCGAGATGTTCCGCGCCTACGACATCCGCGGTGTGGTCGGCAAGGACCTCAATCCGGGCGTCGCCGCCTTGATCGGCCAGGCCATCGGCAGCGTGATGCAGGCGCAGGGCCTGCGCGAGGTGGTGGTCGGCCGCGATGGGCGGCTGTCGGGCCCGGAGCTCGCCAATGGCCTGATCGACGGCCTGCGTCGCGCCGGCTGCCAGGTGATCGATGTCGGTCTGGCGCCCACCCCGGTGGTGTATTTCGGCGCCTATGAACTGCGCGCCGGCAGCTGCGTGGCGGTCACCGGCAGCCACAATCCGCCCGACTACAACGGCTTCAAGATCGTCATCGGTGGCGAGACGCTGTCCGGGGCGGCGATCGCCGACCTGCACCAGCGCATCAACGAAGGCCGCCTGCACACCGCGGCAACGCCTGGCGAGCTGGAACAGCGCGACATCAGCGACGCCTACATACAGCGCATCGCCGACGACGTGCAGCTGGACCGCCCGATCAAGGTCGTGGTGGATGCCGGCAACGGCGTGGCCGGCGAGATCGCGCCGCGCCTGCTGGAAGCCATCGGTGCCGAGGTCATCCCGTTGTACTGCGAGATCGACGGCACCTTCCCCAACCATCACCCCGACCCGAGCGAGCCGCATAACCTCGACGATCTGGTGAAGATGGTGCAGCGCTTCGATGCCGATATCGGCGTGGCCTTCGATGGCGATGCCGATCGTCTGGGCGTGGTCACCAAGCAAGGCACTATGGTGTTCCCGGACCGTCTGCTGATGCTGTTCGCCGCCGACGTGCTGCAGCGCAATCCCGGCGCGTTGGTGATCTACGACGTCAAGTGCACCGGAAAGCTGTCCGACCACGTGCTGCGCAATGGCGGCAGCCCGCTGATGTGGAAGACCGGGCACTCGCTGATCAAGGCCAAGATGCGCGAGACCGACGCCGAACTGGCCGGCGAGATGAGCGGGCACTTTTTCTTCAAAGAGCGCTGGTACGGCTTCGACGACGGCATCTATGCGGCCGCACGCCTGCTGGAAATCCTGGCCCAGCGTGAGCAGACCCCGTCGGAGGTGCTGGAGGCCTTGCCCGAAAGCGTGTCCACGCCGGAAATCAAGGTGCCGGTGGACGGTGATGCGCATGCACTGGTCGCGCGTTTCGTCGAGCGTGCCCAGGCCGGCGAGGAATCGCCGTTCGAATCGGCGCGGCTGTCGACGATCGACGGACTGCGCGCGGACTTCGCCGACGGCTGGGGCCTGGTGCGTGCCTCCAACACCACGCCGATCCTGGTGCTGCGGTTCGAGGCCGACACCGAGGCCGCATTGGAGCGGATTCGCGGGCTGTTCCGCAGCCAGTTGCAGGCCCTGCTGCCGGACCATCCACTGGACTTTTGACCGACCGGTGCGTCACGGGCGCCCGCCCTGCCGGCATGCCGGCAGGGCGGGTCGCGGCGCCGCAACCCGCTTGTAGTGGCCGATCACACCGTGCTCGGCGCTGGCAGATGTCGGCGATCACCGTAGCGCGCAGCCCGCCTTGACCGACGTAGGCGACCGACGTCAGACGTCGCCCGAACAGACGGCGCTCGACGTCAACGTTGATCGGGCGGACGTCGCTCGCACAGATCCCGCAATGCTGACCGGCGAAGACGCGCAACAGTCTGTCTGGCCCGCGCCGGACGGACGCGCGCGATCACGGTCACCTGTCTCCCGGACCCGGCATGCGTGGACCATCAACCGGCACTGCAGTCCCGGCGCCGTGCGCAGCGTGGTCGTGCAGCAGCCAGACCGCATCCCAGTACGGATACCCGCCGATCTGCGCGGCCAGCCCTGCCCGTAACGGCAACGCCACCAGCGCGCGCGCGAACTGTCGATGGTCGTCATGCGGGGCAAGCGCCGACGCCTGCATCTGCGGCTGCCACACCGTCCCGCCGCGGCCACGTGCGCGATTGACCGCCCCGGCGGCGACCTGCCGCGCAACGGCAGCCATGTGCAGCAGCGCAGCCTTGCCCGGTGCCTGCAGCAGCGCACACCAGCAATCGGGCAGCAGCACCCAGCACAGCAACTGCGCGCCCTGCCAGTGACCGGCCGCCGCCAGGCTCGCCGCCGCGGCCCGCGCGCAGCGCCAGTCGGCAAACAACGGCACCTGCTGATGCGTATGCAGCCGCAAATGCCAGTGCGCCGCAATCGGCGCCGACCCGGACAAGGAACGATGGAGAAGCGCACTGGACATGCGCACAGCATGCCGATGAGCAAACAGCCGCGGCATCGGCGGCGCGCCTCATCTCCGGTCGGTCACCAGCGCATCGCGGTGTACGAAGAAACCCATTGACTGTCGGATATCGCACGCCTGGCGTTATCCACCACAAGGCAGAGCCGATGCAGCCTGCTGCACCAGCTCAGTTGCGCCACCGGCACCACCTCAAAAGCCTGGAGACCTGGCGCACCAATCACCAGCAACCGGTCACAGCACCCGCGAACCGCGATTCCCCAATCCCGATTCCCGATTCCCCGCTCAATGCACCGCCCGGTCGCGCTTCCACCCGCGATGCTTCACATCCAGATACAGGCTGTAGAACGCGGTGAACGCCGGGAACAGGTTCTGCAGCACGCCCACCGAATCCTGCTTGGCCGAGAACACGAAGTAGCTCAGCGTCATCAGGCTGCCGACCACGCTCATGTACCAGAACATGCGCGGGATCACCGGCTTGCCGGCGCGCTTGGAAGCGACAAACTGCACCAGCCAGCGGCCGCCGAACATCAGTGCGCCCACATAGCCGATCAGCTTCCAGCCGGTGACATGCAGCCCGGTCCAGTACAGCCAGGTCAGTGGCTGGTCCAGCCAATGCAGTTCCATCAATCAGCGCTCCTGCACCACGGTGCGCCTGCTGCGGGTGATCAGCCAGGCCACGCCGCGCAGGTCGCGGATGCCGACCAGCGCGCGATTGAGATTGTTGTACTTGGACACGCCGGCGGTGCGATGGCGGTGGTGCACCGGCACGCTCACCGTGCGCCAGCCGGCGCGCTGCATCAATGCCGGCAGATAGCGGTGCATATGATCGAAGTAGGGCAGGTCCAGGAACGCCTCGCGCTCGAACAGCTTGATGCCGCAGCCGGTATCGGGCGTGTTGTCGTGCAGCATGCGCGAGCGGATCGCGTTGGCCCACTTGCTGGCCCAGCGCTTGGACCCCGAATCCTGGCGGTTGACCCGCCAGCCGGCGAACAGCTTCACCTGCGCATCGGCGCTGGCGCGCGCGGTCAGCAGCTTGGGAATGTCGGCCGGATCGTTCTGGCCGTCGCCATCGAGCGTGGCGATCCAGCTCGCACGGGCGGCCTTGACGCCATTGCGCACCGCCGTGCTCTGGCCGCTCTGGGTCACGTGATGCAGCACCCGCAGCTCCGGCGTGGTGGTCTTCAGGCCTTGCAGCACCGCCAGCGTGTCATCGCGCGAGTGGTCGTCGACATAGACGATCTCGAACGCCACCAACCCGCGCAAGGCGGCGACGATCTCACCGACCAGCGCGGCGACGTTATCGCGCTCGTTGAACACCGGGACGACAACGGAAATCTGAGGGTGGCTCATGGATTCGTGGTGGCCAGATGAAGGCTGAGCGAAAAGATCGCGCATTGTGCCCTGACTGTCTGAGTCAGGCATGAAGCACGCGCGCGTTGTGTGCGGTGGAGCGCGCGCAAAGCGGACTGTAGCGTGTATGCATGCCCCAAAGCGCCGGCTGCGTGGTCGGCAAGGCGCTGCGCGCCGCGCCTGGATGGTGCAGGGTGGGGCGCGAAAGCTCAACGTCCGGCGCGCCGTCCTGCAGATGCGCGCCTCGCTAAGGGCGGACTCGCGGCGATGTGCTATCGCCTGGCCGCTGACCGCTACCACCATCATTGCGGCTGCGCCGCGGTGGCAGGTGCCGGCTAGGCGCGCTCGCCGAAATAATGGCGGCACCACTCCACCACCTGTGGCAAGCCGCGCTCGACCGGAGTGGCC
Source organism: Xanthomonas sp. BRIP62415 (assembly GCF_003993515.1). Lineage (NCBI taxonomy): Bacteria > Pseudomonadati > Pseudomonadota > Gammaproteobacteria > Lysobacterales > Lysobacteraceae > Xanthomonas > Xanthomonas sp. BRIP62415. Next base: position 296,901 of record NZ_QEZH01000028.1, read on the forward strand.
GGCTCGAAGCCGAAGGCGGCCTGCGCGCGCTGCGTATCGGCCATGGTGCGGATCATGTCGCCCGGCTGCATCGGCCGGTAGACCTTCTCGGCCGGCCGGCCGGCGGCCTGGGCGATCACGTCGATGAAGTATTCCAGTTCCACCGGGGTGTGGTTGCCCAGGTTGAACACCCGGTGCGGCACCGGCTCGCTGCTGGGCGTGTCCAGCGCGCCCAGCACGCCGGCCACGATGTCGTCGACGAAGGTGAAATCGCGCTGCATCCTGCCGTGGTTGAACACCTCGATCGGCCGCCCCGCCAGCACCGCGCGGCTGAAGATCAACGGCGCCATGTCCGGCCGGCCCCATGGCCCGTACACGGTGAAAAACCGCAGGCCGGTCGCACGCAGGCCGTACAGCTGCGCATACGTATAGCCCATCAGCTCGTTGGCGGCCTTGGTCGCCGCATACAGCGAGCGCGGCTGGTCCACGCGCTGGTCCTCGGAAAACGGCGGGGTGGCCGAATCGCCGTAGACCGAACTGCTCGACGCATACACCAGGTGCTGCACGCCTCGGTGCCGGCACAGCTCTAGCATGTTGACGAAGCCGACCAGGTTGCTGTCGACGTAGGCGGAGGGGTTTTCCAGCGAGTAACGCACCCCGGCCTGCGCGGCCAGATGCACCACGCGCGTGGGCCGGACCTGCTCGAACAACGCGGCCAAGCCATCGCGGTCGGTCAGGTCCAGCGTGCGGATGTCCATGCCCGGGCACAACGCCGCCACCCGGTCGCGCTTGAGCTGCGGGTCGTAATAGCTGTTGTAGTTGTCCAGGCCCACCACCGACTCACCGCGCGCAGCCAGCGCGCGGCAGGTGTAGGCCCCGATGAAACCGGCGGCGCCGGTGACGAGAATGGTCATTGCAATGGTCCTGGAGATGTCGAAGGCAGGCGAGCGGCAAGCGGGCTCAGAACAGCCCAAAGCGCTTTTTGGCGACGTTGACGCGATCAAGCGCAATGATGTCCCCAATCCCCCTGGCATCGAAGCGATCCAGCAACGCGTCGCTGCCGTCCTTCAGTTTCAGTGCCATCTCCTCCGGGTACAGCGGCACCACCGTCATGAACACGATGGTCTTGTCGGCATCGATGACCAGGCGCGCAAATTCCTCGGGCGTGCTCACCGGCGGCAGCACGATGGCGCCATCGAAGCGCACGCCGGGTGCGTAGGGTTCGGCCGGATGGCCATTGGGGATGGTGTGGCCGAAGCCCAGCCAGGTCTCGAACGTGTGCGGCAGCCGGGCCAGGGTCTTGAGCAGGCGGATCGGCCAGTAGTGGCGCGGGTCTTCGAAGTCGCGCTGGTCCAGCGGCCAATCGGCGGGCAGGCTCAGCATCAGCTCCATGTACTGCGGCGCTTCCACCCCTTCGGGCAGCGTCATCGGCAGGTCGCTCATGCCCGAGGTCACCAGCCGCAGGTAGGGGACGTCCTCGGTGGCGGGCACCACATGCACGTCCAGATGCACGGCATCGGAGATGATCTCGTGCAGAACGCCCGAGATTGGTCCCAGATGCCGCTCGATATGTGCGCTGATCCGCTCGATGCAGTCACCGCCGTGTGCGGGCGCGAACTGCTTTTCCTGCGCGTGCAGCATCATCGTGCTGCCGCCCGGGCTGATCTGGTCGTGTTCAGTGCTCATGGGTTGCTCCTGTTGATGGCAGCGCCTGACCGCGTGCGCGCACTCACCCCAGCCGGAGCGGTGCCTGGCTGGCCAGCGTTGCCTTGCGTTCGGCGCTGAACGCCCACCACGGCTGCGGCGCCTCGCCCTGCATGAAGCGCGTGATCGACAGGAACACGTCGATCACGCAGGGGTCGTGCAGCACGCCGGTACACAGGCACAGCTGCGCATACATGTCGTAGGCATCGCGACCGCGCAATTGCGCGGCAACGCGGATGCCGATCCGCTGCAGATCCTTTTCGCAGGCCGGCCCCACGTTCGGCAGGTCGGTCAGATGCAGCAGGTGCTTGCGATCGACCTTGACGGGATTCATTGCCGGGACTGCTCCTGGTGGGTCCGCAGAGAACTCAGCTGCGCTGCACGCGCAGGCGTTCGAGCACGCCGTCCAGCGTGTCCAGGTCGGTGTAGTGGATCACCAGCTTGCCCTTGCCGCCGCGGCCGTGGTTGAACACCACCTTGGTGCCCAGCGATTCGGACAGTTCGGTCTCCAGCGAGGCGATATCGGCCTGCGGCGCGGCAGCGGCCGGCTTGCCCTTGCGCAACGCGCCGGGCACCTTGCCGGCGGCGAACTGCTGCGCACGGTGTTCGACCTCACGCACCGACCAACCCTGGTCGGCCGCTTCCTGCGCCAGCTTGCTGGCCAGCTCCGGCGCCAGGGTGAGCAGCGCACGCGCATGGCCCATTTCCAGACGGCGGGTTTCCAGCAGCACGCGGATGGCCACCGGCAATTCCAGCAGCCGCAGCAGGTTGGACACCGACGCACGCGAGCGGCCCACCGCGCCGGCGGCCTCGGCGTGGGTCAGCGAAAATTCGTCGATCAAGCGCTGCAGCGCCTGCGCTTCTTCCAGCGGGTTGAGGTCTTCGCGCTGGATGTTCTCAATCAGCGCCATCGCGATGACGGTGCGGTCGTCCAGCTCGCGCACCACCACCGGGACCTCGCTCAGCCCGGCCAGCTGCGAGGCGCGCCAGCGGCGTTCGCCGGCCACGATCTCGAACTGCCCCGGCGCCAGCTCGCGCGCCACGATCGGCTGGATCACCCCCTGCGCCTTGATCGACTCCGCCAGCTCGGCCAGCTTGACCTCGTCCATCTCCTTGCGCGGCTGGTACTTGCCCGGCTGCAGCTGGCTGACCGGCAACTGGCGCAGGCTATCGCCCGGCTGCAACGCTTCCTCGCTGGCCGCACTCGGCGCCGCCGCGGCGGCCGCGCCCTTCGGTCCCAACAGCGCTTCCAGGCCACGGCCCAGGCCACGCTTCTTTGCGGGGATCGGCTTGTTCATCAGACGGTCTCCACGGGCCGGTAGGCCTTGTTGCGGTCGTTCTGGCGGCGCAGGATTTCGCTGGCCAGCCCCAGGTAGGCCACGCCACCGCGCGAGGTGCGGTCGTAACCGACGATGCTCTGGCCATGGCTGGGCGCCTCGGCCAGGCGCACGTTGCGCGGCACGATGGTGCGGAATACCTTGTCGCCGAAATGCTCGGTCAGCTCGGCCGACACCGCGTTGGCCAGGTTGTTGCGGATGTCGAACATCGTGCGCAGCACGCCTTCGATTTCCAGTGCCGGATTGAGGTTGGCGCGCAAGGCCTCGATGGTTTCCAGCAGCGCGGTCAGTCCTTCCAGTGCGTAGTACTCGCACTGCATCGGCACGATGATCGAGTCGGCCGCGGTCAAGGCATTGAGCGTCAGCAGCGACAACGCCGGCGGGCAGTCGATCAGGATGAAGTCGTACTCGTCGCGGATCGGTGCCAGTGCGCGCTTGAGCCGCTGTTCGCGCTCGCCCTGATCCATCAGCTGGATCTCGGCAGCGGTCAGGTCGATGTTGCCCGGCAGCAGGTCGAAGCCTTCCGGCGCGGTGACCCGGATCTCGGCGGCGGTGTTTTCGCCCAGCAACAGGTCGCACGTCGAGGCAGCCACATCGCGCTTGTCGATGCCGCTGCCCATGGTGGCGTTGCCCTGCGAGTCCAGATCCACCAGCAACACACGCTTGGGCGCGCGCGCCAGGCCGGCCGCCAGATTGACCGCGGTCGTGGTCTTGCCGACGCCGCCTTTCTGGTTGGCAATGGCGATGATCCGGGCCATGCGGGAGAGCCTCGTGGGCAGGGAGTAAGACCGGCCATTATGCGGGCAGGGCGTCGGATCGGGAAATGCCGCCTGCCGCAGTGCGCCGCACGGGTGGCAATGACGGCGGGCCGGTCAGCCGGCAGGCGCAGTGGCGGCCGGCGGTTCCTTCATCGCCCGGTAGCGCTGCAGGATGTCGGCGATCTCGCCGTCCAGCGCCACCCGTTGCTGCTCGAAGCTGGTCTGCAGACGCAGCTGCGCCAGCAGCTCGCGATGGCGTTGCTGGATGTCGGCGGCCAGCTTGTCGGCCACCGCCTGGCCGGCCAGTTCGCGGTCGCCGGCGCTGCGCAGCATGCTGGCCAGCCCTTCGCGCAGGCTGGTCACATTGAAGCGCGCGGTGTGGATGTTGTTGTCGACGATGGCGATGCGCTCGTTGAACACCCGGCGCAGGTCGTCCTCGCTCTGGTAGGACATCAGCATCGCCTGGTCGGTGCGCTGGCGCATCTGCTCGGCGGCCAGATCGGCCTGGCGTTGCTGCTCGCTGGCAGCGGCGGCGGCCCGCTCATCACTGCTCATGGCGCGCTGCACCTCGGCGCTGCGCAGGCCGCTCCTGGCGTTGAACTCGTCGCGCGCTTGGTTCACCGCTTCCGGCGGCAGCGTATCGCTGCACACCCGGGCGCCGTTCTGGTTCCAGCAATACAACGTCTTCGCGGCCGGCTTGTCCTGCGCGATGGCAGGTGCGGCGGCCACGGCCGCCGCAACGGCGGCGAATAACGCCAAACGGGTGTGTCTTGGCATCATCGCAGCCCCCTGTCGCCTGCCGTCAGCCTGTGGTGTCGGTGCCGTAACGGCCACGATAGGCCAGCAGCGGTTCCCGGAAGCCCACAAGGTCGGCGTTTCCTGCCGCAAAAGCAAGCAGGTCGCCCAGGTTGGCCACCGCGATCACCGGGATGCCGGCCTCGGCCGCCACCGCCTGCGCGGCCGAGCGGCGATCCTGCTCGGAGGCGATCTCCTGCCGGTCCAGCGCCACCACGATCCCGGACGGAACGCCGCCAGCGCCACGGATGATGCCCAGCGCCTCGCGGATCGCGGTGCCGGCGGTGATCACGTCGTCGACGATCAATACCTTGCGCCCCTGAAGCGGTGCACCGATCAGGCTGCCGCCCTCGCCATGGTCCTTGGCTTCCTTGCGGTTGAACGCCAGCGGCAGGTCGCGCCCGCGCCCGGCGTAGGCGCAGGCCAGCGCAGTCGCCAGCGGGATGCCCTTGTAGGCCGGGCCGAACAGCAGGTCGAACTCCACCCCGGCCGCATCGATCGCATCGGCATAGCACTGCGCCAGCTGCGCAGTCTTGGCGCCCGAATCGAAGCGCCCGGCATTGAAGAAATACGGACTGAGCCGCCCGGACTTGAGCGTGAACTCGCCAAAGCGCAGGGCATCGGCGCCCAGGGCCAGCTGCAGGAAACGGGTGCGGTGGTCGGTCATTGGACGGGAATGGGGAATAGGGAATCGAGAATGGTAAACGCATCGTGCGCCGGCAGCCTTCCGCATGCGCCTGGGGTAGGCTTTACGATTCCCCATTCCCAACTCCCCATTCCCGGCCCTTATGCGCATCATCAGTTTCAACGCCAACGGCCTGCGCTCGGCCGTCACCAAGGGTTTCTTCGAATGGTTCGCCGAGCAGGACGCCGACGTGCTGTGCGTGCAGGAGACCAAGGCCCAGGAGCATCAGCTGGCCGGTGCCAAATTCCTGCCCACCGGCTACAAGGCCTGGTTCCGCGACGCCAGCACCAAGAAGGGCTACAGCGGCGTGGCCATCTACAGCAGGCACGAACCCGATGAAGTGCGCACCGCGCTGGGCTGGCCCGAGTTCGACGAAGAGGGCCGCTACATCGAGGCGCGCTTTGGCAACCTCAGCGTGGTGTCCTTCTATATCCCGTCCGGCTCCTCGGGCGAGTTGCGCCAGGGCTACAAGTTCCAGGTGATGGAATGGCTGCGGCCGATCCTGGATGAATGGCTGGCCAGCGGCCGGCAGTACGTGCTGTGCGGCGACTGGAACATCGTGCGCTCGGCGCTGGACATCAAGAACTGGAAGTCCAACCAGAAGAATTCCGGCTGCCTGCCGCCCGAGCGCGACTGGCTCAACGGCCTGTGCGCCGATGCGCTGGAAGACGCCAATGCCGCCGGCGGCCGCGGCTGGGTCGATACCTACCGCGTGCTGCATCCCCAGGGCCAGGACTACACCTGGTGGAGCAACCGCGGTGCGGCGCGCAGCAACAACGTCGGTTGGCGCATCGACTACCAACTGGTCACTCCCGGCCTGCGCGACAAGGTCAAGGCCTGCTCCATCTACCGCGAGCAGCGCTTTTCCGACCACGCGCCGTATGTCGTGGATTACGCGGAGTGAGGAAGGGCGCGCAGCCGGCGGTGACGCGCACCGGGACGGTTGGCCAAGCCTCACCGTGTTGTGTTTCCGGCCGCGTCGTGGAGATGCATGTCGAGGGCGTGCAGGCCGTGCCTGGCCGCAACCTGATGGCTGTGGATCCTTCCGGGAGCCAATCATGCGTTTCCGGCAGGTCGCTCCGCGCAACGGCCAGTGATACTGCCCGCCCGGCATCGATCAGCCCCCATTCCCAGCGGCCATACGCATGACCACGCCTGCACCCAACTACAAAGGACTGCGCGGCATCCGGCAGGCCTTCGCCACCCCATCGGCGGCGACCATGGCCCTGCTGGGTTTCGGCAGTGGCCTGCCGTTCCTGCTGATCGCCTCGCAGACCCTGTCCACCCGGCTGCGCGATGTCGGGCTGGATCTGGGCAGCATCGGTCTGATCAGCCTGGCCAGCTTCTTCTACCTGCTCAAGTTCCTGTGGGCGCCGCTGCTCGACCGCTATCCGTTTCCGCTCACCGCGTGGTTGGGGCGTCGGCGTTCCTGGCTGCTGGTCTCGCAACTCGGCGTCACCGCCGGCCTGTTCGCACTGGCGTTTTCGCGCCCGGACATGAGTGTCACCGGCCTGGTCGCCTGGGTGCTGTTCGCCTCGTTCTGGGGCGCCACGCAGGATTCGGTGGTGGATGCCTATCGCATCGAAATCGCCCCGGACACGGCGCAGGCCGCCTTGGCGGCGACCTACACCCTGGGCTACCGGATCGGCCTGATCCTCGGTGGCGCCGGCGCGCTGTACCTGGCCGAATACCTCAACTGGACCTCGGCGTACCTGGCCATGTCGGCGCTGATGCTGCTGCCGATCATCACCACCCTGGTATGCCGCGAGCCGGACCGGCCGCAGCTCACCGTGGTGCGCCGCATCGACGTGGCCGGCGCATTCTGGCAGCCCATTTCCAGTTTCTTTTCCGGCAACGGGCTGGCGCTGGGCATCGTCCTGTTGGCTTTTGTCGGCCTGTTCAAGTTCCCGGACCAGGTGATCGGCGTGATGGCCGGGCCGTTCTATCTGGATTCGGGCTACACCAAGGCCGACATCGCCACGGTGTCCAAGCTGTTCGGCGTGTGGATGGGCATCGTCGGCGCGTTTGCCGGCGGTGCGGCGGTGGCTGCGTTCGGCTTCCGGCGCATGCTGCTGGTCGCCGCCCTGGGCGTGGCGCTGTCCAACCTGGCATTTTTGCTGATGGCGCAGAACCCCGGCAAATTGTGGGCGTTCTATGCTGCACTCAGTGCCGACAATCTGTTCCAGGGGTTCGCCGGTACCGTGCTGGTGGCCTTCATGTCATCGCTGACCAATCGCAACTTCACCGCCACCCAGTACGCCTTGCTGGTGTCGCTGGCCAATTTGCCGGGCAAGTTCGCCGGCGGTGTATCCGGATTCCTGGTCGAGGCCACCTCCTACAGCACCTTCTTCATCCTCAGCGCCCTCACCGTGGTTCCCACGCTGGCCCTGCTGGCCTGGCTGTGGCCGCGGCTGGATGCCCGCGACGGGCGCCCGGATTGAAACGTCCGCCAAGGTTGCCGATGATGCCGACGCGGCACTGCATCGCACGAGGAAGGGCATGACCGATCTGGTACTGCGTGACATCGATCCATTGCTGGTGGACAGGATCCGTCGCATCTCCGTCGCACGCGGCTGGACCCAGCACCAGACGGTGATGCATCTGCTCGAACAGGGCCTGTTCGCCAGCGAGTACGACGTCAGCGGCGGCCTGCAGCATCCGGAAGTCGATGTGCTGGCCGAGGCGATCGCCGCGCTCAAGGCGCTGCCGGCGGGGAATACTCCCTAGCGCTGCAAACGGGCAGGCAGTGCTGCCTCGCGTGCCATCCACTCGGCGCGAGGATTGTGCCGAGGCGGATGGCTTGGTCGGAAACCCTGGCATGCTGCCGAGAAGAGCCGAGATTGCTGTGCATTCGCCGGCTCAACTGCGCACGTCCTCGCCAGCCTCTGCTCAATTGCGTGCTAGTCGGTTGCAGACGAGGCGGGCATCATCAGCAAGCTAGCTTCACCGAACACGTCACCACTACCCCTCATCAATTGAGCGCTGGTCGCGTCGCAGAATTCGGGGCGGGGCACCATCAGGAAGCGAGGTAGTGGCATCCAGCGCGCGCCGATCCAGGCCACTCACGCCGGATGGATCGCCCCCAGCAACCGCGGCCCCGCCGCTCCGGTCACCGACGGCAGATTGGCCGCGCGGCCTGCGAGCAACTCCGCGGCCAACCACGCAAACCCCATTGCCTCTAGATAATCAGGATCCAGCCCATGCCGCGCGCTGGATTCCACCACCACGCCCGGCAGTCGCGCCGCCAGGCGCGCCATCAACACCGGATTGCGCACCCCACCACCGCACACCAGCACCCGGCGGGTATCGGGCTGCAGCCGCAGCAACGCGTCGGCGACGCTGGCGGCGGTGAGTTCGAGCAGGGTCGCCTGCATATCGGCCGCGGACGGCGCCACGGTTCCCGGCGACCGCATCGCCTGCATCGCCCAGTCCAGGTGGAACTGCTCGCGTCCGGTGCTCTTGGGCGGTGCCAGTGCGAACCACGGGTCGGCCAAGAGCGCCTGCAGCAGCGCCGTATCGACGCGCCCGCTGGCGGCAAACGCACCGTCGGCATCGAACGGCGTGCCGCGATGCTGCTGGCACCAGCTGTCCAGCAACGCATTGGCCGGGCCGGTATCAAAGCCCAGCACCGCGCCACTGCGTGGGATCAAGGTCAGGTTACCGATGCCGCCCAGGTTCAGCACCGCACGGTCCTCGTCGGCGGCGCCCAGCATGGCCAGATGGAAGGCCGGCATCAGCGGTGCGCCCTGGCCGCCGGCAGCCACATCGCGCCGGCGGAAATCGGCCACTGTGGTGATGCCGGTGTGCTCGGCAATCCGGCTCGCATCGCCGATCTGCCAGGTGAAGGCCGGATCGGCCTTGGGGCGATGTCGAATGGTCTGCCCGTGCGAGCCGATCGCGCGAATGCGCCCACGCGCAATGCCGCTGTCGCGGATCAGCTGATTGGCCGCGGCCGCAAACGCCAGCCCCACCTGCGCATCCAGGTGTCCAAGCGCATCGATGGCGATGACCTCGGCGCCCTGGCCCAACGTCACCAGCGTTTCGCGCAGCTGTGGCTCCCAGGCCACCGTGGTGCCTGCGACCAGTTCGCAGCGGCGATGGCCCTCGTCGGTGAAGCGCACCAGCGCCGCATCGATGCCGTCGGCGCTGGTGCCCGACATCAGGCCCAGATAGAGCGGGGATTCAAGATGTTCCGGAGCAGACATGCCAGGGCCAGTTGCACGGTGGTCGTGCAGCTTGTGCAGCCGGGATGGGAGAGTCAACCGGCCTTGCGCGCATTGCGGTGGAAGCAGGGGCGATGCGCTCGCCAGCCAAGCACCCTAAATGTGGTGCCGACTGTCGCGTCGGCACCATGGTGTCCACTTGGTGCTGGCAGCAACCCGATGCCGGCTGCGGCGTCGCGTGAGCCAGAGCCCCCGAACGGAGGCGCAGTCGTGCGATCGGCGGTTGCCAGCGCGGCGGCTGGGAAACCAGCCGCGCCCACTCAACCGCGCGGCTTGCCCTTGGCGGGCTTGCCGGCGTCGGCGTAGATCAACTTCTCCATGCCTTCGATACGCGCCAGCGCCGGCGCCGTCTGCGCGCGGAAGGCAGCCAGCTCGGCGCCCTGCAACGGCTCCGGCGGCGGCATCGTCACCGACATCGGGTTGCGCTGCTGCCCGGCGACGCGGAATTCGTAATGCAGATGCGGGCCGGTCGCCAGGCCGGTCATGCCGACATAGCCGATCACCGTGCCCTGGTTGATGCGCTGGCCGGCCTTGATCTTGCCGAAGCGCGACATGTGCCCGTACAGCGTGCTGAAGTTCCTGCCGTGGTCCAGGATCACCACATTGCCGTAGCCGCGCTGGGTCCCGACGAACACCACCCGTGCATCGCCAGCGGCCATGATCGGCGTGCCCGACGCGGCTGCGTAGTCCACGCCCTTGTGCATGCGCATCGTGCCCAGCACCGGATGCTTGCGCGCGCCAAAGGTCGAGCTGATGCGGCTATAGGCCACCGGCATGCGGATGAAGCTCTTCTTCAATGGCCGGCCGTTGATGTCGAAATACTCGGCCGGCTTGCCGGCACGCTCGAAGCGGAAACCGGTGTAGGTCTTGCCGCCGGTGGTGAAGGTCGCCGCCAGGATGTCGCCGGTGTTGATGCGCTCGCCCTCGCGCCAGGTCTCGTCCATCACCACGCTGAAGCGATCGCCCGGCTGCAGATCCTTGTCGAAGTCGATGTCGTACTTGAAGATCTCGTCGGTCATGATCGCCACCGCCGCCGGCGACAGCCCCGACTTGCCGGCCGAGGCGTACAGCGAGCTGCTGATTTCGCCGCTTGCCACCACCGTGCGCGTGGTCGTAGCGCGCTCGGTGACGTTCTCGCGCACGCTGTCGCCCAGCAGGCGCAGCTCCACGCGGTGGCTGTCGTCGCGGTCGAAGCGCAATGCGCGCAGCTCGCCCGGCGTCGGCATGTCGAAGGCGATCTCGGCGCCCGGACGCAGCTTGGTCAGCGCCTCCTTGGTGCCCGGATGCGCCAGCACCTGGTACATCACCGCCGTCGGGATTCCCAATTCGCCGAACAAGGTGCTCAGCGTCTGCCCCGATTTGACCTGCAGGATTTCCCAGTCGGTGCTCGGCGCCAGCTGCTTGCGGGCCGGCACCAACGGCGGCAACGGCAGGGCCAGCGTGGAATGGCTGGACAGCGGCGCATCGATGGCATTGGAAAAGCCCGGCACGATCGTGGCCACCAGCGCACCGATGGTCGCGAACAGGCTGGCGTGGATCCAGTGGCGGCGCGTCCATTGGTCGTTGAATGCCGCCGGAAGATGCGCCTTGAGCTTGCGATGCAGGGCAGTGTCGTGGAGGACGTGGAGGCGTTCGTGAAAGCGCCGCTTGCGTGCACGGCCCTGCTCTAAGTTCTGCATCGTTCAAATTCCTCGCCGGCTCGAAGTGCGAGCCCAATCGCCGGTACCATAGACAGCCTGTAACAGCGCGTCAAACCATTGAGCCTGTTCAACATTTTCATTTGGCGCGGAATTAACCCGCGTTTAACATCGTTCACGTTTTTGACGGCAAACGCCGCTGGAGTCTGTGGTTGGCCACTATCGAAGAATCCCTCGCACTCATCGGCCGCGGCGCCGAAGAGATCCTCAAGCTCGATCAGCTCGAAGCGCGCCTGAAATCCGGCGTGCCGTTGCGGGTCAAGGCCGGGTTCGATCCCACCGCGCCGGATCTGCATCTGGGCCACACCGTGCTGCTCAACAAGATGCGGCAGTTCCAGCAGCTCGGACATCAGGTCATCTTCCTGATCGGCGACTTCACCGGAATGATCGGTGACCCGAGCGGCAAGAACGTCACCCGCAAGCCGCTGAGCCGCGACGATGTGCTGGCCAACGCGCATACCTATGAGGAGCAGGTCTTCAAGATCCTGGACCGCGAACGCACCGAGGTGCGCTTCAACTCCGAGTGGTTCGGCCAGATGAGCGCGGCGGACATGATCAAGCTGTCCGCGCAGCACACCGTGGCGCGCATGCTCGAGCGCGACGATTTCGCCAAGCGCTTCAATGGCCAGCAACCGATCGCCATCCACGAGTTCCTGTATCCGCTGGTCCAGGGCTACGACTCGGTCGCCTTGAAGGCGGACGTCGAACTGGGCGGGACCGACCAGAAGTTCAACCTGCTGATGGGGCGCGGCCTGCAGGAGCACTACGGCCAGGCCCCGCAGGTCGTGCTGACCATGCCGCTGCTGGAAGGCCTGGACGGGGTGGCCAAGATGTCCAAGTCGCTGGGCAACTACATCGGCATCAACGAGCCGGCCATCGACATCGTCACCAAGACCATGAAGATCGGCGACGAACTGACCTGGCGCTGGATCGATCTGCTGTCTTTCGACATCGGTGTTGCCGAGGCCGCGCGCCTGAAAGAACAGGTCGCCTCCGGTGACCTGCACCCGCGCGAGGTCAAGTTGCGTCTGGCGCGCGAACTCACCGCGCGCTTCCACGATGCCGCCACTGCAGAGCAGGCCATCGCCGGCTGGCACGCCGTGGTGACGGGGCAGGGCGACACCAGCCTGTTGCCGCTGCAGGAGGTGGCCGTGCCGGCCGAAGGTCTGCGGATCGCAAGTCTGCTCACCGCCGCCGGCCTGACGCCCAGCAATTCGGAGGCCACGCGCAAGCTCAAGGAACGTGCGGTCAAGATCGATGGTGAAGTGGTCGAAGATCCGGCACGTCAGTTTGGGCCGGGCTTCGAGGGTGTCATCCAGGTGGGGAAGCGTAATTTCGCCCGCGTTGCGCTGGTCAGCGCCTGAGCTGGCGGAAGGTTGCTGCATGGCAGCGATGTCGGCGCCGGGATGACATCTATATAGAGGCATCAGATATAGAGGCATCAGACGGATGACGCAGGATCAGCGGCTTGCTGCAGCAACAACGAAGGACGTGCTGCTACAGATGGCAGCGGGATCGTGAAAAATTTTTCACAAACCCCTTCCCAAACGTCTCGGTTGGGCCTATAGTTCGCCTCCCCCGACGCAACGGCCCCGCAAATGCGGAACCAGAGCGGAAGGGTTCGAAAATGCCTTGATTTAAGGTGTTGACGAAACGAAAAAGCCGGCTATGATGGGCGGCTCGCTACACGGAAAGATGCTTCGGCAGATTGAGGTGCAGCGGCGGCAACTTCCTCTTCACGAGGGGTTGACGAAGATGAAAAGCCT
>NZ_QEZH01000029.1:0-373328 GCF_003993515.1 Xanthomonas sp. BRIP62415
GTGGTGGATTCGGTGGTTTTGGAGGCGGTGGCCGCGGCGGTTTCGGTGGCGGCGGCTGGGGTGGTGGTGGCGGATCATCGGGAGGCGGTGGCGCCTCGGGGAGCTGGTGATGCGGTGGCTCAGACACGTTTTCGCGCCCTCGGCGCAGCGCAGTTTCCCGGCCAGCTGCATGGATGCGATCGCCGCGGCAGTGGCCGCCAGCGAGCGCACCCACACCGGGCAGATCATGGTGGCGGTGGATGCCGACCTGCCGCTGGACGCGCTATGGCGTGGGCAGACCGCGCGCCAGCGCGCCGAACAGGTCTTCGCGCAATTGCGCACCTGGGACACCGAGGCCAATAACGGGGTACTGCTGTATCTGCTGCTGGCCGACCACGCCATCGAGGTGGTTGCCGACCGTGGCCTGCGCAGCCGGGTGCCGGAGGCGCACTGGGCCGAGGTGTGCCGGCGCATGCAGCAGTTCCTGCGCGATGGCGAGTACGAGGCGGCGGTGCTGGCCGGGATCGAGGCGGTGACCGCGCTGTTGACCGAGCATTTCCCCGCCGTCCCCGGCTCCCAGCATGAAGACGAGCTGCCCGATCGTCCCCAGCTCTTAGGCTGAGCGCGCGCGAGGTGTCAGAATAGACGCCTCGCTTTTTCGTGATCCGCGGTCCGCATGATCTATCTGCACGCCATCGACCCCATCGCCTTCTCGCTTGGACCGGTGCAGGTGCACTGGTACGGGTTGATGTACCTGGCCGCATTCTTCTCTGCCTGGGCACTGGGACGCTCGCGCATCCTGCGCGGCCGCCTGCCGGGTGTGGACATGGACGGATTTTCCGACCTGTTGTTCTACGGCATGCTCGGCGTGGTGCTGGGCGGGCGCATCGGCTACATGGTGTTCTATGCGTTCGACAGCTTGCTGGCCAACCCGTTGATCCTGTTCAAGGTATGGCAAGGCGGCATGAGCTTCCACGGCGGCCTGCTGGGCGTGCTGATCGCCTGCGGATTGTGGACGCGCAAGCATCGGCTGCACTTCTTCGACGTGATGGATTTCGTGGCGCCGCTGGTCCCGTTGGGGCTGGGCTTCGGGAGGCTGGGCAATTTCGTCGGCGGCGAGTTGTGGGGCAAGTTCACCCAGGCCGGTTGGGGCGTGATCTTTCCGCATGCGCCGGAGCTGGCCAATGTCGCACCAGCGCAAATCCAGGCGCAATACGTTGCCGGTGCGTTGACCCAGTTCGCGCGGCACCCGTCGCAGCTCTATGAAGCGGCGCTGGAAGGGGTGGTGATGTTCGTGGTGCTGTGGGCGTTCTCGATGCAGCCGCGCGCCCGCTATGCGGTGTCCGGGTTGTTCGCGCTGCTGTACGGCGTGTTCCGCTTCATCGTCGAATTCGTGCGGGTACCGGATGCACCGATCGGCTACCTGGCCTTCAACTGGTTGACGATGGGGCAGATCCTGAGCCTGCCGTTGATTGCGGTGGGCCTGGTGCTGCTGGCGATGTCGCGCCGCGCGCCGGTGCTGCAGCCGGTGCGGGTGCAGGCCGTGGGCGTGGAGGCGGCCAAGTGAAGCCCTATCTGGACCTGCTGCAGCATGTGCTGGAACACGGCGCCGAGAAGTCCGATCGCACCGGCACCGGCACGCGCAGCGTGTTCGGCTGGCAGATGCGCTTCGACCTCAACGACGGCTTTCCGCTGGTCACCACCAAGAAGTTGCATCTGCGCTCGATCATCCACGAGCTGCTGTGGTTCCTGCAGGGCGATACCAATATCGGGTATCTCAAGGACCACCAGGTCCGCATCTGGGACGAGTGGGCCGACGCCGATGGCAATCTCGGCCCGGTCTACGGCAAGCAGTGGCGGCGCTGGACCGGCCCGGACGGGGTCGAGATCGACCAGATGCAATGGCTGGTGGACGAGATCAAGCGCAACCCGGATTCGCGCCGGCTGGTGATCAGCGCCTGGAATGTCGGCGAACTGCCGCAGATGGCATTGATGCCATGCCACAGCCTGTTCCAGTTCTATGTGGTCGACGGCAAACTCAGCTGCCAGCTCTATCAGCGCAGCGGCGACATCTTTCTGGGCGTGCCGTTCAATATCGCCAGCTATGCGTTGCTGACGCATATGGTGGCGCAGGCGACCGGCCTGGGCGTGGGCGATTTCGTGCATACCCTCGGTGATGCGCACCTGTACTCGAACCACTTCGAGCAGGCACGCGAGCAACTGACACGCACTCCGCGCGCGCTGCCGACCTTGCGCCTGAATCCCGCCGTGACCGATCTGTTCGCATTCCGCTTCGACGACATCGCCATCGAGGGCTACGACCCGCATCCGGCGATCAAGGCACCGGTGGCGGTGTAGGCGGCGCTTCGCCGGCCGCGTGAGGCCACACGTTGCCTTGATGCTCGAAGGGATATCGTCTGCTGCATGAAACTGACCTTGATCGTCGCCTTCGACCGCAACAACGCCATTGGCCGCGATAACGAGCTGCCGTGGAAATTGCCGGACGACCTGAAGCGTTTCAAGGCGCTGACCTTGGGCAAGCCGATCCTGATGGGGCGCAAGACTGCGCAGTCGTTGGGACGTGCCCTGCCGGGGCGTTTGAACCTGGTGCTGACACGTTCGGGGCAGGTGCCGTTTGCGGACATGCAGGCAGTGACGTCGGTCGATGTCGCGATTGCGCAGGCCGAGGCGGCCGGCGCCCAGGAGTTGTGCGTCATCGGTGGCGGCGAGGTGTATCGCCTGACCATGGAACGTGCCGACCTGCTGGCGGTGACCGACGTGGACACCAGCGTGGAGCAGGCCGACACCTACTTTCCGCCGATCGACCCGGCCGTGTGGGAAGCCGTCCAGCGCGAACCGCATGCGGCCGATGCCCGTCATGCCTTCGCATTCGATTACGTGGACTATCGGCGACGCTGAGGCGTGTGCTTCGACTGAAGCGCGGGTGGCTCAGCGCTTGGTTCGATTCATCTGACCAGACCCGTCTCTCAGCTCAGTCAGCAGCAGGAGCGGGCGGGGCGGTATCGGGAGCAGCGGTGGACCCGGCGCTCGCGTTCGCATGGTCCCCGCCGCCACCGCGCTGGCGTTGCCGCCGGCGCGGTGGCCGGTTGCGCTGCGCGGCCTGCGCCGGCTGCGTGATCGGGATTCCCGGTACCTGCACCACGCGCAATTCGTCGGTATCCAGCTGCAGCGCGGTGAGCTTGCCGCCCCACACGGCGCCGGTATCGATGGCATGCACGCCCTGGGTGATGGTCAGCCCGAGCGCGGACCAATGCCCGCAGACGATCTTCAGGTCGCGCTCGACCCGGCCCGGCACTTCGAACCACGGGTACAGGCCCTGTGCCTGCGTCCCCGGCGTGCCCTTGTCGTCGGTGGCGATGCGCCCGCGTGGGGTGCAATAGCGCATGCGCGTGAACAGGTTGATGATCGCGCGGCTGCGGTCGTACCCGCTCAGGCCCGGCGACCAGCCCGGCTGGTCGCCGTACATGTTGCGCAGCAGTTTGCGGTAGCCGCCGCCCTGCAGTTGCTGCTCGACCTCGCGTGCATGTTTCTCGGCCATCTGCGTGGTCCACTTCGGCGCGAGCCCGGCATGGATCATCATCCAGCCCAGGTCGCGGTCCACGTGTGCCAGCTTCTGCATCCGCAGCCAGTCGAGCAGCAGGTCGCGGTCTTCGGCCAGCACGATGCGCAGCAGATCCGGATTGACCTTGCGCTGCTCTTCTTCCGAACGCGCGCCGATCGCCAGCAGCGACAGATCATGGTTGCCCAGCACCACCACGCTATGTGCGCGCAGCGAATGCACCAGGCGCAGCGTTTCCAGCGATTGACCGCCGCGGTTGACCAGGTCCCCGCAGAACCACAAGGTGTCCTGCGCGGGATCGAAGTTGATTTTTTCCAGCAAGCGCTGGGTGATGTCGTAACACCCCTGCAGATCGCCAATTGCCCAGACGCTCATCGCGTGCGCTCCATCAGTCCAGCATCCATCAGTGCAGCGTCCTGGGTACGCTCAGCACGAAGGCGGCGATCGGGGCGGTGAATTCGGTGCCATCGTCGGCCACCATGTCGTAGTGGCCTTGCATCTGCCCCTGCTCGGTCTCCAGCAGCACGCCGGAGGTATAACTGAACGCCTCGCCGGGACGCAGCCAGGGTTGCTCGCCGACCACGCCTTCGCCATCCACCCGCTCGGTGCGTCCGTTGGCGTCGGTGATCTGCCAGTGACGCGCGACCAGGCGCGCGGGCACGGCGCCCGCGTTCTGGATGCGGATGCTGTAGGCGAAGGCATAGCGGCCTTCGTCAGGGGTCGACTGATGGGCGAGGAAGCGGGGCGACACCTCGACCTCGACCCGGTAGCGTGGATCATCGTGCATGCGGAAAGTCTAAAGAAAACCGTGTGGGAGCGGCGCTCAAGCCAGCTCGACATTGGCCAGACGGATGAAATCCGCGACCTCGAGTTGTTCGGCGCGTGCATCCGGGCGCACCTGCGCGGCCTCGAAATGGGCGGGCTCGCAGACGTTGGACAAGGCATTGCGCAGGGTCTTGCGACGCTGGCCGAAGCCGGCGCGCACCACGTCGGCAAAGCGCCGCCGATCCCTGATCAGCACCGTGGCCGGATCGCGCGGCACCAGCCTCACCACCGCCGAATCCACCTTCGGTGGCGGCCGGAATGCGCCCGGCGGCACCACGAACAGCGCGGTCACCTCGCAGTACGCCTGCAGCATCACGCTCAACCGCCCGTACACCTTGCTGCCGGGGCCGGCGGCCATGCGGTCGACCACTTCCTTTTGCAGCATGAAGTGCATGTCGGCCACCGCTGCGGCATGGTCCAGCGCATGGAACAGGATCGGCGAGGAGATGTTGTAGGGCAGGTTGCCGACCAAGCGGATCGGCGTGCCATCGGCCAGCGCAGTGAAATCCACACTGAGCACATCGCGATGGATGATGCTCAGCGCGCCGATCGGTGCGGCCGCCTCGGTCAATGGGGCGATCAGGTCGCGGTCGAATTCGATCACGGTCAGGGCGCCGTGCTTGCGCAGCAGCGGAAAGGTGATCGCGCCCTGACCAGGGCCGATTTCGACCAGGTGCTGGCCGGCGCGCGGGTCCACCGCCTGCACGATGCGGTCGATGTAATACCGGTCGGCAAGAAAGTGCTGGCCAAGCGACTTCTTGGCCGGTGCGCTGAAAGAATGATTCATGCGCGCAGTTTAACGTGGCAGCGCCTGCACGCGGTGCCGGTTCTGCGCCTGCAAGACGCGACAGACGGGCTGCGTGCACGCGGCGCACCGTTGAGCGCGGCAATCGCCGTTGCTCAGTCGCGTTTCGCCAGACGCGCGCACAGGTCGGTGGCCGCCATCAGGCTGGACGGGTCGGCAAGGCCGCGCCCGGCCAGCTCCAGCGCGGTGCCGTGATCGACCGCCACGCGCGGATACGGCAGGCCGAGCGTGATGTTGACCGCCTGCTCGAAACCGCTGTACTTGAGCACCGGCAGGCCTTGATCGTGATACATCGCCACCACCGCATCGAAACCGGTGAGCTTCTGCGGCAAGAATGCGGTATCGGCCGGAAGCGGGCCGATCAGCTGCATGCCGTCGCCGCGTAGCTGCTCCAGCACCGGAATGATGATGTCCAGTTCCTCGCGGCCCAGGTGCCCGTCTTCGCCGGCATGCGGATTGAGGCCCAGCACCGCGATGCGCGGGCGTTCCAGGCCGAAGTCGCGTCGCAGTGCAGCGTCGGTGATGCGCAGGCAGCGCGTGACGGTGTCGGCGGTGATCGCATCGGCCACTGCGCGCAGCGGCAGATGGGTGGTCACCAGGGCGACGCGCACGATGGCATTGGCCAGCATCATCACCACCGGGCAGCCCGCCTGTTCGGCCAGCAGCTCGGTGGTGCCGGTATAGGGAATGCCGCCGGCATTGATCACCGCCTTGTGCACCGGGCCGGTGACCATGCCTTGCAGCCTGCCGGACAGGCAGGCGCCGGCGGCGCCACGCAGGCCGGCAATCACCGCTGCCGCGTTGGCGGGGTCGGGCGTGCCGAAGCGGGTCGCCACGGCCTGGCGGATCGGATGCAGCGGCAAGTCGCCGGGCGCACGCGCGCGCTGGTCCGGATCGAGCAACCGCACAGACAAGGACAGCGCCTTTGCGGCGCTGTGCAGGGTGTCCGGATCGGCGTAGGCGACTAGGTGGGCGTCCGAGCGCGGCCGCTGAGCGAGCCGGACGCATAGTTCCGGCCCGATCCCGGCCGGCTCGCCTGGCACCAGCGCGAGCGACGGGAGCATCGAATCAGCGCGTCGGCTGTGCCGGCGGCGGGGTCGGTGCGGCAGGGTCGGCCGGCTTGGCTGGTGCCGCAGTGGCATCGCCATCGGCGCGGTCGCCGGTGCGGAAGCTCACGTAGGCTTCGCCGCGCAGCTCCTGCAGGTAGCGGTTGTACTCTTCTTCCAGCTTGCGGCGGCCGATCGTTTCACGGATCTGCGCACGCTGGCTCTCGGCACTGACGTCGGTCTGACGACTGCCCACGCGCTGCACGATGTGCCAGCCCGCCTGGGTGCGGAACGGCTCGGACACCGCGCCATCGGCCAGGCCTTCGACCTGCTTGCCGAAGTCCGGGCCGAACGCATCGGCCGGGAACCAGCCCAGATCGCCACCCTGGCCACGGCTGTTGGTGTCCTCGGACGACTCCTTCGCAACCGCCTGGAAGTCGGCACCGCCGGTGATGCGCGCACGCAGTGTGTCGATCTTGGCCTTCGCCTGCGCTTCGGTCTGGTTGTCGCCGATGCGCACCAGAATGTGGCGGGCGTTGTACTCGGTGACCAGCTTCTTCTCGCCGCCGGCATTGGCGTCGCGCATTTCCACCAGCTTGAGCAGCTGGAAACCGCTCGGACCACGCAGCGGACCAGCCACCTGGCCAGGCTGCATGTCGCGGATCAACTGGGCGAATGCGTTCGGGATTTCGTCCAGGCTGCGCCAGCCCAGATCGCCGCCTTCCAGCGCATTGGGACTGTCGGAATACCGTACCGCGGCTGCCGAGAAATCCAGCTCGCCCTTGTCGATCAATGCCTTGACGCCATCGACCTTCTTCTGGCCGGTGGCGATCTGATCGGCGGTTGCGCCTTCCGGCAGGCCCACCAGGATGTGCGCCAGGTGGTACTGGCTGCCGGTGGTGGCCTGCTGCGCCAGCGCGGTATCCACTTCGCCTTCGCTTACGCTGATGCGGCTCTGCGCAAAGCTCTGCCGCAACCGCTGCACGATGATTTCGTCGCGTACCGAGGCGCGGAAGTCGCCATAACCCATGCCGTCTGCCGCCAACTTTTGCCGCAGCCCGTCCACGGTGGTGCCGTTCTGCTGGGCGATGCTGGCGATGGCGCGGTTGAGTTCCTCGTCGCTGACGCGGATGCCGCTGCCATCGGCGCGGCCGACCTGCAACTTGACCAGGACCAGACGCTCGAGCACCTGACGCTGCAGGACATCGTCCGGCGGCAGCTGGTTCTCCCGGCCGGCGTACTGCGACTTGACGTTGCGCACGGCGCGATCAAGCTCGCTCTGCAGCACCACGTCTTCGTCGACGATGGCGGCAATGCGATCCAGCGGCTGGGATTGCTGCGCCGAGGCCAACGGCGAGAGCGTGCTGGTGAGTACCAGCAGCGAGGCGAGAACAACGGAGAAAGGCTTGGTCATGGAATCAAGTTCGGATCGTAATCGTCCGGATTAGTCGTGGTGTTGCTGGGCGGGACCAGGTAGAGGTCGTCGCGGTAATAGCCGAGAATAGCACGGCGCAAAGTGCGGTCCGTGTTCTGCCCGAACGAGCTCAGGCCCTTCAGCACGAACTCGAACTGGATGGAGTTGTCCATCTCGCCATCGCGGTTGCGCACGAACCGGCGCACCAGCGCGCGCACCGCCAGGCAGCAGCTGTCCCACTGCACGCCACCGATCATTTCCAGCGGTTTGCGATCCAGCAGCGAGTAGTAGTAACGGCCGACCGCACTCCAGGTGGGGTTGATCGGATACAGGAACGAGAAATCGGCCTGCTCGAGCTGATCGGTGTTGTTGGTCGGATTGCGGCGGTAGCGATAGGCCAGATTGACAATGCCGTCGTTGCCCAGCAGATAGCGCGTACGCAGGCTGGCCAGGTCTTCCTTGCGCGAGTTGGGGTTCCACTGGTAGGTGGCGCCCATCGACCAGCGGTCGTTGATCATGTAGTTGGCATCGGCCACCCAGGCGGACTTGCCCTGCTCGATGGGTTGTTCGCTGCCAGCGGCCGCACTGTTAATGGTTACCTGGGAGTCGTTGAAGTAAAGGATCTGGCCCGCACTCAGTGACAGCTTCTCGCGGCCATCATCCTGGCGCAGCCAGCGCGAGGTCACCGCCAGGGTCAGTTGGTTGGCATCGTTCTGGCGGTCGGCACCGGTGTAGCGCGAATCGCGAAACAACTGCCCATAGCTGAAGGTGAACGGGCGCGTATCGAAGACCGGCAGGTCGTCCTGATCGCGGTACGGCACGTACAGATAGTACATGCGCGGTTCCAACGTATTGAGATAGTTGGTGCCGAACACCGAGGTCTCGCGGTCGAAATACAGGCCAGCGTCCACGGATGCGATCGGCAGGCTGCGCGAGGGAGAACGGTCGCCGGTCAGCGGCGCGGTGTTGGCGAGCGTCGAATCCAGCTGATAAGTGGTGTAGCGCCATGCCACGGTCGGAGTAAAAAACCAGGCTGCACCGGACAACGGCATCGAAATATAGGGCTTGATGTCAAAGCGCGAACCGCTGCCATATTCCTGGTTGCGGATGTTGGTGCGAACGTACTCGTCGCCGTTGTTATTGTTGTTGCCGCTATTCGGCGTGAACGTTACCTGATATGAATCGTCGTGGGTGAAGCGCACTGCTTCAGCGTAGACCCCGGCCTCGAAGAGGCCGAATGGTTTCTCCCAATTGAAATACGCGCGCGGCTGCCGGTTATAGGGCAGCGCCCGCTCGTCCAGGGTGTAGTCGGTGAGCTGCCAGCGGTCGGCCATCAGGCCGGCAGTCCAGGTCTCGCCGGTACCGTAGATGCCGACGGTGCTCTGCAAGCTGGAGGCAGAACCCATGCCATTGATGCGGCTGGTGAAATCCTCCACATAACGGGTGTCGCTGACCCATGCGATGCTGGCACGCGCCTGCCAGTACTTGTTGACGTTGTGGTAGCCGCTATAGAAGACGCTGCCACGGTCCTTGTCGCGCAACTTGTCATTGGGCAGGTAGTTGCCGGTGATCTCGCCGCGGCCGCCTTCGTACAGGTAGCGGAACTCGGTGCCGAACATGAAACCGCGCTTGCTCATGTAGCGCGGCAGCAGGGTGGCGTCGTAGTTCGGCGCCAGGTTCAGGTAGATCGGCTGCAGGTAGTCGAAACCGTTGCGGCCGGACAGGCCGAACTGCGGAAACAGCAGGCCGGTCTGGCGGCGGTCGTCGATCGGGAACTTGAACCACGGGAAGTACAGCACCGGCACCTTGCCGATCTGCAGCACGGCGTTGCGTGCGGTGCCGAAGCCTTCTTCGTTGTCGACGTCGATCTCCGGCGCGCGCACGCGCCAGATCGGCTGCGAGGGATCGCAGGTGGTGTAGGTCGAACGGTGCATCTGCCCGACCTGGCCCTGCAGATCCACCGATTCGGCCGCACCATTGCCGCGCCGGTCCACCAACTGGTACTGGATGTTGGTGACCTTGTGGGCGTCGGTGTCCTGATTGCCTTCGGCGCGGTCGGCGACCATGCGGAAGGAGGTGTCCTGGTAGCGGACATTGCCTTCGGCGATGTAGTTGCCGGTCTCGGTGTCCATGCGCAGGTTGTCGGCACCCAGGAACTGGTCGCCGCGCTTGAGCGCCACGTTGCCCTGGTACTGCGGGGTGGTATCGGTACCGGAGAGCTGGTCGCCTTCGATGTCGGTCGGCAACTTCTGGCGCATTTCGGCGGCCTTGGCATCGGCGGCGGGGGCGCCGTCGAAGCCGGGCAGCGGATCCACCGCCGGGCACAGTCCCCAGTTCAACGGCTTGTCGGCAGCCATGGCCGGAAGGCAGATGGCGATGCTCAAAGGCAGGGGCAGCAGGCGGAGAACTCGGCGCACGCGTGATTCAACCAATAAAATGGCGACTAGCTTGCCGCATACCCCGCATAGGGGCAATGAAGAGCTCCCGGGTCGGGGGGGCGAGGTTCATCGCGATGGGGGGCGCGAGCGACGCGCCGTCGGGGTTCACCGCAGCGCGGCCACGTGCGCCACGCTGCTCTCGCGCAAGGCCTGCAGGTCGTAGCCGCCCTCCAGCATGGATACCACCCGGCCACGCGCATGGCGGTCAGCCAGGGTGCGCAGTGCGCCGGTCAGCCAGGCGAAATCGTCGGCATCGAGCATCAGATCGGCCAGCGGATCGCGCAGATGCGCATCGAAGCCGGCAGAGATCAGGATCAGCTGCGGGCGGAAGGCGTCGATCAGCGGCAGCATCTCGTCTTCCCACACATTGCGGAAGCGCAGCCCGTCGCTGCCTGGCTGCAGCAGCAGATTGTGGATGTTGCCGATGCCGCGCTCGTAGACGCTGCCCGAGTGCGGATAGAGCCCGGACTGGTGGGTGCTGAGATACTGCACGGCCGGGTCGCGCTCGAAGATCGCCTGCGTGCCGTTGCCGTGGTGGACGTCGAAATCCACGATGGTGATGCGTTCCAGCCCATGCCGGTCGCGCGCATGCGCGGCGGCCACGGCGACGTTGTTGAACAGGCAAAAGCCCATCGACACCTGCGCGGTGGCGTGGTGACCGGGTGGGCGCACTGCGCAAAAGGCGGTCCGGGTGGCATCCTGCATCACCGCGTCCACCGCGGCGACGCCGGCGCCGGCCGCGCGCAATGCCGCCGCGCGCGAGCCGGGCGACATCACGGTGTCCACGTCGAGCCGATGGTGGCCGTCGAAGGCGGTTTCCAGCACCGCATCCACCTGTTCGCGCTCGTGCACACGGCACAGGTCGCCGAGCTTGGCCAGTGGTGCCTCGCGCCAGTCCAGGTCCGGGAAGGCGTCGCGCAGCGCCTCCAGTACCGCTTCCAGACGGGCGGGGCGCTCGGGATGCTCGGGGCCGGCGTCGTGACCGAGGCAGGCGGGATGGGTAAAGACCAACATGGGGCAAATCTAGCCTGTCCGCCGTGCAATGTGCAGGTCAGCCGCGCCGGCGGTCGTGCCGCCACAGCACTTCCTGCTGGCCATCGGCACGCGCCAGCACGCGCGCCAGCACGAACAGCAGGTCCGACAACCGGTTCAGATAGCCGATCGCCTCGCTGCGCACGGTCTCCTGGCGCGACAGCGCAACGGTCTCGCGCTCGGCCCGGCGCACGATGGTGCGGGCCAGGTGGCAGCGCGCGGCGGCCTCGCCACCGGCCGGCAGGATGAATTCCTTCAGCGGGGGGAGCGTGTCGTTGAAAAGATCCAGCTGGCGCTCCAGTGCAGCGATATCGGCGCTATCGATCGCCGCATGGCCCGGGATGCACAGCTCGCCGCCCAGATCGAACAGCTGGTGCTGGAGGGTGGTCAGCAGCTCGGCAACCGGTTCCGGCACGCCGGGGGCAGCCAGCAGCACGCCGATGGCCGAGTTGGCCTCGTCCACGCTGCCATAGGCGTTGACGCGCAACGCGTCCTTGCCAGTACGGCTGCCGTCGCCCAGGCCGGTGCTGCCGTCGTCGCCGGTGCGCGTATAGATCCGCGAGAGCCGGTTGCCCATCTCAGCCGGCCTGGATCTGGCCGGGCGCGCTGGTCAGGCGCTCGGCTGCCACCTGGATCGCCGCGGCGGCGGCCACATACAGCGCGGCACTGCGCAGATACGGCCCCAGCCAGTCGCTGTAGTTCTTGAACCAGCCGGCCACGGTCGGCTCGGCCACGCTGGCGCTGATCCAGTAGAAGCTGCCCTGGGCGATCAACTGGCACAGCGCCACGGAGAGCAATAGCGCCGGCACCAGCCTGGCCAGCGCGCTCCATTGCGCGCCGTGGTACTGCCGGCGCAACCACATCCCACCGGCCCACAGCGCGAAATACGCCGGCACCAGGCACCAGTACGCCGGCGATACGCAGTAGTGCTGCCAGAAGCTCAGGCCCTGGCGGGTGATCACCAGCCAGTCCACCGCTACTGCCAGCAGCATCAGCAGCGGGAAGGCCAGCCTGGTGCGCGCAGCCAGATGGAAGCCGCCGATGAAGAACACCGCCCAGGACGCGTCCGGGACCGGCGCGAAGTGATTGATCCGCGTGGCCGCCATCAGGACGGCAAGCAGGCTCAGAATCAGGGTGTCGTGCGAGCGAGGAGTCATGCGCGGAGGTGGCCGGATCACAGGCTGGCGAGTGTAGCGTGGAACCCGGCACGCCCGCGCCTTGGCGGTCCTGCGGGAGTGGCTGGCGCAAGCGACCGTGGCAGCGCTGCCGTTGCCGCCGCCCACCGCGGATGCAGACCGGTGGGCGCCTGGGTGTGCCCTGCAGCGGCAAGGGTCGGGCAGCGGGGCCTGGGTGAGCAGCCGGCCGCGCTACGCCAAGCCCGGGCGCGGCAAGCTGTCCCACCCGGACGCGGCAACGGGTCATGGGCGAAGGCTTATCATGTGGCGATGACACATCCACATGACGTTCTGATCGTCGGCGGCGGCCTGGTCGGCTCCAGCCTGGCGATTGCGCTGGACCGCATCGGCCTGGATGTCGGGCTGGTGGAAGCCACCCCGGCCGGCACGCCGCCAGCGGTGTTCGACCAGCGCAACCTGAGTTTTGCCGCTGCCACCGTCAATGCGCTGGGCGTGCTGGGGGTGATGGCCAAGCTGCGCAGCGCCCCCGGCCCGATCCGGCGCATCCACGTCAGCCGCGCCGGCGACTTTGGCCGCGTGCAGCTGGACGCGGCCGATTACGGCCGCGACAGCTTCGGCCAGGTGGTGGTAGCGCGCGATTTCGGCGAGGCGTTGCAGGCCCGCCTGGACGAGCTGACCCGGCTGCGCCGCTATCGCCCGGCACGCTGCATCGGGGTCGAGCCGGTACAGGACGGTCTGCGCACGCTGCGGATCGCCACCGATGACGGCGAGCAGCGCGTGCAGGCACGGCTGGTGGTCGGCGCCGACGGCACCCATAGCGCAGTGCGCGAGCTGCTGCATATCGGCAGCGACGCGCACGACTTCCTGCAGACCTTGTTCGTGGCGCGGGTGCGCGCCTCCCGCCCACCGGATGGCACCGCGTGGGAGCGCTTCGGCGCGCATGGGCCGACCGCGCTGTTGCCGCGCGGCGACCGCCATTACGGCGCGATCCACTGCGTGGCGCGCGGCGAGGCCGAGGCGGTGGCCGCGCTCGACGAGACCGACTGGCTTGCCCGGTTGCAGCGGGCGGCTGGATGGCGCGCCGGGCGTTTTGTCGCCAGCGGCGAGCGCAGCGCATATCCATTGGTGCAGGTGCTGGCCAACGCGCTGGTCGCCGAGCGCGTGGTGCTGCTGGGCAACGCCGCGCAGACACTGCATCCGATCGGCGCGCAGGGCTTCAACCTCGGCTTGCGCGATGCGCTGACACTGGCCGAATTGATCGAGCACGATCGCCGCGATGCCGGTGCGGGCGCGTTGCTGGCCGAGTATCTGGCACGCCGACGCGTGGACCGCGAACAGACCATCGGGTTTTCCAGCGGGCTGGCGCGGCTCACCGGCAATCCGGCGCCGTTGTTGCGGCCGCTGCGCAGTCTCGGCCTGCTTGCGACCTCGCAGGCGGCGCCGCTGCAGTCGATGCTGGTCGGCGGGGCGATGGGGTTCCGTGGCGATGTGCCGCAGTTGTGCAGGGGCGTGGCATGAGCCGCCGTGGTAGCCGCGATGCGTTGATCGTCGGTGGCGGCGTGGTCGGGGCCGCCTGCGCGCTGGCCCTGGCCGATGCCGGCCTGAGCGTGGCCCTGGTCGAAGGCCGCGAACCCGCGCGCTGGCGGGCCGACCAGCCCGATCTGCGCGTGTATGCCTTCGCTGCCGATAATGCCGCGCTGCTCGACAGCCTGGGCGTATGGGCCGCCGTGCGCGCTGCCCGCGTGCAGCCGTACCGGCGCATGCGGGTCTGGGACGCCGGCGGTGGCGGCGAACTGCGCTTCGACGCGGATACCCTGGGCCGCGAACAACTGGGCTGGATCATCGAACACGCGGTGCTGGTCGATCGCCTGTGGGCGGCCGTGCATGCGGCCGGCATCCAGGTGCATTGCCCGGCACGCGTGGTCGAGCTGGAACAGGATGCACACGGCGTGCGCCTGCGCCTGGACGATGGCAGCCGCCTGGAAGCGGCGGTCGCCATCGCTGCCGATGGCGCCGCATCGACCTTGCGCGAGCTCGCCGGCCTGCCGGTGTCGCGGCATGCCTACGCGCAGCGTGGCTTGGTTGCCTTCGTGGAGACCGAGCAGCCGCATCAGGCCACTGCCTGGCAGCGCTTTCTGACTACCGGCCCGCTGGCATTCCTGCCGTTCGCCGATGGCCGCAGTTCGATCGTATGGACCTTGCCGGATGCCGAGGCCGCGCGCGTGCTGGCGCTGGACGATGCCGATTTCGCGCGCGAGCTGACCCAGGCCTTCGCGGCGCGGTTGGGGCAGGTGCGCGTGGTGTCTGCACGTGCAGCGTTTCCGCTGCAGCGGCAGTTGGTGGAGCAATACGTCAGCGGCCGCGTGCTGACCCTGGGCGATGCCGCGCACGTGGTGCATCCGCTGGCCGGGCAGGGCGTCAACCTGGGCTTGCGCGATGTCGCCGCGTTGCGCGCGGAGGTGCGCCATGCGCTGGCAAAGCGTGCGGACTGGGCCGCCCCGCATCGGCTGCAGCGCTGGGCACGCACCCGCCGCAGCGAGAACACCGTGGCCGCCTATGGCTTCGATGCGATCAACACGGTGTTCTCCAACGACGAGATGCACCTGACGCTGTTGCGCGGGTCGGTCCTCGGGCTGGCCGGCAGGTTGCCGCCGCTGGTGGATGTGCTGTGGAAGCGCGCCTCCGGCAGCGCGTGACCGACATGCCGGCCGACGCCACCGTCGTCGGCCCCGTCTTTGTATGTTGATGCGCTTATAGCGCAGGCAGCATGTTCCATACGACGGGCGCAGCCGGCGTGGCTACAGTCGAGCCATGTCATCTTTCGCCACCCGTTCGTCCAGGCCCAACGTGCTGCTGCTCTGCGGTTTGCTCTGCGATGCCACCATCTGGCAGCCGCAACGCGAGGCGCTGAGCGATCTCGCCGCGGTGCAGGTGCTGGACTTCGCCGGCTTCGACAGCATCGCGCGGATGGCCGCACACGTGCTGGCCGTCGCCCCGCCGCAGTTCGCCGTGGCCGGCCATTCGATGGGCGGGCGGGTGGCGCTGGAGATCATGCGCCAGGCGCCGCAACGCGTGCAGCGCCTGGCCTTGCTGGACACCGGCATTGCGCCACGCCGCGATGGCGAGCGTGAACAGCGCGCGGCACTGGTGCAGCTTGCCCACACGCAGGGCATGCAGGCGCTCGCACGGCAATGGCTGCCACCGATGCTGCATCCGGACCGGCACGACGATGCCGGGTTGATGAATCCCCTGATCGCGATGGTGCAGCGGCATAGCGTGCAGGCCTACGCCGGGCAGATCCATGCGTTGCTGGAGCGCCCCGACGCCGCGCCGGTGCTGGCGCAGATTCGCTGCCCGACCCTGCTGGGCGTGGGGCGGCAGGACGCCTGGAGCCCCCTGGCCCAGCACCAGCAGATGGCGCAGCAGATCCCGCACGCGCGGCTGGTGGTCTTCGAAAACAGCGGGCATATGGCGCCGCTGGAAGCCCCCGCCGCCGTCAGCGCAGCAATGCGCGACTGGCTGCAGGAGGCGTGATGGCGATCCGGTCCGGCCGGCGACGCGCGCGCTGTCGTTGACCAGGCTTGCCGCTTTATCAGCAGCGACTTGAGGAGGCTGCATGCACGACGATGCATCGATCATCATTGCCTGCGAGCAGGTGATTCGCCAATTCGCATTGCTCAACGATCGGCATGACCATGAAGGCCTCGCCGCATTGTTCACTGCCGACGGCGTGTTCGCCCGGCCCAGCGCACCGGAGCTGCCGGTGCACGGCCGCGAGGCGATCCTGCACTCCTTCCGCGCCCGCCCGCCGCGCACCACTTGCCATCTGATGCTCAACACCCTGGTCAGCATCCAATCGCCGACCGTGGCGCACGCGCACAGCAAGGTCCTGCTCTATACCGCCGCGGACACTTCGACAGCACCGCCCTGGACGGCCCAGTCGCCTGCGTTGCTCGGCAGTTTCGACGACGTGCTGGTGCGGGAGCAGGAGCGCTGGCTGTTCAAGCAGCGGCTTGGCGCCTTGCTGATGCGCATCGGCGCCGATTGATCAACTGCCTCGCATCCGTTCCTGGACGCACAGCCGGATGGCGCCCCCGTCGTCGCCTGCCGCAGCACCGCTTTCCTCCCCCACGTCGCGCCCGCAGTCATCCATCCATCGCATTGGAGAATCGCCTAGTGGAACGCGTGAGCTCATCTGCCCGTTGTGCCGTTGCACTGCCACGGTTGTCGTCGCATCGGCAGCGTGTCCTGACCCTGGTCACCCTGCTGGGTGCCGGCCTGCCCGTTGCGGCGTCCGCGCAAGCGGTGCCGGAAACCGCTGCACCGCCGCAGGGCATCAATCTGGGCGGGACGAGTTTTCTCGATGGCTTCGGCTCCTCGACGCCGGGCTGGACGGTGATCGAATATCTGCGCCATTACGACTTCGACGCGATCAAGGACGCGCGCGGCGACGATGCGGCCGCCTTCCGCGATCCCAAGGTCGGTGTCAGCGTCCTGCTGACCCAGCTGATCTACGTCACGCCCTATCGCTGGAAGCGCGCGTCGCTGAGCTTCAATACGATCGTGCCGCTGGTCAACTACGACACGTCCTTCGCTGCAGACAGCCCGGTGCAGCTACGCGGCAACGGGTTCGGGATCGGCGATATCTCCTTCGGGCCGGCGCTGCAGATCGACCCTGTGATGCGCAACGGACGTGTCCTGTTCTTCCAGCGCTTTGCGATCGATGCGTTCGCTCCGGTGGGCAAGTTCGATCGCGATGCCGCCATCAACCAGAGCACCGGATTCTGGTCGGTGGCGCCGCATTGGGCATTCACCGTGCAACCCAGCGACACCTGGGAGATCAGCATGCGGGTCAACTATCTCTACAACTTCCGCACCGATCGCGCCGGCGGCGTACCGCCGATCCCGGGGTTCGGTTTTCGCAATGGTCAGGCCGGCGATCTGGTGTGGGCCAATCTGGCCAGCTCGGTGAAGGTGAGCGAACAGCTGCGCCTGGGCATCAACGGGTATTACCTGCAGCAGCTGCAGGACAACCGCACCAACGGGCAGCGTGTACCCGACAGCAAGCGCATGCAGTTCTATCTCGGGCCGGGGCTGTCCTGGCGGCTGGATGCCAACAACCTGCTCAATTTCAATGTCTACCTGCCGGTGGAGGTGAAGAACTCGGTGGCCGGCACCAGTGTCAATCTGATGTTCGTGCATTCCCTTTAACGTGGAAGCACGCACATATGCGCAGCATGCACGCCGGCGCGTCCGCGTGCGTGCTGCGGCGCAGACGGATGCAGCACGCTGCTGCAGGCAACGCTGCATGCAGCGCAAGCCCGGGTAGTCCTACGTTCGAGTTCTGAGCTGTGCAGGCTGCTGCGCCAGGCCAGTGCACGCTGTCCGCACCAAACCCCTGCGCGCGTCAGATGCCCATGCTGTGGCGCTGGGTATTGGCGTGCTCGCGGAACAACAGCTCCGCACGCGCGCCATCGCGTTGTTCGATGGCCGAGACGATGGTGCCGTGCTGCCGATGTCCGTAGTACAGATCGTCGTAGGCCAGCGTGGGCGAGCGTTGACCGAACACCACATTGACCGGGCTGACGAAGGGCACCACGGTGCAGCGGTCCACGGTCTCGGTCAGGATCGGTTTGTCGGCGGCCACCACGATGGCGCGGTGGAAGCGGGCATTCATCGCGCCATAGGCCTGCTCGTCGTCGGCATTCAGGCTGCGCGTGGCCAGGATCCGGTCGCCTTCGGCGAGACAGGCATGCAAGGTGGCCAGCAGCGTGGCGGAAGCGCCCCGTTCGGCGACGGTGCGTGCGGCCATGCCTTCCATCAAGGCGCGCACCGCCAATGCGTCCAGGCTTTCCTGCTGGCTGAAACGTCGCACTGCATAGCCGCGGTTGCCTGCCTGCACCAGCAGGCCTTCCTGGCACAGCGCGGGCAGGGCCTGACGGATGGGAGTGCGCGAGATGGCCAGTCGCTCGGCCAGGGCGGCCTCGGTGATGCGCTCACCCGGGGCGAAGGTGCCGCACAGGATCAGTTCGCGTAGCTGCTGGACCGCTTGCAATCGGTGGTTGTTCGCCATTGGCTCCATTCTCTCGCGCCGTACTGCAGCGCACGTTCCTTCGAAGGGGAAAACTCGCAATCCCGGTATAAAAAACCTTGCAGATCAGATCGCTTGGTGGCACTTTGGATCCCAAGGATACCGTTTTGGCGATCCCGAGTGGCCAGTCGGCGCTGTTGGGATCCCGTGGCAGGACGGATTTCGGCTCAATCAATGATGCGCAATCGGTCACTGCCAGTGGCCGGCACGTATCGCAGGAGTGCAGCATGGCAAGCATCATCGGCGGCATCGGAACCTCGCACGTTCCCACCATCGGGGTGGCCTACGACAAGGGCAAACAGCAGGATCCCTTGTGGAAGCCGTTGTTCGACGGCTACACACCGGTGGCTGCCTGGTTGGCCGAGCAGCAGGCAGACGTGCTGGTGTTCTTCTACAACGACCATTGCACGACGTTCTTCTTCGACCTGTACCCGACCTTCGCCTTGGGCATCGGCGAGCGCTTCCCGGTGGCCGATGAAGGCGCAGGGCTGCGCAATCTGCCGCCGATCCGCGGCGATGTGCAGCTGCAGGCGCATATCGCCGAATGCCTGGTCAACGACGAATTCGATCTGACCGTCTTTCAGGACAAGCCGATCGACCATGGCTGCGCGGCGCCGCTGCCCTTGCTGTGGCCGCACGTGCCGGACTGGCCGGGCACGGTGGTGCCGATCGCGATCAACGTGCTGCAGTACCCGCTGCCGACCGCGCGCCGCTGCTATCGCCTGGGCCAGGCAGTGCGGCGGGCGATCGAATCCTATCCGGAGGATCTCAAGGTGGTGGTGGTGGGCACCGGCGGGCTGTCGCATCAGATCCACGGCGAGCGCACCGGCTTCAACAACACCGAGTGGGACATGGAATTTCTGGACCGCTTCCAGCATGCGCCGGAAACGCTGACCGATCTGACCCATACCGATTACGTGCGCCTGGGTGGGGCCGAGAGCGTGGAGCAGATCATGTGGCTGGCGATGCGTGGCGCGCTGGGCGGGCCGATCCGCAAGCTGCACCAGAACTACTACCTGATGACCACCACCGCGATGACGGTGGTGTTGTACGAGCCGGGTGTCGAAGCTGCTGACGCGCCGTCTTCGGCGCAGTTGCTCGCACACGCCGCGCATACCGCAAACGCGGCATGAGGGCCGACCCATGAATCCGCAAGTACAGGGCATGGACCAGATCGGCGGGACCTACCTGTTCGATCTGCGCACCAGCAACCGCGCGTTGCGCATCAACCGATTCTTCTGGCATATGATCCGCGCCCCGTGGCGCGATCGCTTTCTTGAGGATTCCGAAACCCTGATGCAGGAAGCCGGCCTCACCGAGCACGAAAAGGCGCTGATCCGTGCACGCGACTGGCTCGGCCTGGTGCAGTACGGCGCCAACTTCTTCGTCATCGAAAAATTCGCACGCGTGGTGCGCATGACGAATCTGCAGGTCTACGCCATCATGCGTGGCGAGTCCTTCGAAGACTTCATGCAGACACGGCGTGTGCCCGATGCACGCTGATCTGCAGGCGGCGGCCAGGTGCCGTCGCGCCGCACTACCCGACTTCCCAACGTAAGGTCTACCCCCATGACCATGTCCTCCGTGTTCTTCGAACACCGCATCAAGGTCCGGCATCTACGTGTCATCGAGGCGCTGGACCGGCAGAAAAGCCTGCTGCGCGCCTCACGCGTATTGAACGTCACCCAGCCCGCGTTGACGCGTGCCCTGCAGGAGATCGAGGAGATCGTCGGCGCGCCGCTGTTCGAGCGTCACTCGCGTGGCGTGCGCCCCAACGCGATGGGCGAGGTGCTGGTACAGACCGCGCACGTCGTGCTCGGCCAGTTGCGCCGCGCGCAGGACACCTTCGAGGGTCTGCTGCAGGATGACGCGCTCACCATCACCGTGGGCGCCTTGCCGGTCGCGGCGAGCGGCCTGTTGCCGGCCGTGCTGGCCGCGTTGTATCGCGCCGAACCCACGCTGCGGGTGCGCCTGCTGCATGGGCGTACCGACGAGTTGCTGCCCAAGCTGGCCGGCAACGAGATCGACCTGGTGGTGGGCCGGCTGTATCCGCTGGCCCGCTACGACGCATTGATCCGCAAGGTGCTGTACCAGGATCCGATCGCGCTGGTGGCGCGCAGCGATCATCCGCTGTTTGCCAACGGTCAGGTGCGCATCGGCGAAGCCGCCGCGTATCGCCAGGTGCTGCCGACGCTGAGCCAGCATGTGGAGCGCGACGTGGCGCAGGTGATGCGCGAGCACGGGCTGGCCACGCGCGATCAACTGCGTTCCAGTTCGGCCAGCTTTACCCGCGAGATCCTGCTCGGCACCGACAGCGTTGCCGTGATGCCAAGCATGATGGTGGCCGGGGATATCGCGCGTGGCGAGCTGCGGGCCTTCCAGCTGCAACAGCCGTCGCAGGCGCGCGCAGGCGGGGTGATCTATCGCGATGGCAGTGCCATCCACAAGCCCGGCGTGCGCTTGCTGATGCGTGAGCTGGAACGCCAGCTGGCGGTCATGGCCGGGCAGGGTGCGGTGTGGGTGGACGACCAGATCAGCGAGGACAACCTGTTGCTGGACGAGTCCGCGTGATCGATTGAGCGCTGCAACCGCGGCAGCAGGCTGCGGCTGCGTCGCACGACGCCGGAGCGCCGGATGCACACGACGGGCAGCGCAGGCTGCCCGTCGTGCTGTCGGGGCGTTGGACGCTGCCGCACCTGGGCAGTGCGGTGCGAAAACGCGGGGCGTTGCCAGCTGCGCGCGGCGCGATCGCCCGGCATGCATCACGCCTCGCTGGCCAGGGCATCTTTCAGGCGCGCTTTCTGCAGCTTGCCGGTCGCGGTGCGCGGCAGCGCCTCGACCACGCGCAGATGCTTGGGCACCTTGTACTTGGCCAGTCGTTCGATCAGATAGGCGCGGATCTGCTCCAGATCCGGCGCGTCGTCGGCCGGCACGATCGCCAGGTAGCCCACTTCCCCCCATTGCGGGTCGGCGATCCCCACCACCGCACATTCGCGTACCTGCGGATGGTCGGCAAGCACCGCCTCGATCTCGGCCGGATACACGTTCTCGCCGCCGGAGATGAACATGTCCTTCTTGCGATCGACGATCCAGAAAAATCCATCGGCATCGCGTCGCACGATGTCGCCGGTGTGGAACCAGCCGTGGGCGTCGCGCGCGTCGGCGCTTGCCTGCGGATCGCGCCAGTAGCCGGGGCTGAGGTTGGGGCCGCGCAACAACAGCTCGCCGGGCACGCCGACCGGGCAGTCGTTGCCATCGCCATCGACCACGCGCGTCTGCACCGACGGCGCCGAAATGCCGACCGCGCCCAGCTTGTCGCGGATCACCGCGCAGTCCACCGACATGCCGAACACCGTGCCGGCCTCGCTCATGCCGAAGCCGCTGACCATCGGGATGCCATCGTCCAGCCAGCCGAGCAGGTCATCGCTGGCATGCGGCGCGCCGCCGCTGACCAGCGCAGTGAGATGCCGCAGCGCGGCTGCATCGAAACCGGGCTGGCTGCGGAAGGCCTGCATCATCTGCGGCACGCCGACATAATGGGTGATGCCCAGCGACTGGTCGCTCAACCAGCCCAGCGTGCGCCTGGGTTCGAAGCCGTTGGAGACCTGGATCGAGCCGCCCACCGCCAGCACCGGGCGCACGTTGGTGGCCAGGCCGATGATGTGGAACATCGGCGCTTCGCACAGGAAACTGCTGCCCGCCTCCACGCGCGTGGTGACGCCGAAGTTGTGTGCCACCTGCTGCAGGTTCTGCTCGCTCAGCATCACGCCTTTGGGCTGGCCGGAGGTGCCTGAGGTGAACAGGATCAGGCTGACGCGGTCGGGGGGAATGGATGCCGTGTCTGCCGGCTCCAGCGTCTTCGCCGCGTCGACGAAATCGGCCAGCGCCTCGACATCGGCGCGCCCTGCAGCAACCTCGTCACCCAGCAGCAGGCGCGGCTCTGCGCGTTGCAGCAATGCATCCAGTTCGGTTGCACTCAGCCGCCAGTTGAGCGGTACGTAAATCGCGCCGACGCGTGCGCAGGCAAAATGCAGCGCCACCTGCCAGACCGAGTTGCGTGCCAGCACGGCGAGCCGTTCGCCATCGATGCAGCCGCGCCTCTGCAGCAACGCGGCCAGACGGCCGATCAAGGCGTCCAGTTCTGCGTACGTCCATTGCTGGTCCAGCAGCAGGTCGCGGGCGGCAAGCCGGTGCGGGGTGAGGCGGGCGTGGAAGGAGATCGAGTCGGTCGGCATGGTCATGGCGCTGTCTTCCGAATGCAGATGGGGGAGTGACTGGCGTGAGTGCGACGGCTACGGCTGAAGGTTGATACGTGCGCCCGATCCACCTGGCGAACGTTCACCAGAGAGTGCGGGGTGCACCGCGGGAGGCGATGGACGAGGCGGTGGCTGCCGCATCGCGATACGACGTTGCTTGCTCTGGTACGTGCGTGGTCGGTGGGCTGGAGGGCCTAGCTGAGATAGATGGTCTTGGTCTCGAGGAAGGCATGCAGTCCTTCGATGCCGCCTTCGCGGCCGATCCCGGAGTGCTTGACCCCGCCGAACGGCATGTCGATGTCCACCCACATGCCATTGATCGCATGACTGCCGCTGCGCACGCGGCGGGCGATGCGGTAGGCGCGATCGGGATCCTCGCTGTAGACCGTGCCGTGCAGGCCGAAGTCGCTGGCATTGACCTTGGCGATCAGGTCGGCCTCGTCGTGATAATCGATAAAGCTCACCACCGGGCCGAAGATCTCCTCGCGGGCGATGGTCATGTCCGGGGTCACCCCGGCAAACACCGTCGGTTCGAGGAAGAAGCCGCGCGGCAGATGCGTCGGGCGGCCGCCACCCATGACCAGGCGCGCACCCTCGGCGCGGCCGTGTGCGATGTAGGACTGCACGCGTTCGAGCTGGCGGCCAAGCGCCAACGGACCCATACCGGTCTCGGCAGCGAACGGATCGCCGAGCTTGAGCGCGCCGATGGCCGCGCAATACGCCTGCAGGATGTCGTCGCGTCGCTGCGCCGGCACCAGCACGCGGGTGAGCGCGAAGCACACCTGGCCGGTGATCGGCATCGAGTAGGGCACCAGGCTGGGCAGCACCTTGGCGATGTCTGCATCGTCCAGCACGATCGCGGCGGACTTGCCGCCCAGCTCCAGCCCGACCCGCGCCAGACGCTCGGCGCAGGCCATCCCGATCAGCCGCCCGGCCTGGGTGGACCCGGTAAAACTCACCTTGTCCACCTGCGGATGGCGGATCAGGTGTTCGCCAACCTCGCGACCACCCGGCAGCAGATTGAACACGCCATCGGGCACGCCGGCAGCGCTGATGCACTCGGCCAGGATGTAGGCATCGATCGGCGTTTCCGGCGAGGGCTTGGCCACCACCGTGCAACCGGCCGCCAGGGCGGCAGCGACCTTGTAGCAGAGCAGCACCAGCGGGGCGTTCCATGGGGTGATCGTGGCGACCACGCCCACCGGCTCCTGCACGATGTGCACGCGGCCGCCGTTGGCGCGTGCACGGGGCTCCACGAACGGATGGGTCGCGATCAGGTCGCCGTAATAGTCGAACAGGCCGGGCGCCTGCTGCGAGGCGCGGCGACTGAAGCCGATGGTGGCGCCGACCTGTCCGGTCCAGGCTTCGGCCAGTTCCGGTAGGCGCGCACGCAACTGCGCGGCCACGCGCTTGAGCACAGCGCCACGTTCGGCCGGCGATAGCTGCGGCCAGGGGCCGGTGTCGAACGCGGCGCGCGCGGCGGCGATGGCCGCCTCGGTGTCGGCAGGCGCGGGCTCGGTGTAGCGCAGCAGGCGTTGCTCGGTGTGCGGTGCAATCACATCGACGTCGCGATCGCCGCTGCTTGCGCGCCACTGGCCGTCGATGAACAGGCCCAATGGTCCACGCGCAGCGATCCCGCGCAGGGTTGCGGACAAGGCTTCCATACTCCCTCCTCGGTGCAGAAAACCACTGGCAGCGCCAGCGATGCGTGGGGTGCACGCATCGCTTCAGGCGCCCTGGGAACTGCTCAGGCGCTGTTTTTGGTCAGGTCGTATTCGCCCAGGCCGGGCTTGTAGCTCTTCTCGTCGATGAACTGACGGATGCCTTCCTTGCGGGCGTTGTTGTCGAACGAATTGGCCGCTTCCTGCATGCGCACCAGATAATCTTCGGCTTCGTCGTAGGTCATGGTGCCGACGCGACGCACGGCGTCCTTTGCATACTTCAGTGCGACAGGGTTTTTCTTGAGCAGCAACTGGGCCACTTCGCGGGTCCGTGCTTCCAGCCGTTCCAGCGGCACGCTTTCGTTGACCAGGCGCCATTCGGCGGCCTTCTTGCCGTCGACCATTTCGCCGGTCAGCGTCATCCACATCGCATCGCGCATGGACAGCAGCTCCACCGCGACCTTGGTGACGCCGCCGCCGGGCAGGATGCCCCAGTTGATTTCCGACAGGCCGAACTGCGCCTCGTCGGCGGCGATTGCCAGGTCGCAGGCGAACAAGGGCCCGAAGCCGCCGCCGAAACACCAGCCATTGACCATTGCGATGGTGGGTTTCTGATACCAGCGCAGGCGGCGGAACCATCCGTAGGACTCGCGCTGCGAGCGACGCACGCCACGCAGGCCCTGTGCCTCGGTCTCGCGGAAGTATTCCTTCAGATCCATGCCGGCCGACCAGGCCGTGCCTTCGCCGCCGAGCACCAGCACGCCGACGTTGTCGTCGAATTCCAGCTCGTCCAGCACGTCCATCATGCGGCGGTTGAGCGCCGGGCTCATCGCGTTGCGTTTGTCGGGGCGTGCGAACTTCACCCAGGCAATGCGGTTTTCGATGCGGACCGATACCACGTCATGCTCGTTCAAGCGGCGTCTCCTTCGAGTCGGTACAAGGTGGGAATCACAGGTCTTCGGCGAGCGCGGTGTCCGCCACGTTTGCCCGTTCCAGCGTGGCGCTGGCGTTCAACTTGCAGAGCAGGCGCAGCAGGGTCTGCTGCTCGCTGGCTTGCAGGCCGGTGCAGGTACGCGCAACCGCCCGTGCCAGGCAGCCCTGGGCAGTGGCGAGCGTGCGCTCGCCAAGCGAGGTGAGATACAGGCCCTTGCTGCGTCGGTCGCGCCCGGCCAGGCGTTCGATCAGGCCCTGCTCGGCCAGCGCGTTGGCGATCTTCATGCCGGCGGCGCGATTGACCAGCAGGCGGTTGCCCAGTTCGGTCTGGTCGCAGCCGGGCTGGTCGCGGATATGGATCAAGGCGGTGACGCGCGCCGGGGTCAGATGCAGTTCGGCCAGTTCCTGGCGCGCGGCGTGGCTGGAGGCCAGGGTCGCCAGTTGCAATTGATAGCCAAGGTCTGCGGCAAGGGCCAGGCGAGCAGTCATCGATCCGTCCAAATTGTATCCGTTAAATACAATCTAGCCGACCGAAGCGGGCACTGCAAGAGGTTGCCGCGGTCACAAACGAAGCAGCGTGCGCGCCTGCGTAGCGCAGCCGCGCACACTGCTGACCAATACCTTACTGAATCAGCCAGCCGGCCAGCTGCTCGCGGCTCAGGTGGCCGCTGTGACGCGTGTCGAGCGCGTCGAATTCCTCTGCCAGTGCCGGGTTGGCCTGGGCCTCGGCGCGACTGATGCGGCCGTCGCCATCGGTATCCAGCGCCTGGAAGTCGATGCGGTAGCTGCCGACCACGCTATTGGGCTGGATCGAGCGCACGATCACGCTGGCCTCGCCGCGTGGACGCTCCAGCTGGGCCTGATGGGTGACCTCGCCGCTGGACAGCGGCTGGGTGCGAATCACATTGGGAACCTCGATCAGCGGCGCGCTGCTGGCCGGCGTCGGCGTCTGTTGCGCGAGCGCGTGGCCGCCGAACAGCAGCAGTACGGAAAACGAGGCAATACGAACGGTGGTCATCAGATCCCCCTGATGTGGAACAGCCCGCAAGCATAGAGGCTGGCGGGCGTGTTGAGGTGCGTGCACGCTGCGCCCGGCGTACGGCGACAGCGTCTGCGTGCGCCAGGGCGACCGTCGGTGCGGCACGAGATGCGGCATCGGCCAACCGGGACCGGAGCCGGAACCCACCGTCGCACCGCAGCTTCGGACAGTGCACCCGGCTCCGCTGCTCAGCCCGGGATGAACGGAAACACGATCTTCAACAAGCCCTTCAGGCCACCCTCGGCAGTGCTGGCCACTGCCTTGGCGCCGAGGCTGTTGAGCGCGCGCCGGACATCTTCCCAACGCAGTTGCGCGATGTCCTTCTTCAGCAGATCCGCCACTTCCTCTGCCGTGGGCGTGAGCTTTTGCAGTTCGCGCACGGTGGCCTGCGGATCCGGCTGCAGATAGCCCCAGCGCTCGGCGACTTTCAGCAGCGTGTCGAAGCGCACCGCGACCACTTCGCGATTGCGCTCGTACACCGGCAAGGCACCGACATCCAGGATGGCCTGCTCGAATTGCTGCGCGTCATCGGGGTGTTCGATGCGCACCGCCAGAAACCCTTCCTTGCGGCTACGTTCGCTGACGTGCTTGGCACCGGAGCGCAGGTTGTCTTCGGTGAGCACGTTGGCGACGATGCGCTGCATCGCCGCGTCGCCTTCCTCGGGCACCAGCGAGCGCCAACGCGCATAGCCGTCGCGACGCAATGCCTTGACCTTGGCCGAGGTCACCCGCAGCTGCAGCGCGACCATCGCGTTGGAGCTGTTGCGCGAGATGGCGCCATCGCGTTCGAGCAGCACGAAGATCAGCAATTCCAGGTCGCGCTTGGTCAGCGACTGGAATCCCTGCAGCAGGGTCAGGCGCAGGAATTCGTTGCCGAAGGCGGCCGCGTCCTTGAGTTCGATCGGTTGCATGGGGAGTCCTCCACGGGTGACCTGCAGAATGCCAGCGCGCTGTTGCGCGACCTGAGAACCGTTGCGACGCGCGCAGCAGTTTCAGCGTCCGGTTTCGCGCCCCGGGCGATCGGACCTGAACGTTTCAACTGCGCCACGATCCTGCAGGGTGACGAACACCTGTTTGCCATCGCTGCCGCCGAACGCCACGTTGCTCGCCTTGCGGCCCTTCAACGCGACCGTGCGCAGCAACGTGCCCTGCGGCGAGACCACCGCGATCTGCCCGGCATCGTAGCGGGCGATGTAGAGATTGCCGTCGGCATCGCAACGCATGCCATCCATGCCGAAGTCCGGGAAGCTGATCAGCAGGCGTTTGTTGCGCAGGCCACCATCGACGCGGTCGTACACCCAGACCTTGCGCGACATGCTTTCGTTGACGTAGAGATGCTTGCCGTCGGGGCTGACGTCCAGCCCGTTGGGCGTGGTCATGCCCGACTCCATCAACTGGACCACGCCCTCGCGGCTGATGTGCCACAGGCGGCCGCTGTTGTCCTTCCAGTTCGGGTCGCTTGCATAGAAGCTGCCATCGGGCGCAAGCGCCAGGTCATTGGGACCATCGGCGTCGGGCAGCGAGGCGAAGGTGCTGACCGCACGCGTGCGCAGGTTCACCTGCAGGATCTTGTGGCTGGTGAAATCGGCCACGTACATCGTCCCGTCGCGGAAGCGGATGCCATTGCCGGTGCTGCCGTCGGGCAAGGTCACGAAGACCTCTGCCTTCGCGCTGCCATCGGCGTGCAGTGCAATGCGCGCGATGGTGCCGTCCTTGCCCAGATTCACTGCATACAGCGCGCCATCCGGCCCTGCCGCAGGGCCTTCGGCATTGTGGGTGAAGGCGCCATCGCCGATCAGGTCGCGCGCAACGAAGGGCGCATCGTCAGCGATTGCCAGCGAGCTGGACAACAGCAACGCCAGGGGCAGGAAACGACGGCGGGCGACAGCGGTCATGCGGCATGCTCCAGATGGGATCGTTGCCAGTGTGCCAGAACGTGCGCAGCGGCCATGGCGGTGATCACGCGCGATCAAGTAAGGTGCCCGGGCAGTATTGGCCGACCGGCGACCAACAGCACCACTGCGCCCATCTGCGGGCAGTGCGATTGGGACGTGGTGCGGCATGTATCCACTGACACTCCGGTGCGCGTGCGTCGTCATCGACTGATGACCGCATGCGATGGTGTCAGCCGCTCTCAATCTTGCGAAGGAGGTTTGCATGTCCGTGGAATCGATCACACGTCGCCGTCTGCTTGCCGCGTTCGGCGGTGCAGGCATCCTGCTGGCTGCGCCCGGCTGGGCATTGCCGAAGAAAAAGCCGGGCAAACCGCTGAATGTGGCGCTGGCCGGCCTGGGCAGTTATGCCAGCGAGCAACTCGCGCCGGGCCTGGCACTGACCAAGCATTGCAAGCTGGCGGGCATCGTCACCGGCACGCCCTCGAAGATTCCGCAGTGGCAGGCCAAGTACGGCATCGCCGATCGCAACGTCTACAGCTACGAAAACTTCGACCGGATCGCCGACAACGACGACATCGACGTGGTGTACATCGTCACGCCCACCCACCTGCATGCGCCGCTGACCCTGCGCGCGGCGGCGGCCGGCAAGCATGTCTGGTGCGAAAAGCCGATGGCGATGCATGCCGGCGAATGCGAGGCCATGATCGCGGCATGCAGGCGCAACAAGGTGGCGCTGGCGATCGGTTACCGCATGCAGCACGAACCCAATACGCGCCGCCTGATCGCGATGGCCAGCGAGAAGCCGTTCGGCGCGATGCAACGCGTGCGTGCCGAGGCCGGGTACAACGGCTACCACGATGCGACCAAGGCCGATCGTCCGTGGCGCTTGCGTTCCCAGTTCGGCGGCGGGGCGATGTACGA
The DNA here is from genome assembly GCF_003993515.1 of Xanthomonas sp. BRIP62415. Lineage (NCBI taxonomy): Bacteria > Pseudomonadati > Pseudomonadota > Gammaproteobacteria > Lysobacterales > Lysobacteraceae > Xanthomonas > Xanthomonas sp. BRIP62415. Next base: position 29,052 of record NZ_QEZH01000029.1, read on the forward strand.
CATGGGCGTGTATCCGCTCAATGCCGCGCGCTACACGGTGGGCAGCGAGCCGTTGGCCGTGACCGCCAAGCGCTGGACCGATCGCCCGGAGCTGTTCGATGAAGTCGACGAGCATATGGACTTCACGCTGGAATTTCCGAATGCGGTGCGTGCCGAGTGCAAGACCAGCTTCGGCAAGAACATGAATGTGCTGCGCGCCGAGTGCGAGCGCGGCTGGTATGAGTTGTCGCCGTTCCAGAGCTACCAGGGCGTGACCGGCAAGGCCAGCGACGGGCGCGTGTTCGACGCCAAGGTGCCGCACCAGCAGGCACTGCAGATGGACGAGGACGCGCTGGCGATCATCAACGGCACTCCGCTGCGCGCACCCGGCGAAGAAGGCCTGCGCGACATCCGCATCGTCGATGCGATCTACCGCTCGGCCCGCGAGGGCAGCAAGCGGATCGTGCTGTAATCGCGGCCCGCTCCGTCGAGCGACGGAGCGGGCTGGCCCTGATCTGAGAGAGCAGACTGGCTCAAGCCAGCTTGCCGCCATCCAGGGCTAAAAGGCCTTCGCGTACGAGGAGGCCTTTTCAATCCGACGCTGGAGCACATGCCGTGCCACCGCGCGGGACCAGCGCCTGCTGCGAGCCGTACGCCTACTCAGGTGCTCTGCATGGGCCCCAGGAGTGGTGTCATGCACATCGGCACGCTGCCACTGACCAGTACCCACAGCAATTCCGCCGCCAATCACCGCTTTTACGATTCCCGAATCCCGAATCCCGGCTCCTACGATTCCCCAATCCCGATTCCCGATTCCCGATTCCCGGCCCTCAGCCCCGCATCGCCAGCACCGTGATCTCCTCACGATCGTGATACAGCTGCTTGGCACGCACGATCAGCGATTTTTCGGCCTGCTGTTCGAACAGGTCCAGGCATAGCCGGGTTTCGTCCCAGCGCTTTTTCATCGGCAGCTTGAGGTTGAAGATGGTGTTGCGGCACCAGCCCTCGCGGATCCAGGTGGCCATGCGCTCGGCCACGCGGCGCGGTTGCTCGACCATGTCGCAGACCATCCAGTCCAACGCCTGCGCAGGCTTCCAGTGAAAGCCGTCGGCACGCAGATGTTCGACCAGGCCGGTTTCCAGCACATGCTCGCGGAGCGGGCCGTTGTCGACGCTGGTGACATGCAGGTGCTGGCGGGTGAGCACCCAGGTCCAGCCGCCGGGCGCCGCGCCCAGATCGGCGGCGCGCATGCCGGGCTTGACCAGCGTCTCGCGTTCTTCCGGTGTGAGCAGGGTGAGCAGGGCTTCGTCGAGCTTGAGCGCCGAGCGCGATGGCGCCTCCGGCAACAGCTTCAGGCGCGGAATGCCCAACGGCCACGGCGCGCTGTCGGTACTGTCGGCCACCGCCAGCAAGGCATGGTCGCCATCGAGAAAACAGACATGCAGCCGCGCCAGGCGCGGCTGCGGTTTGTCGGTCAGCAGGCCGGCCTTGCGCAAGGCCGGACGCAAGGCATTGCCGAAACTGCGTGCCAGCCCGGCCAGCGGCTTGCCCGCGTCCGAATCCGGGTGTTCCACCCACAGGTCGCCGAAACGCGGCTGGCCTTCCAGGGCGGCCAGGATCGGCGTGATGCGGTCCTTGGGGTCGATGCCCTTGAGTTCGGCAACCACCACCAGCTTCTGCCGCGCGAAGATCAGCTCGCGCCAGTGCAGCCTGGTGGCCAGTTGCGCGGCCTCATCGCAGACGAACAGCACATAGCCGTCGTTGCGCTGGGTTCGCGCATAGCCGGCGATGCCGACGAAGGCGGCGCGCGCGCTCAACTCGGCGGCCAGCTCCGGCTCGAAGCCCTGGCGGCAGTAACACAGCAGGCCGCTCATCGCAGGGCCTGGCGTGCGCGATCGCTGCGGGGCAGGTCAATAATGGTCACCGCCGCCCTCGCCATAGGTGCGCAACACCGCGCAGGCCTGGTCGCGATGCACGTCGCGCACCACCTCGATGCCGCGACGGGTGAGCTCGCCCACCCAATCGGCCGGCAAGGGGCCTTCGTCGAATTCGGTCAGCGCCATCACGTCTTCGGCGCGTGCGCCGATCAGCAGGCGGTCGATGCCGGCCCACACCGTGGCGCCGTAGCACTGGCAGCACGGCTGTGCCGAGGTGGCCAGCGTCACCGGCGACAGAACATCGTTCAGGCGCGGCGTCTGCAGGCGTTGCTGGGCAAGCATGTAGGCCATGTTTTCGGCGTGCGCCAGCGAGGTGGTCTGCGGCACCACGCGGTTCACCGCCGCGGCGATGATGCGGTGGTCCGGGCCGAACACGACCGCCCCGAACGGGCCGCCGCTGCGCTCGTGCACGTTCATCCGCGACAGGTCGATTGCCAGCGCCACCTTGTCCTCGTCGCTGGGATAGGCGCGGCTGTCGTCGACATGCGCGTGGATCCAGTCGGGCAGCGTGAGGTGGACTTGCGCGTAAAGCATCAGTGGACCATTTCTGTAGAGGGGGGAGCGGGGCGCAGTGTATCGGCCTGGGCGTCCTTTGCGGCACATTGCCCGGCCACGCACTGGCAGGCGCTGATCTCGCGGAAGCCGCACACGCTCATCATGCCGCTGGCCTGGCATTGCGCCTGCACGCCCTTGGGGTCGGTGGCACTGTTGACGTTGACGCAGGCCGGAAATGCGCCGCAGCAGTTGCCGACGTTCTTCACCGTGCAGTCGGCGTCGGTGCGACAGGTGGTGGTCACGGTGATCGGCTTGCCACTTGCCGGACTGGTTGCCGAGCCGGTCGCTGGAGGCGGCGTGGCCGTATCGGCCGGCGGTGCGGCGCAGCCGACCGACACCAGACAGGCCAGCAACAGCATCGAGCTCAGACACCGGGACAAAAGACGGGACATGCGGCCGCTCCGATCAGGACAGGTGAGCGGCCATGGTAAGCCCCTGCTGCGTGGAGTGCGGCTGGACCTGGGCACCGGCACACCTCCGGGGCGCCGGGGCCTGCGCGCGTTGCGCCCGATGGCGCCGGCTGTGGCTGGCGCGTGGCCGGAACACGCCTGCAGCGTCGGTGCAGTCAGCGCTGTCTGCGCAGTGCCCGGTTGCAGCGGGTGGCAAGGTCCAGTTGCTGCATGCTTTCGTCGCGGCGATCGCTGGGCAGATCGTCATCCGACCGGCCCGGAAGCAGCGTGCAGAACACCTCGGCCGGGGTCACCGCGGTCGAGGCGGGTGGCTGCGGCGAGCAGGCCGCCAGGCCGATCGACAGCGAAAACACCGCGCTGCGCAGCGTGTTTGCAGGCGGGCGTGAACATGGTTGGGGGAGGCACATGGCGGCGTTCCTGACGGACACAGCCTGCAATCTAGGCCGCTGCGCGCATCAGTCGCCGGCGTCATTTCGCTTCCGCATGCAGTGCTGCGCACCACAGCACGCCGACCAGCAGGCAGGCGATGGCGGCCAGCTCCAGCGGCGTGGGCAGGCGCATTTCCCAGGCAAAGCCGTACAGCAGCGCAAACACCGTTTCGAACACGATCATCTGGCCCACCAGGGTCAGCGGCAGCACGCGGCTGGCCCGGTTCCACAAGGCGTTGCCGATCACCGAGGCCAGGATGCCCAGCAACAGGGAAATGCCCCAGAAACCCGCCCAGTCGATCGGCGCATGTGGTGCGCTGCCGAGCAGGGCAGCCGGCGCCAGCAGGAGTGCCAATGCGCCGGTGACCACGCCGGTCAGCAGCGACCAATCGCCCCCGGACAGGTCCGGCCGCCGTCGTAGCCAGCGCGCATTGCCGATGGAATAGGCCGACCACGACGCCAGCGCACCGAACGCACAGAGCAGGCCGGCGATGCGGGTGGCGCGATCGCTGGCGTGGTGACCGGCATCGTGCTGCAAGGTGTCCAGGGCGACCAGCGCCACGCCGATGACGCACAACACGCATGGCGCAGCCAGGCGTCGCAGCTGCACCGCGCCTGCGGCACGCGTGCCGATCACGGTGACCACCACCGGCAACAGGCCGATGATCAGCGCGGTCGCCGCGCTGCCGGCCCACTGCACCGCGCTGCCGAGCAGCACGTAATAGATCAGGTTGCCCAGCAGGCTCAGACGCACCAGCGCCCACCATTCGGCCCGCCCCAGCCGTGCAGCGGTCTGCCGCGCGCGCGGTGCCAGTACCAGGGCGGCGACCGCGCCATAGGACAGATAACGGGCAACGGCCAGTTGCAACGGCGTAAATGCCGCCAGCAACTGCGGCGCCAGAAACACCAGTCCCCATAACGCGCCTGCACCGATGCCGCAGGCAACACCGACCATCAAGCGCTCACGCATCGTGCTGCTCCTTCATGCCATGCGCCATGCAATGAAGTGCGGCACGCAGTCTCCATTGCGCTTGTTCATTACTTCAACAGACAACGCGCTGCGGTGGCTTCGCGCTGCTTGCCTGATCTGCGATGACAGCCATCAGCGGCCGATCGCGCCAGCCACGCCGGCTTGGCTGCCTGACGCCATATCCGCGCCGGATGGCTGGCCCCCGGCGCGGTTCCGACTCACTTGGCCCAGGTGTCGCGCAGGGTCACGCTGCGGTTGAACACCGGCGTGGCAGCGCTGTGGTCGCGGCGATCGGCCACGAAGTAGCCGGTGCGCTCGAACTGGAACGACTGCTCGGGCGCCGCCTGCGCCGCGCTCGGCTCCACATAGCCGCGCACGCTGCGCTTGGACTCCGGGTTGAGATAGTCGCGGTAGGTCTTGCCTTCGGACTCGTCATCGGGCTTTTCCACCGAGAACAGGCGGTCGTACAGGCGGATTTCCGCTTCCACCGCATGTGCGGCGCTGACCCAATGAATGGTGCCCTTGACCTTGCGGTTGGCGCCCTCCATGCCCGGACGCGATTCCGGGTCCAGCCAGCCGCGCAGCTCGACGATCTCGCCCGCAGCGTTCTTGATCACCTCGTCCACGCGCGCAATGCCGGCGCCGCGCAGGCGGATCTCGCCACCGGGCACCAGGCGCTTCCAGCCCTTGGGCGGGACTTCGGCAAAATCCTCGCGCTCGATCCACAGCTCGCGTGCGAACGGCACCTCACGCGTGCCGAAGCTCTCGTCCTTGGGATGGTTGGAAAACTGCAGCGTCTCGGCGTGGCCCTCGGGCAGGTTGGTCAGCACCAGCTTGAGCGGGTCGACCACCGCCATGCGGCGCGCCGCGGCCGCATCCAGATCCTCGCGCAGGCAGCCTTCCAGCACCGAGAAATCGATCAGCGAGTTCTGCTTGCTGATCCCCACACGATCCACGAACAGGCGCATCGCCGCCGGTGTATAGCCGCGCCGGCGCAGGCCCTGCAGCGTGTACATGCGCGGGTCGTCCCAGCCATCCACCAGCTGTTCTTCCACCAGCGCGGTGAGCTTGCGCTTGCTCATCACGGTGTAGTTGATGTTCAGGCGCGAGAACTCGATCTGGCGCGGCTTGGCGGCCTCGCGCGGCAGGCCCTTGTCCAGCAGCGGCTGCAGCAGCTCCGGATGTGCGGCCAGGTCCACCTTGTCCACGCACCAGTCGTAGAGCGGGCGGTGGTCTTCGAATTCCAGCGTGCACAGCGAATGGGTGATGCCTTCCACCGCATCGCCCAGCGAATGCGCGAAGTCGTACATCGGGTAGATCGGCCAGGCGTTGCCGGTGTTCTGGTGCTCGACATGCTTGATGCGGTACAGCGCCGGGTCGCGCAGGTTGATGTTGCCGCTGGCCATGTCGATCCTGGCGCGCAGGGTGCGCGCGCCATCGGGGAATTCGCCGGCCCGCATGCGCCGGAACAGGTCCAGGTTTTCCTCGACGCTGCGCTCGCGAAACGGCGAATTGCGGCCGGGCTCGGTCAGCGTGCCGCGGTACTCGCGCACCTGTTCGGCGGACAGGTCGCAGACGAAGGCATGGCCGTCGCGGATCAGTTTTTCCGCAGCCAGGTAATACACCTCGAAGTAGTCCGAGGCATGGCGCAGCTGCGCCCATTCGAACCCCAGCCAGCGCACGTCGTCCTGGATGGCGACCACGAACTCGGGGTCTTCCTTGGCCGGGTTGGTGTCGTCCAGGCGCAGGTTGCACAGCCCGCCGAATTCGGCCGCCAGGCCGAAATCCAGGCAGATCGCCTTGGCGTGGCCGATATGCAGATAGCCGTTGGGCTCGGGCGGGAAGCGCGTGCGGATGACCGTGTGCTTGCCGCTGGCCAGATCCTCGCGGACGATCTGGCGGATGAAGTCTTTCTTCTCCGCCGGGGCGGTGGCGTCGGTGGCTAGGGTCTCGGACATGCGCGCATCAGCAATAGGTAAACCGCAAGTTTAGGCGGTGGCACCGGTTTAGGGGTAGGCGGCGGGGGATGTTGCGTGGTGGGCCGGTGCTTTCCGCTGTGGCGTCAAGCGCCAGCAGGCCCCTCGGCCGGTGCCACCAACGCCACCCAGTGGGGCCATGCGCCTGCTCAAGGCCGCTATTGGCTGCGACATGTGGCTGTCGGCGAGACGGTCGCGCCGGTGGGTAAAGGCGTGCCGGGAGCGCCCGATCGGCCACGGCTGGCGGTCGCCGGCCCCGACGCGTACGCTGCGCCGACCTTCTGCAGCGAGCAGCGCATGCCTTTGCCCCGCCTGGTGATCGGCGACAAGACCCTGTCTTCCTGGTCGCTGCGCCCGTGGCTGCTGCTGCGGCACTTCCAGGTACCGTTCGAAGAAGTCCGCCTGCCGCTGGACACGCCCGAGTTCCAGGCGCGCATTGCCGGTTATTCGCCGACGCGCAAGGTGCCGGTGCTGTGGGACGACGCCCTGCATGTCTGGGACTCGCTGGCGATCTGCGAGTACGTCAACGAGCGCTGGCTCGCCGGCCGCGGTTGGCCGGCGGAGCTGTCGGTGCGGGCGCAGGCGCGCGCGGCTGCGGCTGAAATGCATTCGGGCTTCGTCGCGTTGCGCACCCAGCTGCCAATGAACCTTGCTCGTCAGCCCGGCCCCGCCCACTGGGACGCGGCCGCCGAGCGCGACATCACCCGCATCCAGGCGCTATGGGCCAGCCTGCGCGCCGAGCACGGCCATGCCGGGCAGTTCCTGTGTGGCGACTTCGGCATCGTCGATGCCATGTTCGCCCCGGTCGCGTTGCGTTTTGCCAGCTACGGCGTACCGCTGTTCGAGACTGCCGGGGATTACCTGGCCGCGCTGGATGCGCTGCCGGCACTGCGCGAGTGGACGCAGGGCGCCGAGCGCGAACGCCTGGAGCGCGGTTGACATGCAGATCGCGTATCGCGCCAGCCACATCATCGACGCGCACCTGGCCAAGCACGCGCTGGAAGATGCCGGCATCACCGCCTTCGTGTTCGGCGAATCGCTATTGGGCGGTGCCGGCGAGCTGCCCGCCTTCGGCGTGCTGCAGGTCTGCGTGGCCGACCTGCACCTGAGCCAGGCGCAGGCGGTGCTGGCAGACATCGGCCTGTGCGGCGAGGTCACCCGCGCGCTGTAGCGCAGCACCAGTCGTAGGAGCGCACCGGGGCGCGACGGGCGTTACCGGGAAAGCCTCTTCGCGCCCGGGTGCGCTCCTACGCTGGTAGGCGCTCGGGATTGATGGCGCGCATCATCCCGGCTGATGCCCGTTGGCGGCCCTCGGTCAGTGCGGCGAGGCACCCGCGCGCTGTAGCGCAGCACCGTTCGTAGGAGCGCACCGGGGCGCGACGGGCGTTACCGGTAAAGCCTCGTCGCGCCCAGGTGCGTTCCTACGACGTGCACCCATCATCCTGGCTGACGCCACCCGGGCGGCGCGGCCTCCGGCGCCGCCAGCGCCCGCAGGCGTTTGAACAGCACGGTGGTTTCGGCCACGTTCCAGACCCGTAGCGCGACCTCGAAGGTGTCCAGCGGCTTGGTCAGAAAGTCCTTGGCGCCCAGGCCCAGGGCGCGATGGCGCGCGCTGCGGCTGGGGTCGGCGGTGAGCACGATCACCGGCAGGAAGTGGCCCGGATCGGACAGCCGCGCCAGTTGTTCCAGCAGCGCGTAGCCGTCGAGTTCGGGCATCTTCAGGTCCAGCAGGATCAGGTCGGGCGCGAATGCCGACACCAGCCCCATCACCCGCAGCGGGTCGGTGGTGGCGATGACCTGCTGGAAGCCTTCGCGCTGCAGCAGGTCTTCGAGCAGCCGCACATTGGCCGGCTCGTCGTCGACGATGAGGATGCGCGAGCCGAGGATTTCGTCGCGTGTCATGCCAGCAGTCCGTCGATCACAGTGAAGAATTCCGCCACGTCGAGCGGCTTGGTCAGATACGCACGCACGCCCTGGTTGCCGACGCGCGCCAGGGTGGCGGTGGTGGCATCGGCACTGATCACCACCACCGGCACGCCGGCCGTGGCCGGCTGCGCCTGCAGCTCGCGCAGCAGGTCTTCGCCGCTGCCATCGCTCAGATGCAGGTCCAGCAGGATCAGGTCCGGGACACCGTGCTGCAGCAGTTCGCGCGCCTGCGCCAGGCTGGCCGCCTCCAGCAGCTGCCATTGCGGGCGACGTTCGCTGAGGGTGCGGATCAGGGCCTGGTTGGACGGGTTGTCCTCGATGCTCAGCAGCCGGCACACGCCGCTGCCCGTGTTACTCGGCGGCACGCTGGCGCGCGCCGGCTCGCGGCGCTGCGGCTCGCCCTGCGGCAGCGCGATCCAGAAGCGTGCGCCATCGCGGCTGCTGTCCACGCCGATGCGCCCACCCATCGCCTCGATCAGCCGCTTGCTCAGTGCCAGGCCCAACCCGGTGCCTTCCACCGCCGAGCGCTCTGCACCCAGCCGCTCGAACGGCGTGAACAGCCGCTCGATCTGCGCCGGCGTCAGGCCCGCGCCCTGGTCTGCGACCGTGATGCGCACCTGCTCGCCATCCGGCTGCGCGCTCACCTGCACCTGGCCACCGGTGCGGTTGAACTTGACCGCATTCGACAGCAGGTTGAGCAGCACCTGGCGCAGCCGCTGCGCATCGGCGCGCACCGTCCACGGCCCGTCGATGGCCGCCGGTTGCAGCGCGATGCCGTGCTTGTCCGCGTCCGGCGCGATCAGGCCCAGGGCCTCGTGGACGGCCGCGCGGACCGAGATCGGTTCCGGGCTCAGGTCCAGTTGATCGGCCTCGATGCGCGCGATGTCCAGCAGCTCGGTGATCAGCCCCAGCAGGTGCCGGCCGGCGCCGAGGATATGCTGCAGATGACGGCGGTGCCCGGGTTCGGGCAGATCCATTTCCAGCACCTGCGCATAGCCCAGGATCGCATTGAGCGGCGTGCGCAATTCGTGGCTGCTGCGCGACAGGAATTCGGTCTTTGCGCGGTTGGCGGTTTCCGCCTCGCGCCGCGCCAGTTGCGCTTCTGCCGCACGTGCGGCGAGCAGCTCGCTGGCCTGGGCCAGGCGCTGACCGACCTGGCCCAGCTCATCGCCGGCACGCGGCTGTGGTGCCAGCGGCAGGCCTTCGCCCAGCCGGTCGGCATTGGCGGCCAGCGTGCGCAGGCGCCCGGAGAGCGCCGAGGCAAACCACGCCACCGCAAACACCGCGCCCAGGCCGCCGAGCATTGCCGCACTCAGGGTGATGATCAGGTTGCGCTGGCGCAGCCCTTGCGCCTTGGCGGTACGCACCTGCAATTGCGCGGTTTCGTAATTGCGCAGTTCGCGCAGTTCGGCACGCAGGATGTCCAGCTTGTACTTGCCGTCCCACAGCTGGCGGATCTCTTCCTCGCGGCTCAGATCCGGCGCCAGCAGACGGCGCCAGCCCTGCATCTTTTCCGCAAACAAGGGCTTGATGCGCGCGAACCGCTGCGCCTGCCCCGGGTCGGTGATGCGTTGCGACAGCCGCTCGGCCACCCGTTGCAGGCGCGGCTCGGCATCGCGGTACGGGGTGAGGAATTCATCGCGGCGCACCAGCCGATAGCCGCGCACGCCGGCTGCGGTTTCGGCCAATAGCGCGTGGGCTTCGTACAGATCGCTCAGCACTTCCAGCGTCTGCCGCACATCGTTTTCGGCAGCGATGTTCTGCCGCTCCACGCTGTAGATCGCCATCAACGCGACCGCCAGCAGCAGCAAGGGCAGGGTCACCACCGCCAGGCTCTTGCGGGTGATCGGCCAATCGTTCCAACGCACCGCCACTGCATTCATAGCGCGAGTCCGGCTTGGACCGCGTACACCGCGGCCTGGGTGCGATCTTTTACCTCAAGTTTCTGCAGGATTCGCTCCACATGCACTTTGACCGTGCCGGGAGAAATCCCCAGTTCAGCTGCCAGGGTGGCATTGGTGAGGCCGCGCGGCAGCAGTGACAGCACCTGTTTCTCGCGCTTGCTGAGCGTACCGAAGCGGTCGTCCTGCACCGGCTTGCGCCGACGCGTGGCGAGCGGTTTGGCCGGTTCGGCCACCATCGCCGGCAGCAGCAGTGCGAAGGCCTGCAGCGCCTGGACGTCATCGTTGCCGGGGGCGGGACGGTTGTCGTTCCAGGCCACGCACAGCATGCCGAGGGTGCTGCCCAGCGCATGGATCGGCATCTTGGCCTCGCGGATATCGGCCGGGCGCGGCGGCATCAGCCACGCCGCCTCATGGCTGTCGCCGGCCGCGCTGGCTCCGGGCGGCAATGCGCGGCCGCGGCTGGCCAGCACCTGCGCGCGCGGCCCGCGCTGGGCCAGCACCGCGCCATGTTCCAGGCCCAGCAACAGCAGCACCCGGCCCAGCACCGCGTCGCAGGCCTGCTCCGGCGTCTGTGCCTGGCGCAGCGCCACCGCCGCCTCCCACAGCGCCTGCCAGCGTGCGCTGTCGGATGCCTCGCGTCGCAGCGTCAGCCGCCAATCGCCAGCGTTGGTAGGGGTTTCCATAGGTTCGCTCTAGGCCGATCAGCATATTTGAGTATATGCCACCCGGCAGAATTGTTGGGGCCGCTTGGTTTCGATACTGCGCTTGCCCGATGAGGCACCCCCATCCACCACACGGAGATTTCCCATGCGTCGCACTCTGTTCTCTCTGGTTCTGGCTCTGGCTGCCACCCCGGCGCTGGCTGGCGGCGTGATGCACTACACCGACAAGGCCACGTTGCCGGCAGGCGGCGAAGAACGCGAAGTCGCGTCCCTGTTCGACACCTGGAACGCGGCGCTGGCCACCGGCAATCCGGACAAGGTGGCCGATCTGTACGCGCCGGATGGCGTGCTGCTGCCGACCGTCTCCAACGAGGTGCGCGCCTCGCGCGCGCAGATCGAAAAGTACTTCGAGATGTTCCTGACCAAGAAGCCGCAGGGCGTGGTGAACTACCGCACCGTGCGCGTGCTCGATGACGACAGCGCAGTGGATGCCGGCGTCTATACCTTCACGCTGACCGACAAGGACGGCAAGCAGAGCAAGGTGCAGGCGCGTTACACCTTCGTGTACGAAAAGCGCGACGGCAAGTGGCTGATCATCAACCACCACAGCTCGGCGATGCCGGAAGTGGACACCGCCACCGCCTCGTTGACCAGGAAGTGATGCCGCATTGGCCGTAGTGGCTTGAAAGCCGCTACGGCCGGCGCCATCCAGCAGGCAATCCTCACGATTGCGGAGTTGCACCATGCTGGGAATCGGCGCTTTCAAACAACGCATGCCACGTCCGGGCGAGGCCTTACCCGGACGCGAGCAGGCACTACCGCTCCACAACACCCACCTGATCAACGGCCATCCGTTGCGCGGGGAATTCACCGGCCTGGCCCAGGTGCAGTTCGGGCTTGGCTGCTTCTGGGGTGCAGAACGCAAGTTCTGGAACCTGCCAGGGGTGTACACCACGGCAGTGGGCTATGCCGGCGGCGAAACACCCAACGCCACCTACGGCGAAGTGTGTTCCGGGCAGACCGGCCACACCGAGGCGGTGTTGGTGGTCTATGACGCAGAGAAGGTGTCGTTCGCGCAACTGCTGCGCACGTTCTGGGAAAGCCACGACCCCACCCAGGGCATGCAGCAGGGCAACGATGTGGGCACGCAGTACCGCTCGGCGATCTATTGCACGACACAGGCGCAATACGACGCCGCGCTAGCCAGCCGCGAGGCGTACCAGCAGCAGCTGGACGCCGCCGGGTATGGCGCCATCACCACGGAGATCCGTTTCCCGGCGCCCACGTTCTATTACGCCGAAGACGATCACCAGCAGTATCTCGCCAAGCATCCCAACGGCTATTGCGGGCTTGGCGGAACGGGAGTGAGCTGCCCGATCGGGCTGGATGCCTGACGGAAAGGCGGGCCGGATTGAAGCGCTGTCATCCACGTGATCGTGGCGGCGTGCCGATGGCCAACAGTGACCGGCAGCGTCCTCACGATCAGGCAGCGCATGGGAGTGCATGCCAGGCAACTCGAATGGCTACGTCGGAGACGACGTGGCCATCTTTTTGTGTGGGGCGTACGCAAGACGCGCCGGCACCGCTGCGGGTGGCCGAGCGGCGAACCGGCCCGGCGGATCATTGCGGTCAATCCCGACGGCCAATCGGTGCAATGGATCGGTGCGGCGACCCGCTCCATCCAGTCGGCGCAGCCAATGCGCCTCAGTGCAGCCAATGCGCCGGGTGCGACTGAATCCGCTGGATCAGACGAACTCGCCGGCGAACATGCCGCGCAGCTGGGCCAGCATGTCGGTGCGTTCCGGATGCAGCAGTCGCATGCAGGCAAGCGCGAAGCCGACCGGGCTGGTGCCGGGCGCGGTGATCACGCCGTCGGCGGTCACCACCTTTTCGTGCCGGTATTGCGCAGCACCGGCGTACGGCACCACGTGTTCCTGCAGGAAAGCCAGCGCGTTGCTGGTATGCGCGCGTTCGTCGAGCAGGCCGGCATAGGCCAGGGCGATGGTGGCACCGCAGATCGCGGCGACCGGGCGCTGGTGCTGCACGCGCTCGACCAGCAGGCCGCTCAGTCCGGGGATTTCGCCTGCTTGCCAACGCTCGCTGCCGGGCAGGATCCACAGATCGGCATCCAGCGGCGCCAGATCGGAGAGGGCGAAGTCCGGGGTGATGCGCAGCCCGCCGATCGACTGCACCGGCTGACCATCGATGCTGGCGATGGCGACCTGGTCGCCGAACCATTCGCGCGCCGCCGGCAGGACGATGCCAATTTCCCAGTCGGCCACGCCGTCGACCATCACCACTGCAATGTTTGCCATTGTCCGCTACGCCAGTTGAGGAACCCGGATTCTAGGCAGTGCGAGTTGCGCGGGTGTAAGCGATGTGTGGAGAGCGACGTCGATGTGCTCTTCGATCAGACCAAACAGACGCTTGGCAGCCCGGCGGCGGCCGCGCAGGCGTCAACATGCCCGCACGCTCAGCGATGCCCGGCAAGGCCACCCTTGGCCGGATGCAGTTCCCGCGCCAGTCTCGCACGCCGAGCTGGGCGAGAATGGCCGCGGTGGAACGGGCGTATTCGCCTTCGAGAAAGCCATCGATCGGCCGGCATCGCCACGCGTCGTGGCGTCAGCATGTCGCGCAGCCAGACGATGCAAATCAAAACGCCTGCAGCCAGGAGGCTGCAGGCGTCGTCGGTGCGACCCGTGGCGCTGCAATCAGCCGGCGAGCTTGTCGGTGATGGTCTTGCGCAGTGCCTGCAGATCCTTGGCGAAGGCGTCGATGCCGCTGGCCAGCTTTTCGGTGGCCATCGGGTCGGCCGCCAGATCGGTGGCGAAGCGGTCGCTGTCGATCGGGGTGATCTGCGCGTTGTCGGCCTGCGCAGGCGAGAGCTTGCGCGGCAGCTGGCCGTGTTCGGCATCGAGCTTTTCCAGCAGCTCCGGCGAGATGGTCAGGCGATCGCAACCGGCCAGCGCTTCGATCTGCGCGGTGGAGCGGAACGAGGCGCCCATCACCACGGTGGACGAGCCACGCTGCTTGAACTCGTTGTAGACCGTGCGCACGAACACCACGCCCGGGTCTTCGTCGATGCTGGCCGGGGTCTGGCCCTGGGCGACGTAGTAGTCCAGGATCCGGCCCACGAACGGCGAGATCAGGAACACGCCGGCCTCGGCACAGGCCAGCGCCTGCGAGCGGTTGAAGATCAGGGTCAGATTGCAGTCGATGCCCTCGCGCTGCAGCTGGCGCGCGGCTTCGATGCCTTCCCAGGTGGCCGCGATCTTGATCAGGATCTTGTCCTTGGACACGCCACGCTCGGCATACATCGCGATGAACTTGCGCGCCTTGGCGATGGTCGCCTCGGTGTCGTGCGCCAGGTCGGCATCGACCTCGGTGGAGACACGGCCCGGCACCAGCTCGGCCAGCTTGACGCCGACACCGATGGTGAGGCGGTCGGCCACTTCGTTGACGGTGGCGGTGCGGTCTTCCCCGCCATGTTCGCGGCCCCAGGCCAGTTCGCGCTCGATCAGATCGGCATACACCGGCAGGTCCAGGGCCTTCTTGACCAGGGTGGGATTGGTGGTGCAGTCGACCGGCTTCAGACGCTTGATGGCGTCGTAGTCGCCGGTGTCGGCAACGACGACGGACAGGTCACGCAGCTGGGCAAGCTTGGAGGGAGATGCAGTCATGCGAGTTCTCTCGAATCGTGGAACGGGTCGTGGATAGGACGCAGCGCGCTACGGTAGCGCGCCTGGCGTGGGAAGTCAGGCGCCGGCCAGCGCATGTTGATCGTGCACGGCACTCACGCGCAGACGCAGGTCGCGCCCGTCGGGCGTGCGCCAGTCGATGCTCTGGCCGACCGACAGGCCGAGCAGCGCACTGCCGACCGGCGCAAGCACCGAGATGCGGCCGTGCTGCACATCGGCCTCGTGCGGATACACGAGGGTGAGCGTATGCCGTTCGCCATGCAGCTCATCTTCGCAATCGATGCGGGAGTGCATGGTGACGACATCGCCGGGAATCTGGTCGGGCGGCACGACGCGTGCACGGCCCAGTTCGTCACTCAGCGCGGTGGCGGCCGGGTGCTTGTTGAACGCGGGGGAATCGAGCAGGGCCTCAAGCCGGGCGAGGTCATGGCTGGAAACCAGGATGGACGGCGGCAAGCCGCTGTGGTGCTGCGAAGTCATGGCAATCTCCTTGACGACTACCGCTCGCCGACATGGTGAGCGTCCCTCACCAGATGAGGGCGCCGTTGCCCGATCGCAATGCATGGCGAGATGGGGCCGCGCATGCCACCGGTTGAGGCCGGCGCGGCACCGCGCGTCGTGGCCCGTGGCCGGGGATCCGGCAAGCGCGGCAATGCGTCAGCACACCGCCGCGCACGTCAGCGCCCAGCGACGGGATGGAGTCCGTCGCGCGTCAATGATGCCGCAGCTGCCGGCTGTGTCCAGATGTATCGCATCGTCCCCAGCGGCCAAACAAAAAACGACGCTTGCGCGTCGCTTATGTCCACTAGCGAATAAGAAAAACATCACGCCAAGCAACCGCAGCCGTGACACGATTCCCGATTCCCGATTCCCGATTCCCGATTCCCGATTCCTAGGCCGCAACCGCCTTGGGACCCGTCACCGGCTGGTCCAGCGTGAACAGGCTCTCCGGCAACTCCTTGAACAACTGCGCCAGCTGCTCCAGGAACGCAGTCATGGCCGAGCTGCGGCGCCAGGCCATGGCGATGCGGCGGCTGGGTTGCTTGTCCTCGCGGAAGCGGATCAGGCGGATGTTCTCCGAGCGTGCGACCGGTGGCTTGACCGCCAGCAGCGGCAGCAAGGTCACACCGACGTTGGCGGCCACCATCTGGCGCAGCGTCTCCAGGCTGGTGGCCTGGAACTCGGATTTTTCCAGGGCACCGGCAAGATGGCAGACATCCAGCGCCTGCTCGCGCAGGCAGTGGCCATCTTCCAGCAGCAACAGCCGCTGCTCGGACAGATCGTCCAGCGTCATGCTGTCATGGCGCGACAGCGGATGACCTTCCGGCACGGCCAGCACGAAGGGTTCCTCGAACAGGAATTCGGCATGCAACTGCTCATCCTGCAACGGCAGTGCGAGCAGCGCCGCATCCAGGCGGCCTTCGCGCAGCTGGTGCACCAGCTGATCGCTCTTTTCCTCGATCAGCAGCAGTTCCAGGCGCGGGAAGCGCTCGCGGATCCGCGGCACCACATGCGGCAGCAGGTACGGCGCCAGGGTAGGAAAGATGCCCAGCCGCACCGTGCCCGCTTCCGGATCCTGGCTGCGCCGCGCGGCTTCCTTCATCTGTTCCACTTCGGCCACGATGCCGCGTGCGCGCATCGCCGCCTCGCGGCCGGCAGGGGTCAGCATCACCTTGCGCGGCGCACGTTCCACCAGCGGCACGCCGAGCTCGTCCTCGAGTTTCTTGATCTGTGTGGACAGCGTCGGTTGACTGACGAAGCACGCCGTCGCGGCACGGCCAAAATGCTTGTGGTCGGCCAGGGCGACCAGATATTTCAGGTCACGCAGATTCATGTGCAGCAGCCCTCATTGCGGTGACGGGGGACGCCTGGAGCGTAGCGCCCGGCCGGGCCGGTCGCTGACTCGAGTGCGCTTACGCAGCCTGGGCGACGTTGTCGGCGCTGACCGGTGCGCTGGAGCGGATCAGGTGGTCGAACGCGCTCAACGCAGCCTTGGAACCTTCGCCCATCGCGATCACGATCTGCTTGTACGGCACCGTGGTGGCGTCGCCGGCCGCGAACACGCCCGGAACATTGGTCTGGCCGCGATCGTCGACGATGATCTCGCCGCGTGGCGACAATGCAACCGAACCCTTGAGGAATTCGGTGTTGGGCAGCAGGCCGATCTGCACGAACACGCCTTCCAGATCGACGTGCTGGATGTCGCCGCCGGTGCGGTCCTTGTAGACCAGGCCGGTGACCTTCTGCCCATCGCCCAGCACTTCGGTGGTCTGCGCACTGGTGATGATGCGCACGTTGTGCAGGCTGCGCAGCTTGCGTTGCAGCACTTCGTCGGCGCGCAGCTTGTCGTCGAACTCCACCAGCGTGACATGCGCCACGATGCCGGCCAGATCGATCGCGGCCTCGACACCGGAATTGCCGCCGCCGATCACCGCCACGCGCTTGCCCTTGAACAGCGGGCCATCGCAATGCGGGCAATAGGCCACACCCTTGTTCTTGTACTGGTCTTCGCCCGGCACGTTCATCTGCCTCCAGCGCGCGCCGGTGGACAGGATCACGGTCTTGCTCCTGAGCGAGGCGCCATTGGCCAGCTTGATCTCGATCAGGCCATCGGCACCGGCCGGGATCAGCTGCTCGGCGCGCTGCAGGTTCATGATGTCCACGTCGTACTGGCGCACATGCTGCTCGAGCGCGGCAGCCATCTTCGGGCCTTCGGTTTCCGGCACCGAGATGAAGTTTTCGATCGACATGGTGTCCAGCACCTGGCCACCGAAACGCTCGGCGGCCACGCCGGTGCGGATGCCCTTGCGTGCGGCGTACACGGCCGCTGCCGAGCCGGCCGGGCCACCGCCGACCACCAATACGTCGAACGCGTCCTTCGCAGCGATTTTTGCGGCATCGCGCTTGGCCGCATTGGTATCGAGCTTGGCGACGATCTGCTCCAGCGTCATGCGGCCCTGGTCGAACAGCTCGCCGTTCAAGTACACGGTGGGCACCGACATGATCTGGCGGGTTTCCACTTCGTCCTGGAACCACGCACCATCGATGGCCACGTGCTTGATGCGCGGGTTGAGCACGGCGGCAAGGTTCAGCGCCTGCACCACGTCCGGGCAGTTCTGGCACGACAGCGAGAAATAGGTCTCGAACTGGTAGTCGCCATCCAGATGCTGCACCTGCTCGATCACGTCGGCGGCAGCCTTGGACGGGTGCCCGCCCACCTGCAGCAGCGCCAGCACCAGCGAGGTGAACTCGTGGCCCATCGGCAGGCCGGCGAAGCGCAGCGAGATGTCCTGGCCGGGCGTGGTCAGCGCGAACGAAGGCTTGCGCTGGTTGTCGTCGCGGTGGATGTCCAGGCTGATCTTGTCCGACAGCAGCACTAGGTCCTCGAGCAGGTCGAGCATTTCGCGCGAGCCGGTGCTGTCGTCGATCGAGGCATTGATCTGGATCGGCCGCGTGACCCGTTCCAGGTAGGCGGTCAGCTGGGTCTTGAGGTTGGCATCCAACATGGAGAACTCCTGGGAATGGGCAAGGGGAGGGCGTGGCGTCGCTGCGGTGGGGCAGGTCGCCGGGGAGGAGGGGATGAACCGCAGCCGGCGCGATGTCGGGAATGCGTGCTGGCGATGGCTGGCGGGCAGCCCGGCACCGGCTCCGGTTCACCCCCGGCCCAGTGCTGGGCCGGAGATGTCCTTGCGGCCTGAGGACAGGCCGCAAGGGATGGTCGATTTAGATCTTGCCGACCAGGTCCAGCGACGGAGCCAGGGTCTTGGCGCCTTCCTTCCACTTGGCCGGGCAGACCTGGCCAGGGTTGTTGGCGACGAACTGGGCAGCGGTCAGCTTGCGCAGCGTCTCGGTGACGTCGCGGGCGATGGAGTTGTCGTGGATTTCCAGGGTCTTGATGACGCCTTCCGGATTGATGATGAAGGTGCCGCGCAGGGCCAGGCCTTCTTCTTCAATGTGCACACCGAAGGCACGGGTCAGCTTGTGGGTCGGGTCGCCGATCAGCGGGAACTGCGCCTTGCCCACGGCCGGCGAGGTTTCGTGCCACACCTTGTGCGAGAAGTGCGTATCGGTGGTGACGATGTAGACCTCGGCGCCTGCCTTCTGGAACGCGGCATAGTTGTCGGCGGCGTCTTCCACTTCGGTCGGGCAGTTGAAGGTGAAGGCGGCCGGCATGAAGATCAGCACCGACCACTTGCCCTTCAGGCTGGCCTCGGTGACTTCGATGAAGTTGCCGTTGTGGTACGCATTCGCCTTGAACGGCTGGACCTGGGTGTTGATGAGAGACATTGAGTTTCCTCGTGCGGTGAAGGGGACGGGGGATGGAACAGTCGCCATGGTAGGCAGGATCGATAGATTTCTCAAATCGATTGATGGAATTGTATAGATAGGCTGTGGCTATCGAGTGTGCAGACGGCGTCTGCCGCTGCAGGGGCAGATTCCATCTCCGATAATGGTCGGCCGATGTTGCGCAGGAGTGAATGAACCGTATGAGCCAGGACCCGCACGCTCTTGCCGCTGAGCAGTTGTTGCGGCGGGCAGTGGAGCGAATCGACCGCAGCGATGCCGAGCCGCTGCTGCTGCACGCGCTGGGCCGCGACCGCGCCTGGTTGTTCGCGCATGGCCGTGACCCGGTCGACCCGTCTGTGGCCCAGGCGTTCGAAGCGCTGGTGCAGCGGCGCCAGGGCGGCGAGCCGGTGGCGTATCTGACCGGCAGCCGTGGGTTCTGGACGCTGGAGCTGGCGGTCTCCACTGCCACGCTGATCCCGCGCGCCGACACCGAGCTGCTGGTCGAACTGGCACTCGAGCGCCTGGACAACCTGCCTGGCCGCCGCGTTGCCGATCTGGGCACCGGCAGCGGGGCGATCGCGCTGGCCATCGCCAGCGAGCGGCCGCAGGCACAGGTGATCGCCACCGACGCCAGTGCGGCGGCGCTGGCGGTTGCCCAGCGCAATGCCCACAGCCACCGGTTGCGCAATGTCGACTGCCGGCAGGGCAGCTGGTTCGCGCCGCTGGCCGGCGAGCGCTTCGATCTGGTTGCCAGCAATCCGCCGTATATCGCCGCGCAGGATCCGCATCTGCGCCAGGGCGATCTGCGCTACGAGCCGGCCAGTGCGCTGGCCTCCGGCCCCGACGGCCTGGACGACATCCGCCTGATCGTTGCCGATGCGCCCGCGCATCTGCTGGCGGGCGGCTGGTTGCTGCTCGAACACGGCTGGGACCAGGGTGCGGCGGTGGCCGAGCTGCTGCGGGCGCGCGGCTTCGATGCGGTGGCGACCCATCAGGACCTGGAACAGCGCGATCGGGTGACGTCAGGGCGCTGGTCGCGCGCTGCGGACGGACTAGGCGGCTAGCCACAGTTAGGCTAGCCACGGTGAAAAGCGGTCGTCAGATGGGTGCAGACGGCGCGCTCTGCCCCGGGCCAGGTGCACGGGGCAGTCCGTTCCGGGCGGTGACCGCGCCTGCCTGGCGGCGCCTGCGGGCGTCTTGGATCAGCTGCACCAGGCCTTCGTGTACCGCCGTGCACCTGCCCTTGGTCGATCGCGTGGATGCGCCCGGCGTGGGTGCGCCGGCTGCCGATACACTAGTGGTTTCCCGCAGGACCGACGCATGCGCACGCTCTATCCCGAGATCACGCCGTACGACCACGGCACCCTCCAGGTCGACGACCGCCACACCCTGTATTTCGAGCAGTGCGGCAATCCGCAGGGCAAGCCGGTGGTGATGCTGCACGGCGGCCCCGGCGGCGGTTGCAACGACAAGATGCGGCGCTTCCACGACCCGGCCAAGTACCGCATCGTGCTGTTCGATCAGCGTGGGGCAGGCCGCTCCACCCCGCATGCCGATCTGGTGAACAACACCACCTGGGACCTGGTCGCCGATATCGAACGCTTGCGCACGCACCTGGGCATCGCGCGCTGGCAGGTGTTCGGCGGCAGCTGGGGCTCGACGCTGGCGCTGGCCTACGCGCAGACCCATCCGCAACAGGTCACCGAGCTGGTGTTGCGCGGCATCTTCCTGCTGCGCCGCTTCGAGCTGGAATGGTTCTACCAGCAAGGCGCCAGCCGGCTGTTCCCGGATGCCTGGGAGCACTACATCAACGCGATTCCGCTGGTGGAGCGCGCCGATCTGATCTCTGCCTTCCACCGCCGCCTCACCAGCGACGACGAAGCCACGCGGCTGGCCGCGGCCAAGGCGTGGAGCGTATGGGAAGGCGCCACCAGCTTCCTGCATGTGGACGATGATTTCGTCACCGGGCATGAGGACGCGCACTTCGCACTGGCGTTCGCGCGCATCGAGAACCACTACTTCGTCAACGGCGGTTTCTTCGAGGTCGAAGACCAGCTGCTGCGCGACGCGCACCGCATCGCCGATATCCCCGGCGTGATCGTGCAGGGGCGTTACGACGTGGTGTGCCCGATGCAAAGCGCCTGGGATCTGCACAAGGCCTGGCCGAAGGCGCAGCTGCAGGTCAGCCCGGCCGCCGGTCATTCGGCATTCGAGCCGGAAAACGTCGATGCGCTGGTGCGCGCGACCGATGGGTTTGCCTGAGCGCAACCGGGAGCGTGCACGGGAAGCTGCAGCAGCGCTCGCGCGCCAGCGGTAGGAGCCCACCCGGGCGCGACGTAGGGTAACGGGACGGCCTGTCGCGCCCGGGTGCGCTCCTACGAGGCAACCGTCGTCACCGAGGCTGCGGATCAGCGCGGCCTCCGCATGCCCCGTAGGAGCGCGCCTGCGCGCGATGAGGCGTTACCGATGACGCCCCATCACGCGCAAGCGCGCTCCTACCGTGATTGTCGGTTTCAGTGCGGCAGCAATGCTTGTGCCAGTGGCGGCAGGATGCGTGCCAGGCGCCGTGCCCAGGCCTGCTGGCCGGTCGCGTCGGCGATCAGGTCCTGGCGGATCTCCAGCTCCACATGCAGCAGGCCGCGGCCTTCGCCGTAGACCGGAATCGCGTAGTCGCTGCTGTCGCTGACCGCATACGGCTGGTTGTCGCCGACCACCAGATCCGGCTCCTCGCGCAAGGCCTGCAGTAGCCGGTGCGCCAGCCGGGTGTCGCGGTTGTACAGCACGCCGGCATGCCAGGGCCGCGCAGTGCCGGCCATGATCGGTGTGAAGCTGTGCATCGACACCAGCACGGTCGGTTGCCTGCGCTGTGCACGCGCATCCAGCTCCGCCGCGATGCGCGCGTGGTACGGCGCGAAGATCTCGTCGATGCGTTGCTGCCGCGCGTCGGCCGACAGCTGCAGGTTGCCGGGAATCGGGGTGCCGTCGCTGACCTCGGGCATCAGCGTGGCCGAACCGTGCGGGCGATTGCAGTCGATCACCAGGCGCGAATAGGTCTGCGCGATGGCGATGGCATCCAGCGCATCGGCCAGCAGGCGGGTGACCCCGGCAATGCCGATATCCCAGCCGATATGGCGGTCCAGCGCATGCTGCGGCAGGCCGAGATTGGCCAGCCGCGCCGGCACGCGTTGACCGGCGTGGTCGGCGATCAACAGCCACGGCGAGGCGGCCTGCGGGTTGTGCACGCTGAAGGCTGCCGGATCGTCGGCGCCCAGCAGGCGGTCAGCGGTCGCTTCAGCCACGCGGGGTGCCGTCCAGTGCGTGATCGACCAGATACAGCCCGGCCCACAGCTTGGGATCCATCTGGTAGCCCTCGGCCATCTTCTGCACCAGCCAGGCGCCGACCTGCGCGCGCGGGATCTCGTGCACGGTGATGTCCTCGCTGGCATCGCCGCCGCCCGCGCCGACCTTGCGCAGGCCGGTGGCGCGCACGAAGGCGATCTTCTCGCTGCTGGCGCCGGCCGAAGTGGGGCCGATCATCAGCACTTCGGCGTGCTCGGCGGTCCAGCCGGTTTCTTCTTCCAGCTCGCGAATGGCCGACAGCTCGATCGACTCGTCGGCATGCACGTCGCCGACCAGGCCGGCCGGCATTTCGATGGTGCGCGCCTGCAGCGGCACGCGGAACTGCTCGACGAACAACATCGCATCGTCCGGGGTCACCGCCACGATGATCGCGGCCAGGCCGCCGGCATGCACGCGCTCGGAATATTCCCAGGTGCCGCGCACGACCATGCGCTGGTACTTGCCTTCGTAGACCACGGTGGGCGGGGTGTCGTGTCGGTTCATGGATGCAGACCTTGTTCCAGGGAAACGGGAGTGCGCGGTGCCGGCGCGCCACTGCACGCGGCCAGCAACCGGCGCCGGGTGAGCGGGCCAAAGCGCAGGCTCTCGCACAATCCGCCCAGCATGTCCGTATCGGCTTGCGCGCGCGTGAAACCGGCAGCGGTCAGCGCCAATGGCGCGTCGAGGGCGATGGTGGTGAGCTGGCGCCACAGCAATGCGTGTTCGCGTTGCTCGCGCAGGCGCGCGGCCATCTGCGCCGCGCCGCGCAGGCGCAGGAACGGAATCTCGTCGATGCGTTCCAGCAACGCATCCAGGCTGCCGAAATGCGACAGCAGGACCGCCGCCGATTTGGCGCCGATGCCGGTGACGCCGGGAATGTTGTCGATCGCATCGCCGCACAGCGCCAGGTAGTCGGCGATCTGATGCGCATGCACGCCGTGGCGCGCCTTGACCCCGGCCATGCCCCAGCGCAGGTTGCGCGCGTAATCCCACTGTTCGTCGTGCTCGAGCAGCAGCTGCGACAGATCCTTGTCGGCCGACACGATCACCCCGCACAGGCCGTGCGCACGCACGCTGTGCAGGGCACTGCCGATCAGATCGTCGGCCTCGTAATCGCGGTGTGCCAGCACGCTCAGGCCCAGCGCGGCGCACAGCGCCTTGCAGTGCGCGAACTGGCGCCGCAAGGCATCCGGTGCCGGGGTGCGATTGCCCTTGTAGGCCGGGTAGATCGCATGCCGAAAACAGCTGTCCAGCGCCTCGTCGAAGGCGATGGTGATGTGCGCGGGGTCCTCACGCTCGAGCAGGTCGAGCAGGAAACGGGCAAAGCCGTGCACGGCATTGGTCGGCCAGCCCTGCGCATCCTGGAATTCGTCCGGGATCGAATGCCAGGCGCGGAACACGTACAGGCTGGCATCGACCAGATACAGCGGGGTCGGGCGAGTGACCGCCAGGGGCGCGCCCGCAAGCGTGGGGGTGTGCGTGGTCACGGGGCCCAGTCGCGCAGCAGCGCACGCGGGTCCGGGCGCTCGCGCTCGGGCGCCTGCATGCGCGGGGTGCCGATATGGATGAAACCGGCGATGCGCTCGTTCTGCTCCAGGCCCAGGTAGCCGGTCACCGCCGGGTCGTAGGCCATCCATGCGGTCAGCCACTGCGCGCCGAAGCCATGCGCCTGCGCGGCCTGCAGCAGCGCGAAACACACGCAGCCGGCGGTGAGCAGCTGTTCCTGCTCGGGCACCTTGTGTCCGGGGCGCAGCGCGGCGATCACCACGATCACCAGCGGCGCATCATTGAAACGGTTGCGGTCTTTTTCCACTGCTGCGGGCGGCGCCAGCGGGTCGGCGGCCTGGGTGCGCTCGGCCAGGAAATCGCCCAGTGCCTGGCGTGCGTCACCGCTGATGCGCAGAAAGCGGAACGGCACCAGCTTGCCGTGGTCGGGCACGCGCACTGCCGAGGCGAGCATGCGCAGCAAGGTGTCGTCATCCGGGCCGGGTTCGCCCAGCTGTTTGGATGGGACCGAGCGGCGCGCGTCCAGCGCCTGGAGCGAATACGGTGCGTGCATAATTTCGGGTCGAGGCGAGGATGCGGGCAAGTATAGACGGGCCCTTCCCAACGTCCGCCGCATCATGGGCGGCGGGCCGAGGTCGGCCCGGTCGTGAATCCCTTCCGTGTTCGTCCTGTGCGCTCCCCGATGACCCAGTTCGTGTCCACCCCCGTGCTTCCCAGCCGCAACCCGCAGCTGCTCGATCAGGTACGCGAGATCGTGCTGGTGCCGCTGGCCGATGCCTTTGTCCAATTCCAGGATGCATTGGCCGAGGCACTGTTCCGGCTGGCGGCCGATGCCGGCACGGCCCAGAACGACTTCCTGGAAGCCATCCAGGCGGTGCGGCAGCAGCGCGAGCCGATCACTGCGCGTTTTCGCGGGCATCTGGCCAAGGCCTGGCAGGGGCTGGAAGCCGGGCGGCCGTTGTCGGCTGATCGCAGCCTGGGGCGCGGTGCGGCCGGGCTGACCCTGCTGCCCGAGCAGGATCTGGAGGTGCGCCTGGCGGTACGCAATCTGGCCGGCGCGCTGCAGCACCAGTGGCGCCCGGAGCTGATGCGGCTCAATCGCTATCTCGGCTTCATTGCCGGCGGGCTGCGTATCGACGGCGACAGCAATCCGTTCGGGCCGGAGCATCTGGGCGTGGCCTTGTACGACGCCTTTCAGGGAGTGCCGCTGGCGCCGAAGGCGCATCTGGCGGTGATCAAGGTCTGCGAGCAGCACCTGATGGAACGCATCGGCCAGCGCTATGGCGCGCTGGAACAGGCGCTGGTGCAGGTGGCGCGCTTGCGCGAGCTGCCGCAGCCACGCAGCCGGCGGCGTGGCATTCCGCGCCAGGACGACGGCGCAGGCGCGCAGGCCGCCGAGACGCCGGACTGGATTGCGCGCTTCTTTGCCGGCTGGTCGGGTGGGCAGGGCGCGTTGGCCGGCGGCGGGGCGATCGACGTGCATCTGCGCAGCGGCCGCGCGCTGCTGCCGGCGGGCCTGCACCAGTTGCTGCAGCATGCACGCCGCCAACGCGAACCCGATGCGGATATCGGTACGCCCGCCTTTGCCGAGCGGCGTCTGCTGTCGCCGCGCGAGGTGGTCTCGGCGCTGTCGCTGCTGCAGACCATGCCTGCGGCCGGTTTCGACGCCATCGACGGCACCGGCCTGGGCCTGGCGCGTGGCCTGCGCCAGCAGGTCAGGCGTGCTGCTGCCGCGCTTGGCGTGGATCCGGCCACCACCTGCCTGAGCCCCGACGACGACGACGCGCTGGATCTGGTGGCCCTGTTATTCACCGCGATCCTGGTGCAAAGCCATCTGTCCGATGCGCAGCGCAGTGTGCTCGGCCAGTTGCTGGTGCCGATGGCCAAGCTGGCGATGCTGGACGGCCTCCTGTTCGTGCGCGATGGCCACCCGGCGCGTCGCCTGCTCAACCTGTTGGTGGAGGCCTGCGACGGCAATGCCGGCGAAACCGCGGCAGAACAGGCCTTGCTCGGCCAGGTGCAGGCGGTGGTCGATACGCTCGTGCGTGATTTCGACGAGCATCCGGGGGTGTTTCTGACGCTGGAAGCCGAGTTCGGTGCCAGTTACGCGCACTACCGCCGTCGGGTGGAGATTGCCGAGCGCCGTGCCAACGAATTGCAGCACGCCGAAGAGCGCCGCGAGCGCGCACGCAGCACCGCCGCGCAGGCGCTGGCCGAACGCCTGGCGCGTGGGCCGCTGCCGCCGCTGGTGGCGCATTTTCTCGGCCGCGTCTGGCAGCCGTATGTGCAACAGGCGGCGTTGCGCGGCGACGGCGGCGGCCCGGCGCTGGAGGCCGCGGTGGCCCTGGGCGATGCGGTACTGGCGCAACTGACGGCTGCCCCTGGCGACACGGCGCTGGAGGCGCAGCGCGCGCAGCTGCTGCAGGCCTTCACCCTGGCCGGGCTGGCGCCATGCGAGGCCGGGCGGGCCGTGCAGGAGTTGCAGCATGCGCTGGTGTCCACGCCCCCGGTCGCGGTGACCGGGCCGCCCGATCCGGTCCTGCGCGCGCCAACCCTGGCCGCGCTGCTCCCGAGCCCCGCTCCGGCCGACCCGGTCGACGCGCCGCTGAACCTGATGCTGGACGCCAGCGCGCAGGTGGCATTCGATCGCGTCACCGCCGATTTCTTCCGTGCCATGCCGATCGGCACCTGCCTGGACTTCATCGACCGGCAGGGCCGTGCGCAGGCCGGCAAGCTGTCGTGGATCAGCCCGATTTCCGGGCGGCTGATGTTCGTCAACCGGCGCGGCGGGCGGTTGTGCGTGTCCTGGCCGGAGGAGCTGGCGATGATGGCGCGGTTGGACCGGCTGCGCCTGCATCGCGACGACGATGCGTTCTACGGCGCGATGCAGGACGTGGTCGATGCGCTGGAGCGGCCGTACAGCCTGGAGGCTTAACCCCCGCAGGCGATGAACGCGCGTGGGCAAGCGCCACCGCAACGATGCAGCTAGGATGTTGGCTTGACACGCAAACCTTGGGCGGTCACGAGTAAAGTGCGAACGGTGTCACACTTAACAAACGAGCGAAACGCCTACCATGCGGTGGCGGAATTTGGGGCCGCGTCTGCTGTTTCTCGTTTGAATATTTTCACGCCTGCAGGGGCGGGGAGCCTTTGCGCATGACTTTTCAGCCCAGTCCGTCGGGACATCCGGGCCGTGACCAACGCTTGCTCGAACAGGCGCACGCCGTGTTCGTGCCCCCACTCGCGCAGGTGTTCGCAGCTGCCGTCGCACACTTTGACGATGTGCTGTTCGATCGCGCCGAGTCCGCCGGCGCCTCGCAGTTGCTGTTTCTCGATGGCATGCGCGAGTTGCGCCGCAAGCGCGACGAGGTGGCCACGCAGTTCCGCCAGCAGCTGGACGACGGCTGGCAGGCGCTGCTGCTGGGCGAGCCCTTGTCGGCCGAGGTGGTCCTGGCAGGGGACATCGGCACCGGCCCGCTGAGCCTGGTGCCCGAACACGTGCTCGAATCGCGGCTGGCGGTGCGCAATCTGGCCACCGTGCTGCTGCGCGACTTCAAGCAGGTGCTGGCGCGGGTAGACCGCCGCCTGGGCTGGATTGCCGGCGGCCTGGAGCTGGTGGCCGATACCAATCCGCTGGGTCCGGAACATCTGGGCGTGGCGATCCACGAAGCCTTCGCCACGTGCGACCTGGCGCCGGAAGTGCGCCTGGTGCTGATCAAGCTGTGCGAGCGCGACCTGGCCGAGTCGATCGGCAAGCTGTATGCGCGTCTGGACGAGACGCTGGCCAAAGCCGGCGTCATGCCGGAGATCTCCCAGCCCAAGCGTCCGCCGCCGCGCGCGCAGCCCCGGGGCGAGACGCCCGAAGAGCGCGTCCAGGCCGAGGCCCAGGGCGCTGCTGCGCAGATGGGCGGCGACGATCTCAATGACCAGTACGCACCGGCCTGGGCCAACCGCTTTCTGGACCGCTGGGCGCATAGCCGCGGCCGCATGCAGGCTGCCGCCCAGCGTGGCCAGGCCGGCGGCGGCAGTGCGGGCGGCATGGACGGTGGCGAGGCCGATCATCCCGGCGGGAGCCAGGGCATGCTGCTGGAGGCGCTGCACGAACTGCTGCAGCAGACCCGCAGCGTGCGCGACAACGCCGCCTCTGCCGCCTCGGTGGCGGTGGGCCAGCAACGCCCGCTGAGCCAGCGCGAAATGATGTCGGTGCTGTCGTTGCTGCAGGCCACGCCGAGCGCGACGCTGCAGGCGGCCATCGGCGACGACACCGAATCGCTGGCCCAGCGGCTGAAGAACGAAGTACTGTCCAGCGCCACCCGGCTGGGCGTGGATCCGGCCACCGCGCGCCTGGACCCGATGGACGAGGATGCGATCGATCTGGTCGGCATGCTGTTCGACGTGATGCTGGACGAACGCGACCTGGAAAACCGCTCGCGCGAAATGATCGGCCGCCTGGTGGTGCCCTTCGTCAAGGTCGCGCTGCTGGACCGCAAGATGTTCGTGCAGAAGACCCATCCCGCGCGGCGCCTGCTCAACTCGCTGGCCGAGGCCTGCGAAGGCAACAACGGCGACAGCGCCGCCGAGCGCGTGCTGATGGGCAAGGTCGAGGAAATCGTCGACCGCCTGGTGGCCGAGTTCAACGAGAACCTGGCGATCTTCATGACCCTGGAAGAGGAATTCCGCGATTTCCTGTCCCAGCACCGGCGCCGGGTGGAGATCGCCGAGCGCCGCGCCACCGAGACCCAGCGTGGTCAGGAAAAGCTCGAGCTGGCGCGCAGCCGTGCGCTGTCGGAGCTGGAACAGCGCACCCAGGCCGGCACGCCGCTGCCCAGGGCGGTGGAGGATTTCCTGCGTCAGCCGTGGCTGCACCACCTGACCATGGCGATCCTGCGCGACGGCGACGAAGGTCCCGGCACCCTCGAGGCCCTCGCCCTGGCCGACGGCGTGCTTGAAGAACTGGCCGAGGCACGTCGCCACATCGTCGGCAAGCCGTGGCTGCAGGTCTGGCAGCCCGCCCTGCATCGCGTGTTCGCCAGCATCGGCCTGCACGGTGATGCGGTGGTGGTGGCGATCAGCGCGCTGCACGACACCCTGCAGGCGATCGCCGAAGCGCGTCCGGAGCTGGAAAAGGCCTTGCCGGAGCTGCCGCAGGTCAATCTGCCGCCGCCGGCTGCCGAAAGCGTCAGCGTGGTGCTTGGCGCCGAAGCGGTGGCGCAGAGCATCGACAGCGCCGATGCCGAGCGTTTTCGCGCGATGGATATCGGCACCTGGCTGGATTTCGTCGACAAGGACGGCAAGGTGCAGGCGGGCAAGCTGTCGTGGGTGAGTCCGATCTCGCAGCGGCTGCTGTTCGTCAATCGCCGCGGCGTGCGCTTCTGCGTCGCCTCGCCGGAGGAACTGGCGGTGATGGTGCGCCTGGGCCGGCTGCGCGAACACATCAACGATGGCGCGTTCGACAGCGCGATGCAGGGCGTGATCGATCGGCTGGATCCGCTGCATAACAGCACGGTGCACTGAGCGGCAGTCACCGCGTTGCCGCGTCGTGGTTGATCAGCACAGGGCCGTACGATTGCGATGCAGCGCACCGCAACCGGCGCAAGCGAGGCTTCGTCCAGCATGTGTGCCGGGGGCATCGCACCACCGCAGCACGCGCCTGCGGCACAACGCGCGTGCAGTTACCGCGCTGCCGGGCCGATGAACGCCAGCGCCCGCGCCATTACCGAAGCGTGATCGACCAGGCGGTTATGGCCCAGGCCCTCGGTACTGAACAGCTGCGCGCCCGGCCACAATGCGGCAAAGCGTGCGCCTTCCTCCCACGGCGTCTCGCGGTCGCGGCGGTCATGGATGACCAGCGCCGGGCGATCGAACTGTGGCAGGTGCAGGCTCGCGTCGAGATCGGCAAAACGCAGGCCGGTGAGCTGGCACAGCCAGTTTTCGAATGGCGCAAACGCGGCGGGTGCGATCCCCGAGGCACGAAACTGGCGGTGCGCACTGGCACTGGGTTCGACCAGTGGCGCGATCAGCACGTAGCGCTCGGGCCGCCATGCCGGGTCGTTGGCAAACACCGCCGCTGCCGCGCCGATCGAGTGCCCGATGAAGGCGGCAGGGCGGCCGAAACGGCTGCCGATCTGGCGCAGGACCTGCACGAAATGCGGCATGTTGCTGATCTGTCCGCCGCTCAGGCCATGCGCGGCCTGATCGAACGCCAGCACCGCGTAGCCGAGTGCGCGCAGCTGCGGCACCCATGCAGCAAAACGCAGCCCGTAACTGGACCAGCCATGCGACAGCAGCACATATGGCTGCTGGCTCAGCTCGCCCCACTGGTACACCGCAATGTCGAACCCGTCGATGTGCAGCGTCTGGCGTTGCACGTCGGTCAAGGTTGCCGCGAGGGCGGCCGCCTGCTGCCGCCCTGCACGCGCAGGTGTCACGAAACGGCGCGCCAGATAGCGCCCGGTCGGGCCAGGGGCCAGGCGGCTGGCGCCGGCCAGCACACCGCGAAGCATCCGGAGACGCAGTTTGGCGATGGACGCGCTCATCGGAAGGATCCTTGTGGAAGAGGAGGCGCTATATCTTGCTGGTGACAAGATCAGCGAGTCTGCAGTTGGATCTTGTCATCGTCAAGATGATCTGCTCCACTGGAATCCCGAAAAACGAAGCCGCCATGTCGCGCACCGATGCGTCTGCTGCCTATCATCACGGCGACCTGCCGGCCACGTTGCGGCGCGCCGGCTGGGAGCTGCTGAGCGAATCCGGCGTGCGTGGGTTGAGCTTGCGCGAATGCGCGCGGCGCGCCGGTGTCTCGCACGCGGCTCCGGCGCATCACTTCGGTTCGCTGGACGGATTGCTCGCGGAGCTGGCGGCCGACGGCTACGAACGCATGCTCGCCTGCATTCGTGCCGCCCAGCAGGCACTGGCCGACCCCTTGCTCGGCTGTGGCCTGGGGTATGTGCGGTTTGCGCTGGACTACCCGCAGCAGTTTCGGCTGATGCTGGGGCTGGAGGTGAGCTCGCGCAGCCTGCCGCGGCTCGTGCAGGCCAGCGATGCGGCGATGGCGAGCCTGCGCGAGACAGTGCGGACGCAGTGGATCGCCCGTCACGGCCATGCCCCGGCCACGGACGTGCTGCAGCAACGCACGCTGCTGGCCTGGAGCGCGGTGCATGGCTATGCCTCGCTTGCGATCGACCGCAAGCACACGGCCTTGCTGGCCTTCGCACCGGAGGTGGTGTTTGCGCCGTTGCTGCACGCCGTGCTCGAACCCTGAAACACGGGCCGGACCTGCTCGGGCATGGCCTGGCTGGCCGCTTGCCGGTCCGCACGCCCGGCGGCGGTGCGTGGCTCTGCTAGCATCGCCGCCACTGGAGCGCGAGACCGGAGCAACCCATGGCTGTGCAGGTGCTGGTGCTGAAAGAACGGGCGGCCGGCGAGCGCCGCGTGGCGGCAACGCCGGAAACGATCAGGAAACTGGTCGCGCTTGGCGCCAGCGTGTGGATCGAGCCGGACGCCGGACGCGCCAGCAGCATGGACGATGCGGCCTACCAGCAGGCCGGCGCGCAACTGGCCGGCGCACACACACTGGGACAGGCCGACGTGGTGCTGTGCGTGCAGGGACCGCCGATCGATGTCCTGCTGCAGTGCAAGCCGCACAAGGTGCTGATCGGCATGCTTTCGCCCGATGCCGACCCTGCCCGCGCGCAGGCCTTTTCAGAGCATGAATTGATCGCATTCCCGCTGGAGCGGCTGCCGCGCACCACGCGTGCGCAATCGATGGACGTCTTGAGTTCGCAGGCCGGCATGGCGGGCTACAAGGCGATGCTGATCGCCGCACAGCTGGCGCCACGCTTCTTTCCGATGCTGACCACGGCCGCCGGCACCATGCGCCCGTGCAAGGTGCTGGTGATCGGTGCGGGCGTGGCCGGGCTGCAGGCGATCGCCACTGCCAAACGGCTGGGCGCGCAGGTCGAAGGCTTCGATGTGCGCCCGGAAACGCGCGAACAGATCGCCTCGCTGGGCGCGCGCTTCCTGGATCTTGGCGTGAGCGCGGCCGGCGAGGGCGGTTATGCGCGCCAGCTCACCGACGAGGAGCGTGCCGAACAGCAACGCCGTCTTGCCGACCATCTCAAGGGCGTGGACGTGGTGGTCTGCACCGCCGCCGTGCCCGGCCGGCCGGCGCCGAAGATCCTGAGCATGCAGATGCTGCACGGCATGCGCGCCGGTAGCGTGATCGTCGATCTGGCCGCGGAGACCGGTGGCAATTGCGCCGCCACCCGGCCGGGCGAAACGTATGAGCTCGACGGCGTGGTGATCGCCGGCCCGCTCGATCTGGCCAGCCAGGGCGCGGTGCACGCCAGCGAGATGTTCGCGCGCAATGTCTATGCCTTCGCCGCATTGCTGATCAAGGATGGCGCGCTGTCGTTCGATTGGGACGACGAACTGCTGGCCAAGACACGCTGGTCGGCGACAGCGACTGCATAGCCCCGCCGCGTCCATGCGCCTTGCGCGTCGGCGTTTCCGGGTAGGAGCGCGCTGGCGCGCGATGGAGCGTTACCGATGAAGCTCCATCGCGGGCCAGCGCGCTCCTACAGTGGCCGCACGCACGTCCACCTGGGACCGGGATGCACCCGTGCGATGGCGTGCCGCGCTTGCCGCGGCGACGCTGCCGTCAGTCGTCGGTTGGCGGATGCTCGCGCAACCAGGTGCTGCGCTCGGCCGGGCTCATCTTCTGCCAGCGTTGCTGCAGCTCGTTGCGTTGTTGCTGGTTGAGCGTGCGCATGCGGTCGAACAAGGCCTTGGCCTCGCGACGCTGCTCGGGGCTCATGTTGCGGAAGCGGTCCATGCCGGCCTTGGCCTGCTTGCGCTGCTCCGGGGTCATGTCCAGCCAGCGGCGCGCGTGGCGATACATGCGCGGGCGTTCTTCCGGCACATCGTTCCAGCGCTCGCGCAGCGCATCGATCAGCACCTGACGCTGTTGCGGGGTGAGCTTGTCCCACTCGGGCATCGGCGTGTCTGCCGCGCGCGGTTCGGGTCCTCGCGGTCCGGGGCCATCGGGCGGTGGCGGTCCCGGGGGAGGGGCCTGGGCCAGCAAGGAGGCGCAGGGCGCCGCGCACAGCAGCAGGGTCAACAACAGGCGGGTGGTGCGGGTCATCGTGCTTATTCCATGGCCAGGGCGTTGTCGGACCCCAGCCAGACGTACAGGTCCGGATTCTGGGTCAGCATGTCGTCGGTATCGGTGGTGGCGCCGGCCATTGCCTGGGTCGGGGTGGAGGCAGGCGAGGCGGTCTCGCCCGGACGCAGTTGCAGGCCGATGCCGACCGCCAGCAGCCCCGAACACGCGGTCGCCAGCAACCAGTAACCGCGTCGGGAACGCGTGGGAGCGGCCGCATGACGGGCCTGGCGCAGGCGCGCCAGGGTCTGCGGCGGCAGGCTGGTGAGGGCGGTGGCATGCAGCTGGCGCAATTGCGTATCCAGCTTGGCCGGGTCGTGGGAGCGGTTCACAGGAAATCCTCGAACTGTGTTTGCAACGCGTCGCGCGCACGCGACAGGTGGGTTTTGACCGAGCCTTCCGAGCAGCCCATCGCCTTGGCGGTGGTGGCCACGTCCAGGTCTTCCAGCACCCGCAGCGTGAACGCTTCGCGCTGCCGCGCCGGCAGGCTGCGCAAGGCCTCGACCAGCCGTTGGTAGGCCTGTTGATGCTGCTGTTCGTCCACCGGCCCGGTGCCGGGGTCGGCCCAGTCGATGGTGCCTTCGTCGTCGGCGCGCTCGGCCGGTGCCCAGAACTTCAGGCGGAAGCTGCGCCGCCGCTGCAGGTCGATGATGCGGCTGCGCAGGATGCTCCAGAACAGCGGCGTCCATTCGGCGGCCGGGCGCTCGCGGTAGCCGAGCAGCTTCACCATGGCGTCCTGCACCGCGTCCAGCGCATCCTCGCGGTGACGCAGGCCGGCCTCGGCAAAGCGGAACGCACGCGGGCCGATGCCGGCCAGGAAGGCGTCCAGCGAAACCGGCGCGGTGGCGGCCGGTGCGGCAGGTTGCGGATCGAGAGGGGTTCCCACCAGCACAGCGTAGCTTCCGCGGAGACGATACGACGTCAACGGGCGAGCGCCGATTCGGTTGACACGCGCCCAGGCACGCATGGCGTGGGTATGATCGGCGGGCCACACCGGCCAGTGGAGCGAGCGACGATGAGCGACGGATTCGTAGCGCTGTACATCTTCATGCTGGCGGCCATCGCCGGCCACGTGATCATCTCGCGGGTGCCGGTGATCCTGCATACCCCGCTGATGTCCGGCTCCAACTTCATCCACGGCATCGTGCTGATCGGCGCGATGGTGGTGCTCGGGCATGCCGACACCACGCTGGAAAAGGCGCTGGGATTTGTCGCGGTGATGCTGGGTGCGGGCAATGCGGCCGGCGGTTACGTGGTGACCGAGCGGATGCTGGACATGTTCAGGCCCAGCAGGAAGCCGCCGGGCGGGGACGCGCCATGAACGTCTCCACCGCCGCGTTGCTGGCGTGGCTGGTGAAGTCCAGCTATCTGGTCGCGGCAACCTTGTTCCTGCTCGGGCTGCAGCGCATGGCCTCGCCGCTGACCGCGCGCAGCGGCATCCGCTGGGCCGGGCTGGGCATGCTGATCGCCACGGTGGCGACGTTCTTCCTGCCCGAACTGCATAACGTGCCGCTGATCCTGGCCGCGCTGGCGATCGGCACCGGGGTGGCGTGGTGGTCGGCCAGGAAGGTCGCCATCACCGACATGCCGCAGATGGTGGCCTTGTACAACGGCATGGGCGGCGGCTCGGCGGCGGCGATCGGGGCAGTGGAGTTGCTGCGCTTTGCCTTCTTCGCCAACCGCGATACCACCCACTGGAGTGCACAGGCCATCGCCGACCTGGCGGCGCGGCGGCCGGATACCACCACCGTGGTGCTGGCGGTGGTGGGCTCGGCGATCGGCGCGGTGTCGCTGTCCGGCTCGATCGTGGCCTGGGCCAAGCTGGATGGCCGGCTCGACCGCCGGGTGACATTTCCGGGCCAGCAGGCCTTTAATCTGCTGGTGGCACTGGCGGTGCTGGTGCTCGGCATCTGGGTGGCCAGCAGTCTGCAGCCGCTGGCGATCGTCGCCTTCTTCGTGGTGGCGCTGGCGCTGGGCGTGCTGATGACGCTGCCGATCGGCGGCGCCGACATGCCGGTGGTGATCTCGCTGTACAACGCCTTCACCGGCCTGGCGGTGGCGTTCGAGGGCTACGTGCTGGGCAACGAGGCGCTGATCATCGCCGGCATGATGGTCGGCGCGGCCGGTATCCTGCTGACCCGCTTGATGGCCAAGGCGATGAACCGGCCGATCAGCGGCGTGCTGTTTTCCAACTTCGGTGGCGGCGGCCAGGCGCAGGAGATCGGCGGTGCGCAGAAGCCGATCGAGGCCGGCGACGTGGCGGCGATGATGGCGTTCGCCGAGCGGGTGGTGATCGTGCCCGGCTACGGCATGGCGGTGGCGCAGGCGCAGCACAAGATCTGGGAGCTGGCGCAGCGGTTGATCGCGCGCGGGGTCAAGGTGAAGTTCGCGATCCACCCGGTCGCCGGGCGCATGCCCGGGCACATGAACGTGCTGCTGGCCGAAGCCGGCGTGCCCTACGACCTTATCGCCGACATGGACGATATCAACCCCGAGTTCGCCAGCACCGATGTGTCGCTGGTGATCGGCGCCAACGACGTGGTCAACCCGGTGGCCAGGACCGACCCGGCCAGTCCGATCTATGGCATGCCGATCCTGGACGTGGTCAATTCGAGGAACACGGTGGTGATCAAGCGCGGCAAGGGCACCGGCTTTGCCGGCATCGAAAACGCGCTGTTCTACGCCGACAACACCCGCATGCTGTACGGCGATGGCGCGGAAGCGGCCGGCGCGCTGGTCAGCGAGCTGAAGGCGCTGGACGGGGGCGGGCACTGAGGCCTCGTGCGACGGATCAGGTGGATGCGTCTGTGACGTCATGCGTGGAAGCGGCGCCGTCCTCAGCACCTGGGCCCGTGTAGCGGCGTTGCAGGACAGCTGCGCCAAGTCGCTCTCTTCGCCGTGTCCAGCCAGTCCCGAGCAGGACGCGGGGCTTTCAGAAAAACACCGGGCTTTCGATTCGCAGCGGTGTTTTTGCAGATAGTCAAAAGCCTGGCTAGTCGAGGGCGCGGCGCCCTCACCGCTTGCGGGACACGCCGTGAACACATCCATGGGGGGCTCGGTGGCGGCATCCATGCCGTCATACGGTCCCGCAACCGGCAAGGACACCGCACCAGGCAGTTGGCCGGCCCTTGTTTGAAAAGCTGTCTGTAGTGCGGTGTGCATCAGACCTGGAGCCGATGCTTCATGATCGAACAAGGTGCATCCGGATCCGGCACTGCTCTTCCATGCACACCGACCCTCTCGACGGGTCCTTGCCCGCTCACCGTCGCGGGACCCTGAGCGGCATGGATGCCGCGCCGGAGCCTACAAGGACGTACTCGCGGCGTGTCCCGCGATGGTGGGCGGGCAAGGGCCCTGCAGCCAGGTAAAGAGCTCCGCAGCCAGCTAAAGCGCCCTGCAGCCCACTCGCACAGTTCTCCAGGCATCGCTGCGTCAGCGCAACAAAGCGCATAGCACCCAGTAGCAGTAGCGTTACCCGAAGCTGCGCGGCCGCCGCTTCAACGCATCTGTGCGCCGGCGATTGCGACAAAACGCGCCTGGCTCAGCGCGCCGTCCACCACGCCAGGACCAGTGCGGCGGCATAGCACAGCAGGTCGAAACCGTTGTTGGCCAGCTGCAGCAGGGTCCAGGCCAGCCCGGTGCCCATCTTCTGCGCCGAGGTCCACGGATCCAGGCCCAGCGCACCACCGAGGTGTGCCGAAGCGATACCCCAGTTGGCACCGACGATGACCAGCGCGGTCGCCGCGATCGCAACGCCGGTGCGCAGCGGGCCGGCGCCCAGCGTGCCCAGGCGCAGCATCCAGACGATTTCCAGGGCCGTCAGTACCGCCATCCAGCCTGCCTGGTTGCCGGCGGCAAGCGCGATCAGCATCCAGGCGATCAGGGCGGTGACGCATCCCAGCAGCAGGAGCGGGGGCCAGAGCCAGTGGGCGGTTCTGGCGGACGCGGTGGTGGGCGGCATTGGAGCTCCTGACAGTGCGCACATGATAAGGCGCGCGACGTGCTTTGCGCGGTGATGGGCGCGCCGATGGAATGCAGCGTCGTCGCTGGCTCCATCCGGCAACCGGCAGCGGCCTTGCCGTGGTCGGCTAGAATGGCGGACTTGCGCGCACCCGCCGCGGCCCCATATCCAGCCCATGTATTCCCGTAGCAGCGAACCCGTCCAGTTCGAACGCGAT
Source organism: Xanthomonas sp. BRIP62415 (assembly GCF_003993515.1). Classification (NCBI taxonomy): domain Bacteria; kingdom Pseudomonadati; phylum Pseudomonadota; class Gammaproteobacteria; order Lysobacterales; family Lysobacteraceae; genus Xanthomonas; species Xanthomonas sp. BRIP62415. The sequence goes on from NZ_QEZH01000029.1 coordinate 65,967, forward strand.
TGCGATGCCGTCATGGTGCCGCAGGGCGATTCGGTGACCCTGCCCGCAGGCAGTTACGGCTATATCACCCAGGCGCTGGGTGGCAGCTATACCGTCTTTGTCGAAGGCAACCTGTTCCGCATTGCCGGCAAGGATGGCGATGCGATCGGCAAGGAGGCCCCGCCGGGGCTGGAACTGCCCGCCGATGCCAGCGACGAAGAGGTGGAGGCGCTGGTGTGGCAGCAGCTGCGCACCTGCTTCGACCCGGAGATCCCGTTCAACATCGTCGATCTGGGCCTGGTCTACGAGGCGGTGGTCAGCCATCGCGAGGAAGACGATCAGCGCCGGGTGGACGTCAAGATGACCCTCACCGCCCCCGGTTGCGGCATGGGCGAGATCCTGGTCGACGACGTGCGCAGCAAGGTGGAAATGATCCCGACCATTGCCGAAGCCGACGTCGAGCTGGTCTTCGACCCGCCGTGGGGCCGGCATATGATGTCCGAAGCAGCCCGTCTCGAGACCGGCATGCTCTGATCATCAGGCGCCATGTCCAAGAGGTGGCGCCGCGTCCTTTCGCCCGCCATACAGGAATCTTCCGGTGTCCGTGTCTTTCGCTTCCACCCGTTCCCCGTCGCCGCGCAGTGCCGACGAGCTGTCCGTGATCCTGGCCGCGCCCGGCTTCGGGCTGCATTTCACCGACCATATGGTCGCCATTTCCTGGACCAACGAGCTCGGTTGGCATGACGCGCAGGTGCGCGCCTACGGCCCGCTGCAGCTGGATCCGGCCGCCTCGGTGCTGCATTACGGCCAGGAGATCTTCGAAGGCATCAAGGCCTACCGGCATGCCGACGGTTCGATCTGGACCTTCCGCCCGCAGGCCAATGGCGAGCGCCTGCAGCGCTCGGCGCGCAGGCTGGCGTTGCCGGAACTGCCGGTCGACCTGTTTGTCGAATCGCTGCGCCAGCTGGTGGCGGTGGATGCCAGTTGGGTCCCGTCGGCCCCGGAAACCAGCCTGTATTTCCGCCCGTTCATGATCGCCGACGAGGCATTCCTGGGCGTGCGTGCCGCGCACAAGGCCTCTTACTACGTCATCGCAAGCCCCGCCGGTCCGTATTTCGCCAAGGGCGTGGCGCCGGTGTCGATCTGGTTGTCTACCGAATACGCACGTGCGGCCAAGGGCGGCACCGGTGCGGCCAAGTGCGGCGGCAACTACGCCGCCTCGCTGCTGCCGCAGCAGAAGGCCTATGCACAGGGCTGCTCGCAGGTGCTGTTCCTGGACCCGGTCGAAGGCAGGTACATCGAAGAGCTGGGCGGCATGAACGTGTTCCTGGTCTACAAGGACGGCACGCTGGTGACGCCGGAATTGTCCGGCAGCATCCTGGAAGGCATCACCCGCGACAGCATCCTGCAACTGGCCCGCGACCGCGGCATGCAGGTGATCGAGCGCAAGGTCGCCATCGACGAGTGGAAGCAGGGCGTGGCGTCGGGCGAGATCACCGAGGTGTTCGCCTGCGGCACCGCCGCCGTGGTCACCCCGATCGGCGAGCTGAAGGGCGATGGCTTTGCGGTCGGCGATCTGTCCGCCCCGGCTGGCGAGGTGACCATGTCGCTGCGCCAGGAGCTGACCGATATCCAATATGGGCGCGTCCCGGATCGTCATGGTTGGCTGGTGCGTCTGTCCTGAGCCAACACATCGCGTCAAAAAAGGCCTCTGCGCAGTCGCGCAGGGGCCTTTTTTTTGGGCGCAGCGCAGCAGGGGCGTGGCTATGCATGTCCGAACATGTCTTCAACTGACTGAACGGTGCCGTACGGTGTCACAAATCTGATATTTGATTTGTAGAAAGTGCGAACTTCTTATTGTCCAGTCTGGTTGTAGTGCGGTAGGTTCGCTGAACGGATCGATAACAGGGGGTCGATCCGGGACCTCGGTGCTGACCTATGGAAGGCGGCACCGGCTACCACCGCCACGGCGGTGCTCTTTGATCTAGAAGGGAATTCGATGTCGAACGAGTCTTTCCGCAAGTGCCCCCGCGCACTCACCATCCTGAGCGCGGCTGCGCTGACCTCGTTGTTGCTGGCGACCCCGGCCTTTGCCGGTGAGGTCTATCTGGATGGCCTGGCCACTGCCCAGACCCACCAGAAATTCATCGTGACCTACAAGGACGGCAGCACCGCGCTGGCCAGTCCCACCGCGTTGAGCACGTCGCTGCGCACCGCCGCGCGCGCTGTTCCGGCCAAGGCCGGCAAGGCGCTGGGCCTGAACTCGGTGCGCCGCCTGGCGCTGGGACCGGAGCTGGTCAGGACCGACCGCGCACTCGACCGCGCCGAAGCCGAAACCCTGATGCGCCAGCTGGCATCCGACCCCAACGTGCAGAGCGTGGAGGTGGACCAGATCCTGCACGCCACGCTGACCCCGAACGACACCCGGCTGTCCGAGCAGTGGGCCTTCGGCACCACCAACGCCGGCCTCAATATCCGCCCGGCCTGGGACAAGGCCACCGGCGCCAATGTTGTGGTGGCCGTGATCGATACCGGCATCACCACTCATGCCGATCTCAACGCCAACATCCTGCCGGGCTACGACTTCATCAGCGATGCCACCACGGCGCGCGACGGCAATGGACGCGACAGCAATCCCGCCGACGAAGGCGACTGGTACGCCGCCAATGAATGCGGCACCGGCATTCCCGCCGCCACTTCCAGCTGGCATGGCACCCATGTGGCCGGCACGGTGGCCGCGGTGACCAACAACACCACCGGCGTGGCGGGCACTGCCTACAACGCCAAGGTGGTGCCGGTGCGCGTGCTCGGCAAGTGCGGCGGTTCGCTGTCGGATATCGCCGACGCCATCGTCTGGTCGTCCGGCGGCAGCGTCAGCGGCGTGCCGGCCAATGCCAACCCGGCCGAAGTGATCAACATGTCGCTGGGCGGCGGCGGCACCTGCTCGGCCACCATGCAGAACGCGATCAGCGGTGCGGTCTCGCGCGGCACCACGGTGGTGGTGGCGGCGGGCAACGATTCCGTCAACGTGTCCGGTTCGCTGCCGGCCAACTGCGCCAACGTGATCGCAGTGGCAGCCACCACCTCGGCCGGCGCCAAGGCCAGCTATTCCAACTTCGGCACCGGGATCGACGTGTCGGCGCCGGGCTCGGCGATCCTGTCCACGCTCAACAGCGGCACCACCACGCCGGGCAGCGCCAGCTACGCCTCCTACAACGGCACCTCGATGGCGGCGCCGCATGTGGCCGGCGTGGTGGCGCTGGTGCAGTCGGTCGCGCCGAGTGTACTCACGCCGGCCGCCGTGGAAACCCTGTTGAAGAACACCGCGCGTGCGCTGCCGGGCGCCTGCTCGGGCGGCTGCGGTGCCGGCATCGTCAATGCCGATGCGGCGGTGACCGCCGCCATCAGTGGCAGCAACGGTGGCGGCACCGGCAACACCCTGACCAACGGCACGCCGGTTACCGGACTGGGTGCGGCCACGGGTGCGGAACTGAACTACACCATCGCGGTGCCGGCCGGTAGCGGCACGCTGACCGTGGCGATCAGCGGCGGCAGCGGCGACGCAGACCTGTACGTGCGTGCCGGCAGTGCGCCGACCGACACCACCTACACCTGCCGCCCTTACCGCAGCGGCAATGCCGAGACCTGCAGCATCAGCGCGCCGTCGGGCACGTACTACGTGCGGGTCAAGGCGTACAGCACGTTCTCCGGCGTGACCTTGCGCGCCAGCTACTGAGGCACGTCGGCACTGCCTGGCCATGGCCGGGCAGTGCCGATCCGGTGCCGCAGAGCGGCTTTACCCCATCAGCGACGTATCGCCCACGTCTGCCGCATCGGCAGGCGCCGGTGATGTGTTGCCGCTCGACCGGAATGGACATCGGTCAGTCGTCTCGCCGGGCGCACGCGCCCGTGCACTGCCCGACCCGATCCGCAGCACGCGGGGACGGTTCGGCCATCTCGCCGCACCTGCGGCACCCTCTCAAATAAGGAACGATCGATGTCCAATGTGTCGCAACGTCGTGCGCCCACGCGCGCGCTGGTGGTCCTGGGTGTGTCCGCGCTGACCTTGCTGCTGGCGGTGCCGGCGTTTGCCGGTCAGGTCAATCTTTCCGGCCTGGATTCGCAGCCCACCCTGGATCGCTTCATCGTCAAGTACAGGGACGGTTCCAGCGCCGCGGTGAGCCCGACCTCGATGCGTGCATCGCTCAGGTCGGTCGCCACCGCCGTGCCCGCACGCGCCGGCCGTGCGCTGGGCCTGAATCACGTGCGTCGCACCGCGCTGGGCTCGGAAGTGCTCAAGACCGACCGTGGCCTGGACCGCGCCGAGGCCGAGACGCTGATGCGCCGGATCGCCGCCGACCCGAGCGTGGAGTACGTGGAAGTCGACCAGATCATGTATCCGACGCTGACCCCCAACGACACCCGTCTGTCCGAGCAGTGGGGCTTCGGTACCACCGCCTCGAGCATCAACGTGCGTCCGGCCTGGGATACGGCCACCGGCACCGGCGTGGTGGTGGCGGTGATCGACACCGGCATCACCAGCCACCCGGACCTCAATGCCAACGTGCTGCCGGGCTACGACTTCATCAGCGACGCGGCACGCGCGCGCGACAACAACGGTCGCGACAGCAATCCGGCCGACCAGGGCGACTGGCGCGCTGCCAACCAATGCGGCTCCGGCGTGGCAGCGGCCAACTCCAGCTGGCATGGCACCCACGTGGCCGGCACCATCGCCGCGGTCACCAACAACAGCACCGGCGTGGCCGGCACCGCGTTCAATGCGCGCATCGTGCCGGTGCGTGCGCTGGGCCTGTGCGGCGGCACCACTTCCGACATCGCCGATGCGATCGTCTGGGCGTCCGGCGGTACCGTGTCCGGGGTGCCGGCCAACGCCAACCCGGCCGAGGTGATCAACATGTCGCTGGGCGGCAACGGCACCTGCTCCAGCACCTACCAGAACGCCATCAACGGCGCGGTGTCGCGCGGCACCACGGTGGTGGTGGCGGCCGGCAACAGCAATGCCAACGTGGCCAACTTCACCCCGGCCAGCTGCGCCAACGTGATCTCGGTGGCGTCGATCACCTCGGCCGGGGCGCGTTCGAGCTTCTCCAACTTCGGCAGCACCATCGACATCTCCGGCCCCGGCTCGGCGATCCTGTCCACGCTCAACAGCGGCACCACCACCCCGGGCAGCGCCAGCTACGCTTCCTACAACGGTACCTCGATGGCGGCCCCGCACGTGGCCGGCGTGGTGGCGCTGGTGCAGTCGGCGGCCAGCCGTCCGTTGACCCCGGCGGCGGTGGAAACCCTGTTGAAGAACACCGCCCGTCCACTGCCGGGCGCCTGCTCGGGTGGCTGCGGTGCCGGCATCGTCAACGCGGCCGGTGCCGTCAGCCAGACCCCGTAAGCCACGCGCGGTGCCAGCGGGCGGACCGTTGGCACCGCGTCGGTCTGCGTGATGCAGTGTGGCTGCAGCACGCTTGGTATCCCCCATTGCCCCGCCAAAACGCGGGGCAATGGCGTTTTTGGGGTGTACGGGGAGGGCAGGTCGGCGCAGTTCCGGTCGCCGCCGGCATCTGCCGTTCAAGCGGCCGCCTTAACAGACCCCATGGCTCGCCACGTCTGGCCGGCGATCCCGGCTCAGGTCCGCTCGTACCGGGTCGATAGCGTGGGCAGGTGGGCAGCGACGCCAGTCGGCGCGCCTCACCACGATGCGAAGCGGCACACCTGTGCCCGCGTTTGCACCACGACATCTTGGGGAGGGGTCGATCCATGCACCATCTATCATTCAAAGGGTTACGCCATGTCGCGCTGGCCTGTGCACTGCTGTGCGGCACTGCGCCCGCGTTCGCCGGCGATGTCAGCCTGCAGGGGCTGGGGTCGGCGTCGGCCCATCAGCGTTTCATCGTCAGCTACAAGGACAGCAGCGCCGGCAACCGTGGCGGGCGTCTGAGCGGCTCGCTGCGCGAGATCGCCCGCGCAGTGCCGGCGCGGCGCGGGCGCGCGCTCGGCCTGTCGTCGTCGCGCTGGCTGGGCGTCGGGCCGCAACTGCTGGTGGCCGACCGCGCGCTGGACCGGGTCGACGCGGAAACGCTGATGCGGCGGCTGGCGGCCGACCCGTCGGTCAAGCGCGTGGAAGTGGACATGCTGATGCGTCCGATGCTGGTGCCGAATGACACCCGCCTGTCCGAGCAATGGGCGCTGGGCACCACGACCGCCGGCATCAACGTGCGGCCGGCCTGGGACAAGGCGACCGGCAAGGGCGCGGTGGTGGCCGTGATCGATACCGGCGTCACCACGCATCCGGAGCTGTCGGCCAATGTGCTGGCCGGCTACGACTTCATCAGCGACGCCTTCATCGCCCGCGACGGCAACGCACGCGACACCAGCGCCGCCGATGTGGGCGACTGGGCCGCGGCCAACGACTGCGGCAGCGGTGCCAGCGCGTCCAGCTCCAGCTGGCATGGCACCCATGTGGCCGGCATCGTCGCGGCCGCCGCCAACAATGGCGCCGGCACGGCAGGCGTGGCATTCAATGCCAAGGTGCTGCCGGTGCGCGTGCTGGGCCGTTGCGGCGGCTATCTGTCCGATATCGCCGATGCGATCGTGTGGGCCTCCGGCGGCACGGTGTCCGGTGTGCCGGCCAATCCGACCCCGGCCAAGGTGATCAACCTGTCGCTGGGTGGCATCGGCACCTGTTCGACCACCTTGAGCAATGCGATCGCCAGCGCGGTGTCACGCGGCACCAGCGTGGTGGTGGCCGCCGGCAACAGCAATGTCGATGTCTCCAACAGCGTGCCGGCCAATTGCCCGAACGTGATCGCGGTGGCGGCGACCACGTCGTCCGGGGCCAAGGCCAGTTTTTCCAACTTCGGCAAGGGCGTGGATATCGCCGCTCCCGGCCAGGCGATTCTGTCCACGCTCAACAGCGGCACCACCGCGGCGGGCAATCCCAGTTACGCGGTCTACAGCGGCACCTCGATGGCGGCGCCTCACGTGGCCGGCGTGGTGGCGTTGATGCAGTCGGTGGCGCTCAATCCGCTCAGTGCGGCCAGCGTCGAAGCCATGCTCAAGAGCACTGCGCGTGCATTGCCGGTGGCATGTCCGCAGGGGTGCGGGGCAGGGCTGGTCAATGCCGATGGTGCGGTGGCTGCGGTGATCGCCTCGACCACCCTGACCAGCAATGCAGCGCGCAGCGGCCTGGCCGCGGCGACCGGTGGTTCGCTGTATTACCAGGTCAATGTGCCCGCGGGCACGCGCAGCCTGCGGGTGGCGCTCAGCGGAGGCAGCGGCAATGCCGATCTGTCGCTGCGCGCCGGCGCATTGCCCAGCGATACCGCCTATGGCTGCCGTACCGCGGTGGTGGGCAACGCCGACAGCTGCACGCTGACCGCGCCTGCGGCAGGGGTGTATTACGTGCGGCTCAAGGCCACGCTGGCATTTTCGGCGGTCACGCTGGTGGCCACGTACTGAACGTGCGCGCGGCCCTGCGCGCCGGTGGGTGCAGGGCTGCGCCCGGCCTATGCGCGTGATCGCGCGTCGGGCACGTGGCACCGGCGCATCACTCACGTCTCCTGGCACGTGCGTGATCGCTGCCGCAAGCAGAAGGCACTTTTTGCATGTCCCAGGTGCCGGCCGGCACCAGCCGACATGCACGCGGCACGGGGATCGCCGCGTCTAGTCGCAGACACTGCAGGGCCGCGCCTGCAATGCGGCGACGATGCCGTCGCCCGGCAATTCCAGCAGCAAACCGCGTTGCCCGGCGTTGATCCACAGCGACGGGGCATCCAGTGCGCTGGCTTCGATCAGCACCGGCGCCTGGCGTTGTTGCCCGAGCGGGCTGATGCCGCCGACCTTGTAGCCGGTGCGACGCTCGGCATCGGCCACCTCCATCATGCGCGCGGACTTGCCGTGGCAGGCACTGGCCAGTTTCTTCAACGACACCCGGCGATCGCACGGGATCACCACGCATACGGCCTGGTCGTCGACCCAGGCCATCAGTGTCTTCAGCACCGTGTGCGGCGCCAGCCCCAGGGCGGTTGCCGCCTGCACGCCCTTGGCGTCCGCATCGGCCTGGTACACGTAGGGGTGCAACACATAGGCCACGCCGGCGGCATCCAGGGCCCTGGTCGCGCGGGTGGCCTTGCTCATGGCGTCAGAGCGACTCGAAGCGGTTGGCGGCGACGTTCTTGCGCACCTTTTCCGGATTCCAGATGCGCCCGTTCATGGCGATGTACACGCCGGCCGGCAGCGACTGCACCGCGCCGACCGCGCAGCCGATATTGAACTCGGCATCCGAGCCGCGGAAGCGCGCCGGATTGAGCGCGCCGGTCATCACGATGGTCTTGTCGGCGATCGACTGCAGCACCTTGCCGGTTTCCACCATCGAATCGGTGCCGTGGGTGATCAGCACATGGCGCGTCGGCTGGGCGGCGATGGTGGCGCGCACCAGTTCGCGGTCGGCATCGGTGATGTGCAGCGAATCCTTGCGGATGATCGGAATCACCGAGAAGCGGAAGGTCACGCCCAGCTCCTTGAGGATCTGGCCGATCTGCGGGTCGCCGATCTGGTAGTCCGATTTGTCGTCGAAGTAGATCTTGTCGATCGTGCCACCGGTGGTGACGATCAGGAGGTCTTCCATTGCTGCCAGTCCTTCAAACGGGCGCGGTGCAGGCCGCGCGAGGGCCGTCATGATACGACCCCGGCGCGTGCGCTGCCCAAGCCGGGTCAACGTGGAGGGCGAGGGCGGCCGAAGCGCGCCGCCATCCCGGGGCCGCCCACCAGTGCCACGACAAGCAGGGCCAGCAGCACTTCCAGCCACGCCAGCCCACGCGCCTGCGGCTGGCTCCAGGCGGCCATCACGCCGTGACTGAACCAGCCCAGCGCGAACACGCCGGCCCAGAAACGCGCGCGCGCGCTGCGCAGCGTCAGCGCGGCCATCAGCGCCGGCGGCAGTGCAAACACCAGCAGCGCCGCGGCGCGGTGGCGGTCGTCGTGAAACCAGGTCACGAACAACACCGTCAGCGCAAGCAGCGCGGCGGTCAGCAACCAGTGCGTGGCGCGCAGGCTCACGGGCTGGCCAGGCGCCGGGCGATGTCGGCCACCCGCCGGCCCAGCGCACGCGCCAGCAGGGCTTCGTCCTCACTCGGTTGCGGGTCGCCGCCGGCGCCGGAGACATGGCTGGCGCCATAGGGCGTGCCGCCGCTGGTGGTGTGGCTGAGTGCCGGCTCGGTGAACGGAATGCCGACGATCAGGCAGCCGTGGTGCAGCAGCGGCAGGTGCATCGACAGCAAGGTGGATTCCTGGCCGCCGTGCATCGCGGCGGTGGAGGTAAACACGCCTGCCGGCTTGCCGGCCAGGGTGCCGCTGGCCCACTCGGCGCCCAGGCTATCGAGGAAATGCTTCATCGGCGCGGCCATGTTGCCGAAGCGGGTCGGGCTGCCCAGCAGCAGCCCGCTGCACTCGGCCAGATCGGCCTTGTCCACGTACGGTGCGCCCTCGTCCGGCACCGGCGGGGCGCTGGCCTGGGTCACTGCCGCCACCGGCGGTACCGTGCGCAGCCGCGCGCTCATGCCGGGCACTTCGCCGATGCCGCGCGCGATCTGCCGCGCCAGCCGCGCCACCGAACCGCCACGGCTGTAATACAGCACCAGAATCTCCGCCATCGCGCATCCACCGCCTATGTAAGTTGCCGCAGTATCGGCCAAGCCACCACCTCGCTGCACGCTGCGGCTGCGGCAAGGCCGCGATGACGGCGCATCGGGTACCCTTGCGCGATGTCGCGCGTGAACAAACTCCACCAATGGAAGGAACGGCTGCGCGACCGCGCGCGGACCGTGAGCTTCGGGCGCTTCCTGTGGCGCCGCTTTCTCGATGACCGCCTGTTCCAGGCCGCCGCCTCGCTCGCCTACACCACGGTGTTCGCGCTGGTGCCGCTGGCGATCGTGGTGTTCGGCGTGTTGTCGGCGTTTCCGGCCTTCAACGAATGGAAGGACGCGCTGACCGACTTCATCTTCAACAACTTCGTGCCCGGCGCGGCGCGTTCGGTGCAGAACTACCTCAACCGTTCGCTGGAAGATCTGGGCAAGTTCACCGTGGCCGGCATGGTCGCGCTGGTGGCCTCGCTGCTGATCACCCTGCACAGCATCGAGCAGACCTTCAACAGCATCTGGCGGGTGGCCGCCGCACGGCCGAAGGTGACCCGCTTCCTGATCTACTGGACGGTGCTGACCCTGGGCACGATGCTGGCGGCGGCTTCGATGGCGATGGCCGCCTATGTGTTCGCATTGCCGCTGTTCCGCACCACCGAAGGCCAGTGGCTGGCCGAATTCGCCTGGCGGCTGGCGCCGATGGCGGTGGAGTTCGTCTGCATCGTGCTGATCTACCGCGTGGTGCCGCAGCATGCGGTGCGCCTGCGGCACGCGCTGCCGGGCGCATTGCTGGCAGTGATCCTGATGGAGATCGTCAAATGGGGCTTCGGCTTCTATCTGGGCAACTTCCAGACCTATCAGCGCATCTACGGCGCACTGTCGGCGCTGCCGATCCTGCTGCTGTGGATCTATCTGAGCTGGGTGTCGGTGCTGCTGGGCGCTTCGCTGGCCTCGTCGATGTCCGCGTTTCGCTACCAGCCCGAAGCGATGCGGTTGCCGCCGGGCTTTGAGATCTATGGCCTGCTGCGTTTGCTTGGTCGTTTCCGCCAGGCACGCATCCATGGCAACGGGCTGGACGAAGACCGCATTCTGGCGCTGGAGCCGATGCTCACCGACACGCTGATGCAGGAGTTGCTGTGCGAACTCAAACGCATCCGCCTGCTGCGCCGCGACGAGCGCGGCCAATGGCTGCTGGCGCGCGACCTGGACGTGGTGCCGCTGGCCGAACTCTACGAAAACTGCCAGCTGCGCGTGCCGATCGAAGACCGCCCCCTGCCGTGCCGCGACGATGCCTACGGCCAGGCCGCGTCCGCTGCGCTGGAACAACTGCGTCAACCCTTGCGCAGCGTGCTGGCGCAACCGGTCGGCGACCTCTACACCCACCTTCCCGGAGACCCCTCATGACCGTGCGCCTCGTGCGCGGCGCCTGTGCGCTGCTGTTGCCGCTGTTGCTGCTGACCGCCTGCAAGCCCGCCAGCGAGGGCACGCCCGCTGCGGGCGGTGCAGCGCCTGCGCCCACCGCGCAGACGCCGCAAACCCCTGCCGCCCCCGCCGACCCGGCAGGCGCGACCGACTCCTCGGTGGTGCAGCAGACCGCCGAGATGCCCAAGCTGTCGCTGCCGACCGTGACCGGCGAGGCCTACGACCTGGCCGCGCATCGCGGCAAGTGGGTGGTGGTCAATTTCTGGGCCACCTGGTGCGCGCCGTGCCTGAAGGAGATGCCCGAGCTGTCGGCGCTGCACACCATGCGCGACACCATCGAGGTGGTGGGCCTGGCCTATGAAGACATCAGCAGCGCCGACATGCAGGCGTTCCTGAAGGACCACCCGGTGTCGTACCCGATCGCCGTCCTCGACCCCTACCAGCCGCCCCAGGACTTCGCCACGCCGCGCGGGTTGCCGATGACGTATCTGATCGGTCCGGACGGCAAGGTTGCCAAGCAGTTCCTCGGCCCGGTCACCGCGCGCGACATCGAAACCGCGGTCGGCATCACCGGCAAGGCCGGCTGATGCAGGCGGCGCGCTTCCTCGTCACCGGCGTGGTGCAGGGTGTGTGGTTCCGTGCGGCCACCCGCGAGCGCGCGGTTGCGCTGGGCCTGCGTGGACACGCGCGCAACCTGCCCGACGGCAGTGTGGAGGTGGTCGCTGCCGGGACCGACGCCGCCCTGGATGCGCTGGAAACCTGGTTGTGGCAAGGCCCGCCGGCGGCCCGGGTCGCGGCGGTGACACGCATGCCCTGCGCGCAGCCGCCGACTGAAGAATGTGTAACTGGCTGAGTCGCTGCCGCCGGCGCAGGCCAACAGACTTGCGATGCGTCGCCGATAACCTTGTCAGCGCGATCAGGCGCGCAGGGGAACTATATGGCCGCTCCATCTCAAGATCACACCGACGGGCACGAACCGCCTGCCCACCATCGCAACCGCCGCCTGGCGCAGCTTGCGCCATGGCTGTACCTGGGGGTCCTGTCGGGCAGCGGCTGGTTGTTGTTCCTGCAGCCGCAGACCCGTGTGCTGCAGCCTGGGCAGGCGGCCACCAGCTGGCTGCTGGCCTGGATCTTCGGCGGCATCGCGATCGGTGCGGTGCTGTGGAGCCTGAAACTTGCTCGTCGCGGCCTGGGCCCGTCCGCAGCTGGCTATCCGCTGTCGGCGCGTCTGCCCGATTCCTGGGCAGATGCCTATGCTGCCCTGTTGCGCCCGGCCACCGCCGCGCCGATGACCGCGTCCAGGCCCGATCCCGCCGGCACCCAGCGCGGCGCAGCCTGGCACCGTTTCGGCGGCGGCATGCTCAGCGTGGAAAATTTCGATCCCAATGACGCCACCCGTGCGCCCTGGGACAACCTCGATGCCCAGGCCTGCATCGCGCGTCTGGACGATGTCCGTCCGGCCTGGCAGAACGCCACCGCCAACCGCGCACTGCAACAGGAGCGTCGCTACTGGCTGGATGTGGTGCTGTCGCTGCTCGACCATGGCGTGATGCGGCCGCTGCAGGACGGCTACCTGCCCGACACCGCCACGCTGCGCACCGAACGTTTCCTGCTCGGCGCCGATGCCGGCCCGGTCGTCCTGGCCGAGGTGCCTGCACTGTTCGCACGCCGCCTGGCGCTGGCGATCGAGAGCCTGCCGGCCCCGCAACGCGAAGCCGCCGGCGTCCAATGGCGTCTGCTGCAGCAATTGCACGGCCTGGTTGCCGAAAGCCGCATGCTGGACGAGCGCTCGCAGGTCATCCAGGTGCTGGCGTGGAATCCGGACGTGGACCTGGATCAGGTCGAAGTGGCCTACATCCTGGCCGCCGAGTACCGCCAGGGCATGCGCGACTGGTTGCGCCGCGCTGCGCTGGTGCGTCTGCCCGACAGCGCGCTGCGCCTGGACGAAGTGCTGCTATCGTCCTGCAGCCCGCTCGGTCCGCAGGCCGACGATGTGGATTACATCGAAGCGATGCGCCCGCTGCACCGCGGGTTCATGCAGCTGTTCAGTCAGCGCCTGAGCCAGCTGGTCTTGCAGGCCGAACAGGCCGAACGCCAGTCCGGCCTGTATCCCCTGCCGCGCGCCACGGCCAGCGACGAGATCTCTCAGGACTGGCCGGCGTAATCGTCGATCGGTTCCAGTACTCCGTAACGTTCCTTGTGCGGCTTGCGATCCAGCGGTGGCAGCTGCAGCGTGTCATCGGGCACTGCGATGTCCGGTAGCCGATCCAGCAGGTTGCGGATCAGACTCAGTCGGCCCCGCTTCTGGTCGTTGAAATCCACCAGCGTCCACGGCGCGTCCGGCGTATGCGTCACCTCGAGCATGCGCTCGCGCGCGGCGGTGTAGTCCTCGTACTTGCTGCGTGACTGCAGGTCCACCGGCGACAACTTCCAGCCCTTGAGCGGATCTTCCTGGCGTTCGGCAAAGCGCTGTTCCTGCTCGGCCTGGTCCACGCACAGCCAGTACTTGAACAGCAGGATGCCGTCGTCGACCAGCAGTTGTTCAAAACGCGGCGCCTGATCGAGGAACGCTTCGTACTGGGCGTCGGTGCAATAGCCCATCACCCGTTCCACGCCGGCGCGGTTGTACCAGCTGCGATCCATCAGCACCAACTCGCCGGCCGCCGGCAGGTGCGCCACATAGCGCTGGAAATACCATTGCGTGCTTTCGCGGTCGTTGGGTGTCGGCAATGCCACCACCCGGCACTGGCGCGGGTTCAGATGGCTGGCGATGGCCTGGATCACGCCGCCCTTGCCGGCGGTGTCGCGGCCTTCCACCAGCACCAGCGCGCGCTGGTTGGTGTGGCGCAGCCAGCGGGCCATGTTGACCAGTTCCAGCTGCAGCGGTGCCAACAGCTTCTTGTAGGCCTTGCGTTTCAGGTGCGACATGCGCGTTCCGGCAGCGATGAAGCGCGCAGGCTATTCGCCCAGGCGTGGACGCAGTGTCGCCAGATTGCAGGGCTTGGTACGTGCATCCAGCTGCGCGCGCACGATCTTTTCCCAGGCCGTGCGGCAGGCCGAGGTGGAGCCGGGCAGGCAGAACACGAAGCTGTGGTTGGCCAGCCCTGCAAACGCGCGCGACTGCAGCGACGAGGTGCCGATTTCGTCGACGCTGACCGCGCGGAACAATTCGCCGAAACCGGGCATGGTCTTGTCCAGCAATGGCGTGATTGCCTCCGGCGTGCTGTCACGGCCGGTAAAGCCGGTGCCGCCGGTGATCAGGATGCCGTCGACCTGCGCATCGGCGATCCACGCGGAGACGATCGCGCGCATGCGGTAACGGTCGTCCGGACACAGGGCGCGCTCGTGCAGCACGTGACCATCGTGAGTCAGGGCATCGACCAGATAGTCGCCGGAGCGATCATCGGCCAGCGTGCGGCTGTCGGACACCGTCAGCACGCACAGGTGCAAGGGAATGAAGTCGAGATTGGAAGGCATGCCCCAAGCCTAGCGAGCCGGGACGCGCGGGTACAGCGCCACGGCGTGAAGCCGCAAAACCCAGCTGCTGGCTTCGGTCAGGGCGGCAGCGCGGCCGGGGATCGGCTCCTCGGCTCGGCAGACATCCTGTCTGACTCGCCGCCGCGGCACATCCGTGTGCCGCTCTGCGCCAATCCCCGGCCACGCTGCCGCTCTGCACGTTGTTTCCATGACCTGAAAAGGTCTCGAAGAAATTCAATGACGCTTTTAAGCACCTCTCCCGCAGGGGCGAGGAGGCACAGCTGGGCGCGCGTGCCTTGGAGCGCCCGCGCCGCAAGCGCGGGCCGGGGCACGGAGCGGGAGTTGGATTGGGGTACAGCAGAAGACAGCCATCTACCTTGGAAAGGCAAGCAGGCCGCTAGTTACCTGGCCAACCATGTTGGCGCGCGAGTGCTTGCATCAGGTCGGCGAACCCGTCGGCAAATCCATCCATATCGAACACGCCCGACTCGCGCCGACGCTCCGCCACCCGCGCACGCAACGCACTCAATGCCGTTGGATCACTCGCCAACGCCGCCGCCTTGGCCACAAACGCGGCGTCGTCGGCCACATTCATCTCATCCAGCCCCAGGTGATGATTCAGACTGCCGGCCACGCGCGCGGCAAACGTCTCGCCGGGCGTTGTCAGCACCGGGCAACCCGCCCATAACGCATCCGAGGCGGTGGTATGCGCGTTGTACGGATGCGTATCCAGGAACAGGTCGGCATGCCGGTAGCGCGCCAGATACTGCGCATGCGGCAGCTTCGGCATGAACACCAGGCGCTGCGCATCCACGCCTTGCGCCTGCGCCACCGCACGCAGGCGCGCGTCGGCCTCGCCCGGCCCGGACAACAGCCACAGCACGCTTCCCGGCACCGCGCGCAACACCGCCAGCATGCGCGCCATGCTGCGTGGATTGAGCTTGTAGCTATTGTTGAAGCAGCACAGCACCACGCCATGCTCGGGCAAGCCGCACTGCGCCCGCGATGGTGGTTCGGCGACTACGCGCGAGGTATCCGACGGCTGGAACGCACCGTTCAGGCGCAGCACGCGCTCGCGATAGAACGGCTCCAGCGACGGCGGCAGCGCAAAGGCATCGCCCAGCACGTAGTCCATCCACGGCGCGCCCGATGTGCCCGGGTAGGCCAACCAGTTCAGCTGCACCGGCGCCGGCCGCAGCGCGAACACTTCCGGGCGCCCGCCGCCACCCCAGCCGCGCAGGTCGAACAGCAGATCGATGCCCTGGTCGCGGATGTGCTGCGCGGTGGCCGGGTGCCCGAGCGTGGTGACATCGTGCAGCGTGGTGGCGTGCGCCAGGCGCGTGCGGATCGCGCTGCGGTCGTCGTGGCTGGTGGCGAACAGATGCAGTTGCAGCGCCGGCTGCCGGCGCTTCAGCGCTTCGAACAACGCCACCGTCAGCAAGCCGGTGGGGTGCGCGCCAAACCCATTGGAAACGAAGCCTAGCCGCAGCGCACCCCGGCTGCGCACGGCAGTCGGCGCCAGCGGGCGCAGCATCGCGGCGACGGCCTGCGCGCGTGTCCGTGCACACGCCAGCTGTTCGGCTGCGCTGGCGTCCTCGCTCAGGAAGGCGAACGGTTCCACCGCCGCAGCGCCCTGCGCCACGGCATTGCGCACCTGCGCAGCAAGTGCATCCAGCGCGCGCCAATCGCACAGGCGGCGTCGCCAGTTGAGCAATTGCGCAGTGATGTACGGCTCGTCGGGCAGCAACTGATGCGCACGCGTGTACGCGGCCGCCGCAGCTTCGGCCTGGCTCGCATCTTCCAACGCATGCCCAAGCCATAACGCGATGCCCGGATGCTGCGGCACCAGGTCCGATGCCTGCTGCAGCAACGCTGCCGCCTCGGCATGCCGTTGCTGCGTCCAGCGCACCCGGCCAAGCCGGGCCACGGCTTCCGGGTGGCCCGGCTGCAGCGCGAGTGCGCGTTGCACCGCGGCCTCGCCCGCAACGATCGCGCCCATGCCGAGTTCGGCATCGGCCAGCATCAGCCAGGCGACGAAATCGCCCGGCTGGCGCCGCACCGCCTCGCGCAGCTGCAGCAGCTCGCGCGGGACCTGCGCACTCACGGGCTGTCGCTCAACCGTGCCAGTTCGTCGGCCTGATGCTCGTGGAGCAGGCGTGCGATCAGCGCATCCAGATCGCCTTCGATGATGTTGGGCAGGTCGTACAGCGTCAGGCCTTCCACGCGGTGGTCGGTGATGCGTCCCTGCGGGAAGCTGTAGGTGCGGATGCGCTGGCTGCGGTCACCACTGCCGACCTGCAACTTGCGCGTCTGCGCTTCGGCGGCGGCCGCCTTGCTGCGTTCGGCTTCCACCAATTGCGCCTTCAGCCGCTTCATCGCCTTGTCGCGGTTGGCGTGCTGGCTGCGTTCGGTCTGGCATTCCACCACCACCCCGCTGGGCACGTGGGTGATGCGGATCGCCGACTCGGTCTTGTTGACGTGCTGGCCGCCGGCCCCGGAGGAGCGGAAGGTGTCCACTTTCAGGTCGGCCGGGTTGATCACGATCTCTTCCACGTCGTCGGCTTCGGGAATGATCGCCACCGTGGCCGCCGAGGTGTGGATGCGGCCCTGCGATTCGGTCGCCGGCACGCGCTGCACACGGTGGGTGCCGGATTCGAACTTCAACCGCGAATACGCGCCGCGTCCGACCACCCGTGCCACCACCTCCTTGTAGCCGCCGTGATCGCCGGGGCTGTCGGACTCGATCTCCACCTTCCAGCCCTGGCGCTCGGCATAGCGCGCGTACATGCGAAACAGGTCGCCGGCAAAGATCGCCGCCTCGTCGCCACCGGTGCCGGCGCGCACTTCCAGGAACAGGTTGCCGTCGTCGCGCGGGTCGCGCGGCACCAGCAGCAACGCCAGTTGCGCATCCAGTTCTTCCAGGCGCGCCTGGGCGGCGGCGATCTCCTCCTCGGCCAGTTCGCGCATTTCCGGATCGTTGCGCATCGCTTCGGCCGCGCTCAGGTCGGCCTTGGCACGCGCCTCGTCTTCCAGGGCCACGGCCACCGGCTCCAGCTGCGACAGTTCGCGCGACAGCGTGCGGAACCTGTCGTTGTTGCTGACCACATCGGGGTCGGAGAGCAGGTGCTGCAGTTCTTCGCGGCGCTCGGCCAGCGCTTCGAGCTTACGGCGCAGGGTCGGCGTCATCGGTCCTCGCGATCGGGGTAGTGACAGGGGGATGTTGGTAACCGGGCTTTTCCGGGAACAGCCGGTCGGCCGCGCTGGTTAATTCCAGGTCGTTGTTGAGCGCAGCATCGCGCAGCGCGGCGGTGGGTGGATGCAGCAGCCGGTTGGTCAGCGCGTGCGCCAGCTGTTCCAGCACCTCGTCGGCCGGCTTGCCGTTGTGCAATTGCTGGCGCGCCTTGGCCAGCAGCTCGTCACGGGTGCTGTCGCCGAACGCGCGCAAGCGCTTGAGCGGCGCCTGGCGCGCATTGGCCTGCACCGTTTCGACATAGCGTGCCACCTGCAGGTCGATGATGGCCTCGGCCTGGTCGGCCGCTTCCCGGCGGCCACGGCGGTTGTCTTCCACCGCGCGTTCCAGGTCGTCCACGGTGTACAGGTAGGCGTCGCCCAGCTCGGCCACCGAGGCTTCGATGTCGCGCGGCACCGCCAGGTCGAACAGCAGCATCGGCTTGCGTTTGCGCGCGCGCAGCGCCTGGTCCACCTGCACGCGCGTGACGATCGGCTCGCGCGCGGCGGTGGCCGAGAACACCACGTCGGCCTCGGCCAGGTGGCGGTCCAGATCGGTCAGCGGCAGTGCGTAGCCGCCGTGCTGGCTGGCCAGCGCCTGCGCATGGGCGAGCGTGCGATTGGCGATCAACAGGCGGCGCACGCGGCCTTCGCTCAGATGCTTGGCGGCCAGCTCGATGGTTTCGCCTGCGCCGATCAACAGCACGGTGGATTCGTTGAGCCGTGCGAAGGATTCCTGTGCCAGCCGCACCGCGGTGGAGGCCACCGACACCGGGTTGGCGCCAACGCGGGTATCGGTGCGTGCCCGCTTGGCCACCGAGAAGGTCTGCTGGAACAAGCGGTCCAGTCCGCTTCCCAGCGCGCCGTGCGCACGCGCCACTGCCCAGGCATCCTTCACCTGGCCCAGGATCTGCGGCTCGCCCAGCACCATCGAGTCCAGCCCGGTGGCGACGCGGAACAGGTGGCGTACCGCCTGCTCCTCCTGATGCTGATACAGGTAGCCGCTCAAGCCAGGGGCGTGGGTTTCCAGCCAGCTCACCAGGCTGTGCGGGTCGTCGGCCATCGCATACAGCTCGGTGCGGTTGCAGGTGGACAGCAGCGCGGCCTCGCGCACCTGCGGCAACGCGCGCAGGGATTCGAGCGCGCGCGGCAACGCGTCACCTGCGAACGCCGCGCGTTCGCGCAGGTCCACAGGTGCGGTCTGGTGATTCAGTCCGAGCACCCACAACGTCATTGTTCAGTTGCTTGCGATAAGCTGGCGGCCATTCAGGGCCCCATTTTACGGCCCGGTTGCCCCCGATGCCTGTACCGATTCGCATCCTGTGTGTTCTTCTGCTGGTCGCAGTCTCCACCAGTGCCACCGCAGTACCCAAGAAAGCACCGCCCGCGCCGCCGCCCAAGGGCGCCGGCACCACCTCGCTGGAGCCGGTGCTCGCCGGCGAATTCGCCTTGCAGGCCGGGCAGCTGGACGAGGCCGCCCGCGCCTATCTGGACGCTGCCAAGGCCGAGGCCGGCGACGCCGGGCTGGCCGAGCGCGCCGCCCGCATCGCCATGTTGGCCAACGACGACCCGCGTGCGATCGAGGCCCTGGCGTTGTGGCGCGCCCGCGCACCGTCGTCGATGTCCATGCGCAGTACCGAAGCCTCGCTGGCCTTGCGCCGCAACGACTTGCGGACCGCCCGCCGTGATCTGCTCGGCCTGCTCAAAGAATCCGACCCGCGCGGCTGGCGCTTCGCCCTGATCGCCCTGGCCAATGGCGGACGCGAGCCGGAAGCCTCGGCCGACGTGCTCGAGGACCTGGTCAAGGCCGGCGCCATTCCCAACCAGATCGAAGCCTGGCAGGAGTTCGGCCGGCTCGCCCTGCGCATGGAGCGCCCGGCGCTGGCCAAGCGCATCGTCGACGAAGTGGTGCGCCGTTTCCCCGAGGAGCCGCGCGTGGCCTTGTTGCACGCCACCCAGCTGCAGCAGGAAGGCAAGAACGACGAGGCGCTGGCGCTGCTGAAGACTGTCGAGCCGCAGGCGGTCAAGGATTCCGAGCTGCGTGGCGCGCTGGCCTTTGCCTACGATGCCATGGGGCAGACAGAAGCGGCCGCGCGGGTGTTGTCGACCGGGCCGCAGGACACCCAGACCTACGGGCTGCGCGCCTCCATGCTGGCCAAGGAAAAGGATCGCACCGCGCTGGAGGCGCTGTACGGCGAGCTCAAGAGCAATGCCGCCAAGCCCGACCCGGACCGCCGCCTGCTGCTCGGCAAGATCGCCGAATTCCTCAAGCGCTACGACGAGGCGGTGGAGTGGTATCGCGGCGTACCCGGCGGCCCGCAGCTGAGCGAAGCGCGTCTGCGCGCCGCCAGTGCGCTGTACGAGTTGGGCCGCAAGCCCGAGGCACTGGCCGAAGTCCGCGCCTTGCAGAGCGATGCCACTGCCGACGACGACGCACGTCGCGACGCCTATGTGCTCGAGGCCGAGCTGCACCAGCGCGCCGGCGACGCACCGGGCGAACTGGATGCCTTCGAGCGCGGCCTGGCCGCCTATCCGGACGACGGAGCCTTGCTGTATGCCCGCGGCCTGGCCTGGGAGCGCCGCGACGATGTCGCACGTGCCGAGGCCGACCTGCGCAAGATCCTGGTCGCCGAGCCGGAAAACGTGGCGGCGCTGAATGCGTTGGGCTACACCCTGGCCGACCGCACCACCCGCTACAAGGAAGCGCTGGCGTTGATCGACCGCGCCCGCACCGCCGACCCGGACAACCCGGCCATCGTCGACAGCTACGGCTGGGTGCTGTACCGCATGGGCCGCGCCAAGGAGGCCCTGGTGCAGCTGCGCCGTGCCTGGGCCCTGGTCAAGGACCCGGAAATCGCCGCGCATGTGGGCGAGGTGCTGTGGGTCAGCGGCAAGCAGGACGAAGCGCGGCGCTACTTCGATGAAGCGCGGCGTCTGGACCCGGACAACCGCGCGCTGCAACGCGCCGTGGAAAAGTTCGGCCTATGAGCACGGCGATCCGAACACTGGCCCTGAGTGGGCTGGTACTGGTCGGGCTGTCGGCCTGCGTCAGCGTGCCGCGCGGGCAGGGCGGCGATGCCGCAGTAGTCGAGCAGGTGTCCGAGCGCGCGCGCCAGGCCGAAGCTGCGCGCCAGGCCTGGCTGCAGGCGCATCCGAACTGGTCGTTCCAGGGCCGGGTGGCGATCAGCAAGGGCAGTCAGGGCGGGAGCGGCCGTATCGACTGGCAGCAGGACGGTGCGCAATACCGCGTGCAGCTCAGCGCGCCGGTGACCCGGCAGAGCTGGGTGCTCACCGGCGACACCACCACTGGCGCCGGACGCCTGGAAGGACTGGAGGGTGGCCCGCGCAGCGGCCCCGATGCCGAGCAGGTACTGCTGGAAGCAACCGGCTGGACCATCCCGGTCAACCAGATGCCGGACTGGGTCCGTGCGCTGCGCATCGCCGACGCGGGCGCCGAACGCGTGGACCTGGATGCAGCCGGTCGGCCGCGGACCGTACAGCAGGATGGCTGGACGATCGATTTCCTCGCCTGGGCGCCGGCTGGCGAAGGCCAACCCGAGCTGCCGCAGCGCATCGAAGCCCGCAATGGCGAGGCCAAGGTGCGTCTGCTGGTCGACCACTGGGCGGTGTCGCCCTGATGCCTGCGGCGCAAGCGGGCTGGTCGGCGTGGCCTGCGCCGGCCAAGCTCAACCTGTTCCTGCGGATCGTCGGGCGCCGCGCCGATGGTTACCACCTGCTGCAGACCGTGTTCCGGCTGCTGGACTGGGGGGACACCATTCATCTTCGCCTGCGCGATGACGGGCTGATCCGGCGTATCGGCGACAGCCTGCCCGGCGTGGCGGAAGACGACGACCTGGTGATCCGTGCCGCGCGCCTGCTGCAGTCCAGCGCGGGCACGCAGGCCGGCGCCGACATCCGGGTCGACAAACGCATCCCCGCCGGCGGTGGTTTCGGGGGGGGCTCGTCGGATGCCGCCACCGTACTGGTCGCGCTGAACGCCTTGTGGGGCCTGGGTTTGCCGGTCGATACGCTGGCCGGGCTGGGATTGCGGCTGGGTGCCGACGTGCCGGTGTTCGTGCGCGGGCACAATGCCTGGGCCGAGGGTGTCGGCGAGCAACTGACGCCGATCAGCCTCCCGGCAGCGTCCTATGTGCTGGTCGATCCGGGAATCCACGTGCCCACCCCGGCCTTATTTCAGTCACGGGAATTGACGCGGGATGCTGCGCCCGTGAAAATAGCGGACTTCGCTTCGGGTTCTCTGCTCGACAATGCGTTCGAGCCGGTCCTGCGGCGCCGTGAACCCGCCATCGAGGCAGTGTTCCAGGCGCTGTCCAGGATCGGGACGCCGCGTTTGACCGGGTCAGGGGGCGGGTGTTTCGTCGAATTCGCCACGCGCGCTGCTGCAGAGCAGGCCATGGCGCAGTTGCCGGGCAGCCTGAGGGCGTGGGTCGTGGAAGGTGCAGCGCACTCGCCACTGCTCGACGCACTGGACGCGAGACAGGTTTGATGCAGGGGCGTCGCCAAGAGGCCCAAGGCACCAGGTTTTGATCCTGGCATTCGTAGGTTCGAATCCTACCGCCCCTGCCAATATGCAGATCCCTCTGCAACAGTCGTATATGCAGATCCTTCTGCAACAGCCCGCACCTCCATGTGCGGGGATTCAAGGAAAGCCCGGCATTTGGTCGGTTTGTCCAGCTCAACCATCGCCCGCACGCTCTTCGCCGCCGCCCGAGAGACCTCATGCAAGACCAACGTAATCTGCTGGTGTTCTCCGGCAATGCCAACAAGCCGCTTGCCCTGAGCATCTGCAAGGAGCTCGGCGTTCGCATGGGCAAGGCGCTGGTCACGCGCTTTTCCGATGGCGAGGTGCAGGTCGAAATCGAGGAAAGCGTGCGCCGGCAGGAAGTGTTCGTGATCCAGCCGACCTGCGCGCCGAGTGCGGAAAACCTGATGGAGCTGCTGGTGCTGATCGACGCGCTCAAGCGCGCCAGCGCCGCCTCGGTGACTGCGGTCATCCCGTACTTCGGCTACTCGCGTCAGGACCGCCGCATGCGTTCCTCGCGCGTGCCGATCACCGCCAAGGTTGCCGCCAAGATGATCTGCGCGATGGAGGCCGACCGCGTGCTGACGGTCGATCTGCACGCCGACCAGATCCAGGGCTTCTTCGACGTGCCGGTGGACAACGTCTACGCCTCGCCGCTGCTGCTGGCCGACATCTGGCGCGCCTACGGCACCGACAACCTGATCGTGGTGTCGCCGGACGTGGGTGGCGTGGTGCGCGCGCGCGCCGTCGCCAAGCGCCTGGACGATGCGGATCTGGCCATCATCGACAAGCGCCGTCCGCGCGCCAATGTGGCCACGGTGATGAACATCATCGGCGACGTGCAGGGCAAGACCTGCGTGCTGGTCGACGACCTGGTCGATACCGCCGGGACCCTGTGCGCAGCCGCCGCAGCGCTGAAGCAGCGCGGCGCGCTCAAGGTCGTGGCCTACATCACCCACCCGGTGCTGTCCGGCCCGGCGGTGGACAACATCAACAATTCGCAGCTCGACGAGCTGGTGGTCACCGACACGATCCCGCTGACCGAAGCTGCGCGCACCTGCGCCAAGATTCGTCAGCTGAGCGTGGCCGAACTGCTGGCCGAGACCATTCGCCGCATCGCCTTCGGCGAATCGGTGAGTTCGCTCTACGTCGACTGAACCCCATTCGGTGCCCGCAGTGTGCGGGTGCCGGTACCACGTCTCTCCTGGTCGCGGGTGAGACGCTTCATCGCCGCGAGGCGGTATTCCAATCTAGGTAGTGAAACAACATGGCAAAGACTCACGAAATCAAGGTCGAGCGCCGCGCAGACGAGGGGAAGGGTGCGAGCCGCCGCCTGCGTCACGCTGGCGTCATTCCGGCCATCGTCTACGGTGGCGAACTCGAGCCGGTCAGCATCCAGCTCAACCACGAGCAGATCTGGCTTGCCCAGCAGAACGAGTGGTTCTACTCGTCGATCCTGGACCTGAATCTCAATGGCGACGTGCAGCAGGTGCTGCTGCGTGACATGCAGCGCCATCCGTTCAAGCAGCTGATCATGCACATCGACTTCCAGCGCGTCAGCGCCAACGAGAAGCTCAGTGCCGCTGTGCCGCTGCACTTCGTCAACGAGGCAACCTCGCCGGCCGGCAAGTCCAGCGAAGTGGTCGTCACCCACGAGCTCAACGAAGTCCAGGTGGTCTGCCTGCCGAAGGACCTGCCGGAGTTCATCGAGGTCGACCTCGGTGCCCTGGAAGTGGGCAACGTGATCCACTTGTCCGAGATCAAGCTGCCGGCCGGCGTGGAAATTCCGGAGCTGAAGCTGGGCAAGGAGCACGACGTGGCGGTGGTTGCTGCCAAGCACGTGCGGGTCGAGGAAGAAGACGCTGCCGGTGAAGAAGGCAGCGACGGCGCCGAGACCAAGTAAGCCGTTGGCCGATCCTCCGCACTGCGTAGGATCGGCCGCGGTCGCTGGCATGTCTGCACTCCGCCTGATTGTCGGACTCGGGAATCCCGGTCCGGAACACGCGCAAACCCGGCACAACGCCGGGTTTCGTTTCGTCGATGCCCTTGTCCAGCGCCATGGCGCGCGTTGGGGGCTGGATGCCAAGTTGTTCGGCGAGACCGCCAAGGTCGAGATCGCCGGCCAGCCGGTCTGGCTGCTCAAGCCGGCCACCTTCATGAATCTCAGCGGCAAATCGATCACCGCCGCGTTGCGGTTCTGGAAGATCGAGCCGGAGCAGTTGCTCGTTGCGCATGACGAACTGGATCTGGCGCCAGGCGTCGCACGGCTCAAGTTCGATGGCGGCCACGGTGGCCAGAACGGCCTGCGCGATACCATCCGCCTGCTGGGGCACGGCAAATTCCACCGCTTGCGGGTCGGCATCGGCCATCCCGGCCACAAGGACCGTGTGGTGCCCTGGGTGCTGGGACGGGCAGGGCGTGACGACGACGCGGCAATCGGCACTGCAGTGGACGCCGCCATCGACGTGCTGCCGCTGGCAATGCAAGGTAATTTCAACGAGGCGATGAAGCGCCTGCATACGGAAAAATAGAGAATGGGGAATCGGGAATGGGAGGAGCGCTGCTCTTGCCATTCTCGATTCCCGATTCTCCATTCACTGGAAAACCCATGGGTATCAAATGCGGCATCGTCGGCCTGCCCAACGTCGGCAAGTCGACCCTGTTCAATGCGCTGACCAAGGCGGGCATCGCTGCGGCCAATTTCCCGTTCTGCACCATCGAGCCGAATGTCGGCATCGTGCCGGTGCCGGACCCGCGCCTCAATCAGCTGGCTGAGATCGTCAAGCCGCAGAAGTTGATTCCGACCGCGGTCGAGTTCGTCGACATCGCCGGCCTGGTGGCGGGCGCGGCAAGCGGCGAAGGGCTGGGCAACAAGTTCCTCGCGCACATTCGCGAGGTCGATGCCATCACCCACGTGGTGCGGTGCTTCGAAAACGACGACGTCATCCACGTCAACAACAAGGTCGACCCGATCGCCGATATCGAAACCATCGATACCGAGCTGGCGCTGGCCGACCTGGACAGCGTGGAAAAGGCACTCAACCGTGCCGAGCGCAGCGCCAAGGGCGGCGACAAGGACGCAGCGGCGCGCAAGCCGGTGCTGGCCAAGTTGCAGGCCGCGTTGGCCGATGGCAAGGCCGGGCGTGCAGCCGGTCTGGACGAGGATGAAAAGGCGCTGGTGCGCGACCTGTTCCTGCTGACGCTCAAGCCGGTGATGTACATCGCCAACGTGCTCGAGGACGGCTTCGAGAACAATCCGCACCTGGAGGCAGTGCGCAAGCATGCGTTGACCGAGGGTGCGGAAGTGGTGCCGGTCTCGGCAGCGATCGAAGAAGAGCTGTCGCAGCTCGACGACGAGGACCGCGACACCTTCCTGGCCGACCTGGGGTTGGACGAGCCGGGCCTGAATCGCGTCATCCGCGCCGCCTACAAGCTGCTCGGCCTGCAGACCTACTTCACTGCCGGCGTCAAGGAAGTGCGCGCGTGGACGGTCAAGGCTGGCTCGACCGCGCCGCAGGCGGCGGCGGTGATCCATACCGATTTCGAGAAGGGCTTCATTCGCGCCGAGACGATCGGCTTTGACGACTTCATCAAGCACCGCGGCGAAGCCGGTGCGCGCGATGCCGGGCGTCTGCGCCTGGAAGGCAAGGAATATCGCGTGCAGGAAGGCGACGTATTGCACTTCCGTTTCAACGTCTGATCCCGTGCGCGCGGCGCTGGTCGTCGCGCGCTTTCGGGGGTGGCGAAGAGTTCAAAATTTTTGTTGACACCGGGTGCGTCCCACAACAAAATAACGGGCTGCTTCACCCCGAACCGAATTCGCTTCATCGCGCACCGGTCCGGTAGTAAAAGCTGGAGGGATACCCAAGCGGCCAACGGGGGCAGACTGTAAATCTGCTGGCTTACGCCTTCGGTGGTTCGAATCCACCTCCCTCCACCAGTTTCACGTTGTGGCATGCAGTTCCCGGCGCGGGAGTAGTTCAACGGTAGAACCTCAGCCTTCCAAGCTGATGGTGCGGGTTCGATTCCCGTCTCCCGCTCCATTGAACGCAAATGCATGGCATAATGCAAAACTCGCTCACGTAGCTCAGTCGGTAGAGCACCTCCTTGGTAAGGAGGAGGTCGAAGGTTCGATTCCTTTCGTGAGCACCATTACTCAATCGTCTTCAACTCCAAACGATTACCGAGACACGCACCCATGGCAAAAGCTAAATTTGAGCGCACCAAGCCGCACGTGAACGTCGGCACCATCGGTCACGTCGACCATGGCAAGACCACGTTGACAGCCGCGCTGACCAAGATCGGTGCTGAGCGTTTCGGTGGCGAGTTCAAGGCGTATGACGCGATCGACGCGGCGCCGGAAGAGAAGGCGCGCGGCATCACGATTTCGACCGCACACGTCGAATACGAATCCCCGACCCGTCACTACGCGCACGTCGATTGCCCCGGCCACGCCGACTACGTCAAGAACATGATCACCGGTGCGGCGCAGATGGATGGCGCGATCCTGGTGTGTTCGGCCGCTGACGGCCCGATGCCGCAGACCCGCGAGCACATCCTGCTCTCGCGTCAGGTCGGTGTGCCGCACATCGTCGTGTTCCTGAACAAGGCCGACATGGTCGACGACGCCGAGCTGCTCGAGCTGGTCGAGATGGAAGTGCGCGAGCTGCTCAGCAAGTACGACTTCCCGGGCGATGACACGCCGATCATCCACGGTTCGGCGCGTCTGGCGCTGGACGGCGACCAGAGCGACATCGGCGTGCCGGCGATCCTGAAGCTGGTCGAGGCGCTGGATTCGTTCATTCCGGAGCCGACCCGCGACGTCGACCGTCCGTTCCTGATGCCGGTCGAAGACGTGTTCTCGATCTCCGGCCGCGGCACCGTGGTGACCGGTCGTATCGAGCGCGGCATCATCAAGGTTGGCGACGAAATTGAAATCGTCGGTATCCGTGATACCCAGAAGACCACCGTCACCGGCGTGGAAATGTTCCGCAAGCTGCTGGACCAGGGTCAGGCGGGCGACAACGCCGGTCTGCTGCTGCGCGGCACCAAGCGTGACGACGTCGAGCGTGGCCAGGTGCTGTGCAAGCCGGGTTCGATCAAGCCGCATACCGAGTTCGAAGCCGAAGTCTACGTGCTGTCGAAGGACGAGGGTGGCCGTCATACCCCGTTCTTCAAGGGCTACCGTCCGCAGTTCTACTTCCGCACCACCGACATCACTGGCGCCTGCCAGCTGCCGGAAGGCGTGGAGATGGTGATGCCGGGCGATAACGTGAAGATGGTCGTGACCCTGATCAACCCGGTCGCGATGGACGAAGGCCTGCGCTTCGCCATCCGTGAAGGCGGTCGTACCGTCGGCGCCGGCGTGGTTGCCAAGATCGTCAAGTAAGTGCCTGCGTCCAGCCGCCTTGCGGCGGCTGGATTCAAACGAATGGCGGGCCGGCTAAACCGCGGTCCGCCTTCGTTGTCTTAGGGTTTGCGGTAAACGAGTACATACGCCAGTAGCTCAATTGGCAGAGCAGCGGTCTCCAAAACCGCAGGTTGGGGGTTCGAGTCCCTCCTGGCGTGCCACTCCTCTTTCCGGCCCAGCGATTCGGGTCAGATCGGTAACTAGAGCCGGATGAATAGCAAAATCGAGCCTTCCAAAAGCGCGTCTGCTGCCAGCGCCGATATCGTGAAATACGTCATCTCCGCGCTCCTGGTGATCGCGGGGTTGTTTGTGTGGTTCTGGTTTTCTGCACCCGAGCGTGCCACGCAGTTTGGAGTCTGGACGCCGCAGTTGCGCGCGCTGGCTGTGATCGTGGGGTTGGTGGCCGGTGCGTTTGTGTTTCTGGGGACCGGCAAAGGCCGGGAAGCCCGTGAATTCATGTCCGAATCCAGGTTCGAGTTGCGCAAGGTGGTCTGGCCGACGCGCCAGGAAGCCATTCGCACGACCTGGGTCGTGATTGTTGTTGTGATCATTCTGAGTTTGCTGTTGGGCGGCTTCGACTTCGTCATCCAGAAGCTCACGCAGTGGTTCCTGGCTCGTTGAGGAGAATCAAGCAGTGAAGCGTTGGTATGTCGTTCACGCCTATTCAGGCTTCGAAAAATCCGTTGCGCAGGCCCTGCGCGACCGTATCGCGCGCACCGAAATGGAAGATCGCTTCGGCGACGTCCTGGTGCCGACCGAGGAAGTCATCGAAATGCGCGCCGGCCAGAAGCGCCGGTCCGAGCGCAAGTTCTTCCCCGGCTACGTGCTGGTGCAGATCGAGACCCACGAAGAAGCCGGTATTCCGCGCATCGACAATGAAAGCTGGCACCTGGTGAAGGAAACTTCCAAGGTGGTGGGCTTCATCGGCGGCACCGCCGACCGTCCGTTGCCGATCCGCGACGAAGAGGCGGATGCGATCCTGCAGCGTGTGCAGGATGGCGTCGAGAAGCCGCGTCCGAAGGTGCTGTTCGAGCCGGGTCAGATGGTGCGCGTCACCGACGGTCCGTTCAACGACTTCAACGGCGTCGTGGAAGAAGTCAATTACGAGAAGAGCCGGTTGCGGGTTGCCGTGCTCATCTTCGGTCGCTCCACGCCGGTCGAGCTCGAGTTCGGTCAGGTCGAGAAGGGCTGAGGTCGGTTGGGCGCCGTCTAGGCGCCCGCCTCGAATGCTGCTATAGTGCGCGGCTCGCTCACCTGGCGAACCGCCGGGAATCAATGGCTGCCGCATGGCAGCCATCTGCGTGTGGTCAGAAACGTGAAGCCGGGACACGTGATTTCCCGGTCCGATGGGGAGCCTGCAGTCAAGGCGCTAGCACCCGGAGAGTATCGAAATGGCAAAGAAGATAACTGCTTACATCAAGTTGCAGGTCAAGGCCGGACAGGCCAATCCTGCGCCGCCGGTCGGCCCTGCACTGGGTCAGCGCGGTCTGAACATCATGGAGTTCTGCAAGGCGTTCAACGCAGCGACCTCCAAGCTGGAGCCGGGTCTGCCGACGCCGGTGGTGATTACCGCGTATTCCGACCGTACCTTCACCTTCATCACCAAGAGCACCCCGGCCAGCGTGCTGCTCAAGAAGGCCGCAGGCGTGACCTCCGGTTCCAAGCGCCCCAACACCGACAAGGTGGGCAAGGTGACGCGCAAGCAGCTGGAAGAGATCGCCAAGGTCAAGGAAGCCGATTTGACGGCGGCCGAGCTGGAAGCGGCAGTGCGCACGATTGCGGGTTCTGCCCGCAGCATGGGTTTGACGGTGGAGGGCTAAGACATGGCACAGAGCAAGCGCGTTAAGGCCATTGCGGCCGCTGTCGTTCCGGGCAAGACCTATGCCTTCGAAGACGCAATCAAGATCCTGAAGACCGTTGCCAAGGCCAAGTTCGTCGAGTCGATCGACGTTGCCGTGCGCCTGGGCGTGGACGCCAAGAAGTCCGACCAGCAGGTGCGCGGTTCGACCGTGCTGCCGGCCGGTACCGGCAAGAGCGTGCGCGTTGCGGTGTTCGCACCGGCCGGCGCCAAGGCTGACGAAGCCCTGGCCGCTGGTGCCGAGGCGGTGGGCATGGACGACCTGGCCGAGAAGATGCAGGCCGGCGACCTGAGCTACGACGTGGTCATCGCCACCCCGGACGCGATGCGCGTCGTCGGTAAGCTCGGCACCCTGCTGGGCCCGCGTGGCCTGATGCCGAACCCGAAGGTCGGCACCGTGTCGGCCAACCCGGGCGAAGCGGTCAAGAATGCCAAGTCGGGTCAGGTGCGTTACCGCACCGACAAGGCCGGCATCATCCACTGCACCATCGGCAAGGCCAGCTTCGATGACGAAGCGCTGAAGTCGAACCTGCAGGCGCTGCTGGTCGATCTGATCAAGGCCAAGCCGGCCACCTCCAAGGGGACCTACCTGCAGAAGGTGTCGGTCAGCTCGACGATGGGTCCTGGCGTGACGGTCGACCAGTCGAGCCTTGCACTGAAGTGAGTTGAGGGGGCGGGCCTGTCATGGGCCTGACCCGTCGATGGAGTACAGCATTGTTTTTCCGGCCCGGGTCACCGTGTGCTGGGAGTCCGTTCCCTCCTTTGGGGTAACGGACATTTTGAAGGCGATCGCCGGCTTGTCCGGCGGTAGCCGTCAAAGACCGCAGGCGCGGTCAGCGCAGATCGACGACGGGCACGGATGCTCGCACTGGCAAGGAGTCGCCGTCGATGCAGCGGGATCGCTTAATCAGGTTCGCAAGAGCCGGCCGGCGTAGATGGTGTCGCCCTTCTGGAGCTTTCTGGTTTACGCGCGTCTGGGACATCCCGGATCGAGCCCACTCCAGGTCTAGAACGGCCACCAAAGGAACATCGGTCGATGTTCCCGGCTTCCAGGAAGGAGGCTGCCCTGGACCGCAACCGGCAGGAGCCGCGAGCGGAGTAGTTTGAAGCGGGGATTAGGGATTCGGCATTGGGGATTTGCAGGAGCGGCTTCATGGCTTTCGACGAATCACCAAGCACCAATCACCCATCCCGGCTTTAACGGAGGAGTGCAATGGCTCTCAATCTGTCTCAGAAGCAAGAAGTAGTCGCCGAGCTGGCAGACATCGCCGCCAAGGCTCACTCCTTGATCGCCGCCGAATACGCTGGCATCACGGTCTCCCAGATGACTGCGATGCGCAAGCAGGCCCGCGAAACCGGTGTGTTCTTGAAAGTTGTCAAGAACACCCTGGCTGCGCGCGCCGTTGAAGGTACCGAGTTCGCTGTCGTCGCTGACAAGCTGGTCGGTCCTTTGCTGTACGCGTTTTCGATGGAGGAGCCCGGCGCTGCCGGTCGCCTGATCAAGGAATTCGCCAAGGGCAACGACAAGTTGCAGGCCAAGGTCGTGTCCATCGGCGGGGAACTGTTCCCGGCTGGCCACGTCGACGTGTTGGCTTCGCTGCCGACCCGCGACCAGGCCCTGGCCATGCTGGCCCGCGTGCTGTCCGAACCGGCTGCCATGTTTGCCCGTGCCGTCAAGGCCGTGGGCGACAAGCAGGGTGGTGGCGACGAGGCCGCCGCGCCGGTCGCCGAGACTGCCGAAGCTTGATGTCCTAGCGTTCGCTAGAACCCCAATCCAGAAAATCATTTAAAGGTAATCACAATGTCCCTTACCAACGAACAGATCGTCGACGCCATCGCCGAGAAGTCCCTGATGGAAGTGATGGAGCTGGTCAAGGCCATCGAAGAGAAGTTCGGCGTCTCCGCTGCCGCTCCGGTCGCTGCTGCTGCAGCTGGCCCGGCCGCCGTGGTCGAAGAGCAGACCGAGTTCAACGTGGTGCTGACCAACTGCGGCGCCAACAAGGTCGGCGTCATCAAGGCCGTCCGCGCCGTGACCGGCCTGGGTCTGAAGGAAGCCAAGGACCTGACCGAAGCCGGTGGCATGCTGAAGGAAGGCGCTTCGAAGGACGAAGCCGAGAAGATCAAGAAGGAACTGACCGAAGCTGGCGCGACTGTCGAAATCAAGTAAGCAGTACCTTGCATCGCCAGCGTTTCATGGTGATGCACTGAAGGCTGGGAGCGTAAAGCTCCCGGCCTTTGGCCGTTGATGGAAGGCCGGGATTTGAGAGTCGGCATTCGGGATTCGAAGGCAATCTTCGCGTATCCCCAATCTCGTCATCCCCAATCCCTGCTTCACCGAGTTGGTAGTTGGAAGTAGCGGGAGAAGGCGTGCTGGTGCCGGCAATACCAGCGACTTCCAACTGACAATTTTGTTATTTCAGGGCCGCCGCGACGCGGCCCCCGCAGCCTAGGGTGAAGACTCATGACGTCTTATTCGTTCACCGAAAAAAAGCGTATCCGCAAGGACTTCGGCAAGCAGCGCTCGATTCTCGAAGTGCCGTTCCTGCTTGCGATCCAGGTGGATTCCTACCGCGAATTCCTGCAGGAAGACGTGGAGCCGACCAAGCGTAAGGACCTCGGTCTGCACGCGGCACTGAAGTCGGTGTTCCCGATTTCCAGCTACAGCGGCAACGCCGCGCTGGAATACGTCGGCTACAAGTTGGGTCAGCCGGTGTTTGACGAGCGTGAATGCCGTCAGCGCGGCATGAGCTATGGCGCGCCGCTGCGCGTGACCGTGCGTCTTGTGATCTACGACCGCGAGTCGTCGACCAAGGCCATCAAGTACGTGAAGGAGCAGGAGGTCTATCTTGGCGAAATCCCGCTGATGACCGACAACGGCACCTTCATCGTCAACGGCACCGAGCGCGTCATCGTCTCGCAGCTGCACCGCTCGCCGGGTGTGTTCTTCGACCACGACCGTGGCAAGACCCACAGCTCTGGCAAGCTGCTGTACAGCGCCCGCATCATTCCGTACCGCGGTTCCTGGCTGGACTTCGAGTTCGACCCGAAGGATGCGCTGTTCACCCGTATCGACCGTCGCCGCAAGCTGCCGGTGTCGATCCTGCTGCGTGCGCTCGGCTACAGCAACGAAGAGATGCTGGCCGAGTTCTTCGAGATCAACACCTTCCACATCAACCCGGACGAAGGCGTGCAGCTGGAGCTGGTGCCGGAGCGTCTGCGTGGTGAAACGCTGAACTTCGACCTGGCCGATGGCGACAAGGTCATCGTGGAAGCGGGCAAGCGCATCACCGCCCGTCACGTCAAGCAGCTCGAAGCCGCCGGCGTTGCCGCGCTGGCCGTGCCGGACGACTATCTGCTCACCCGCATCCTGTCGCACGACGTGGTCGATGGCTCGACCGGCGAACTGCTGGCCAATGCCAACGACGAGATCACCGAAGACCAGCTGGCGGCGTTCCGCAAGGCCGGCGTCGATGCGGTCGGCACCCTGTGGGTGAACGATCTGGACCGCGGTCCGTACCTGTCCAACACCCTGCGCATCGATCCGACCAAGACCCAGCTCGAAGCGCTGGTCGAAATCTACCGCATGATGCGCCCGGGCGAGCCGCCGACCAAGGAAGCCGCACAGAACCTGTTCCACAACCTGTTCTTCACCTTCGAGCGCTACGACCTGTCCACGGTCGGCCGCATGAAGTTCAACCGCCGCGTCGGCCGCAAGGACGTGCTGGGCGAGTCGGTGCTGTACGACAAGAAGTACTTTGCCGAGCGCAACGACGAAGAATCCAAGCGCCTGGTCGCCGAGCACACCGATACCTCCGACATCCTGGAAGTGATCAAGGTGCTCACCGAGATCCGTAACGGGCGCGGCGTGGTCGATGACATCGATCACCTGGGCAACCGTCGCGTGCGTTCGGTCGGCGAAATGGCCGAGAACGTGTTCCGCGTGGGCCTGGTCCGCGTCGAGCGCGCGGTCAAGGAACGCCTGTCGATGGCCGAGTCCGAGGGTCTGACCCCGCAGGAACTGATCAACGCCAAGCCGGTGGCTGCGGCGATCAAGGAGTTCTTCGGCTCCTCGCAGCTGTCGCAGTTCATGGACCAGAACAACCCGCTGTCGGAAGTGACGCACAAGCGTCGCGTCTCCGCACTGGGCCCGGGCGGTTTGACCCGCGAGCGCGCCGGCTTCGAAGTGCGCGACGTGCATCCGACCCATTACGGCCGCGTCTGCACCATCGAAACCCCGGAAGGCCCGAACATCGGCCTGATCAACTCGCTGGCCGTGTTTGCCCGCACCAACCAGTACGGCTTCCTCGAGACGCCGTACCGCAAGGTGCTGGACGGCAAGGTCTCCGACGACGTCGAATACCTGTCGGCGATCGAAGAGAACGAGTACGTGATCGCCCAGGCGAACGCGCTGACCGATGCCAAGAACATGCTCACCGAGCAGTTCGTGCCGTGCCGGTTCCAGGGCGAGTCGCTGCTGAAGCCGCCGGCCGAAGTGCACTTCATGGACGTCTCGCCGATGCAGACCGTGTCGGTCGCCGCGGCGCTGGTGCCGTTCCTGGAGCACGATGACGCCAACCGCGCACTGATGGGCGCCAACATGCAGCGCCAGGCCGTGCCGACGCTGCGTTCGCAGAAGCCGCTGGTTGGTACCGGCATCGAGCGTGCGGTTGCGCGCGACTCGGGCGTGACCGTCAATGCCTTGCGTGGTGGCGTGATCGAGCAGATCGACGCGGCCCGCATCGTGGTCAAGGTCAACGAGGCGGAAATCGGCGGCGGCACCGATGCCGGCGTGGATATCTACAACCTGATCAAGTACACGCGCTCCAACCAGAACACCTGCATCAACCAGCGTCCGCTGGTGAACGTGGGTGACGTGATCGCGCGCGGCGACGTGCTGGCCGACGGTCCGTCCACCGACATCGGTGAACTGGCGCTGGGCCAGAACATGCTGATCGCCTTCATGCCGTGGAACGGCTACAACTTCGAAGACTCCATCCTGCTCTCCGAGCGCGTGGTGGAAGAGGATCGTTACACCACGATCCACATCGAGGAACTGACCTGCGTTGCACGCGACACCAAGCTGGGGCCGGAGGAAATTTCCGCCGACATCCCGAACGTGTCCGAGCAGGCGCTGAACCGTCTGGACGAGAGCGGCGTGGTGTACATCGGTGCGGAAGTGCGCGCCGGCGACATCATGGTCGGCAAGGTCACGCCGAAGGGCGAGAGCCAGCTGACCCCGGAAGAAAAGCTGCTGCGTGCGATCTTCGGTGAGAAGGCGTCCGACGTGAAGGACAGCTCGCTGCGCGTGCCCCCGGGCATGGACGGCACCGTCATCGACGTGCAGGTCTTCACCCGCGACGGCATCGAGAAGGACAAGCGTGCGCGTCAGATCGAAGAGTCCGAGATCAAGCGCGTCAAGAAGGATTTCGACGACCAGTTCCGCATCCTGGAAGCGGCCATCTACGCACGTCTGCGTTCGCAGATCGTGGGCAAGGTTGCCAACGGCGGTCCGAACCTGAAGAAGGGCGACAACGTCACCGACGCGTATCTGGACGGGCTGAAGAAGTCCGACTGGTTCCAGCTGCGCATGAAGGACGAAGACGCCGCCGACGCCATCGAACGCGCACAGAAGCAGATCCAGGCGCACGAGAAGGAATTCGAGGCACGCTTTGCCGACAAGCGCGGCAAGATCACCCAGGGCGATGACCTCGCACCGGGCGTGCTGAAGATGGTCAAGGTGTTCCTGGCAGTGAAGCGCCGCATCCAGCCGGGCGACAAGATGGCAGGCCGCCACGGCAACAAGGGTGTGGTCTCCAATGTCGTGCCGGTCGAGGACATGCCGTACATGGCCACCGGTGAGCCGGTCGACATCGTGCTGAACCCGCTCGGCGTGCCGTCGCGTATGAACATCGGCCAGATTCTGGAAGTGCATCTGGGCTGGGCCGCCAAGGGCCTGGGTCGCAAGATCCAGCGCATGCTGGAAGCCCAGGCGGCGGTCAGCGAGCTGCGCAAGTTCCTGGACGACATCTACAACCACGACAGCGCGATCAATGCACAGCGCGTGGACCTGTCGCAGTTCAGCGATGAGGAATTGCTCAACCTGGGCAAGAACCTGATCGATGGCGTGCCGATGGCCACCCCGGTGTTCGACGGCGCCAGCGAAGCGGAAATCAAGCGCATGCTGGAACTGGCCGAGCTGCCGCAGAGCGGTCAGACCCAGCTGTACGACGGTCGTACCGGCGAAGCGTTCGATCGCAAGACCACGGTCGGCTACATGCACTACCTGAAGTTGAACCACCTGGTCGACGACAAGATGCATGCGCGCTCGACCGGTCCGTACTCGCTCGTCACCCAGCAGCCGCTGGGCGGCAAGGCGCAGTTCGGTGGTCAGCGCTTCGGTGAGATGGAAGTCTGGGCGCTGGAAGCCTACGGCGCGGCCTACACCCTGCAGGAAATGCTGACGGTGAAGTCCGACGACGTGCAGGGCCGCAACCAGATGTACAAGAACATCGTCGATGGTGAGCACGAGATGGTCGCGGGCATGCCGGAATCCTTCAACGTGTTGGTGAAGGAAATCCGCTCGCTGGCGATCAACATGGAACTGGAAGAGTGATCGCGCCGGATCCCGGTGCCGCAACGCGGTGCCGGGATCTGGAACGTAAGTCCCTCGGTTTCATCTCAGATACGAAATTCCTCCGACCCGGAGATATCAAATGAAAGACCTGCTCAACCTCTTCAATCAACAGCGCCAGACGCTGGATTTCGACGCGATCAAGATCGCGCTGGCATCGCCGGACCTGATCCGTTCGTGGTCCTACGGCGAAGTGAAGAAGCCCGAAACCATCAACTACCGGACCTTCAAGCCCGAGCGTGACGGCCTGTTCTGCGCCGCCATCTTCGGACCGATCAAGGACTATGAGTGCCTGTGCGGCAAGTACAAGCGCATGAAGCACCGCGGCGTGGTCTGCGAAAAGTGCGGCACCGAAGTCACCCTGGCCAAGGTGCGTCGTGAGCGCATGGGTCACATCGACCTGGCCTCGCCGGTCGCACACATCTGGTTCCTCAAGTCGCTGCCCTCGCGCATCGGCCTGATGCTGGACATGACCCTGCGTGACATCGAGCGCGTGCTGTACTTCGAAGCCTACGTGGTCACCGAGCCGGGCCTGACCCCGCTCGAGCGCCGCCAGCTGCTGACCGAAGAGCAGTACCTGACCGCACGCCAGGAGTACAACGACGACTTCGACGCCGCCATGGGCGCCGAGGCGGTGTACGAGCTGCTGCGCACGATCGACCTGCAGTCGGAAATGACCCGCCTGCGCGAGGAAATCGCCAGCACCGGTTCGGAAACCAAGCTCAAGCGCCTTACCAAGCGCATCAAGCTGATCGAAGCCTTCCTGGAATCGGGCAACCGTCCGGAGTGGATGGTCATGACCGTGCTGCCGGTGCTGCCGCCGGACCTGCGTCCGCTGGTGCCGCTGGATGGCGGCCGCTTCGCGACCTCGGATCTGAACGATCTGTACCGCCGCGTGATCAACCGCAACAACCGTCTGCGTCGTCTGCTCGAGCTCAATGCGCCGGACATCATCGTGCGCAACGAGAAGCGCATGCTGCAGGAATCGGTCGATGCGCTGCTGGACAACGGCCGTCGCGGCCGTGCCATCACCGGCACCAACAAGCGTCCGCTGAAGTCGCTGGCCGACATGATCAAGGGCAAGCAGGGCCGGTTCCGTCAGAACCTGCTCGGCAAGCGCGTGGACTACTCCGGTCGTTCGGTCATCACCGTCGGTCCGTACCTCAAGCTGCACCAGTGCGGCCTGCCGAAGAAGATGGCGCTGGAGCTGTTCAAGCCGTTTGTGTTCGCCAAGCTGCAGCGTCGCGGCCTGGCTACCACCATCAAGGCCGCCAAGAAGCTGGTCGAGCGCGAAGAAGCCGAAGTCTGGGACATCCTGGAAGAAGTGATCCGCGAGCACCCGGTGCTGCTGAACCGTGCGCCGACCCTGCACCGCCTGGGCATCCAGGCGTTCGAGCCGGTGTTGATCGAAGGCAAGGCCATCCAGCTGCATCCGCTGGTGTGTACTGCGTTCAACGCCGAC
Organism: Xanthomonas sp. BRIP62415; assembly: GCF_003993515.1. Classification (NCBI taxonomy): domain Bacteria; kingdom Pseudomonadati; phylum Pseudomonadota; class Gammaproteobacteria; order Lysobacterales; family Lysobacteraceae; genus Xanthomonas; species Xanthomonas sp. BRIP62415. Next base: position 103,627 of record NZ_QEZH01000029.1, read on the forward strand.
TTCGACGGTGACCAGATGGCCGTCCACGTGCCGCTCTCGCTGGAAGCCCAGCTGGAAGCGCGTGCGCTGATGATGTCCACCAACAACATCCTGTCGCCGGCCAACGGCGAGCCGATCATCGTGCCGTCGCAGGACGTGGTGTTGGGCCTGTACTACATGAGCCGCGCCCTGGAGAACAAGAAGGGCGAAGGCATGGTGTTCGCCAACACCAGCGAAGTGAAGCGCGCCTACGACAACCGCGTGGTGGAACTGCACGCCAAGGTCAAGGTCCGCATCACCCAGGTGGACGTGGAAGCCGACGGCAAGCGCAGCAGCGGCACCTCGATCGTGGACACCACGGTCGGGCGTGCGCTGTTGAGCGAAATCCTGCCCGAAGGCCTGCCGTTCCAGCTGGCCAACACCGAGATGACCAAGAAGAACATCTCGCGCCTGATCAACTCCAGCTACCGTCTGCTGGGCTTGAAGGACACCGTCGTGTTCGCCGACAAGCTGATGTACACCGGCTATGCCTATGCGACCCGCGCAGGCGTGTCGATCGGCATCGACGACATGCTGATCCCGGACGAGAAGAAGGGCATCCTCACCGAGGCCGAAGCCGAAGTGCTGGAGATCCAGGAACAGTACCAGTCCGGTCTGGTCACCGCCGGCGAGCGCTACAACAAGGTCGTGGACATCTGGTCACGCACCAGCGAGCGCATCGCCAAGGCGATGATGGACACCATCGGTACCGAGAAGGTCGAAAATGCCAAGGGCGAGACCATCGACCAGAAGTCGATGAACTCGCTGTACATCATGGCCGACTCCGGTGCGCGTGGTAGCCAGGCGCAGATCCGTCAGCTGGCCGGCATGCGCGGCCTGATGGCGCGTCCGGATGGCTCGATCATCGAGACGCCGATCAAGGCGAACTTCCGCGAAGGCCTGAACGTGCAGGAGTACTTCAACTCCACCCACGGTGCCCGTAAGGGTCTGGCCGATACAGCGCTCAAGACCGCGAACTCGGGGTATCTGACCCGTCGTCTGGTCGACGTGGCGCAGGACGTGGTGATCACCGAGGTCGACTGCGGCACCACCGAAGGGTTGATCATGACCCCGATCGTGGAAGGCGGCGACGTGGTGGAACCGTTGCGCGAGCGCGTGCTGGGCCGTGTGGTGGCCGAGGACGTGTACCTGCCGGGCAACGACGAAGAGCCGATCGTCACCCGCAACACGCTGCTGGACGAAGCCTGGGTTGCCAAGCTGGAAGACGCCAGCGTGCAGTCGGTGAAGGTGCGTTCGACCATCAGCTGCGAATCCTCGTTCGGCGTGTGCGCACGCTGCTACGGTCGCGATCTCGCCCGCGGTCACCAGGTCAACATCGGTGAGGCGGTCGGCGTCATTGCGGCGCAGTCGATCGGTGAGCCGGGTACCCAGCTGACCATGCGTACGTTCCACATCGGTGGCGCGGCATCACGTGCGGCGGCGGTGGACAACATCACCGTCAAGACCACCGGTTCGGTGAAGTTCAACAACCTGAAGTCGGTGGCGCACGCCAGCGGCGCGCTGGTCGCTGTCTCGCGTTCGGGCGAACTGTCCGTGCTCGACGGCCATGGCCGCGAGCGCGAGCGTTACAAGCTGCCGTACGGCGCCACCATCACCGCCAAGGATGGTGATGCGGTCAAGGCCGGGCAGGGCGTGGCGAACTGGGATCCGCATAACCACCCGATCGTGTCGGAAGTGGCCGGTTTCATCCGCTTCATCGACTTCGTCGACGGCGTCACCGTCATCGAGAAGACCGACGAACTGACCGGTCTGGCCTCGCGCGAAATCACCGACCCGAAGCGTCGCGGTGCACATGCCAAGGAGCTGCGCCCGATCGTGCGCATCGTCGACGGCAAGGGCAACGACCTGACGATCCCAAATACGGATCTGCCGGCGCAGTACCTGTTGCCGCCGCGCTCCATCGTCAACCTGCAGGACGGTGCCGCCGTCGGCGTGGGCGACGTGGTCGCCAAGATCCCGCAGGAAGCGTCCAAGACCCGCGACATCACCGGTGGTCTGCCGCGCGTTGCCGATCTGTTCGAAGCGCGCAAGCCGAAGGATCCGGCGATCCTGGCCGAGCGTTCGGGCATCATCAGCTTCGGTAAGGACACCAAGGGCAAGCAGCGCCTGATCATCAAGGATACCGATGGGTCGGAACACGAAGAGCTGATTCCCAAGTACCGCCAGATCATCGTGTTCGAAGGCGAGCATGTGACCAAGGGCGAGACCGTGGTGGACGGCGAGCCGAGCCCGCAGGACATCCTGCGTCTGCTGGGTGTCGAGCCGCTGGCCGCGTATCTGGTCAAGGAAATCCAGGACGTGTATCGCCTGCAGGGCGTGAAGATCAATGACAAGCACATCGAGGTGATCACCCGCCAGATGCTGCGCAAGGTCGAGATCACCGACCAGGGCACCAGCAAGTTCCTCAACGGCGAGCAGGTCGAGCGCCAGCGCGTCATCGAGGAAAATGCCCGCCTGGTCAAGCGCAACGAGCTGCCGGCCAAGTACGATCCGGTGCTGCTGGGTATCACCAAGGCCTCGTTGGCCACCGAGTCGTTCATCTCGGCGGCCTCGTTCCAGGAGACCACCCGCGTGTTGACCGAGGCTGCCGTGCGCGGCACCCGCGACAACCTGCGCGGTCTGAAGGAAAACGTGATCGTGGGTCGTCTGATCCCGGCCGGTACCGGTCTGGCGTATCACGCCGGACGTCGCAAGTCGTCGGGTCTGACCGACTCGGAAATGGAAACGCTGTCGGGCAAGCCGACGGTTGCCGAACCGGTCGCAGCCGTGGCCGACGCTGGCGCGGACGAGGAGTAAGCGCTCCGACGGCGGTCGCAAGATCGCCGTAAGCCAAGCGAAAAGGAGGGCAGGAGGCCCTCCGTTTTCCGGCCTTTGGATGGGCCAGCAGGGTTAGATTTCCGTGAAGTTGACGGAGTTTCGTCCTGCCAGCTATACTTCCCTGTCTCGGCGGGCCGTTTTTCGGCCTGCCTTTGTTTTCGTGCAAGGCCGTCTCGGCCTCTCAATCAGAAGAATCAACTGATGACGACGATCAATCAGCTGGTCCGCAAGCCTCGGCAAGCGACCACCTACAAGAGTGCCTCTCCGGCACTGGACAAGTGTCCGCAGCGCCGTGGCGTCTGCACACGCGTCTATACCACTACCCCGAAGAAGCCGAACTCGGCCCTGCGTAAGGTTGCCAAGGTGCGCCTGACGAACCAGGAAGAGGTCATCAGCTACATCGGTGGTGAAGGCCACAACCTGCAGGAGCACTCCGTGGTCCTGATTCGCGGTGGCCGCGTCAAGGATCTTCCCGGTGTGCGTTATCACACCGTCCGTGGTTCGCTGGACGCCGCCGGCGTCGCAAAGCGCCGTCAAGGTCGTTCCAAGTACGGCGCCAAGCGCCCGAAGAGCTAAGGAAACACTCCAATGTCCCGTAAAGGTTCTACTCCGCAGCGCACCGTCCTGCCTGATCCAAAGCATGGCAGCGAAACCATTGCCCGCTTCATCAATATGGTGATGCAGAGTGGCAAGAAGTCGGTTGCTGAGAAAATTGTCTATGGCGCGATGGACGTCATTGGCGAAAAGAATCCGAATGCCGTCGAGCTGGTGCAGAAAGCACTGGACAACGTGGCCCCGGCTGTCGAAGTTAAATCGCGTCGCGTCGGTGGTGCTACCTATCAGGTGCCCGTCGAAGTGCGCTCCTCCCGTCGCATGGCGCTGGCAATGCGCTGGTTGATCGACTCCGCGCGCAAGCGTGGCGAGAACACCATGCCGCGCAAGCTGGCTGCAGAACTGTTGGACGCCTCGGAAAGCCGTGGCGGCGCGATCAAGAAGCGCGAAGAGACGCACCGTATGGCGGAGGCGAACAAGGCGTTCGCACATTACCGCTGGTGACCTCGTGGGCCTTGGTAACGGGGCCCTTCAGCACCATCTGAGTGCTGTTTGCGACGCCTTTGGCGTCGCATCCAATCCGAAGGCCGCCGAAAGGCGGCGTTCGGCCATCCGAAATCCAAGAAATTGAGAGGCTCCCCGTGGCCCGCACCACCCCTATCGAGCGTTACCGCAACTTCGGCATCATGGCCCACATCGATGCCGGCAAGACCACCACCTCCGAGCGCATCCTGTTCTACACCGGTGTCAGTCACAAGATCGGCGAAGTCCATGACGGCGCTGCAGTGATGGACTGGATGGAGCAGGAGCAGGAGCGTGGTATCACCATCACCTCCGCTGCGACCACTGCATTCTGGTCGGGCATGGACAAGTCCATGCCGCAGCACCGCTTCAACATCATCGATACCCCCGGGCACGTCGACTTCACCATCGAAGTGGAGCGCTCCTTGCGCGTGCTCGACGGTGCGGTGTTCGTGCTGTGCGCCGTTGGTGGCGTGCAGCCGCAGTCCGAGACCGTGTGGCGCCAGGCCAACAAGTACTCCGTGCCGCGCATGGCCTTCGTCAACAAGATGGACCGTACCGGTGCCAACTTCGACAAGGTCGTCGAGCAGTTGAAGGCCCGTCTGGGTGCCTACGCCGTGCCGATGCAGGTGCCGATCGGCGCCGAAGACGGCTTCGAGGGCGTGGTCGACCTGCTCAAGATGAAGGCGATCCATTGGGATACCGCATCGCAGGGCACCACCTTCGAATACCGCGACATCCCGGCCGACCTGGTCGAGATCGCGACCGAGGCGCGTTCGTTCATGGTCGAGGCGGCTGCCGAAGCCAGCGAAGACCTGATGGACAAGTACCTCAACGAGGGCGACCTGAGCGAAGAGGAGATCCTGGTGGGTCTGCGCGAGCGCACCCTGAAGGTCGAAATCGTGCCGGTGTTCTGTGGCTCGGCGTTCAAGAACAAGGGCGTGCAGGCCATGCTCGACGGCGTCGTGCACCTGCTGCCGTCGCCGGCCGACCGTCCGCCGGTCCAGGGTATCGACGAGGACGAGAAGGAAGACACCCGTCCTGCCACCGATACCGCGCCGTTCTCGGCGTTGGCGTTCAAGATCATGACCGACCCGTTCGTGGGCTCGCTGACGTTCTTCCGTGTCTACTCGGGCACGTTGAACTCCGGCGACCAGGTCTACAACCCGGTCAAGTCGAAGAAAGAGCGCGTGGGCCGCATCCTGCAGATGCACTCCAACAATCGCGAAGAGATCAAGGAAGTGCGCGCTGGTGACATCGCCGCTGCCGTGGGTCTGAAGGACGTCACCACCGGCGACACGCTGTGTGCGCAGGACAAGGTCATCACCCTGGAGCGCATGGTGTTCCCGGAGCCGGTGATCTCGATGGCGGTGGAGCCCAAGACCAAGTCGGACCAGGAAAAGATGGGCATGGCCCTGGGCCGTCTGGCGCAGGAAGATCCCTCGTTCCGCGTCAAGACCGACGAAGAATCCGGCCAGACCATCATCTCGGGCATGGGCGAGTTGCACCTGGACATCATCGTCGACCGTATGCGTCGCGAGTTCAATGTCGAGGCCAACGTCGGCAAGCCGCAGGTGGCCTACCGCGAAACGATCCGCAAGTCCGACGTCAAGTCCGACTACAAGCACGCCAAGCAGTCCGGTGGTAAGGGTCAGTACGGTCACGTTGTGATCGAGCTGTCGCCGATGACCGAGGAAGATCGCAAGAGTGACAACGTCAAGGACGATTTCCTCTTCATCAACGACATCACCGGCGGCATCATCCCGAAGGAATTCATCCCCTCGGTCGAAAAGGGTTTGCGCGAGACGATCACCAGTGGTCCGATCGCCGGCTTCCCGGTGGTGGGTGTGAAGGTCAAGCTGGTGTTCGGCTCGTACCACGACGTCGACTCCTCGGAAATGGCGTTCAAGCTGGCCGCGTCGATGGCGTTCAAGCAGGGCTTTGCGAAAGCCAGCCCGGTGTTGCTGGAGCCGATCATGAAGGTCGAGATCGTCAGCCCGGAGGATTACCTGGGTGACGTGATGGGCGACGTGAGCCGCCGTCGTGGCGTGCTGCAGGGTCAGGACGACAGCCCGTCGGGCAAGATCATCAACGCGATGATTCCGCTGGGCGAGATGTTCGGTTATGCGACCTCGCTGCGCTCGATGAGCCAGGGCCGTGCGACGTTCTCGATGGAATTCGACCACTACGAAGAGGCACCGGCCAACATCGCCGACGCCGTCACCAAGAAGGGCTGAGTTCGCTCAGCCGCTTCTCACAAATTTTTCAATTAGAGGTAGTTAGTCATGGCAAAAGCTAAATTTGAGCGCACCAAGCCGCACGTGAACGTCGGCACCATCGGTCACGTCGACCATGGCAAGACCACGTTGACAGCCGCGCTGACCAAGATCGGTGCTGAGCGTTTCGGTGGCGAGTTCAAGGCGTATGACGCGATCGACGCGGCGCCGGAAGAGAAGGCGCGCGGCATCACGATTTCGACCGCACACGTCGAATACGAATCCCCGACCCGTCACTACGCGCACGTCGATTGCCCGGGCCACGCCGACTACGTCAAGAACATGATCACCGGTGCGGCGCAGATGGACGGCGCGATCCTGGTGTGTTCGGCCGCCGACGGCCCGATGCCGCAGACCCGCGAGCACATCCTGCTCTCGCGTCAGGTCGGTGTGCCGCACATCGTCGTGTTCCTGAACAAGGCCGACATGGTCGACGACGCCGAGCTGCTCGAGCTGGTCGAGATGGAAGTGCGCGAGCTGCTCAGCAAGTACGACTTCCCGGGCGATGACACGCCGATCATCCACGGTTCGGCGCGTCTGGCGCTGGACGGCGACCAGAGCGACATCGGCGTGCCGGCGATCCTGAAGCTGGTTGAGGCGCTGGATTCGTTCATTCCGGAGCCGACCCGCGACGTCGACCGTCCGTTCCTGATGCCGGTCGAAGACGTGTTCTCGATCTCCGGCCGCGGCACCGTGGTGACCGGTCGTATCGAGCGCGGCATCATCAAGGTTGGCGACGAAATCGAAATCGTCGGTATCCGCGACACCCAGAAGACCACCGTTACCGGCGTGGAAATGTTCCGCAAGCTGCTGGACCAGGGCCAGGCGGGCGACAATGCCGGTCTGCTGCTGCGCGGCACCAAGCGTGACGACGTCGAGCGCGGCCAGGTGCTGTGCAAGCCGGGTTCGATCAAGCCGCATACCGAGTTCGAAGCCGAAGTCTATGTGCTGTCGAAGGACGAGGGTGGCCGTCATACCCCGTTCTTCAAGGGCTACCGTCCGCAGTTCTACTTCCGCACCACCGACATCACTGGCGCCTGCCAGCTGCCGGAAGGCGTGGAGATGGTGATGCCGGGCGACAACGTGAAGATGGTCGTGACCCTGATCAACCCGGTCGCGATGGACGAAGGTCTGCGCTTCGCCATCCGTGAAGGCGGTCGTACCGTCGGCGCCGGCGTGGTTGCCAAGATCGTCAAGTAAGTCCTGCAATCCGGCGGCTTCGGTCGCTGGATCCGCACGAACAAGGGTCGGCGCAAGCCGGCCCTTTTTCGTGGGCCGAGTCGGAGGTGCGTGCGCGGCCGGCGTCTTTATCGGGCAGGGCGCTTGCGCATGTAAAGGTGCCTCGCTATAATGCGCGGCTCGGTGTCCCTGGGTAGGGCGCTGAGTTACAGCGAAAAGAACGGCAGGATGCCGCTCGTGTTCGCCAGACCGGGAAGGTCGCGTTGCATGGAGCACTCAACAACTCACCTGTTGTTGACCGTGCTCTTGTTGCGCATTATACTTTTCCGTCTGGGCAGGCCGGTTTACCGGTCTGCCTCAGTTTTTGGGCGGAGGAAATGCCCTCGTCAGCAGGATGCATGGCGATTTCATCTACGTCAGGAATATCGGGGCAGGTATCCCAGAGGCCTTGCCCGTCGCTCTTTTAACGAAGGAAGCTTCCGTCATGTCGGAACAAAAGATCCGGATTCGGTTGAAGGCGTTCGATCATCGTTTGATCGACCGTTCGGCCAGCGAGATCGTCGAAACGGCTAAGCGGACCGGCGCGCAAGTGCGTGGCCCGATCCCGTTGCCGACCAAGATCGAACGTTACACCATCCTCGTATCCCCGCATGCCGACAAGGATGCGCGTGACCAGTACGAAACCCGCACGCACAAGCGTGTGCTCGATATCGTCGACCCGAACGACAAGACCGTGGACGCGCTGATGAAGCTCGAACTCGCGGCTGGCGTCGACGTTCAGATCAAGTTGACCTGAGGACTACGACCATGACGAAGAAATATTCGTTGGGCTTCGTAGGCCGCAAGGCTGGTATGAGCCGCGTCTTCACCGAAGACGGTCGCTCGGTACCGGTCACGCTGATCGAAGCAACTCCAAACCGCATCGCGCAGATCAAGACCGTCGAAGCTGACGGCTACAGCGCCGTGCAGATTACCGTTGGTGCCCGTCGTGCCGCGCTGGTCAACAAGCCGGCTGCTGGCCACTTCGCCAAGGCGAAGGTGGAAGCGGGTCGCGGCCTGTGGGAATTCCGCGTTGAAGATGCCCAGCTCGGCGATTTCGCCGTCGGCGGCGAAATCAAGGCGGACATCTTCGAGGTCGGCCAGAAGGTCGACGTCCAGGGCGTCACCAAGGGTAAGGGTTTCCAGGGCACCATCAAGCGCTACAACTTCCGTATGGGCGATGCAACTCACGGTAACTCGCTGTCGCATCGCGCGCCGGGTTCGTTGGGTCAACGCCAGACCCCGGGTCGCGTTTTCCCGGGCAAGAAGATGTCGGGCCACATGGGCGCCGTGCAGCAAAGCACGCAGAACCTGGAAGTGGTCAAGGTCGACGTCGAGCGTGGTCTGATTGCTATCCGCGGCGCCGTGCCTGGCGCAGCTGGTGGCGACGTGATCGTCCGTCCGGCGAGCAAGGCATAAGGAGAGATGACGATGGAACTCGTTATCACGGGTAGCAACAACAAGGTCTCGGTCTCCGATGCCGTGTTCGGTCGCGAATTCAGCGAAGATCTGGTTCACCAGGTCGTCGTCGCTTATCGCAATGCCGGTCGCGCTGGTACCAAGGCACAGAAGACGCGTTCGGAAGTTGCGGGCACGACCAAGAAGTCGAAGAAGCAGAAGGGCGGCGGTGCGCGTCATGGCGCGCTGACGGCTCCGATCTTCGTCGGCGGCGGCGTGACCTTCGCGGCCAAGCCGCGCAGCTTCGAACAGAAAGTCAACCGCAAGATGTACCGTGCGGCCATCTGCGCGATCTTCTCTGAGCTTAATCGCCAGGGTCGCCTGATGATCGTCGATGCGTTCGACGTCGAAACCACCAAGACCCAGGGTCTGATCGAGAAGCTGAAGGGACTGGATGTGGGCAAGCGCCCGCTGATCGTCACCGAGGAAGCCTCCGAGCACCTGTATCTGTCCGCCCGCAATCTGCCGTATGTGCAGGTGCGTGATGTGCAGGGTCTGGATCCGGTCGCTCTGGTCGGGGCCGATACGGTCGTGATCACCGCCGATGCGGTCAAGAAGGTCGAGGAGTGGCTGGCATGAGCAGCAACGAAAAAATCTTCAGCGTGCTGCGTGCTCCGCGAGTCTCCGAAAAGACCGCGCGCCTGCAGGAAATCTCCAACCAGTATGTCTTCGAAGTTTCGAACGAAGCCACCAAGGCCGATGTAAAGGCCGCGGTCGAGCAGCTGTTCGACGTCAAGGTCAAAGCGGTCAACGTGGTCAACGTCAAGGGCAAGAGCAAGTCCTTCCGTAACCGTGCTGGCAGCCGTGGCAATTGGCGCAAGGCGTACGTCCGCCTGGTTGATGGTCAGTCCATCGACGTAACGGCCAAGGCCTGAGGTCCATCCCATGCCATTGATGAAGTTCAAACCCACCTCTCCCGGCCGTCGTTCCGCCGTGCGCGTGGTTACTCCCGATCTGCACAAGGGCGCACCGCACGCGGCGCTGCTCGATTCGCAGAGCAAGTCCGGTGGTCGTAACCACCATGGCCGCATCACCGTGCGTCACGTCGGTGGTGGTCATAAGCAGCACTACCGCATCATCGACTTCAAGCGCAACAAGGAAGGTATTCCGGCGCGTGTGGAGCGGATCGAATACGATCCGAACCGTACCGCTCATATCGCCCTGCTGTGCTATGTCGACGGCGAGCGTCGCTACATCATCGCCCCCAAGGGCTTGAAGGCTGGCGATCAGGTCATTGCCGGTGCCAACGCGCCGATCAAGACCGGCAACACGCTGCCGCTGCGCAACATCCCGGTCGGTACGACGGTCCACGGTATCGAGCTGAAGCCGGGTAAGGGCGCTCAGATCGCACGTGCTGCCGGTGCAGCCGTCCAGCTGGTCGCTCGCGAAGGCATCTATGCCACGCTGCGTCTGCGCTCGGGCGAAATGCGCAAGGTGCCGGTCGAGTGCCGCGCCACCATCGGCGAAGTCGGCAACGACGAGCACAACCTCGAGAAGCTGGGCAAGGCTGGCGCCAAGCGCTGGCGCGGTGTTCGCCCGACCGTTCGCGGTGCGGCCATGAACCCGGTCGATCACCCGCACGGTGGTGGTGAGGCCAAGGCTGGCCAGGGTAATCCGCATCCGGTCACCCCGTGGGGTGTTCCGACCAAGGGTTACAAGACGCGCAAGAACAAGCGCACCCAGCAATTCATCGTCCGCGATCGTAGGGGCTAATCGACCATGGCACGTTCACTCAAGAAGGGCCCGTTCGTCGATCACCACCTTGCAAAGAAGGTGGAGTCCGCTGCGGGTAGCAAGAAGCCGATCAAGACCTGGTCGCGCCGTTCGATGATCCTGCCGGAAATGGTAGGCATCACCATCGCCGTGCATAACGGCAAGAACCACATTCCGGTGCTCGTCAACGAGAATATGGTCGGCCACAAGCTCGGCGAATTTGCCGTCACCCGGACCTTCAAGGGTCACGGTGGCGACAAGAAGTCGAGCAGGTAAGGGAGAGATGACGATGGAAGCGAAAGCAATCCTGCGCACCGCGCGCATCTCCCCGCAGAAGGCCCGCCTGGTCGCTGACCAGGTGCGTGGTTTGTCCGCCGAACGTGCGGTCAATCTGCTGAAGTTCTCGGATAAAAAGGCTGCGCACCTGATCAAGAAGGTTGTGGAGTCGGCGATTGCCAATGCCGAGAACAATCAGGGCGCGGATGTCGACGAGCTGAAGGTCAAGACCATCATGGTTGATGAAGGTCCGTCCCTGAAGCGTTTCATGGCGCGGGCGAAAGGCCGCGGTACCCGCATCCTCAAGCGCACCAGTCACATCACTGTGATTGTCGGCGCCGCCAAGTAAGCGGAAAGGAAAAGACCATGGGTCATAAAGTTCATCCGACTGGAATTCGCCTTGGCATCGCCAAGGACTGGAATTCCAAGTGGTACGCAAACAAGGCCGACTTCGCCGCCTACCTGGCAGCCGACCTGAAAGTGCGTGAAATGCTGCGCAAGAAGCTCGCGCAGGCAGGTATCAGCAAGATCTTGATCGAGCGCCCTGCCAAAACCGCCCGCGTGACCATTCACACCGCCCGCCCGGGCGTGGTGATCGGCAAGCGTGGCGAGGACATCGAAAAGCTGCGCAAGGAAGTGAGCGCGATGATGGGTGTTCCTGCCCACATCAACGTCACCGAAGTGCGCAAGCCGGAGCTGGATGCGCAGCTGGTCGCCGAGTCGATCGCGCAGCAGCTTGAGCGTCGCATCATGTTCCGCCGTGCAATGAAGCGCTCGGTCGGCAACGCGATGCGCCTGGGTGCCCTGGGCATCAAGGTCAACGTGGCTGGCCGCCTCAACGGTGCAGAAATCGCCCGTTCGGAGTGGTACCGCGAAGGCCGCGTGCCGCTGCACACGCTACGTGCCGACATTGATTACGGTTTTGCCGAGGCGTCCACGACGTACGGCATCATCGGCATCAAGGTCTGGATCTATAAGGGTGAGGTCTTCGACTTCTCCCAGGTTGGCCAGGAGAAGCAGGACGACAGCCCGCGCAACGATCGTAACGATCGCGGCGACCGTGGTGACCGTCCTTCGCGCCCGGCTCGTGAAGCGAGGTAACGGCAATGTTGCAACCCAAGCGAACCAAATACCGCAAGATGCACAAGGGCCGTAACGACGGCCTGGCATGGAGCGGAAACGCCGTCAGCTTCGGCGAGTACGGCCTCAAGGCAACCGCGCACGGTCAGCTGACCGCGCGTCAGATTGAAGCAGCACGTCGTACGATCAGCCGCCACGTCAAGAAGGGCGGCAAGATGTGGATCCGTGTGTTCCCCGACAAGCCGATCACCAAGAAGCCGATCGAAGTCCGCATGGGCTCCGGTAAGGGCAACGTGGAGTACTGGGTCGCGCAGATTCAGCCGGGCCGCATGATCTATGAAATCGAGGGGATTCCCGAAGATATCGCACGTGAGGCGTTCCGCCTTGCCGCCGCGAAATTGTCGGTGACCACCACTTTCGTGACCCGGACGGTGCGCTGATGGATATCAAACAACTCCGCGAGAAGTCGGCTGACGAACTGAAGGCCCACCTGACCGATCTGCGTAAGGAGCAGTTCTCGCTCCGTATGCAGCAGGTCACCGGCCAGCTGCCGAAGACCCACGATACCCGCCGGGTGCGCCGCGAGATTGCTCGCGTCAAGTACCTGCTCGGCAGCACCAAGTAAGGACGGCCGCGATGAGCGACAACAACGAAAAGCAAACGCTGCGCACGGTCGAAGGCCGTGTCGTCAGCAACAAGATGGACAAGACGGTCACCGTGTTGGTGGAGCGCCAGGTCAAGCACCCGTTGTACGGTAAGTACATCAAGCGCTCGTCCAAGCTCCACGCACACGACGCCGACAATGCCTGCAACGAAGGCGACGTCGTGCGTGTGACCGAGATTGCTCCAATGTCCAAGACCAAGAACTGGCGGGTGGTCGAAATCGTCACCCGTTCGGCCGAATAAGGGAGATCTGAATCATGATCCAGATGCAGAGCTACCTCGATGTCGCCGACAATTCGGGTGCCAAGGAAGTGATGTGCATCAAGGTGCTGGGCGGCTCCAAGCGCCGCTACGCACACATTGGCGACATCATCAAGGTGACCGTCAAGGACGCCATTCCGCGTGGCAAGGTCAAGAAGGGCGAAGTCTACGACGCCGTCGTGGTGCGTACCCGCAAGGGTGTGCGCCGTCCCGACGGTTCGCTGATCCGCTTCGATGGCAACGCCGCTGTGCTGTTGAACAATAAGCAGGAGCCGATCGGGACCCGCATCTTCGGGCCGGTGACGCGCGAGCTGCGTTCCGAGAAGTTCATGAAGATCGTCTCGCTCGCTCCCGAAGTGCTGTGAGCGGAGGACATATACATGGCTAACCGTATCAAGAAGGGCGACCAGGTCGTCATCAACACCGGCAAGGACAAGGGTAAGCAGGGTGAAGTTGTGCGTGTGGACGGCGATCGCGTGATCGTCTCCAATGCCAACGTCATCAAGCGCCACACCAAGCCGAACCCGCAGGCGGGTGTCGCCGGCGGCGTGGTCGAGCGTGAAGCGTCGATCCATATCTCCAACGTCAATATCGTCAACCCGGCAACGGGCAAGGGCGAGCGCGTTGGCTTCAAGGTGCTGGAGGATGGACGCAAATTGCGTGTGTTCCGCTCCAGCGGTGAGGCGCTCGACGCCTGAGGAATGCGATCATGAACACTCGTCTCGAAAAGTTTTACAAGGAAAACGTGGTGCCGGCCCTGATGAAGGAATTCGGCTACACCAATCCGATGGAAGTGCCGAAGCTGGTCAAGGTCACGCTCAACATGGGCGTGGGCGAGGCGGCTACCAACAAGAAGATTCTGGAAAATGCGGTCGCCGACATGTCCAAGATCTCCGGCCAGAAGCCGGTGGTCACCAAGTCGCGCGTTTCGGTCGCATCGTTCAAGATTCGTGACGGTTGGCCGATCGGCTGCAAGACCACCTTGCGTCGCGCCAAGATGTACGAGTTTCTGGATCGTCTGATCAACATCTCGCTGCCGCGCGTGCGCGACTTCCGTGGTGTTTCCGGTCGCTCCTTTGACGGTCGTGGCAACTTCAACATGGGTGTGAAGGAACAGATCATCTTCCCGGAAATCGACTTCGACGCCGTCGACGCGATTCGCGGTATGGATATCGCCATCACCACCACCGCCAAGACGGATGCGGAAGCGAAGGCGCTGCTGGCAGCGTTCAAGTTCCCGTTCCGTAACTGACCGTCGAGGACATCCGAAATGGCAAAGACCTCCATGATCCACCGCGACATCAAGCGTGCAAAGCTGGCGAAGAAATTCGCAGGCAAGCGTGATGCGCTGAAGAAGATCCTCTCCAGTCAGGATGCGTCCTACGAAGAGAAGATCGACGCGTCGACCAAGTTGCAGAAGCTGCCGCGCGATTCGTCGCCGAGCCGCCACCGCAACCGTTGCGAGCTGTCCGGCCGTCCGCGCGGTGTCTACCGCAAGTTCGGTCTGGGTCGCAACATGCTGCGCAAGGCCACGATGAACGGTGACGTTCCGGGCCTGCGCAAGGCAAGCTGGTAACAGCATTGCCGGCCGTTCGCGGCCGGCTTGAACAGGATCGTTCTGTTCAACAGGGGAGTCCGACGCAAGTCGGGCTCTTTTGTCGTATACTTCCGCTTCTGTCTTGCCCGCATGGGCGCGGCATGGCGTAAAGGGTCCTGGCCCATCCCCAGGAAAACACAAGATTTTCGCGAAAGCGGATATCGGTGCACTCAAAGGTACTCATATGAGCATGACTGATCCCATCGCCGACCTGCTGGTACGCATCAAGAATGCGGCCGCGGTTGGTAAGCAGACGGTGAAATTGCCGTCGTCCAAGATCAAGGTTGCGATCGCCCAGGTCCTGAAGGACGAGGGTTACATCACCGACCTGCGCGTGACAGCAACCGAGAACAACAAGTCGGAGCTGGAAATCGTGCTGAAGTATTTCGAAGGCCGTCCGGTCATCGAGACCCTGAAGCGTTTCTCGCGCTCGGGTCTGCGCCAGTACCGCGGCAAGACCGAGCTGCCCAAGGTCCTGGGTGGCCTGGGTATCGCCATCATCTCCACGTCGAAGGGCATCATGACCGATGCGCAGGCTCGCGAAGCCGGCGTTGGTGGTGAAGTCCTGTGCTTCGTGGCCTAAGGGAAGGAATCGATCATGTCCCGTGTAGCCAAGAAGCCTGTTTCCCTTCCGAAGGGTGTTGAACTCAACGTCCAGCCCGAGCTGGTCAGCGTCAAGGGCCCGAAGGGCACCCTGACCCTGCCGAAGCCGACTGGCGTCGAAATCGCCATCGACGGCGACGTTGCCACGCTGTCGGCCAATGACCCGTCGCAGATCGCCATCACCGGTACCGTGCGCGCCATCCTGGCCAACATGGTCAAGGGTGTGTCCGAAGGCTTCGAGCGCAAGCTCGAGCTGGTCGGCGTCGGTTACCGCGCCGCCATGCAGGGCAAGGATCTGAGCCTGGCGCTCGGTTTCTCGCATCCGCTGGTGTTCGTGGCGCCGGAAGGCATCACGCTGTCGACCCCGACCCAGACCGAGATCGTGGTCCAGGGCGCCGACAAGCAGCGCGTCGGCGAAGTCGCCGCCAAGATTCGCGGTTTCCGTCCGCCGGAGCCCTACAAGGGCAAGGGTGTGAAGTACGCCGGTGAAGTCATCATTCGCAAGGAAGCCAAGAAGGCGTAACGCAGGTCCCTCTGCTAGGAGCCCGGCCATCCATGGCCGGACTTTTCGATGCAAAAGCCTGCTTCCTTCAGCTTCCGTAGGATAAATATCATGAGCATCAACAAGAACATCGCCCGTCTGCGTCGCGCCAAGTCCACCCGTTCGCACATCCGTGAGCTGGGCGTCGCTCGCCTGTCGGTGCTGCGCACCGGCCAGCATCTGTATGCGCAGGTCTTCACCGCCGACGGTTCCAAGGTGATTGCCGCGGCGAACACCCTGCAGGCCGACGTCAAGGAAGGCCTGAAGAACGGCAAGAACAGCGATGCGGCCGTCAAGGTCGGCAAGCTGATCGCCGAGCGCGCCAAGGCTGCGGGCATCGAGAAGGTCGCGTTCGACCGCTCGGGCTACCGCTACCATGGCCGTATCAAGGCGCTGGCCGATGCAGCTCGCGAAGGCGGCCTGCAGTTCTAAGCACTGCTGCGGACGTGGCCATCGGTCACGTCCGCGATACCGCCGGCAGGGAGATGCCGGACCGTCCCGTTCTTTTGCAACGGAGCCGGGAACACTGCGTGACTTCACAACCATAAGCGGCTTCGAGCCGTACATACTCAATCAATCAAGGAATCAAGATGGCAGAAGAACGTGCACCGCGGGGTCGTGAACGCGACCGTAACCGCGAAGAGAAAGTCGACGATGGCATGATCGAAAAGCTGGTCGCGGTCAATCGCGTCAGCAAGACGGTCAAGGGCGGTCGCCAGTTCACCTTCACCGCGCTGACCGTGGTCGGCGATGGTCTGGGCAAGGTCGGTTTCGGGTATGGCAAGGCGCGCGAAGTGCCGGTCGCCATCCAGAAGTCGATGGAACAGGCGCGCAAGAACCTGGCCACCGTCGATCTGAACAACGGTACCTTGTGGCATGCCGTCAAGTCCGGCCATGGCGCAGCACGCGTCTACATGCAGCCGGCCTCGGAAGGTACGGGCGTCATCGCCGGCGGCGCCATGCGCGCTGTGCTGGAAGCGGTTGGCGTCAAGAACGTGCTGGCCAAGGCGGTTGGTTCGCGTAACCCGATCAACCTGGTCCGTGCAACCCTGAAGGGTCTGTCGGAAGTGCAGTCGCCGGCGCGTGTTGCGGCCAAGCGCGGCAAGAAGGTGGAGGAGCTCAACCATGGCTAAGGACACCAACAAGACCGTGACGGTGCGCCTGGTGCGTGGCCTGCGTGGAACCCAGTCGCGTCACCGCCTGTCGGTGCGTGCGTTGGGCCTGAATAAGCTCAACGATGTGCGTGAACTGAAGGACAGCCCGCAGGTTCGCGGCCTGATCAACACCGTTCACTACCTCGTCAAGGTTGAGGACTAATCCCATGACTTTGCATCTCAATGACCTCAAGCCCGCCGACGGCGCCCGCACCGAGCGCACCCGCGTCGGCCGTGGCATCGGCTCCGGCCTTGGCAAGACCTGTGGCCGCGGCCACAAGGGTTCGTTCGCGCGCAAGGGCGGCGGCAAGATCAAGGCCGGCTTCGAAGGCGGCCAGACCCCGATGCAGCGTCGTCTGCCGAAGATCGGTTTCCGTTCGAAGATGGCGCGTGACAGTGCCGAAGTGTTGTCCTACCAGCTGGACAAGCTGGAAGCCGGTGAGATCGACTTTGCAGCGCTGCGTGCGGCCAATCTGGTCCCGAGCCGCGCCAAGAAGGCGAAGATCGTGCTGAAGGGCGAGCTGAGCAAGAAGTTCGTGCTGAAGGGCGTGGCCGCAAGTGCAGGCGCCAAGGCAGCAATCGAAGCTGCCGGCGGCAGCGTAGAGGAGTAATCGGCAGATGGCGCAGGCTGGCATTGGTAACCTCGGTGGCGGGCTCGGCAAGTTCACGGAACTTCGCCAGCGGCTGCTGTTCGTCCTCGGGGCATTGATCGTCTATCGCATCGGCTGCTATGTGCCGGTGCCTGGCGTGAATCCCGATGCCATGCTTTCGTTGATGCAGGCGCAGGGCGGCGGCATCGTGGACATGTTCAACATGTTCTCGGGCGGCGCCCTGCACCGTTTCAGTATTTTTGCGTTGAACGTGATGCCGTACATCTCGGCATCGATCGTGATCCAGTTGGCCACGCACATCTTTCCCGCCCTCAAGGCGATGCAGAAGGAAGGCGAATCCGGCCGACGCAAGATCACCCAGTATTCGCGCATCGGTGCGGTGCTTCTGGCAGTGGTGCAGGGCGGTAGTATCGCGCTGGCACTGCAGAATCAGACCGCGCCCGGTGGCGCTCCGGTGGTGTATGCGCCGGGCATGGGCTTCGTGCTCACCGCAGTGATCGCGCTGACCGCCGGCACCATCTTCCTGATGTGGGTGGGCGAGCAGGTCACCGAGCGTGGCATCGGCAACGGCGTGTCGCTGATCATCTTCGCCGGCATCGTGGCGGGTCTTCCGTCGGCGGCTATCCAGACCGTCGAGGCCTTCCGCGAAGGCAATCTGAGCTTCATTTCACTGCTGCTGATCGTCATCACCATTCTGGCCTTCACGCTGTTTGTGGTGTTCGTCGAACGCGGGCAGCGACGTATCACGGTCAACTACGCGCGCCGCCAGGGCGGTCGCAATGCGTACATGAACCAGACCTCGTTCCTGCCGCTGAAGCTCAATATGGCAGGCGTGATTCCGCCGATCTTCGCCTCCAGCATCCTCGCCTTCCCGGCGACGCTGTCGATGTGGTCCGGTCAGGCGGCGTCCGGCAGCGGCGTGGGTTCCTGGCTGCAGAAGATCGCCAATGCGCTCGGGCCGGGCGAGCCGGTGCACATGTTGGTGTTTGCGGCACTGATCATCGGCTTTGCGTTCTTCTACACCGCGCTGGTGTTCAACTCGCAGGAAACCGCCGACAACCTCAAGAAGTCGGGCGCGCTGATTCCGGGCATCCGCCCTGGCAAGGCGACGGCGGATTATGTGGACGGCGTGCTGACACGTCTGACCGCAGCGGGTTCGTTGTATCTGGTGATCGTCTGCCTGCTGCCGGAAATCATGCGCACGCAGCTGGGCACCTCGTTCCACTTCGGTGGTACGTCGTTGCTGATCGCCGTGGTGGTGGTGATGGACTTCATTGCGCAGATCCAGGCGCATCTGATGTCGCATCAGTACGAGAGCCTGCTGAAGAAGGCCAACCTCAAGGGTGGCTCGCGCGGCGGTCTGGCGCGCAGTTAAGTCTCGCGGGCGGTTAGGTGGTACACTAGATCTTCATTGCGTGAAGACGGCCTGGTTCCCGGGCCACGATCTTCCGATCAGAAGGGCGGCTCGCGCGACGTCTCGCGCGCGGGTGTGACGAGGTGGTCCTGTGCGGGAGTAGTACAGGCGATTCGGAGCAGTTTTCTGGATCAACATCGTCCGGCGCCGGAGCGAGGGCACACTCCCCACGCCGGGTCCATGGAACTTTTGGTTCCGCGGGCTTCAAAGCAATCCGAGGCCTTGCTACAATTCCGAGTTCACTTTTGATCCATCCTGCCGGATGGCGCCTGGGCGCTGTCGGGCCATCACTCAGTTGGAGAATCGCGTCATGGCGCGTATTGCAGGCGTCAACCTGCCAGCCCAGAAGCACGTCTGGGTCGGGTTGCAAAGCATCTACGGCATCGGCCGTACCCGTTCGAAGAAGCTCTGCGAATCCGCAGGCGTTACCTCGACCACGAAGATTCGTGATCTGTCCGAACCCGAAATCGAGCGCCTGCGCGCCGAAGTCGGCAAGTATGTCGTCGAAGGCGACCTGCGCCGCGAAATCGGTATCGCGATCAAGCGACTGATGGACCTGGGCTGCTATCGCGGTCTGCGTCATCGCCGTGGTCTCCCGCTGCGTGGTCAGCGCACCCGTACCAACGCCCGCACCCGTAAGGGTCCGCGCAAGGCGATCAGGAAGTAAGGGATAGATCATGGCAAAGCCAGCAGAAAAGAAAACGAAGAAGAAGATCAAGCGCGTCATCACTGATGGCGTCGCCCACGTCCACGCTTCGTTCAACAACACCATCGTCACCATCACCGATCGCCAGGGCAATGCGCTGTCGTGGGCTACGTCCGGCGGCGCCGGCTTCCGTGGTTCGCGCAAGTCGACCCCGTTCGCTGCTCAGGTTGCCGCCGAAAAGGCTGGCCGCGCTGCGCTCGATTACGGCGTGAAGTCGCTGGAAGTACGTATCAAGGGTCCGGGTCCGGGCCGTGAGTCGGCCGTGCGTTCGTTGAACAACGTGGGCTACAAGATCACCAACATCATCGACGTGACGCCAATCCCGCACAACGGGTGCCGTCCGCCGAAGAAGCGTCGCGTCTAAAGGGAGCGATAAGAAATGGCTCGTTATATCGGTCCTACCTGTAAGCTCGCCCGCCGCGAAGGCGCCGATCTTTCCCTCAAGAGCCCGGCGCGTGCGCTGGACTCCAAGTGCAAGCTTGAGCAGAAGCCCGGCCAACACGGCGCGGCTCGCAAAGGCAAGCTCTCCGACTACGCTACCCAGCTGCGTGAAAAGCAGAAGGTCAAGCGCATCTACGGGTTGCTGGAGCGTCAGTTCCGCAACTACTACAAGAAGGCCTCGACCAAGAAGGGCAACACCGGCGAGAACCTGCTGCAGTTGCTGGAAACCCGTCTGGACAACGTCTGCTACCGCATGGGCTTTGCCGTCACCCGTCCGGCCGCGCGCCAGCTGGTGTCGCACCGTGGCGTGCTGGTCAATGGCAAGTCGGTGAATCTGGCGTCGTACCAGATCAAGGCTGGCGATGCGATCACGCTGTCGGAAAAGGCACAGAAGCAGCTCCGCGTGCAGGAAGCCCTGACCGTGGCTGAGCAGCACGACATGACGCCGTCGTGGGTCGAAGTCGATTCGAAGAAGTTCAGCGGCGTGTTCAAGGCCGTTCCGGATCGCGCTGACCTGCCTTCGGATATCAACGAAGCGCTGATCGTCGAGTTGTATTCGAAGTAATTCACATTGGAGAGCCTCCGGCACCGCCGGAGGTTCGCAGGAGACCCCGCAACATGACGGTTACCGCCAACCAGGTTCTGCGCCCCCGTGGTCCGCAGATCGAACGTCTTACCGACAATCGCGCAAAGGTCGTGATCGAGCCCTTGGAGCGCGGTTACGGGCACACGCTGGGCAATGCCCTGCGTCGTGTGCTGTTGTCGTCGATCCCGGGTTTTGCGATCACCGAGGTCGAGATCGACGGCGTGCTGCACGAGTACACCACGGTCGAAGGGCTGCAGGAAGACGTGCTTGACGTCCTGCTCAACCTGAAAGACGTGGCGATTCGTATGCATAGTGGCGACAGCGCGACGCTGTCGTTGTCCAAGCAGGGTCCGGGTACGGTCACTGCGGCCGACATCAGGACCGATCACAACGTCGAGATCATCAACGGCGACCATGTGATCTGCCACCTGACCAAGGACACGGCGCTGAACATGCGCCTGAAGATCGAGCGTGGTTTCGGCTATCAGCCGGCTGCTGCGCGTCGTCGTCCGGACGAAGAGACCCGCACCATCGGTCGTCTGATGCTGGATGCGTCGTTCTCGCCGGTGCGTCGCGTTGCCTATGCCGTGGAAGCTGCGCGCGTTGAACAGCGCACCGACCTCGACAAGCTGGTGATCGATATCGAGACCAACGGCACCATCGATGCCGAGGAAGCCGTGCGCACCGCCGCCGACATCCTCAGCGATCAGCTGTCGGTGTTCGGCGATTTCACCCACCGCGATCGCGGTGCGGCCAAGCCGGCTGCCAGCGGCGTGGATCCGGTGCTGCTGCGCCCGATCGACGACCTCGAGCTGACCGTGCGTTCGGCCAACTGCCTGAAGGCCGAGAGCATCTACTACATCGGCGATCTGATCCAGAAGACCGAAGTGGAACTGCTCAAGACCCCGAATCTTGGCAAGAAGTCGCTGACCGAAATCAAGGAAGTGCTGGCACAGCGCGGCCTTGCACTGGGCATGAAGCTGGAGAACTGGCCGCCGGCCGGTGTCGCCCAGCACGGCATGCTTGGTTAATGCATCATCCGCATGGGCGTCTTCGGGCGCCCATGCTGTTTTTACATCGACGGGCCAAAGCCCGCGGTGACATCCGGTCGAAGGACGGCCGGCTCGGACCAACCGCAGTCCATTCAACAGCGCCAGGATGGCGACAACGTCTCTCAAAGCAGTCTCAACATTCCTTAGGAAATCACACTCATGCGTCACCAGAAATCTGGCCGTAAGTTCAACCGCACCAGCGCGCACCGCGAAGCCATGTTCCGCAATATGGCCGCCTCGCTGTTCAAGCACGAGCTGATCAAGACCACCTTGCCGAAGGCCAAGGAACTGCGTCGCGTCGCCGAGCCGCTGATCACCATCGGCAAGGTCGATGGCGTTGCCAACCGTCGTCTGGCGTTTGCCCGCCTGCGCGACAAGGAAGCCGTGGGCAAGCTGTTCGTCGAACTGGGCCCGCGTTATGCGACCCGTCCCGGCGGCTACCTGCGCATCCTGAAGGCCGGCTTCCGTGCCGGTGACAATGCGCCGATGGCGTATGTCGAGCTGGTCGACCGTCCGGTCGTCGCCGAGGAAGTGGCCGAGTAATCGGTTCGCCCTTCGCAAGGATCTTGAAAAGCCCGGCTAGCGCCGGGCTTTTTCATTGCAGGCCCCCGAGCCGGGTCTGTCGCCTTGGCGTCGATGTCACAGCCGCAATGCAGTGCAGCGACCTGCAGGGTTCAACCATTGCCAAGCAGCCTGCTGCGACGGTGGCTGCGTCAGGGCTGCATCGCCAGCATGCAGGGTGGCGCGTGGCGGGCGATAGGCATGGCTGGACGGGACTTCGCGCTGCAACCTGCCCGATGCAGGCATCCGTGGTCACCGCGGCGGCGATGGCTGATAATCGGACATTCGATCCTAGGCAAGCGGTAGCGATGAATCCATTTCGTTGGGGTTTCCGGGCGCAGTTTTTGCTGGGCTTTCTTGGATGCGCAGGATTGCTTGCCTATGCGATCTATGTGCAGCTGCATCTTGGTCTGGAGCCATGCCCGCTCTGCATCTTCCAGCGGATCGCCTTTGCGGCGCTGGCGGTGTTGTTTCTGCTGGGCGCGTTGCATGGGCCGCGCGCCGCGGGCACGCGCAAGGTCTATGGCGTGCTGAGTTTCCTGGCTGCCGGTGTGGGCATGGGCATCGCGGCGCGGCATGTCTGGGTGCAGATCCGGCCCAAGGACATGATGTCGTCGTGCGGGCCGCCGTTGAGCTTCCTGAGCGAGACGATGGGGCCGTTCGAAGTGTTCCGCACGGTACTGACCGGCACCGGCGACTGCGGCAACATCGATTGGCGCTTCCTGGGCCTGAGCATGCCGATGTGGAGCATGCTCTGGTTCGTGGGCCTGGCACTGTGGGCGCTGTATGCCGGGTTCAGGCAGCGTGGTCCGCGCAAACTGTTCTGATCGTTCCGTTCCGGCACTGGCCGGCGCCCACGCTTTCTGGAGTTCATGATGTCCGCTTCCCCTCATTCGTCCGTCAACCAGGCAGGCCAGTGGTCGCCGCAGAGTTGGCGGCAGCGGCCGGCGCTGCAGATGCCGGTGTACCCGGATGCCGTTGCGTTGGAGCACACCCTGGGTGAGTTGCGGCAGTTGCCGCCGCTGGTGACCTCCTGGGAAATCTTCGCGCTCAAGCGCCAGCTGGCCGAGGCGCAGGAGGGCAAGCGCTTCCTGCTGCAGGGCGGAGATTGCGCCGAAAATTTCAGCGATTGCGAATCGGGCACGATTTCCAATCGCCTGAAGGTGCTGCTGCAAATGAGCCTGGTGCTGGTGCACGGCCTGCACCTGCCGGTGGTGCGGGTCGGGCGCTTTGCCGGGCAGTACGCCAAGCCGCGTTCGGCCGATACCGAGACCCGCGATGGGGTGACCTTGCCGAGCTACCGCGGCGATGTGATCAACGCGCCCGCCTTCACCGAAGCGGCACGCGTGCCGGATCCGCAGCGCATGATCACCGCGCATTCGCGCTCGGCGATGACGATGAATTTCGTGCGCGCCCTGATCGACGGCGGCTTTGCCGACCTGCACCATCCCGAATACTGGAATCTGGACTGGGTGGGCTATTCGCCGCTGGCTGCGGACTACCAGAAGATGGTGGCGTCGATCGGCGATGCGGTGCGCTTCATGGAAACCCTGTCCGGCGCGGAGGTCTACAACCTCAATCGCATCGACTTCTACACCTCGCACGAGGCGTTGCTGCTGCCGTACGAGGAAGGCCTGACCCGCCAGGTGCCGCGTCAGTGGGGCTGGTTCAACCTGAGCACGCATTACCCGTGGATCGGCATGCGCACCGCCGCGCTGGATGGCGCGCATGTGGAATATCTGCGTGGGGTACGCAACCCGATTGCAATCAAGGTGGGGCCGTCGGTGCAGCCGGATCAGCTGCTGCGTCTGATCGATGTGCTCAATCCGGAAGACGAACCTGGCCGCCTGAGCTTCATCCACCGCATGGGGGCGGCGCAGATCGCCGAAAAGTTGCCGCCGCTGCTGGAGGCGGTCCGGCGCGACGGGCGTCGGGTGTTGTGGGTGTGCGATGCGATGCACGGCAATACCGAAAGCACCGGCAATGGCTACAAGACACGACGTTTCGACAATATCCGCAGCGAGGTCGAGTTGTCGTTCGATCTGCACGCGGCAGCCGGGACGCGGCTGGGCGGGGTGCATCTGGAACTCACCGGCGAAGATGTCACCGAATGTACCGGTGGCGCGCGCGAGTTGACCGAGCGCGATCTGGAACGCGCCTACCGGTCCAGCGTGGATCCACGCCTGAACTACGAGCAGTCGCTGGAAATCGCAATGGCAATCGTGCGCAAGCAACAGCAGGTGGCAGCGCAGCCGCTGGGCGGGTGAGGCCGCCGTGCGCATGACGTGATGCTCATGCCGCGTGCGGCATGCTGTTGCAGCCATCCCTCTTTCCCCCCACAGGAGGAACGGTTTGACTGCCGATTGGAACGTCATCCGCGAATACGCAATCCCGCTTGGTGCCTCACTGCTGGCGGGCATCGTCACCTGGTCGCTGATGCTGTGGCTGTTTCGCCGCATGCAGGGCCGCGACTACCGCCGCGCACGCATCATCCGCGTGGTCACGCTGCCGGCTGCCTTCATCCTGCCGCTGCTGTTTCTGGGCATCGCCACCGAAGCGACGCCACTGGCCGGCAAGACGCTGGCAGCGGTACAGCACCTGCTGCACGTCGGCATCGTCGGTTGCGTGACCTGGTTGTTCGTGCGTGCGGTCGCCGCTGGCGAGATGGCGATCCTGCGCAGCAATCCGATCGAGGTGTCCGACAACCTCACCGCCCGGCGCATCCAGACCCAGACACGCGTGCTGAGCCGGGTGGTGATGGGCGCGGTGATCCTGCTCGGCATCTCGGTGGTGCTGCTTGGCTTCGAACAGGTGCGCCAGATCGGCAAGACGCTGCTGGCCTCGGCCGGCATCATCGGGCTGGTGGCCGGTATCGCGGCCAAGCCGGTGTTCGGCAACCTGATCGCCGGCCTGCAGATCGCCCTGACCCAGCCGATCCGGCTGGACGATGTGGTGATCGTGGAAGGCGAATGGGGCCGCATCGAGGAGATCGGCAGCTCGTACGTGGTGGTGCGGATCTGGGACGAGCGACGGATGGTGGTGCCGCTCACCTGGTTCATCGAGAACCCGTTCCAGAACTGGACACGCAGCAGCGCCGACCTGCTCGGCACCGCATTCCTGTGGCTCGACTACCGCACCCCGATCGCGGCGGTGCGTGCCGAGCTGGAGCGCATCTGCAAGAGCGAGCCGCTCTGGGATGGGCGGGTCTGCGTGACCCAGGTGACCGAAACCAGCGAGAGCACGATCCAGGTGCGTCTGCTGGTGAGTGCGCGCAATTCCGGTGATGCGTTCGACCTGCGCTGCATCAGCCGCGAGCGCATGATCGACTTCCTGACCCGCGAGCACCCGTACGCCTTGCCGAGAATCCGTGCCGAAATCGCCGCGCAGGAAAAGCCGCCCCTGCGCGCTGCCGCGCCGATCGCCCCGGAGAGCGTGCGCTCGCCCGGTGCCGAAGACGGCGAGCCTGCGACTACGGTGTAGCTGCAGGCGGTGCTGCCGGTGACGCGCCTGGTGCCGCTGGCGCATAGCTGGGCGCAAACCGCGCCTTGCTGCGCTGCTCGTACGCGTAGGCCAGTTCGATCAGGCGTGGCTCGCTCCAGGCGCTGCCCATGAACAACAGGCCCAGCGGCAGGCCCTGGGTCTGGCCCATCGGCACGCTCAGGCTGGGATAACCGGCCACCGCGGCCGCACCGTAGCCGGCACCGGGAAAGGTGTCGCCCTTGACCAGGTCGGTGACCCAGGCGGCACCGGTGGTGGGCACGATCAGCGCATCCAGGCGGTCGGCCTGCAACGCGGCATCGATGCCTTCCGGCCCGGCCAGACGTTTGGCCGTGGCACGGGCGGTGAGATACGCGGCATCGTCGAGCCCGGGCGCGGCCTGTGCCTGCTCGAACAGTTCCTGCCCGAAGTAGGGCATTTCGCGCTGCGCGTGGCTGCGGTTGAAGGCGATCACCTGCTCCAGGCTCGACACCGGGGCGGCGCGGCTGCGCAGATACGCGTTCAGGCCGGCCTTGAACTCGACCAGCAAGACCGTCTGTTCGGCAGCATCCCACTGGCCATCGGTCGCCAGGCGGGTTTCGATCACGGTGGCACCGGCCGTGCGCAGGGTCTGCACGGCGCGGTCCAAGGCGGCGGCGATCGCGGGATCCTCGCGCAGAGGATTGCGCAGCAGGCCCAGGCGCGCCCCGCGCAGGCCATCGGGCTTGAGGTGTGCCAGGTAGTTCGGGGTGGGCGCAGGCGCAGTGCGCGTGGCCGGATCCTGCGGGTCGGGCGCGGCGATCGCCTGCAGCACGGCGGCAGCATCGGCGACGCTGCGCGTCATCGGGCCGGCGGTGTCCTGGCTGGCCGAGATCGGAATGATGCCATCGCGGCTGACCAGGCCCACGGTCGGCTTGAGCCCGACCAGACCGTTCACCGAGGCCGGGCAGGTGATGCTGCCGTCGGTCTCGGTGCCGATACCGACGGTGGCCAGGCTGGCGGCGATCGCCGCGCCGGTGCCGGCGCTGGAGCCGCAGGGGTTGCGATCCAGCGCGTAAGGGTTGCGGGTCAGACCACCGCGTGCACTCCAGCCGGAACTCGACTTGGTGGAGCGGAAATTGGCCCATTCGCTCAGGTTGGTCTTGCCCAGGATCACTGCGCCGGCCGTGCGCAGGCGTTGCACCACAAAGGCGTCGCGGCCTGGCCTGAAATCGGCAAGCGCCAGCGAACCGGCGCTGTTGACCATCGGCAGCGCATCGATGTTGTCCTTGAGCAACACCGGAATGCCGTGCAGGGGCCCGCGCACGTGGCCGGCGCGGCGTTCGGCGTCCAGTGCGCGTGCGTCGGCTTCGGCTTGCGGGTTGAGTTCGATCACCGAATTGAGGATGGGGCCGGCGCGATCGATGGTCGCCACGCGGCGCAGGTACGCGCGGGTCAGATCCAGGCTGCTGGTCTTGCCGGACGCCATGCGTGCCTGCAGGCCAACGACGTCGGCATCGCTCAGAGCGTCTTGCCTGGCAGCGGCTGCATGGGCATCGGCAGGCGCCAGGCCGTCATCGGCATGCGCACAGCCGCACAGCGCCAGCAGTAGCGCGAAGGACAAGGTGGTGGATCGCATGGGTGGTCTTCCCCGGAGGACTGTTTGCAGGCTAACGGCGCTGCGTCGGGGTGACAACGGGTATGAGGTGCCCGCAGACGGGCAGGGTGCGTCAGCGCCGCCGGCGCTTGATCAGGTCGCGTGCCAGCACGCCGACCACGATCAGATTGATTGCCAGCACGCCCCAGGCAGTCCAGCCGGGATGGCGGACGATGGCGTAGATATCGAAAGGCAGATAGATGGCCGCCGACAGGCAGCCCAGCAGCGACGCCCAGGCCTTGGCACGCCACAGACCCCAGGCTTCCACGACGTGCAGCAGGCCGTAGGCCAGCATTGCGGCTGCGGCCAGATGGACGGCGTCGGGACTGATGGTCTTGAGCAACGACGGCAGTGCGCCGTGGTCGGGATCCAGATTGAAGCGGCGGATCAGCGTGCTGACCGCGTTCTGCAGCGGGAGCGGGCCCAGAATTTCCAGGCCCGTCGCCGCCAACAGCGCAAGCGCCCCCTTGACCGTCTCCAGCAAGGCGATCACATGCAGTCCCGGATGCGCGCGCGGATCCGGGCTGTAGGGCGTGTTGCGCACGATGATGGACCGGTCGTGCTTAGCCGGAACGGCCAGCGCGCTTGCGGTCGCTTTCGGTGAGGAACTTCTTGCGCAGGCGGATTTCCTTCGGGGTGACTTCGACCAGCTCGTCGTCCTCGATGAAGTCCAGCGCCTGTTCCAGCGTGTACTTGATCGCCGGGGTCAGTTTGATCGCATCGTCCTTGCCCGAGGCGCGCATGTTGGTCAGCGGCTTGGTCTTGATCGCATTGACGGTCAGATCGTTGTCCTTGGAGTGGATACCGATCAGCTGACCTTCGTACACGTTGTCGCCTTCTGCAGCGAACAGGCGGCCACGCTCTTCCAACGGCCCCAGCGCATAGGCGGGGGTGGCGCCGGCGGCATTGGCGATCATCACGCCGTTCTGGCGCTTGGCGATGGCGCCCTGTTCCTTCGGGCCGTAATGGTCAAACACGTGGAACAGCAGGCCCGAGCCCTGGGTCAGGGTGCGGAACTCGTTCTGGAAGCCGATCAGGCCACGCGCCGGGATCATGTAATCCAGGCGCACGCGGCCCTTGCCGTCCGGCTCCATGTTCTTCAGCTGGCCCTTGCGGGTGCCCAGCTTTTCCATCACGCCGCCCTGGTGCTGTTCTTCGATGTCCACCACGAGCTGTTCGATCGGCTCCATCTGCTTGCCGTCGATCTCCTTGATGATCACTTCCGGACGCGACACGGCCAGCTCGTAGCCTTCACGACGCATGTTCTCGATCAGCACCGACAGATGCAGCTCGCCACGGCCGGAGACCAGGAACTTGTCGGCGTCGGAGCCTTCCTCGACCTTCAGTGCCACGTTGTGCACCTTCTCGCGGTCCAGACGGTCGCGCAGCTGGCGGCTGGTCAGGAACTTGCCGCCGGACAGGTCCTTGTTGCCGGCGAACGGCGAGTTGTTGACCTGGAAGGTCATCGAGATGGTGGGCTCGTCCACGGTCAGCGCCGGCAGCGCTTCCGGCGCGTCGAGCGCGCACACGGTGTCGGAAATGGTCAGCTCGGCCACGCCGGAGATGGCGACGATGTCGCCGGCCTCGGCGGTGTCCTGCTCGATGCGCTCCAGGCCCAAAAAGCCCAGCACCTGCAGCACCTTGCCCTGGCGCTTCTTGCCTTCGCGGTCGATCACGCTGACCGGCATGTTCTTCTTCAGCACGCCGCGCTGGATGCGGCCAATGCCGATCACGCCGACGAAGTTGTTGTAGTCCAGCTGGCTGATGCGCATCTGGAACGGGCCGTCCGGATCCACGTCCGGTGCCGACACGTGCTGCATGATCGCTTCGTACAGCGGGGTCATGTCGCCGTCGCGCACGCTCGAATCCAGGCTGGCGTAGCCGTTCAGGGCCGAGGTGTAGACGATCGGGAAGTCCAGCTGCTCATCGGTGGCGCCGAGCTTGTCGAACAGGTCGAACACCTGGTCGATCACCCAGTCCGGGCGTGCGCCGGGACGGTCGATCTTGTTGACCACCACGATCGGCTTGAAGCCCATCGCAAACGCCTTCTGGGTCACGAAGCGGGTCTGCGGCATCGGGCCGTCCATCGCGTCGACCAGGATCAGCACCGAGTCCACCATCGACAGCACGCGCTCGACCTCGCCACCGAAGTCGGCGTGTCCCGGGGTGTCGACGATGTTGATGCGGTTGCCGTTCCAGGTGATGGCCGTGTTCTTGGCCAGGATCGTGATGCCACGCTCCTTTTCCTGGTCGTTGCTGTCCATCACGCGCTCAGCCAGCACGGTGCGCTCGGACAGGGTGCCGGACTGCTTCAGCAGGCAGTCGACGAGGGTGGTCTTGCCATGGTCGACGTGCGCGACGATGGCGATATTGCGGAGTTTTTCGATAGACATGCGGAAAGGGCCCCTGTCTGGCGCCAGTCTTGAGATGAGGTAAGCCCGACATTATAGCGGTTTCGTTGCCGTGCCGTTGCGTTCGGCCGTCGAGCGGTTCAAAACGCCCATTCAGCTTGCCGTGAGACCCCCGACGATGGTCCAACCTGCACGGCCGCCTGCACGGCCGGGTGTATTCTAATGGGCTGTCATACACCCTGAAACCTGCAAGGATTTCCATGTCCCTGATCGCCCATTTCGACACCACCCGCGGCCCGATCGTGGTCGAGCTGTTCGCCGACAAGGCCCCGCTGACCGTCGCCAACTTCGTCAACCTGGTCCAGCGCGGCTTCTACGACGGCCTGAGCTTCCACCGCGTCATCGCCGACTTCATGATCCAGGGCGGCTGCCCGGAAGGTTCCGGCCGCGGCGGCCCGGGCTACCGGTTCGAGGATGAAGCCAACAACGGCGTCGGCCACGAGCGTGGCGTGCTGTCCATGGCCAATGCCGGCCCCAACACCAACGGCAGCCAGTTCTTCATCACCCACACCGCCACCCCGTGGCTGGACGGCAAGCACACCGTGTTCGGCAAGGTCACCCAGGGCCTGGACGTGGTCGATGCCGTCGCCCAGGGCGATGTGATCAACAAGGTGACGATCGAAGGCGATACCGACGCCGTGCTGGCCGCCAAGGCCGACCGCGTCGCGGAGTGGAACAAGATCCTCGCCGCCTGATGGCTTTTCCCGAACGGCCGCCGTGTGCGGCCGTTCGTCTGTCACTGCGCGCCGCCAGGCCTCGCGCCACGCCAGCGTGCACCTCCACCCATGTTTTTTAGCAGAGGAAACTCCCCATGAAAGCACCTGTTCGTGTTGCCGTGACCGGCGCTGCCGGCCAGATCGGCTATGCCCTGCTGTTCCGCATCGCCTCCGGCGAAATGCTGGGCAAGGATCAGCCGGTGATCCTGCAATTGCTGGAACTGTCCAATGAAAAGGCTCAGGCCGCGCTCAAGGGCGTGATCATGGAGCTGGAAGACTGCGCATTCCCGTTGCTGGCCGGCGTGGTCGGCACCGACGACGCCGAAGTGGCGTTCAAGGACATCGATGTCGCCCTGCTGGTCGGTGCGCGTCCGCGCGGCCCGGGCATGGAGCGCAAGGACCTGCTGCTGGAGAACGCCAAGATCTTCACCGCGCAGGGCGCGGCGTTGAACAAGGTGGCCAAGCGTGACGTCAAGGTGCTGGTGGTCGGCAACCCGGCCAACACCAATGCCTACATCGCAATGAAGTCGGCGCCGGATCTGAACCCGAAAAACTTCACCGCCATGCTGCGTCTGGACCACAACCGTGCGCTCAGCCAGCTGTCGCAGAAGCTCGGCAAGCCGGTCGGCGGCATCGAGAAGCTGGTGGTGTGGGGCAACCACAGCCCGACCATGTACCCGGACTACCGTTTCGCCACCGCCGATGGTGCGTCCATCGGTGATGCGATCAACGACCAGGAATGGAATGCGTCCACCTTCATTCCGACCGTGGGCAAGCGCGGCGCGGCGATCATCGAAGCGCGCGGCCTGTCCTCGGCAGCGTCGGCCGCCAATGCCGCCATCGATCACGTGCGTGACTGGGTGCTGGGCAGCAATGGCAAGTGGGTGACGATGGGCGTGCCGTCCGACGGCTCCTACGGCATTCCGGAAGGCGTGATCTTCGGCTTCCCGGTCACCACCGAAAACGGCGAGTACACCCTGGTCAAGGATCTGCCGATCGACGACTTCAGCCAGAAGTACATCGACAAGACCCTGGCCGAGCTGGAAGAAGAGCGCAGCGGCGTGTCGCATCTGCTGGGCTGAGTTTCCCGGCTTGGCAGTACATGAAGAACGCCGGGCACTGCCCGGCGTTTTTTTATGCGTCGCTTCCGTGATGCGTTGCGTTACATGTGCCGGTCGGTGGCGCGGGAAGCGCACCATCACGCCCATCGATCCTGCAAGGCCGATGCGATACGCGTTGCCGCCGCATCGATCACATCACGCGGTGCGCTCGGCTCAGGCCAGGCCTTCGGCCTTTAGCGCGGCCTGCACATCGGCATCGTCGAGCATGCGCTGCACGAAGGCAGCCACGGCGCTCAGCCCGCTCAGGTCCACGCCCGCCTTCTGCGCCCATCGCAGCGTCACGAACAGATACGCATCGGCGCCGGTGTGGGTGTCGCCGGCCAGCCAGTTGCGCCCCTGCAGATGCGCGTCGACACGTTCGTACAGGGCGCGCAGCTTGTTGCGTGCGTCGTCATGGCTGCGCGCAATCAGCGCCTCGTCCTGCAGATAGGCAGTGCTGCCGAAAATCGGCTTGAAGGTCGGATGCACATCGGCATTGGCGAAGGCGATCCAGCGATTGATTTCCGCACGGCTGCGCGCGCTGCCATCGCCGGACAGCCCGGTGAGCGGTGCGACGTCGGCGATGTAGTTCAGGATGGCCGCGTTCTGCGTCAGCGCCCAGTCGTCGACGACCAGCAACGGCACCGCGCCGGCTGGATTGAGGCGCAGATACCCGGGCGACTTCATCGTGGCGGCGTCGACCACTTCCAGCTCGAAGGGCAGCCCCGACCAGCGCAGCACGATGTGATCTGCCAGCGAACACGCGCCCGGCTTGGTGTACAGCTTCATGAGAATTCCCGCACAAAGACGAAGACGCAAGCTTAGCGGCAACGCGTGAGTGCGTGGGTGACGTCAGGATGCGGTGCGCGGACGCAGCTTCTGCACGCGATAGAACGTGTGGTCGCCGATGGTGGCCACCTGGTATGCATTGCGCCAGCTCGGGCTGGCGATGGCGCTTGCGGCAAAGTGGCTGGCGCCCGGCACGATTTCCTTGCGCTGACCCACCGGTAGCGCCCAGTTGCGCTCTGCAGCCAGTGCCACATGCAGCGCCTTGTTCCAGGCATCGTCATTTTTCAGCTGCGTTCCCGGCGCCACGATGGTGGGCGCGAACTGCTTGCGCGCGGTGACCACCTGGCACATCGAATCGCCCCACAAACCGCTGTCCAGGCGACGCAACGCAACTTCCGCGACTGCTTGCTGGCCGCGCAAGGTCTGATCACGCGCTTCCAGGTACACGGTGGTGCTCAAGCACAACGAATCTGCAGCTGGCTGCGGCAACAACTGCGACAGCCAAAGTATCCAAACCAGTTTCATAGAACTCCTTGCTCCGTATGGGCCGATCCGCAGAGCATCCAAGGTGGATGCACCAGTACAGAGGGCTTGGCGTCATGGGGAGGCGGCCTGCCACGGGTCGCCCGGTCTCCGGCGAAACAATGATCTACCGGAGGTGCCCACCAAATGCGGTGGGTCAAAAAGTTGGCGCAAGGTAGGCGTCGATCACAGAATCGCGGCTGAATAGGCGGGGTTGACGCGTGTGAGTGCTTGCTACATCTACCGCTTGGCTCGAGCACGACAGCGCGCTGCATCCGTCGTGTGCGTCGCATCGTGGTGGCGACAGCGGATGTGGCAATCAACATCGGCGCAATGCGCATGCGGTGTTGCGGGTCTGCGTGTTGTTTGCGACACGCGACGCCTCTTGCGCAGGCTACGCATGCAGTGCCATCGGCATGGTGCGCTACACATCCTCGTCACTGATGCATGTGCTTGTACGCCGGCGTCTTGCCGCAGCAGCAGTGGGACATCCACATGCGAACGCAGGGTGCAGGAAAGAACTGTCAGTGCGGGATGTCGTGCTGCCGGGATCATGCATCGTGCGCTTGCTCATGCAGCGTACAACCCTGTGTTGCAGTCGCTAGAGCCAGAGGAGGCGGTAGCGTGTTCGATGCGAATTGATGGGGGTGGGTATCCGCGACGCGTCATGACAGCTATTGCTGTCGCATCGCATCCCCAGGTCGCTCGCCACGCCTGCACCTGCATCACGCAAGGATGCGCTGCAGTGGCAGCACTCAGAGATGCCGCCGAAATCGCCAGACCCCGTCGCACGATTTCTTGACGGTGGCAGCGGCGCATCGTCGTTGACGACATTGCGATTGCATCGTGCGCTTGCTGCCGCCTTGCGTACGCGCACTGTTTATTTCAAGAAGAACTAGGCGCGTTGAACCACGCGCATCAAGTTCGACTTGATGAAAAAAAAGAACCTGCAGAACCTACAGAACCTGCAAGCGTGCAGACGTGCATGGCGATCGCCGAAGCACGTGATTGCAGTCGGCACAGCACCTTGCGCGTACGCGTTACGTCGTTGTGGGCTGATGAGATTTCAGATCCGACTCGTTGGCAGCACAGTTGCAACAGGTCTGCGTTTTTCAGACATCGCCAACGCGCTGCCGATCCAGGCGATCAGCATGCATGACACGCCGCAGAGTATCGGCCCCAGGGCCATCGCCCACGCCAGCTGCGCAGCGTGCCCATGCGGATAGCCGGAGACGTTCAGCAGCAGTCCGATCACGCCACTGCCGGCCGCCAGTGCGAGTTGGGCTGTCGCAGTGAGTGCGGCACATGCGCGGGCCTGCCGTGCGGGGCCATGGCGCGAGGCGAGTTCTGCGTGGCGCGCCCAGACCCATTGCCCGGCACTTCCCGCCGCCACACCCATGCCGAAGGCCAGGCCGGCATCCAGCACGCAGTGTCGAGCCATGGCGATGGCAAAGATCAATCCCAGCCCGGACAGTGCAACTCCACTCAGGCCCAATCGACGCAGCGCCACGGTCGGCCAACGCGCTGCCAAGGGCTGTATGCAGACGCTGCCCAACGCGTATGCAATCAACACCGCGCTGCCCCATCCGGCCGAGCCGATACGCGATTGCGCCAGATAAGGCGCCAATTTGGTGAACGTCGGCAACGCCAACGCCAGTGCTGCGATGACCGCCACGGGCAGCAACTGATTGCGCTGCCACTCCGACGTGGCTGGCGGTAACGGAGCGGCGGCAACTGCGTGCGCGTAAGGCTGCAGCGTGTTGCGTAACCACCATGCCGACAGCAGTGCGATGCTGCTGACCAGCGCGACGACCATCAACGCTGTCGATGCGCCGGCATATGCCCCAGCCTTCAGCACCAGGCCGATCGCTGCGCTGACCGATAGCGCGGCCAGCCCGCTGCCGATCAGGCGCAGCGCACTGACGCCGCGCGCACCGCGCCAGGGCCAGTGGCCCAACCCCAACAAGGTGTTCTGTGCCACGTCGCCGATCGCATAGGCCGCGCGGAAGGGCAGGCTGAGCAGCAACACGCTGATCAGCCTGGCACCGGCAGGAAGCGCTGGCGTCACGAACACCAGTGCCAGGGCGAGGGCTGCCAACGCAATGCCACGCCATTGCGAACGCCCGGCCCAGGCCAGGCTGGCGTGGGCACTCCAGCGTCGCGCGGCGACCATGCCCATCACTGCACTGATCACCAATCCGCCGGCGACCGACGCGCCAGCAGCCACCGCGCTCAATCCAACGTATTCGGTCAACGCAAAAATCAGCAGCAATTCGCCGGTGTACCACAGCAGGCTTTTGCCGAAATGCGCTGCAACATAGGCCCGCAATGCTGCCGGCGGCAGCATGTGGGGCGGTGCAGTCAGGGTGGAGCGCATCGCCGGTTTATAGCCGAGCTGCACGACAGGAAAAAGAATCTACCGGTGCCGCGCCAATCAGAGGCGCTTGTACCGCCTGGCGCGATCGCCAACGGCGTCGGAGTCCACCCCGATCCGCGCATCCGACCTCGCTATAGAGTCCTGTGGCGGCATCTGACGCGCAGACCGGTCATCGCGCTGCCGCTGCCACCCGCAGCGGTGACGGTGCGCCCATCCGGCGCACACCCGCGCTCGTACACGTGTTCGAGTGGCGCCGTGAGCAAGCCGCCGTGGCTTTCAGCGCGCTGCCAAGCGCGCGTTACAAGGTCGCCGCCAAGCGGCAGGCCTGATTGATCGCACGCTTGGCATCCAGTTCGGCGGCAACATCCGCGCCGCCGATCAGATGCGGTTGCCGGCCATCCGCCTGCAGCGCGGCAAGCAGGTCGCGGCGCGGTTCCTGCCCGGCGCAGATCACCACCGTGCCGACATCGAGCAGTTGCTCGTTACCTTCCACGCGGATCCGCAGGCCGGCGTCGTCCACACCCAGATACTCCACACCGCCGAGCATCTTGACGCCCTTGGCCTTGAGCGTGGCACGGTGGATCCAGCCGGTGGTCTTGCCCAGGCGCGCGCCGGGTTTGCCGGGGCTGCGCTGCAGCAGCCAGACCTGGCGGGCGGGGGGCTCGGGCTGCGGCCTGGCCAATGCGCCAGGGGTCTCAAAGCTGGGGTCCACGCCCCATTCGGCCATCCAGCGCGCGAGGTCCAGCGACGGCGATTGCCCCGTGTGCACGAGAAATTCGCCCACATCGAAGCCGATCCCGCCGGCCCCGATGATCGCGACCTTGTCGGCAGCCACATGACGGCCCAGCACCACGTCCAGATAGCTCACGACCATCGGGTGATCGGCGCCGGGGAAATCCACCTTGCGCGGCTCGATGCCGGTGGCCAGCACGATCTCGTCGAAGTCCTTCAGATCGGCCGCTTGCACGCGGGTATTCAGATGCAACTGCACCCCGGTTGCGTCGATGCGGTGACCGAAGTAACGCAGCGTCTCGGTGAATTCTTCCTTGCCCGGGATGCGCCTGGCGACGTTGAATTGCCCACCGATTGCATCGCCTGCATCGAACAGGGTGACGCGGTGGCCGCGCTCGGCCGCCACCGTGGCGCAGGCCAGACCGGCCGGGCCGGCACCGACCACCGCAATGCGCTTGGGGTCAGGGGTCGGTGCGTAGATCAGTTCGGTTTCGTGCGCTGCGCGTGGGTTGACCAGGCAACTCGCCAGCTTGTTGTCGAACACATGATCCAGGCAGGCCTGGTTGCAGGCGATGCAGGTATTGATGGCCTGCGACTGGCCGGCGCGGGCCTTGTTGGCCCACTGCGGATCGGCCAGCAGCGGGCGCGCCAGCGACACCATGTCGGCCGCGCCGTCGGCGAGGATGCGTTCGGCCACCTCCGGCATGTTGATGCGGTTGGTCGCCACCACCGGGATGTGCAAGTGCGGCCTGAGCTTGGCGGTCACACCGGCAAACGCCGCACGCGGGACCGACGTGGCAATGGTCGGAATGCGTGCCTCGTGCCAGCCGATGCCGGAATTGATGATGGTCGCGCCTGCTGCTTCGATCGCCTGCGCCTGGGTCAGGATGTCCTGCCACTGGTTGCCGCCGTCCACCAGGTCCACCAGCGACAGTCGGTAGATGATGATGAAGTCCGGCCCGCAGGCCTCGCGGATGCGTTGCACGATCTCCACTGCAAAGCGCATGCGTTTCACCGCATCGCCCCCCCAGGCATCGCTGCGCTGGTTGGTGCGCGCGGCGGTGAATTCGTTGATCAGGTAGCCTTCCGACCCCATCACCTCCACGCCGTCGTACCCGGCGTCGCGCGCCAGCCGTGCCGCACGCGCGTAGGCTGCGATCTGCCGATCCACCGCACGTGCCGAGAGCGCGCGTGGAGTGAAGGGGTTGATCGGCGCCTTGAGCCTGGACGGTGCCACCGACAGCGGGTGATAGGCGTAGCGCCCGGCATGCAGCAGCTGCAGGCAGATCTTGGCGTCGTGCGCATGCACCGCCTGGGTGACCTGACGATGCGGGCGCACCTCCCACGGCCACGACAGCTTGCCGCCGAACGGCTTGAGCCAGCCCACCACATTGGGCGAAAACCCGCCGGTGACGATCAAGCCGACACCGCCGGCAGCGCGCTCGGCGAAATATGCGGCCAATTTGGGGAAATCGCGCGCACGGTCTTCCAGGCCGGTGTGCATCGAGCCCATCAGCACGCGGTTGCGCAGTTGCGTGAAACCCAGATCGAGCGGTGTGAACAGGTGCGGATAGGGCGAGACGGACGGGCCGGTGGCGGGCGACATGGTGTGGATACGCTGGCGTACGGAGTGCGCACGATGCCGGCAAACGGGCGTGGCGGCAAGTCCTGACGCGCACAGCGGGTGCAGTCGGCCGCCTGGGGCAGGGGCAGGACAGGGCGGGTGGCGTCCGCAGCAGGCCGCGTACCCGTTGGCAGCGCGGCACGTCCCTGGTGCGATCCCGCTTGCTGGATGAGACCGTCTGGGAGGCCTGGCGTTCGATCCGGCTTGCCGGCTTCCCGATCAACGGCCCCTGATCGGCAGCCGCATCCGACGCGTCACGCGGGTCGCCATGGCCGCAATGGCGACTCTCTATAGAGCAAGGTCGATCCATCCGCGTGTTGCTGCGGAACAGATTGCCTTGCGCGCACTGCTACTCACATGGCTGCGAGTGCGCAGATGCCACAGCTGCAACGCTGCCTGCGATCCGGATGCCGGTCCCGCATTGCTGCTGATTCACGTGCGCGCGCCGTGGTCCTGCCGCGTTCTAATGTGCAAGCCGACCGGCCCGTGCACCACGCAACAGCCGAACTCAAGCGCGCAGGCGATCACCAACCCGCCAGCACCAGCTTGCCGATCGTGCTGCCGCTTTCCAGGCGCCGATGCGCCTCGCGCAAGTGCTGCGCATTGATCGGCGACAGCGTTTCGGTGTGGGTGGTACGCAACTCGCCCGCATCGATCAGGCTGGCGGCGCGGTTGAGGATGCGGTGTTGCTCGACCATGTCCTCGGTTGCGTAGCGGGCGCGGGTGAACATCAATTCCCAGTGGATGCCGATGCACTTGGCCTTGTAGGGATCGCCGATCGACAGCGGGCCGCGCGGCTCCACGATCAGGCCCACATGCCCCTGCGGCGCCAGGATCTCGCCCAGCTGCTGCCAGTAGCGATCGGTGTCGGCCAGGTTGAGGGCGGCGTCCACGCTCTGCATTCCCAGCGCCTGCAACTGCGGTAGCAGCGGCTGGTGATGGTCGATCACATGCTGGGCGCCCATCTGCCGCGTCCATTCGATGGTCTCCGGCCGCGAGGCCGTGGCGATCACGCTGAAGCCGGCATGCCGCGCCAGCTGGATCGCGATCGAGCCCACGCCGCCCGCGCCACCGATGATCAGCAGGTGCTTGCCGCGATTGCGGGCGCCGTCGAAAGAGAACGGCATGCGCTGGAACAGCAGCTCCCATGCGGTCAAGGTGGTCAGCGGCAGGGCCGCGGCCTGGGCGAAGCTGAGCGAGGTGGGCTTGCAGCCGGCGATGCGCGCATCGACCAGCTGATATTGCGCATTGCTGCCCGGTCGCCCGATGTCGCCTGCGTAATACACCTCGTCGCCGACTGCGAACGCGGTGACATCGGGCCCCACCGCTTCGACGACGCCGGCCGCGTCGTAGCCCAGGATCTTCGGCGCATGCAGTGTCTGCGGCTTGGGCGCGCGCACCTTGGCGTCGACCGGATTGACCGAGATCGCCTCGACACGCACCAATAAGTCATACCCCGACG
The DNA here is from genome assembly GCF_003993515.1 of Xanthomonas sp. BRIP62415. Taxonomy (NCBI): domain Bacteria; kingdom Pseudomonadati; phylum Pseudomonadota; class Gammaproteobacteria; order Lysobacterales; family Lysobacteraceae; genus Xanthomonas; species Xanthomonas sp. BRIP62415. The sequence continues at coordinate 142,614 of NZ_QEZH01000029.1, forward strand.
GGGCTGACGGGGCTGGAAGTTCCATGTCAAGCAATGCGGCGGGATCGTCGATCGGCAGGTGACGGGTGATGACGACAGCTTTCATCGGGTCGCTCCAGGTGGGGAGTTCAGGGTGCGTTGTGTCGCCGTCGCGCCGCAACCACCGACACCACAATTCAGCTCGGACAGGGCCTGGCGTTCACCAATGTGGTTGACGCATCAGTGCGCAGTGGGCCGGAAGGCTGGATCCGCCAGCGTATTCAACTGGCTTAATTGGGCTGCGGTTCATGCAGCCGGGATGTGCAAACTGCGTGCGCGGTCCTTCCCTTCATGAAACTGTATACGTAGTATTGAAAGGGATCGCCGGCCCTGGTGATTGCTTTCACATGTTATATGACCGTTAACGCGATCTTCACTGAAGCCGGCTTAATCTGCGCCCCGATGGCTCTGGATGTGACGAGCATCTTTACCAAGAACAACGCCTCTATCGGTTTTATCTCCCAAAGAAGGAGCTGTATACACATGAACAAGAAAATTCTCACTGCCGCGTTGCTCGGCGGTCTGGCGGTTGCCCAGGCTGCTTCCGCGCAGGAGTTCGATGACCGTTGGTACCTGACCGGTAGCGCTGGCTTCAACTTCCAGGACAGCGATCGTCTGACCAATGACGCCCCGTTCGTCACCCTGGGTCTGGGCAAGTTCGTTAGCCCGAACTGGTCGATCGACGGCGAGCTGAACTATCAGAACCCGAACTTCGATGCCAACCAGGACCAGAACTGGAGCCAGTACGGCATCTCGTTCGACCTGCGTCGCCACTTCATCCAGGAAGGCCGCGGCTGGAACCCCTACCTGCTGTTCGGTCTGGGCTACCAGCGTTCGGAAGAAGAGTTCGACGCCACCCCGAACCCGGTTTCGCCGGGCCAGCAGAAGGACGGCAACTTTGCCGCCAAGGCTGGTGTCGGTCTGCAGACCACCTTCGACAAGCGCGTCGCCGTGCGTGCCGAGTTGGCCTACCGCGCTGACTTCAACGACCAGAGCGTTGCTGCTCCGCAGGAAGACTGGTTCGGCGACGTGCTGGCTTCGGTCGGCGTCGTGATCCCGCTGGGACCGGCTCCGTCGACCGCTCCGCCGCCGGCTCCGGCTCCGGTTGCCCCGAGCTGCGCAGACCTGGATGACGACGGTGACGGCGTCAACAACTGCGACGACAAGTGCCCGGCTTCGCAGCCTGGCCAGACCATCGGTCCGGACGGTTGCCCGGTGCCTGTGTCGATCGACCTGAAGGGCGTGAACTTCGACTTCAACAAGTCGACCCTGCGTCCGGACGCCGTCTCGATCCTGAGCGAAGCGACCGAGATCCTGAAGCGTTACCCCGACCTGAAGGTCGAGGTTGCCGGTCACACCGACTCGAAGGGTACCGACGCGTACAACCAGAAGCTGTCCGAGCGTCGTGCGACCACCGTGTACGACTACCTGACCAAGAACGGCGTCGATGCGTCGCGTCTGGTTGGTCCGATCGGCTACGGCGAGAGCCGTCCGATTGCTCCGAACGCCAACCCGGATGGTTCCGACAATCCGGAAGGCCGTGCGAAGAACCGTCGTACCGAGCTGAACGTCCAGAACTAATTGGACCGCTAGCTGTTGCATACAAAACCCGGCCTTGCGCCGGGTTTTGTCTTTGTGGGAACCGGAAATCTGTACCCGGACAGTGCAAATCCTGTCTGCGTTGCCATCCAGGCACGCTTCCGGTTGAAACAGCGTTCATCGCTGCCTACACTCGCCGCGTCAACACCACACTCATACTGGAAGAACCCGATGCTGCGTACCGCTACGGCTGGATTGCTCTGTCTCGCCCTGATTCCCGCCGCCTACGCCGCTCCGAACTGTGCCGGCAGCACGGTGTCCCAGCCGCTGCCGTTGCCCGCCACCGTCATTGCGCCGGCGGCCGCCGAGTTCTACACCCGTAGCGTGCAGCTGGGCATGCCCACTGGCGTGCTGGCACAGCCTTACACCACCGAGCAGTCGGTGGACCGCGTGTTGCTGCGTCTGCGCGTGGAAGGCTGCCAGGACCTGGCCAAGGTCATTCCGCCCGGCGGCACCGTCAATCCGAACGATCCGGCCGCCTACAAGGCCACCACCGCATTCGACAACACGCCGTGGCGCTTTGACATGAGCCAGAACGGCAAGCGCATGACCGCCGAAGAATTCGACGCCTGGATGAAGGCGCGCGGCGTGCGCGTGGTCAAGGCGCGTCCGGTGGCTGCGCCGGCGCCGGCTGCTGCGGCAACCGCAACGCCCGCGGCCGACGCCAAGTCGGTCGAAAACAAGTAAGCAGCGCGGTCGGGACGGCATGACCCGGCGGCCTGCGCCGGCGACGTCCCGGCAGCGCACGCGTGGTCCGGCGGGCGCGTCGCGCGCCGCCGGCATGACCACGGCGACCAGCGCGCCGCGCCACGGGCTGGCGCGCGTGCTGTCCAAACTGGGCGTGTGTTCGCGTACCGAAGCGGCGCGCTGGATCGCTGCAGGGCGGGTCAGCGTGGCGGCACGCGTGGTGCACGATCCCGAATATCCGGTCCGTGCCGACCAGCAGTCCAGCATCCGCATCGACGGACACCCGTTGGCCGGGCCGGCGCGGTACTACCTGATGCTCAACAAGCCGCGCGGCGTGGTCACCACTGTGCGCGACGAGCAGGGCCGGGACACGGTGTATCGCTGCTTCGATGGCGCCGGCCTGCCGTGGATCGCCCCGGTCGGGCGATTGGACAAGGCCAGCGAAGGCATGTTGCTCTTCAGCAACGACCCGCAATGGGCAGCGGCCGTGACCGACCCGGCGACCGGGCCGGACAAGACCTATCACGTGCAGATCGATTGCCGCCCGAGCGCTGCGCAACTGGCGCAGCTGCAGGCCGGCGTGGTCGATCCCGACCCGGACGGCGAGGGCGTGCTGCTGCGCGCCAGGCGGGTCGGCGTGCTGCGCGAGGGCGAGCGCAATGCGTGGCTGGAGATCGTGCTGGACGAAGGCCGCAATCGGCAGATTCGCCGCTTGCTGGCGGCGGTGGAGATCGGCGTGCTGCGGTTGGTGCGGGTGGCGATCGGCTCGCTGGCGATGGGCGAGCTGGGCAAGGGGGCGTGGCGGATGCTCAGTCTGGAGGAAGTCAGCGCGCTGACGGCGGCTCCCGCCAACGCACCAGGCGCGCGCTGAGCAAGGCGCTGACCACCTCCACGGCGCGGGCGTCGCCGGCACCGTTGGCATCGTGGCGACGGCCCTTGGCGTGGTTGCAGCCGGCACAGGCCAGGGCGAGATTACGCGCTGCATTGGCATCGTCGTCGACCAGCGCGCATAGCGCTGCCGCCGCGCGACGGCCAAACCAGGCCTGCGGGACCACGTGTTCCAGCGTGGTGTGCCCGAGCGGTTCGCCATCGGCGCGCAGCTGCAGGCGCCGACGGCAATGCAGGCAACGGGTTTCCCAGTTGCCGTCCAGCAGGTGCGCCTGGGTATCGGTCTGCGCCGCCAGCAGCAGCCGTTGGCGCAGTACCGTGCGCATCAGTCCTTGATGACGCCGAGTTCGCGGCCGATCTTGATGAACGCGTCGATCGCCTGATCCAGCTGCGCGCGGGTGTGCGCGGCACTGATCTGGGTGCGGATGCGCGCCTGCCCCTTGGGCACCACCGGGAAGAAGAAGCCGATTGCGTAGATGCCTTCTTCCAGCAGGCGCTCGGCGAACTTCTGCGCCAGCGGTGCGTCGTAGAGCATCACCGGGCTGATCGGATGCACGCCGGGCTTGAGGTCGAAGCCGGCGGCGGTCATGCGCTCGCGGAAATAGCGGGTGTTGTCGACCAGTTGCGTGCGCAGCTCGCCGGCGGCTTCCAGCATCTCGAAGGCCTTGATGCCGGCGGCCACCACGTGCGGCGGCAGCGAGTTGGAGAACAGATACGGGCGCGAGCGCTGGCGCAGCAGTTCGATGACTTCGCGCCTGGCGGTGGTGAAGCCGCCCAACGCACCGCCCATCGCCTTGCCCAGCGTGCCGGTGATGATGTCGATCCGGTCCAGCACGCCCTTGACCTCGGCCGAGCCGCGGCCGGTGGCGCCAAGAAAGCCGGTGGCATGGCATTCGTCGATATGCACCAGCGCGTTGTATTTGCGGGCGAGGGCGGTGATCTCGTCGAGCGGGGCGATGAAGCCGTCCATCGAGAACACGCCGTCGCTGGTGATCAGCTTGGTCTTGCAGCCAGCCGCATCGGCGGCCTGCAGCTGCGCTTCCAGATCGGCCATGTCGCAATTGGCGTAGCGGAAGCGCTTGGCCTTGCACAGGCGCACGCCGTCGATGATGGAGGCGTGGTTGAGCGCATCGGAGATGATCGCGTCCGCTTCGCCGAGCAGCGGTTCGAACAGGCCACCGTTGGCATCGAAACAGGCCGCGTAGAGGATGGTGTCCTCGGTACCGAAGAAGTCGGCGATGGTGCGCTCGAGCTGCTTGTGCAGATCCTGGGTGCCGCAGATGAAGCGCACCGAGGCCATGCCGAAACCGTGCGTGTCCAGCGCGTCCTTGGCGGCCTGGATGATGTCCGGGTGGTCGGCCAGACCCAGATAGTTGTTGGCGCAGAAGTTGAGTACGCTGCGGCCATCGGCCAGGGTGATCCGGGCCGACTGCGGGCCGGTGATGATGCGCTCGGACTTGAACAAGCCCTGGGCCTGGATGGTGTCCAGTTCGGCGGCGTAATGGGCGGTCAGCGCGGCGTGAGCGTGGGTCATGGCGATCGCAGTGGCAAGAGACGCATGATTTTAACGATCACGGTGGCATACCACTACGTCATGCAAAATCGGCATAAGGCGCGGCCTTGATGTCATTTCACCGCCTGCGTGCCGCTGCGCAGCATGGCATGCTTGCTGTTCAGCTGCGCCCCAACGGTTTGGAGATTGCTGTGACCCACCCCCGCTTCCGTCTTGTATCGACCGTGTTGTGCAGCCTGCTGGTCCTGGCCGACCAGGCGGGCGCGCGCGACATCGGCTTGCTCAATGTCAGTTACGACCCCACCCGCGAGTTCTACCGCGACTACAACAGCGCCTTTGCCGCGCAGTGGAAGCAGCAGCATCCGCAGGACACCGTCACGGTGGAGACCTCGCACGGCGGCTCCGGTAAACAGGCGCGCGCGGTGATCGATGGCATCGAAGCCGACGTGGTGACGCTGGCACTGGCTTACGACGTCGATGCGATCGCCGAAAAGGCCAAGCTGATCGACAGCGACTGGGAAAAGCGCCTGCCCGACAACAGCGCGCCGTACACCTCGACGATCGTATTCCTGGTGCGCAAGGGCAACCCGAAGAACATCCACGATTGGCCGGACCTGCTGCGCTCGGGCGTGGCGGTGGTGACGCCCAACCCCAAGACCTCCGGCGGCGCGCGCTGGAACTACCTGGCTGCCTGGGCCTACGCCGACCACATCTTCAAGGGCGACCGCGAGCGCATCATGCGCTACATGCAGGCGTTGTTCCGCAACGTCCCGGTGCTCGATACCGGCGCGCGCGGCGCCACCACCACGTTCGTGCAGCGTGGCATCGGCGATGTGCTGCTGGCCTGGGAAAACGAGGCGCTGCTGGCGCGCGAGGAGCTGGGCAAGGACAAGTTCGAGATCGTGGTGCCGAAGCTGTCGATTCTGGCCGAGCCGTCGGTGGCGCTGGTCGACAAGAACGTCGACAAGCACGGCACCCGCGATGTGGCCGAGGCGTATCTACGCTACCTGTATGCGCCGGAAGGGCAGAAGCTGGCGGCCAAGCATTTCTATCGCCCACGTCACCCGGAATTTGCCGACCCTGCCGATCTGGCACGGTTCCCGGACATCAAGCTGGTGACCATCCAGGACGCGTTCGGGTCGTGGGACAAGGCGCAGCAGGAACACTTCGCCGACGGTGGCGTGTTCGACCAGATCCAGGCAAAAAAGTAGGCGATGCAGATGTCGGTTGCACCCCACCCAGCGCCGGCACCGCGCCGACGCGTCATGCCCGGGCTGGGCTTGAGTCTTGGAATCACGCTGACCTGGCTGGGACTGATCGTGCTGATCCCGCTGCTGGGCATCTTCATCAAGACCAGCGGATTGGGCTGGGACGGCCTGTGGCGGGTGTGGAGCGAGCCGCGCGTGCTGTCGGCGTTGCGGGTGAGCTTCGGCACCGCGTTTGCGGCCGGCGCCTTCAATGCGGTGATGGGCACCTGGGTGGCCTGGGTGTTCGTGCGCTACAACTTCCCGGGCAAGCGCCTGTTCGATGCGGTGATCGACCTGCCGTTCGCGTTGCCGACCGCGGTGGCCGGCATCGCGCTGACCGCCTTGTACGGCGGCAACGGCTGGGTCGGGCGCTGGCTGGAGGCGGTCGGCATCAAGGTGGCCTACACCCAGCTGGGCATCGTGCTGGCACTGGTGTTCGTCGGGTTGCCGTTCGTGGTGCGGGTGGTGCAGCCGGTGCTGGCCGAGAGCGAGCGCGAACTGGAAGCGGCCGCCGCCACGTTGGGTGCATCGCGCTGGCAGACCGTGTGGCGGGTAGTGCTGCCAGGGCTCTGGCCGGCGGTCCTGACCGGGTTCGCGCTGGCATTCGCGCGCGGCGTGGGTGAGTACGGTTCGGTGATCTTCATCGCCGGCAACCTGCCAAATTCCACCGAGATCGCGCCGCTGCTGATCACCATCCGGCTGGAGGAATTCGATTATGCCGGCGCCACCGCCATTGCCGCGGCGATGCTGCTGCTGTCGTTCGTGATCCTGCTGGTGGTCAATACGCTGCAGGCACGCCTGCTGCGCTATCAACGGAGGACTGCATGAACGATGCTGTCTCGCCGCTGCCCGCCATGGTGCAGACCCGCCAGATGACCGAACAGGCGCGCCGGATCACCGACTCGGCCACCAACGAGCCGCGCTGGGTGCAGTGGCTGATGATTGTGGGTGCGCTGCTGTTCCTGCTGACGTTTCTGCTGCTGCCGCTGGTGCTGGTGTTCGCCGAGGCGCTGCGCGGCGGCTGGGAGACCTTCCTGCGTGCGATCGTCGACCCGGATGCGCTGTCGGCAATCAAGCTCACCCTGATCGTCACTGCCATCGTGCTGCCGCTGAACCTGGTGTTCGGCGTGGCGGCAGCGTGGGCTGTCAGCAAGCACCGGTTCCCCGGCAAGCGCTTGCTGATCAGCCTGATCGACCTGCCGTTCTCGGTATCGCCGGTGGTGGCCGGCCTGATCTTCGTGCTCATCTTCGGCCGCAGCGGCTGGGCATGGCCGTTGATCGACGAAGGCTGGCGGCTGCAGCTGCCGTTTTTTGGCGAGTTGCTGGTCCAGTTGCCGCGCATCGTGTTTGCGCTGCCCGGCATCGTGCTGGCGACGACGTTTGTCACTTTCCCGTTCATCGCGCGCGAGCTGATGCCGCTGATGGAGCAGCAGGGCAGCGATGAGGAGCTGGCCGCACTGAGCCTGGGCGCGAATGGTTGGCAGATGTTCTGGCGGGTGACCCTGCCCAACATCCGCTGGGGCCTGATGTATGGCGTGTTGCTGTGCGCGGCGCGCGCGATGGGCGAGTTCGGTGCGGTGTCGGTGGTGTCCGGGCATATCCGCGGGCGCACCAACACGCTGCCCCTGCACGTGGAAATCCTCTACAACGAATACGCCTACAGCGCCGCGTTTGCGTGTGCCTCGTTGCTGGCATTGACTGCGCTGCTGACGCTGGCGCTGAAGACGTACCTGGAATGGCGGCACGGCGATTCGCTCGCCGCCAACCACCGACATTGAGGTGAACATGGGCATCCGCATCCACCGCCTGCGCAAGCAGTTCGACACGTTCACCGCGCTGGACGACATCACCCTGGACGTGCGTCAGGGCGAGTTGCTGGCCTTGCTGGGGCCGTCCGGTTCGGGCAAGACCACCTTGCTGCGGATCATGGCCGGGCTGGAGCATGCCGATGGCGGCCAGGTGCTGTTCGGCGACGAAGACGCCACACGCATGAGCGTGCAGTCGCGCCGGGTCGGTTTCGTGTTCCAGCACTACGCGCTGTTCAAGCACATGGATGTGTTCGAGAACATCGCCTTCGGCCTGCGGGTGCGGCGCGGCGCCGAGCGCTGGGCAGAAGCACGCATCCGCGCACGCGTGGAAGAGCTGTTGGCGCTGGTGCAGTTGCAGGGCCTCGAGCGACGCTATCCCACCCAGCTGTCCGGCGGCCAGCGGCAGCGCGTGGCGCTGGCGCGTGCACTGGCGATCGAGCCGCGCGTGTTGCTGCTGGACGAGCCCTTCGGTGCGCTGGATGCGCAGGTGCGCCGCGATCTGCGCCGCTGGCTGCGCGAGCTGCACGAGCGCACCGGCCTGACCACGGTGTTCGTCACCCACGACCAGGAAGAAGCGCTGGAGCTGGCCGACCGGGTGGCGATCCTCAATCGTGGCCGTATCGAGCAGCTCGACACGCCGGCGATGATCTACGACAAGCCAGCCTCGCCGTTCGTGTACTCGTTCGTGGGCGCGGTGAACCGCATTCCGGGTGTGCTGGCGCAAGGCCAGATCCAGGTCGCCGGGCATGCCTTGCCGGCAGCCAATGCCGCGTTGGCGGCCGGCCCGGTAGAGGTCTACGTGCGGCCGGAAGATCTGGTGCCGGACGATGCCGGCTGGCCGGCCACGGTGGCCTGGTCGCAGCGCAGCGGGGCGCGTCTGCGGCTGCGCGCCACGCTGGAGCCGGCAGGCAACGAGGTGGAAGTGGAACTGCCGGCATCGGCGGGGAGCTTCCAGCCTGGACAGCAGCTGCGGCTGGCAGCGCGGCATTACGGTGTGTTTCCGGTCTGATTTGAGCCGGGATTCGGGATTGGGAATTGGGGATTCGCAAGAGCGAAGCGAATCCCTGCTAATCCCCAATCTCCAATCTCCACTCCCGGCCCATCAAGATTCCGCGCGGGCGGTCGATGAGACAGGACGCTGACCGGCGTCATCTGCTCTCAAGCTTGTGCGCCAGGTCAAGCGAGCGCGACTTGTCTGTTGCGCTGCAATGACGGTTGGACTAATAAGGCATGGCAGTCCCGCCTCGCGCAATCCGACCGCCCATCGCTCCAGGAGATGTCCATGAAGCCGTCCTCGCTCGCGTCTTGTCTGTCGTTGCTGCTGCTTGGTGTCGCGCCGTTGGCACAGGCGCAGGACGAAGAAGCCTCCGCTTCCCCCTTTAGCGGTACCTTTGCGGTGACCAGCGACTACCTGTTCCGCGGTATTTCGCAGACCAATGAGGAGCCCGCCTTCCAGGCCGGGCTCACCTACAAGACGCCGTTCGGCCTGTACATCGGCACCTGGACCTCCAACGTCGACTACGGTGCCGGCGACCCGGATTGGGAAGTGGATGGTTTTGTCGGCTACAACACCGACCTGGGCACCAACTTCAATTTCGATGTGATGGTCAATCGCTACCAGTATCTGGGAGCGGGCGCGTCCAATTACGCCGAGCTGATCACCAAGACCACGTTCCTGAAGACCTATAGCCTCACCGTTGCCTATACCAACGATCTCTATGGCACCAAGACCGATGGTTACTACTACGCGCTGGATGCCAACTGGTCGCTGCCACACGACTTCACCTTCGGCGCGCATGCGGGGCACAGCGTCTATACCTCCTCGCTGAGCCAGGTGGACCACGACTACAACGACTTTGGCGTGAATGTCGGCAAGGTGTTCGGTCCACTGGGTCTGAGCGTGGGCTATTACGACACCAGCGAAGCGGCGGAATTCGGCTTCGGGCGGCAGAATTCGCAGAACCATCTGGTGGCGACTGCGACAGTCACCTGGCCGTGAGGGCAATCGCCTGAACGGCGGTTTTGACGATCTGGCTATGGGGTGATGAGGCGGGAAGAGTCGATGCTCGGACTCCTAGGTGCCCTGAAGTTGAAAGACCCCAAGACTCAAATTGCGTTTGTCTTGTCTTTAAGTGATTGCAACGTGCGGATGGATCACTTGCAGATGCAGAGCCGCTGATCTGCTGCCTGGCTGCAGGGCCCTTGCCCGCCCACCGACGCGGGACACGCCGCAAGTACGTCCTGGTAGGCTCTTACGCGGCATCCATGCCGCGTAAGGTCCCGCGACGGTGAGTGGGCAAGGACCAGTTGAGATGGTCGGTGCGTGGTTGCAAGCAGACCATGGCGTGCATCGTCCGGATCACCTTGCGTCCGACAATTTTCCCGTCGCGCGCTGGGCAACGGGCGGACTGCCAACAAGCAATCTATGGAACTCTGGGCGTCTCAGCGCCTAGCAATAAGCGTGTTTTTCTACCTGACCACCGACTAACTTATTGGTGCAGTGAGGCCGCCGCGCCCTCGACCCACTAAGCTTTGCTTGCGTTGCCTGCGCGCTGAAAACGGACATGCAAAAGGCGCCTCGCGGCGCCTTTTGCGTTGAACGTATTGGCCGGTCAGTTCCAGCTCAACACGACCTTGCCGGCCTTGCCTTCTTCCATCAGGTCGAAGCCCTTCTGGAAGTCGTCGATCGGCAACTGGTGGGTCAGCACCTTGTGCAGCGGGAAGCCCGACAGCACCAGTTGCGTCATCTTGTACCAGGTCTCGTACATCTTGCGGCCGTAGATGCCCTGCACGGTGAGACCCTTGAAGATGATCTTGTCCCAGTCGCAACCGGCGCCGCGCGGCATGATGCCGAGCATGGCGATCTTGCCGCCGTGGTACATGCAGTCGAGCATGTCGTTGAAGGCGCGCGGGTTGCCGCTCATTTCCAGGCCCACGTCGAAGCCTTCCATGTGCAGGTCGGCCATGACGTCCTTGAGCGAGGTCTTGGACACGTTGACCACGCGCGTGGCGCCCATGTCGGCGGCCAGCTTGAGGCGGAAGTCGTTGACGTCGGTGACCACCACATTGCGCGCACCGATGTGCTTGCAGATGCCGGCGGCGATGATGCCGATCGGACCGGCGCCGGTGATCAGCACGTCCTCGCCGATGACATCGAACTCCAGCGCGCAGTGCGCGGCGTTGCCGTAAGGGTCGAAGAACGCGGCCAGCTCGGAAGGAATCTGGTCGGGGATGGGCCACAGGTTGCTGGCCGGCATCACCATGTACTCGGCGAAGGCACCGTTGACGTTGACGCCGATGCCGACCGTGTTGGGGCACAGGTGCGGGCGGCCGCCGCGGCAGTTGCGGCAATGTCCGCAGACGATGTGGCCTTCGGCCGACACGCGCTGGCCGACCTGGTAGCCGGTTACCGCCGAACCGAGCTCGGCCACGCGGCCGACGAACTCATGGCCGATGGTCAGGCCGGGGGTGATGGTGCGCTGGCTCCACTCGTCCCACAGGTAGATATGCAGGTCGGTGCCGCAGATCGCGGTCTTTTCCAGCTTGATCAGCACCTCGTTGGGGCCAGGGCTGGGAACGGCGACCTGCTCCAGCCAGATGCCCTTGTTTGCTTCGCGCTTGACCAGCGCCTTCATCGTCTGCGCCATCTGGCGGGACCTGCTGAGTGAAAGTAAGGCGGCGATTATATGCGGCGCGCGGTGAGTGCATGTGGCGGTGCAACAGCAATGGTCCCGTGCGGTCGGGGGCGGCGGTGGCGCTGGGTTGGTTGGTTGGCGGTATGTGTTTGTTGCGGGGCGGTTGCCCCCATCCGCCCTTCGGGCACCTTCCCCCGCAAGCGGGGGAAGGGCGGGAAGTCGAGAAACAGGGAAGTCAACAAGCAGAAGAGTCAATAAGCAGGCAAGGCAACAAGCAGGGAAGGCAACAGGCAGTGAACTCGAGGCTCAGGGAAGCCAACAAGCACGTAAGTCAACAAGCAAGCAAGTTGCAGTGCAGGAAGGGCCACCGCAGCGGGGCGATGCGATCGACGCCTTGCGTGAATGCGTCGGTGTCCATGCAGGGAGGGCAGACACGCAGGGAAGGCAGAAAGGAAAAGCGGGGAAGACAGAAGAGAATCAGGAAAAACAAGGAAAAGCTGGGGAGACAACAAGCAGATGAGGCCGAGATACGGAGCGGCCGAGCAGGCGTGAACGCGTGAAGCCCCGGAAAAGTAACTTGCCGACCTGCTCGAGGTATCGGGGACTTTCGGCATGCCTTCTCCCGCATGCGGGAGAAGGTGGCGCGTAGCGCCGGATGAGGGCGCCTTAGGTGGTGCAGAGCTGCTTAGAACTTCACATCCAGGCTCATGAAGTACTGGCGCGGCGCGCCGACCACCATGGTCTGGTTGTAGCCCTGCGGATCGGAGGCCACGTAGCCGTTGGTGCCGGTGCTGGCGAAATAGCGCTTGTCGGTGAGGTTGGTGATGTTGAGCGCCAACGCCACATCGGCCACCCCGCCTACGCGACCGAAGTCGTAACGCGCGCCCGCATTGAACAGCCAGTACGAGGGCACCTGCGAATCGTTGAGGAAGGTGATGTAGCGCTTGTCGACATACTTGCCGTCCAGATCCAGGCGCAGGTTGCCGAGTTGGTAGCTGGCGCTGGAGGAGAACATCAACGCGGGGATGCCGACCACGTCCTTGCCGGAGGTGGCGACCACGCCGTTGTTGAGGTAATCGTCCTGGTAGCGCGAGCGATTCCACGACAGCGAATTCAACCAGCTCAGGCCTTCCATCGGACGCCACATCAAGGCCAGATCCGCACCTGCGCTATGCACGGCACCCACATTGCTCAGGATCGCCGCGCAGGTCTGCACCGCGCTACATGGCGAGGTGGTCAACAAGCGGTTGGAGAACTTGGTGAAGTAGGCGTCGGCCGACAGCTGGAACTGCGCATCCTGCACGCGGTAACCCACCTGCACGGTCTGCGATTCTTCCGGCTCCAGCGTGGAGCGGCTGCGGTCGAACGCCGCCTGCGAGGTGCCGAACGGGGTGAAGCCGAATGCGGCGATGTTCTTGCTGTAGGAGGCGTAGATGTCCTGGCGTTCGTCCAGCTTGTAGTTGATGCCAACCTGCGGCAGGAAGTTGTCCTCGGCGCGGATGCGGCCCTGTGCCAGCGCGGTGGTCGGCACCAGGGACTGCGCACGCGTGGTGGTGCTGAGCGCCTTTGCACCGTAGTTGATGGTCAGGCGGTCGTCGAGCAGGCGCACGCTGTCCTGCAGGTACAGCATGCGGGTCTGGGTGGTGTAGCGCTGCAGGAAATCGCGGCGGAACGGCGCCTGCACTTCGTACACGTTGTACAGCGAGGTATAGCCCTCGTTGCCGAGCGCGAAGTAGTTGCGCTGCTGCGTGGTACGTGCGTTTTCCGCCCACAGGCCCACTTCCAGATCGTGGTTGCCCCACGACCATTTCAATGCACTGGTGCCGCCGTAACGATCCAGGCCGTAGTCGGTGGTGCGCATCGACAGCGGAACCTGCGCAGAGGTCGGTACATACGGCGTCACCCACTGACCTTCGCCTCGATTGCCGTGGTAGTAGCCGGTGGCATCCAGCGTGGCGCCGCCGAACACGAACGTGCCCGACAAACCGGCCAGGTTGTCGCGACGCAGACCGCCGCCGGCGTAGTAGCTGGCGTCGAGCCAGCTGTAATCGTCGGGCAGCCCGGCCAGCGATTGCGGATAGCCGTTGGCCACGCCGCTGGTGGCACCGGTGGTTTGATATGCACGTGCCATCTGCACCGCGGTGGCCCAATCCGGCTGCAGATAGTCGTGGTCCCAGCCCAGCGCGCGCTGGCTGGTCAACGACAGGTCCATGTAGTCGTATTCCTTGCGCCGCGAGGTATCCACGAACAGGCTCAGACGGTTGCCATCGCCCCACTGGTAGACGGTCTTGAGGTTGGCCTGCTCGGATTGCTGGTCGCCGAAGCCTTTCCACTTGTCGGTGCTGGCATTGGCGTAGGACAGATACGCCGACAGGCCATTGCGGTCGCCGGTGTCGCCGCGCACGAAGGTGCGCCGCGTGGCATCGCTGCCGACCGTCTGCACCAGGCGCAGGCCGGGCGCGGTCTGCGGATCGGCCGAGTAGAACTGCATGGTGCCGCCGAGGTTGGTGTTGGACGCAGTCCCGAGCGCACCGGCGCCTTGCGCGATCTCCACCGAGCCGAGGTTCTCCGAAATGATGGCGCGGGTGATGTGCAGGCCGTTGGTGACGCCGTAGCTCATGTTGCCGAGCGGAATGCCATCGAGCGTGTAGCCCAGCCGGCTCTGGTCGAAGCCATGCAGGGTGACCTGCGTGGACCACTCGTAGGTGCCGAACGGATCGGCCGACTGGAACTGCACGCCCGGCAATTTTTCCACCGCCTTGAAGGCGCTGCTGCCCGGTGTCAGCTGCTCGATGTCCTGCCGGCTGATGCGCTGGACCTGGCGGGTGCTGCCTTGCGACACCACATTGATCGCGTCCAGCTGGGTGGCATTGGCGGCGGCATCGGCCACGGTGGCCGGGGCATCGGCTACCGGTGCCTCTGCAACGGCAACCGGTGTGGCCGCAGATGCGATGACCGGAAGCAGCGCGGCCAGGGCAAGCGCCAGCGGAGTGGCATGAAAGCGACGAGCGGAAGTCATGGGGGAATCCTGTTCAAGCACGGCTGAGGGCGACGCACGGTGCAAGACCGGCGTTTCGCGACGCAGGGTGTCAACGACGTATGAAACATTGATGACGGTGGCTGTCGCAAAACTGTCGTGCTTGACCGCTATACGTGTCCTACCCGGCCGCAGTGCGCGGCATGTACACGTATTTCTCGCAGGTTCCGTAGCCATGACGTCTTCCCCCTCGCGCCGCGATTTCCTCAAGCGCGTCGCCGCGCTGACCGCCGCCGGCGCCCTGCCGTCCTCGATCGGCCGCGCACTCGCGCTGCCTGCCAACTCGCGCACCGGCACACTGCGCGACATCGAGCACGTGGTGATCCTGATGCAGGAGAATCGCTCGTTCGATCATTACTTCGGCACGCTGCGTGGCGTGCGTGGGTTCGGCGATCCGCGTCCGTTGCAGCTGCGCGACGGCCACCCGGTCTGGAGCCAGCCGGCCGCGGATGGACGCCGCCTGTTGCCGTTCGCCTTCGATTCGCAAAACACGTCCGCGCCGTTGATCAAGAGCCTGGATCACTCCTGGAAAGCCGGCCACGGGCAGGACCCGGCGCGCTGGGCCGAGTACGACGCCTGGGTGCCGTACAAGGGCGAATTGACGATGGGGTATTTCCAGCGTCACGACATCCCGTACTACCACGCACTGGCCGATGCCTTCACCATCTGCGACGGGTATTTCTGTTCGTTGCACGGGCCGACCAATCCCAATCGCATGTACCTGTTCACCGGCACCAGCGGCACCAGCGTGGGCAATCTCGGCGCGCAGGTGGTGACCAACGCCGACGACGGCAACTGGACCGCCGACATGGCACGCGACAAGCCCGGGTATGCGGCGATGGACTGGACCACCTACGCGCAGCGCCTGCAGGCCGCAGGCGTGGATTGGCGCGTGTACCAGGAGTACGACAACTTCGGCTGCAACTCGCTGGCGTATTTTTCGCACTATCGTGATCTGCACCCCGACGACGAACGCTATCGGCGTGCGCGTGCCTGCGTGCCCGGTTCCACCGCCGACAACGCCGCCACCACGCAGGCCGAGCATCTCATCGCCGCGATCGCCGCCGACGTGCGGGCCAACCGCTTGCCGCAGGTGTCCTGGATCGTGCCGCCCACCGCGTACTGCGAACATCCGGAAGCGCCGCCGGCCTATGGCGAGTCGCTGGTGGCGCGCCTGATCGATGCGCTCACCGCCAACCCACAGGTGTGGGCCAAGACCGCGTTGATCATCAACTACGACGAGAACGACGGCTTCTTCGATCACGTGCCCGCAGCGTTGCCGGCGCTGGATGCGCGCATGGGGCGCAGCAACGTCGACACGCGCGGGGAGGTCTACGCCGGCGTGCCGATGGGCTTGGGCATCCGCGTGCCGATGCTGGTGATCTCGCCCTGGACGCGCGGCGGCTGGGTCAATTCGCAGGTGTTCGATCACACCTCGGTACTGCGGTTGCTGGAACGCCGCTTCGGCGTGGCCGAACCCAACATCAGCCCGTGGCGCCGGGCGGTCAGTGGCGATCTGACCAGCGTGTTCGATTTCCGCAAGCCGGACGATTCGGCAGTGAGCGCACTGCCGTCGGTCGACGACTACCGCGCGCGCACCGCCGCGGTGCGCGACAAGCCGCTACCGGTGGCGCCGACCAGGGCCAGCATGCCGCGCCAGGAGCCGGGACAACGTCCGGCACGTGCATTGCCGTACGCCTTGCAGGTGCATGCGCGCGTGCAGGGCGAAGGTGGCGTGCAACTGCAGTTCGTCAACAGCGGCGCTGCGGCGGCCGCGTTCAATGTCTACACCAGCGCTGCAAGCGGCGGCCCGTGGTACTACACCGTGTTGCCCGGCACCCAGCTGGACGATGTGCCGGTCGGCGCTGCGCACAACGGCGCCTATGCGCTGAGCGTGCATGGCCCCAATGGGTTCCTGCGCGAATTTGCCGGCGACTTCGCTGCAGCCGGAACGCAATCGGCAGCGCCGTGGCTGCAGGCGCGGCAGGACGGCGAGATGCTGGTGCTGGACATCGGCAACGCCGGGCGGCAACCGTGCACGCTGCAGCTGCGCGCGCTGGACTATGCAGACCCGGCCGTGCGGTCGATGCACCTGGCCGCAGGTCAGCGCCAGACCGTGCGGCTGGCGCTTGCAGCCAGTGATCACTGGTACGACGTCGTGCTGGAACAGCCCGGAACCGCGTTCCGCCGCCGGCTGGCCGGGCATCTGGAAACCGGCAGGCCCAGCCGCAGTGATCCGGCATTCGGGCGCGCCTGAGCCGGTGTCGTGGTTCGCCGGTGATCGAGGCGCAGGGCAGGCTGGTTGCCCCGGCCTTTTGATGGCAACCGGAAGTCGGTGAGCGGCAGCTGGATCTTCGATCCGGCGATGACTCGCATCGTCGCCGTGGATCGCGGTGGTTGCGCTGGGTCATGACGGAAGTGGCCCCGGCACCGCCACCGCTGCAGCACCCCGGCCTGCGCTGACGCGGGCGGCCGGCACCGCAGCGGGAGGGGTTATCATGCGCTCCCGTTTCGCTGCGGCGAGCCGGCCCCTTCCCCCAAGGAATCTCTCGCGCATGCGCATCCTGCTTGCCCGTCACGGCGAGACGCCGTGGAACGCCGAAGGCCGCTACCAGGGCCAGATCGATATCCCGCTGTCGCCGGTCGGCGAAGGCCAGGCGGCCGCGCTCGGCGCGCGTCTGCAGTCGTTGGAGATCACCCGCGCGGTGGCCTCGCCGCTGTCACGCGCGCAGGCCACCGCCAGGCTGGCGCTGGGCAGCGCGCGCGAAAACCTGCTGCAGACCGATGCAGACCTGCAGGAAATCGCCCACGGCGAATGGGAAGGCCTGCTGGCCAGCGAGATCAACGACAAGGATCCGGCACGTCTGCGCGCCTGGCGCGACGAGCCCGATACCGTGCTGATGCCCGGCGGCGAATCCCTGCGTCAGGTGCTGGACCGCAGCTGGCGCGGCCTGGCGCGCGCGGCCGATGGCCTGGGCGCGGCCGACACCTTGCTGGTGGTCGCGCACGATGCGGTCAACCGCGTGATCCTGTGCAAGATCCTGGGCCTGCCGCTGTCCCGGCTGTGGACCTTCCGCCAGGCGCCGACCACGCTCAACCTGCTCGAAGGCGAGGACGTGGATCACCTGGAAGTGGTGCGCCTGAACGACTGCGCGCACCACACGCCGTTCTTTGGCGAAGCCAAGCATCGGGCGCTGTAAGGCAACGCCCGGCAAGGATGCAGGATCGCGCTGTGGTGCGTCATCGCCGGACCATCGCCAACTGGCCCAAGGTGCTTCGGTGCGCTGTCTTGGGCAGTGTGTGCGGCCTGTTGGCGCTAGCGGTGTTTTCCGACTTCATTCCCGCACCGTTTCTTTCGGGTCGAAACTGGGTAGCGCCGATGGTGCTGCTGGGAGGCGCATTGACGGTGCTGATCTTTGCGCCGGCCTATCGCATCGGCGGATGGAAGGCGGTCTTCGGTACGCAGCCGCTGAACACGGTTCTGGCGATCTGCCTGGCGCCGCCGCTGTTGGGATTTCTGTGCTGGCTCGTACTGGCTCTAGGGGCGCCGTGGGTGTACACGCGTATGGCCGGTGTCGATTTCAAGGAAACGCATGTGATGCAGGTCGAGTACTTTCAAAGCGGGCGTTCGTGCAAATACCGATTGCGTGGCGGGCCGCTGGAAAATCGGTTTCCCGGCCATCTGTGCGTCAGCGAGGCGCTCTATCGTCGGCATCTCGATCAGCAGGTGACCGTGGTGTTGACCGGCCAGCGCTCGCTGTTGGGAATGCGGGTTGCAGCGATCGAAGACGCCCGGTGATCGGGACGTCCGACACAGACAATTGGAGTCGGCAACGACAGGCGCATGCGCCTGGGCAAGATGGCGTCGTTTGTCCGACGACGTGAGGGCCTGAAAATTCGCGATAATGCGGTTCTTCCTGCGCAGTCCCCGCCGTGAACGCAACCGACTCCCTCTCCGACTGGCTCGTCTATATCGAGCAGCAGCATCCAAGCACCATTGCCATGGGCCTGGAGCGCGTGCGCGAGGTGGCGGCACGTCTGCAGCTTGCCGCGCCTGCCAGGCACGTCATCGTGGTCGGTGGCACCAATGGCAAGGGGTCCACCGTGGCCTTCATCGAGGCGATCGGGCGCGCCGCCGGCTGGAAGGTGGGCAGCTACACCTCGCCGCATCTGCTGCGCTACAACGAGCGTGTGCGCATCGATGGCGTTGATGCGAGCGATGCCGCGCTGGTCGAGGCATTTGCGGCGGTCGAGGCAGTGCGCGGCGACACCACGCTGACCTATTTCGAATACGGCACGCTGGCGGCGCTGTGGCTGCTGCAGCGCTCCGCGCTGGACCTGGCGGTGCTGGAAATCGGCCTGGGCGGGCGCCTGGATGCAGTCAATATCGTCGATTCGGATGTGGCGGTGATCACCACCGTGGATATCGACCATACCGATTGGCTGGGCGAAGACCGCGAAGCGATCGGCGCCGAGAAGGCCGGCATCATCCGCGCCTGGAAGCCGGTGGTGCTGGGCGAAATCGACCCGCCATCGAGCGTATTGCGGCGTGCCTACCAGCTGGGCGCCAACGCGATCCGCGCCGGCAGCGATTACTTCTTCGAGCCGATCGAGGCGCAGCATCCGGAAGCGCCGCAGTGGCGCTGGCGCGATGTCGCGGTGACGCTGGAACTACCGATGCCGGCCCTGCACGCGCCGGTGCAGCTGGCCAATGCGGCCGCGGCAATTGCCGCGCTGCAGGCCTTGCCGGAAGCGCTGCCCGATGCCGCGTGGGCGCAGGGAATTTCCAGCGCGCAGGTGGTCGGGCGATTGCAGCGCTGTGACGTCGATGGCGTGCAGGTGCTGCTGGACGTCGGCCACAACCCGCAGGCCGCGCGCGCGCTGGCCGATGCACTGGGCGCGCAGGCGCACACGGGCAGCACGCATGCCATCTACGCCGCACTGGCGGACAAGGACGTGCTAGGCGTGGTGGATGCGGTGGCCACGCAGGTCGACCACTGGACCCTGGCCGGGCTGGACGGCGCGCGTGGGCAGTCGGCGCAGGCCTTGCAGGCCCGTCTGCAGGGCAGTGCGGCAGCGCAGGCGGTATGTCACGGCGACGTGGCGGGCGCATTGGCCGCAGTGCTGGCGCAGGCCGCCCCCGGTGATCGGGTGCTGGTGTTCGGCTCGTTTCATACCGTTGCCGACGCGCTAAACGCACTTCGTTCATTCCACCCGGGGCGGTAGCCCGGCTGCGGCCTTATAATCGCCGCGGCACCCCGCCACGCCGCCTTTCGTCTCTCTACGTGGATACTGCTCTGAAACAGCGACTGATTGGCGCCATCGTCCTGGTGGCGCTCGCCGTGATCTTCCTGCCGATGCTGGTCAAGGGCCCTGCGCCATCGAGCGGCGTGGCCGACGTGCCGCTGGAGGCACCTGCCGCACCGGCCAATGGCGAGTTCGAGACCCGCGAATTGCCGCTGGTCACCCCGGGCGATGCGCCGGCCGGTGGCGCGCTGGGCATGCGCGGTGCCGCCACCGCGCCGGCCGCGGTGCAGGACAACCCGGACGCGGCCGATCTGGCCAACCCGTCCAGCGCGCCGTCGGCACCCGAGGTGGCGGCCGGCAACTACGCGGTCAACTTCGGTGCCTACGCCACCAGCGCCGATGCCGACGCGGTACTGGCGCGGCTCAAGCAGGCGCAGCTGCCCGGCTTCAGCGAAAAGACCCAGATCAACGGCCGCCCGGCCTGGCGCGTGCGCGTGGGGCCGTATGTCGATCAGGTCCAGGCCGAAGCGGCGCGCCTGCAGGCGGTGAAGGTGCGCAGCGATGTCAACGCCCAGGTGGTGACGCTGGATGCCAACGCCGCCGCGCCGGCGCCGGCAGCCAGCACGCCGGCGCCCGCAACGGCCGCCAAGCCGAACAGCAGCGTGGCCGCCGCCGGCACGACCGCCCCGACCAAGACCGAAAGCCTGCCGCCGGAGCCGGCCAAGCCGGTGGCCACCGCGCCCACGCTGGCCGAAGCGCCCAAGCCTGCCCCGGCCAAGCCGGAGGTGGCGAAAACGGAGCCGGCCAAGCCCGAGCCGGCCAAGCCGGTCGTCGCGGCGCCCGCCGCGCCGGCAGCCAGCTCGGTCGGCTTTGCGGTGCAGCTGGGCGCCTTCGGTCGCGCCGAAGACGCCGACGCCTTGCGCGACCGCGTGCGCGCCGCTGGCTTCAGCGCCTTCGTCGAACAGGTGCGCACCGACAAGGGCGCGCTCAACCGCGTGCGCGTCGGCCCGGTCGCCAATCGCGGCGATGCCGAACAGCTGCGCGCGCAGGTGGCGGCCAAGGTCGGCATTTCCGGCATGGTGCGTCCGCATCCGTAAGCCACTGCGCCGCCATCGGGCGGGCGCGGTCAGTGCCGAGGATCGGCAGTCGGGTGGTTCGCTGCGTGGTGCGGCTCGCCCGCAGCACGCCGTGTCACCGTTTCGCGTGGTATCGCCGGCGGCGAGCGGATTCCTGATCGCCTCACACCCATGGAGGGGAGCGCAATGAACACCGAGCCAGGTTGGACCAGCGGCGTGCGCGCCGCGCGGAGAAGTGGGCAATGATCGACATGGTGCTGGGCGTCATCATCCTGGTATCGGCGCTGCTGGGCCTGCTGCGCGGGTTTGTCGCCATCGTGGTCGGCACGCTGTCGTGGTTGCTGGCCGGCTGGGCGACGTTCCAGTTCGGCGGCCCGGCCGCGCGCTGGATTGCCGATGGCAAGCATCCGTCGGCCACCGAGTCGTTCGGCGGCTACGCGATGGTGTTCGTCGGCGTGCTGATCACCGTGGCGGTGATCGGCATGGTGATCCGCGCCGGCGTGGATGCGGTGCGCCTGGGCGGGATGGACCGCATGCTCGGCTTCGGCCTGGGCCTGGTGCGCGGCGGCTTTCTGGCCAGCGTGCTGGTGCTGCTGATGAGCTTCACGCCGCTGCCGCGCGAGCCGGCCTGGCGCCAGTCGATGCTGATGCCGATGCTGTCGCCGGGCGCGAGCTGGATGCGGGCGCAACTACCGGCCTGGCGGATGCCGTCGATGGACATGCCATCGATGGAACTCGGCAACCTGCCAACGGAGTTGGGGAAGTTGCCCTCGGCAGGCGATAATACGGACCTGGGCAAGGCGCTGTCCGGGTCCGGTCTGAGTGACACCATCACGCGTGCGCTTGGACAACCCGGCAAAGCCGCCAGCGACGGACGCAATCCGGCGCAGGCGATGCCGGCCAATATCGATCCGGCGCAGGTTCGCGGCGGAGAAAGCGACCCGGCTCGGGTCGAGCCCCAAGGCCAGGCACGGCCCCCTTCACAGTAACGGCGCAAGCCGTAGCGGAGAACGCGCACCATGTGTGGCATCGTCGGTATTGTCGGCAACCAGAACGTCGCCGGGCAGCTGTATGACGGCCTGACCGTCCTGCAGCATCGTGGGCAGGACGCCGCAGGCATCGCCACCGCAGACGGCACGCGCCTGCGCGTGCAAAAGGCCAACGGGCTGGTGCGCGATGTCTTCGACGAGAAGAAGATGGCGGTGCTGGAAGGCCGTGTCGGCATCGCGCATTGCCGCTATCCGACCGCAGGCTCGGAAGGCATGGACGAGGCGCAGCCGTTCTACGTCAACTCGCCCTACGGCATCGCGCTGGCGCACAACGGCAACCTGATCAACACCGAGGCCTTGCGCCAGCAGGTGTTCGAGGCCGACCGCCGCAACATCAACACCGATTCGGACAGCGAAGTGCTGCTGAACGTGTTCGCCTACGAGCTGGATGCGCAGCGCATGCTCACCCCCGAGGCGGCGATCCGCGCGGTGGCCGGCGTGCACCGCCGCTGCAAGGGCGGCTATGCGGTGGTCAGCGTGGTGCTGGGCCTGGGACTGGTGGCCTTCCGCGACCCGCACGGCATCCGTCCGCTGGTGCTGGGCAAGCGCGAGCACGCCGAAGGCACCGAATACATCGTCTCCTCCGAATCGGCTGCCCTGGACATCCTCGGCTACCAGCGCGTGCGCGACCTGCGCCCCGGCGAGGCGATGGTGATCACCGCGCGCGGCGAGCTGTTTTCGGAAGTCTGCGCCGCGCCGACCGTCAACGCGCCGTGCATCTTCGAGTATGTGTACTTCGCGCGCCCGGATTCGATGATCGACAACATCTCGGTGCACAAGGCGCGCATGCGCATGGGCCTGAAGCTGGGCGAGAAGATCCTGCGCCTGCGCCCGGATCACGATATCGACACCATCATTCCGATTCCGGACACCTCGCGCGATGTGGCGCTGGAGATGTCCAACGTGCTCGGGGTGAAGTACCGCGAGGGCTTCGTCAAGAATCGCTACGTGGGCCGGACCTTCATCATGCCGGGGCAGGGCGAGCGGCAGAAATCGGTGCGGCGCAAGCTCAATCCGATCCACCTGGAATTCCGCAACCGCGTGGTGCTGCTGGTCGACGATTCGATCGTGCGCGGCACCACCAGCCGGCAGATCGTGCAGATGGCGCGCGATGCCGGTGCACGCAAGGTGTATCTCGCCTCGGCCGCGCCGCCGGTGCGTTACCCCAATATCTACGGCATCGACATGCCGGCGGCCGAAGAGCTGATTGCGCATGGCCGCAGCGAGCTGGAAATCCAGGAATTCCTCGGCTGCGACTGGCTGATCTACCAGGATCTGGAAGACCTGGAAGTGGCGGTGCGCGAAGGCAATCCGGACATCCAGCAGTTCGATTCCTCGTGCTTCAACGGCGAATACATCACCGGCATCGAGCCGGGCTATTTCGAACGCATCCAGCAGCTGCGCTCGGACGATGCCAAGAAGCGTCGCCGCGCGTAAGGGTCTGCGCTAGCGCTGCAGGCCGGCGTTCCCCAGGCATGGCATGGCGTCCCTGTGCCATGCGGACCGGCTGCGTGGTGATGGCGTCAGCTGGCTGCAGCCGGGCGCGACATGGCGTGCGCTGCGGTGGTGCGGCAGTTTCGCCGGCCGCTGTGGATGTGCGCAGACCGAACATGCGATGGCGGCGTCGGGATGGCGATCGCCGCTGCAGCGTGAAGCGCCAACTGCCGGTGTTGTCGGCCCTGCGGTTTATCGCAAAGACGGAGTGATGGACACGATGGATCTTCTGCAAGCCGCACATGCCTGCCTGCAGGCGGCCGATCCGCTGGAGAAGGTCGCATTGACGCAGCGGCATGCGGCCGCGTTCCGCGTCGGCACCCTGCCGCTGCCATCGCCGCAGGCGGCGCCACCGCAGCCGATCCGCATGCCGGGCCGGCCTGCCAGGCCGGTGCTGGTGCATCCGCGGCAGCTGCCGCGGCGTGGGCTGGGCAGCCTGGAAGGGCGCGCCGCCTTTATCCACGCCATCGCGCATATCGAGCTCAACGCCATCGATCTGGCCTGGGATGCGGTGTATCGCTTCCGTGGGCTGCCGGAGGCGTTCTATGCCGACTGGGTTGGCGTGGCCGATGACGAATCGCGCCACTTCATGCTGCTGCGCGCGCGGTTGCACGCACACCACCACGACTACGGCGACTTCGCCGCGCACAACGGCCTGTGGGAAATGTGCGAGAAAACCGCGCACGACGGCCTGGCGCGCATGGCGCTGGTGCCGCGCGTGCTGGAAGCGCGCGGGCTGGATGTGACGCCGGCGATGATCGTCAAACTGCGTTCGCTCGGCGATACCGCCACTGCCGAGGTGCTGGACACCATCCTGCGCGAGGAAGTGGCGCACGTGGCGGCCGGCTCGCGCTGGTACCGCTGGTATTGCGCGCAGGCCGGCATCGAGCCGCGCGCGCGCTTCAAGGCGCTGCTGCACGAGTACGCCGGCGGTTACCTGCACGGGCCGTTCAATCTGCAGGCGCGGCTGCTTGCCGGCTTCGACGAGGACGAACTGGCCGATCTGGTGGAGCAGGCCGGCTGAGCAGCCGGTGGTGGGAGGCGTGGGCCGTAGTTGCACGCTCGCTCGAGCGCCGTAGGCGGGCAGATCGAATCGGCCCCTACCGATGCCGCGCTGCCTGAAACGCGCCCGCCGTGTCGTGCATGCAGCACCGGGCGCACTGCGTGCGGAGCGAGCGCAACGTGCCGCATCGATGCGCACCGCCACCGGTCGCCCGGCAGTCACGCGGACTCGATGTCGCCGGACACCGCAGACGACGTGCGTCGCAACGCGCCATCGACCGCCGGACTGTGCGCTGGGTCCTTCCATGCAGCCGCCGGAATCGCATCCATTCAACGGTAGACATCACAAAAACGTAATTTTCTTTTGTAACAACTTGCAATCCGGACGGCACGGCGCGCCTTAATGGCGTCCCGGGGGCAGGGGCCCGGTGTTTCACATCCGTTACTTCCATGTCTAAGGAGAGAGAGACGATGAAGTCGAAGTCGATGTGCACCACGGTGGGTCTGATCGCCATGTGCCTGGCCGGTTCGGCCGCCGCTGCCGGCAAGCCGCTGTATCAATCGGGCCCGGCGTTGAGCCGCAGCGCGGCCGCCACCGCCACTGCCGAACCTTCGTTGCAGCGCCTGCTCAGCGCACCGTCCACGGCCAACGCGCAGGTGGTCCAGCTCGACGCCGGTGCGGTCACCGCCTCGGAAAAGCTGCTGGAGTTGCAGTTGGACGGCCAGACCATCACCGCCACCCAGGCCAAGGTCGATGCCCTGGAAGGCGGCGATAGCGTGTGGTACGGCAACCTCGGCCCGCGCGCCGGGACCCGCGCACGCACGCTGTCGGGGGTGGATCCGCTGAACTCGGCCATCCTGGTGCGCAGCGGCGATACCGTCACCGGCACCATCCGCTACGCCGGCAAGCTGTATCGGCTGCGCCCGCTCGCCGATGGCCGCCACGTCCTGGTGCAGGTGGAGGAAAGCCGCTTGCCGCAGGAGCACCCGGCCGAATACAGCCTGTTGCCGAAGATCGACATGCCCAGCGACGGGCGCGTCACCGCGGCCGCCGCATCATCGGGCAGCCCGGCGACCATCCGCGTGCTGGTGGTGGCGACCAATCAGGCGGTGACCGCCTACGGCGGCAACATGCAGTCGCTGGTGCAACTGGCAGTGGCCGAGGCCAACCAGGGCTACATCAACAGCAATGTCGGCATCACCCTGCAACTGGCGCGTTACGAGACCACCAGCTACAGCGAAACCGGCAATTTCACCACCGACCTGCAGCGCTTCCGCGTGACCAACGATGGTTACATGGACAGCATCCACACCAGCCGCAACACCTACACCGCCGATGTGGGCGTGATCGTGTTGAACAACAGCAGCTACTGCGGCCTGGCATCGGGGATCGGCTCTACCGCCGCGACCGCGTTCGCCTCGGTGTACTGGGATTGCGCCACCGGCTATTACAGCTTCGCGCATGAAATCGGCCATCTGCAGAGCGCCCGTCACGACGCCACCAACGACCCGAGCACCTCGCCGTACGCGTACGGACACGGTTATCGCTATGGCAACAGCTGGCGCACCATCATGGCCTACGACTGCAGCAGCGGCTGCCCGCGCCTGAACTACTGGTCCAACCCCAACATCAGCTACAACGGCGTGCCGATGGGCAATGCCAGCACCGCCGACAATCAGCGCGTGCTGGTCAATACCAAGGCCACCATCGCCGGCTTCCGCTGAGGACCACGCGTCGCGTTCCGCTGTCGGCCCGGCACCGCAGGTGCCGGGCCTTTGCCGCTACACGCAGGCGCAGTGATCGCGCAGACTAGAGGCACTGCCGGTTGTCGCCGGCGTGTCCTGCGGAGCGGAGCACCCATGTCCAAGTCCCTGCGTTACGCGGCGCTGTGCCTGGCCGCGCTGGCAGTTGCCGGCTGCAAACAGCAACCTGCCGACCCAGCCCCTGCGCCACCCACACCGGCCGTGTCCGCGCCGGCCGCGCCGACCGGCAACGATGCCCGTGCCCGTGCCCGTGCGCTGCATGTGCTGGAGACCCGGCTGCAGGCTGACCATTTCTATCCGGACAACTGCATCAGCATCGTCGACGAAGACGACGCTGAGGCCGCAGCGGATGCGTTCGACTTCGCAGTGCGCGAGCGGCATGGCAACGAGTGCCCCGGCGACCCGCAGACCAACCCGGTGCGCGATCGTTTCCGCGTGCAGGCCGATGGCACGGTGCTCTGGTACGACGTGGTCAACGCCGACTTCGTCGACTACGCCGAGCATGCGCGCAGCATGCAGTGATGCCTTGGGATGCTGCATGGACTGTGCGGCTGCGTAACAGCATCTGGCGCGATCGGGCTTACCGGCAGCGCGTCCAGCTGCGGTTCCTGCGCGGCTAGCAGCACGTCGAGCGTGCGCAGGCCAGATGTCGAAACCACGGCGCGCCTGCAGACGGAGCGGCCGATGCCCATCGTGGTATCTCGCCCGCACCGTGCTTCCGGGCGAGTGGCCTGCGCCCGCTGCGGCTGCTCGCTAGCTGCGGTCAGCTACGTCAAAGTGTCAGCTGCTCCAGTGAAACGCCGTCGGCATCCACATGCAGCACCGAGCCTTGTTCGTACCAGTCGCCCAGCACGATGCGGGTGCAGGTCTGGCCGCCGGCCTGCAGGGTATGGATCGCAGGGCGATGGGTATGGCCATGGATCAGACGGTCCAGGCCATACCGCACGAAGGTGGTTTCCACCTCGGCCGGGGTGACATCGGTGACGGTCTCGAAGCGCGACTGGTCGCCTTGCTTGAGTTCTGCATGACGCGCCTGGCTGGCAGCGCGTGCCTGCTGCGCGAAGGCGACCCGCGCGGCCAGCGGCTGCGCCAGGAACTGCGCCTGGAAGACCGGATCGCGCGTCTGTGCACGGAACGCCTGGTAGGCGGTGTCGTCGGTACACAGCAGGTCGCCATGCATCAGCAGGGTCGGGTGTCCGTACAAGTCGACCACCGTGGGATCGGGCAGGATGCGGAAGCCGGCGCGTTGCGCATATGCCTCGCCCACCAGGAAGTCGCGATTGCCCGGCATGAAGAACACCGGCACGCCGCTATCGGCCACCGCATGCAGCGCCACGGCCACCGCATCGGCAGCGGTCGATGGCGTGTCATCGCCGATCCAGGCTTCGAACAGATCGCCGAGGATGTAGAGCGCGTCGCTGCCCGGCACCTGCGTGCGCAGTAAGTCCAGAAACAGCTCGGTGATCGCCGGCCGGGCCGGATCCAGGTGCAGGTCGGAAATGAACAGGGTCGTCATTGCGCCATTGTACGGCGGCAGCGCGGGACGGGAATCGGCAATCGGTGGAGCGTTGCATCGCGGCGCGAGTGCCAGGTGAACGGCCGGCTGGGCGACGAGGGGCCTCGGCTTGGTCAGGCAAGCGCGGTGATGGCAGATCTCACGCTTTAGCCGAGCAACACCGGCAATCCCCACAGCGACAGGCTGGCCAGCACTACGCCGATCGCGGTGGCAGCGAGGACATCGCTGGGATAGTGCAGGCCCAACACCACGCGCGACAGCGCCACGCCGGCCGAGAACGGCACCAGCAGGGGCGCCAGCCACGGGTAGTAGGCCAGTGCCACGATGCTGAAGGACACCGCATGCAAGGTGTGGCCGGACGGAAAACTGAACTCGTCCAGCGGCGCCACCCAGGCGCGGATGCGCACGTCGGCCGCGTACGGGCGTGGTCGGCGCGTCCAGCGCTTGAGCGACTTGTACAAGCTCAGCGCGAGCACGCCGGTGGCGGCCATGTGCGCAGATGCACGCGCGCCGTCCATGCCGTCGAGCAGCACCAGCAAACCCATCAGGCTGTACCAGAACACCCCATCGCCGAGCCGGCTGATGGTGGCGAATGCACGCCGCACCGGGTGGCGCCGGCACCAGTGATTGGCGCGCCGGCACCAGTGCGCTTCGTGACCGCGCAGGAGCTCAAGCCGCGTTGCCGACATAACGCCCCCGTGTCGCGGTGATGCCCATCAGCAAGGCCTCGAAGTCGGACACCACCGTGTCCGGATGCAGTTTCTTCATCGCCTGTGCGGCCGCAGCCCCCAGGCGCTGGCGCAGCGCATCGTCCTCGGTGAGTGCGACGGCGGCCTGGATGAACGCCTCCTCGTTCTCCACAGCCGCACCGCTGTGGCCGTTGCGCAGATACTCGCGCGCGGCGCCGTAGTCGAAGGCGACCGTGGCCACACCGCTGGCCATTGCCTCCAGGGTCACGTTGCCGAAGGTCTCGCTGCGGCTGGGGAACAGGAACAGATCGCCGCTGGCGAAGTGGCGTGCCAACGCCGCGCCGCGCTGGACGCCGCAGAAGATGAAGTCCGGATTTTCATGCGCGATCTTTTCGCGTGCCGGGCCATCGCCGACCCAGACGAAGCGCGCCTTCGGGCGGATCTGCTGCAACTTGCGGAAGGCGCGGATCGCCAACGGCAGATTCTTTTCGTTGGCGATGCGTCCGACGTAGATCGCCGCGAAGCCTTCGCCTTCGATGCCCCATTCGGCACGCAGGGCCGGATCGCGCCGGGCCGGATCGAACTGCTGGCTGTCCACCGCGCGCGCCAGCAGTTGCACCCGCTCGAAGCCGCCGTCGCGCAGGAACTGCTGCAGCTCGCGCGTGGGCACCAGCGTGGCCTCGGCCTGATTATGGAAGCGGCGCATCCAGCGCAGCGCGGTGCCCTGCAGCCAGGCGGCACCGTAGTCGGGCAGGTACTCGTCGAAACGCGTGTGGAAGCCGGTGGCGACCGGGATGCCCAGTCGGCGTGCCGCACGCATCGCCGACCAGCCCAAGGGGCCTTCCGTGGCCACATAGACCGCATCCGGTTGCGTGATCTGCCAATGACGCACGAGGCGTTGTGTTGCCGGTAGCCCGAATTTCAGTCCCGGATAGCGCGGCAGCGATGCACCGCGCACCAGCAGGGCCGTGGCCGCATCCGTATCGCCGCTCTGCCGTGGACGCACCACGTCCACCTGGTGTCCGCGTGCGCGCAGGCCGGTCTCCAGCCCGTGCACGGTCAGCGCAACACCGTTGACTTCGGGGGGATAGGTTTCGGTAACGATCGCGTAGCGCATGCCCGTTCTCCGGTTTTCGCTAGCTTCCGGGAGGGCGATGGCATGGATGTTGCGCCCACAAGTCGCGGCGGTGACAGTGGAGCCGGGAATGGGGAATGGGGAATGGGGAATGGGGAATCGCAAAGGCAGCGTGCTGCACGCGTTTAGCGCAATCGCCACCAGTCAGAACTTCTCAGAGCTCCGTGGTCGACTATTCCCGAATCCCCATTCCCGATTCCCGCCTGGGGCCGCAAGCCTCAGGTCACAAACGGTTTGAACGCAATCCCCAGCCCGGCCATGCTTTCGACTTCGCCGATCAGGTCGGCACGCAGCAGCGGGCGCGAGTCGATCCAGCTTTGCGACAGGATCAATGACAGGCGGGTGTCATCGGCGGTGAGTTCCAGGGTCGGAATCGGGTCGGATTCGTGCGCGCGATGCAGCAGCACCGCCAGCCGCAGGAGTGCGGCCTTGCGTCGGGTTGGCAGCAGCAACCGATCCGGCAGCGCATCGAACGCGGTCTTGGGCACATTGCGCCGATGCGTGCGCACCAGCGATGCCAGTACCTGCTGCTCCTGCCGCGAGAAACCGGCGATATCCGAGTGCTCCAGGATGTAGCTGCCGTGCACGTGATACTGGCTGTGCGCGATGATCAGCCCCAGCTCGTGCAGGCGGGCGGCGCGGCGCAACACCTGCGCGTCGTCGCCATCCAGCTGCCAGGACTCGCAGACCTGGTCGAACAGGCGGCAGGCCGTGGCCTCCACGCGCTGCGCCTGCACTTCGTCGATGCCGTAACGCTGCACCAGCGAGGCCACCGAGCTGTCGCGCGGGTCGTTTTCGCCGCCGCGGCCGAGCATGTCGTAGAGGATGCCTTCGCGCATCGCCGCCTTGCTGACCATCAGCTTCTCCAGCCCCAGGGCCTGGAACGCCGCTTCCAGCACCAGAATGCCGCCGGCGATGATCGGCCGGCGTTCGGCAGCCAGGCCGGGCAACTGGATGTCCTCGATGCGCTTGGCCTTGAGCAGCTCGTCGCGCAGCGCCGGCAGCGCCTCGGCAGTGATCGCGCCCTTGGTGAGCTTCATCGCCGCACAGATCTCGCCGATGGCCTTGTGCGTGCCCGACGAGCCGATCGCCTCGTGCCAGCCCAGCGCCTTGTACTGATTGGCGAATTGCTGGAACTCTGCGCCGATCTCGGTCAGCGCATCCTTCCATTTCTTCTTCGACAGCTTGCCGCCGGGAAAGAAGCGCCGCGTGCTGGCGATGCAGCCGGCCTGCAGGGACTCGCGTTCCAGGGTCTGGAACCCGCGGCCGATGATGAACTCGGTCGAGCCGCCGCCGATATCGATCACCAGCCGGCGTTGATCGGGCTTGGGCGGTTGCGCATGCGCAACGCCGAGATAGATCAGGCGCGCTTCCTCGCGTCCGCTGACCACTTCGATCGCATGCCCGAGCGCGGTTTCGGCCGGCATCAGAAACGCCTGCGGCGAGCGCAGCTGGCGCACCGTGTTGGTGGCCAGCGCGCGCACGCGCAACGATGGCACTTCGCGGATGCGCTGGCCGAAACGCGCCAGACATTCGAGCGCGCGCTGGCGCGCTTCGTTGGAGATGCCACCTTTGCCATCCAGGCCGTCGGCCATGCGCACGGTTTCGCGCAGGCGATCGACCACACGCAGCTGACCCATCAGGTAGCGCGCAATGACCATGTGGAAGCTGTTGGACCCTAAGTCGATGGCGGCAAGGAAATCGCCATCGCGCAGGGGCGGGATCGTGGGGGAGGGCATTGGCATGGGCGCATGGTAGCCGATGGGCCGTTGGCCCCGTGAGGGGCCGCGCCCGCGCCGCTTTCAGATCCGCTCGAGCAAGGTCATCTGCGCCGAATGTGCCGGCTCGCCAGGGCCGGGGACGCGCTTGTGATAGACGCCTTCGGCATCCAGTTCCCAGGCATTGACGTTGTCGTCCAGGTAGTTCTGCAGCACTTCGCGGTAGACGCGCTTGGCCAGATCCGGATCCAGGATCGGGAAGCAGGTCTCTACGCGGCGCAGCAGGTTGCGTTCCAGCCAGTCGGCGCTGGCGCAGTACAGCTCTGCCGCGCCATCGTTGCCAAACCAGTACACGCGGCTATGTTCCAGGAAGCGCCCCACGATCGAACGCACGCGGATATTGTCGGAGACGCCGGGCACGCCCGGCCGCAGCGTGCACGCGCCGCGCACGATCAGGTCGATCTGCACACCGGCCTGCGAGGCGGTATACAGCGCGCGCACCACCTGCGGCTCGTTGAGGGCATTCATCTTGGCGATGATGCGGCCCGGGCGGCCGTTGCGGGCCAGCCGCGTTTCGCGCTCGATCCGCTTCAACACGCCGGCATGCAGGGTAAAGGGCGACTGCAGCAATTGCTCCAGTTTCATGCGCGGCGCGAGCCCGGACAATTGCTGGAACAGCATGTGCACATCGTTGCCGATTTCCACATCCGCCGTGATCAGGCTGATGTCGGTGTACAGGCGCGCGGTGCCGCTGTGGTAGTTGCCGGTGCCCAGGTGCACATAGCGTTTGAGCTTGCGTCCCTCGCGGCGCACGATCAGCAGCATCTTGGCGTGCGTCTTGAAGCCGACCACGCCGTACACCACCTGCACGCCGGCTTCCTGCAGCTTGTCGGCCAGGCCCAGGTTGGCCTCTTCGTCGAAGCGCGCGCGCAGCTCCACCACCACGGTGACGTCCTTGCCGTTGCGCGCGGCCAGGATCAGCGCATCGACGATCAGCGAGTCCTTTCCGGTGCGGTACAGCGTCTGCTTGATCGCCAGCACGTTCGGGTCGACCGCAGCCTGGCGGATCACGTCCAGTACCGCGGTGAACGCATCGAAGGGGTGGTGCAACAGCACATCGCCCTTGCTGACGATCTGGAAGATGCCGTCGGTGTCGCGCAATGTGCGCGGATTGAACAACGGATATTTCAGTTCGGGGCGCTGCACCAGGTCGTAGACCTGGATGACGCGGCTCAGGTTGACCGGCCCGACAATGCGATACACCGCGTTTTCGTTCAGGCCGAAGTTCTGCAGCAAGGTGCGCATGATCGGTGCCGGGCAGTCGTGCGCGATCTCCAGGCGCACCGCCGGGCGGTAGCCGCGCGTAACCAGTTCGTCGCGCAAGGCCAGCGCCAGGTTCTCGACTTCTTCCTCGTCCACCACCAGTTCGGAGTTGCGGGTGACGCGGAACTGATACGAGCCCTTGACCTGCATGCCCGGGAACAGCTCGTCGACGAACTCGGACAGCACCGAGGACAGGAACACGAAGCTCTGCGCGCCCTCCGGCGACAGGCTCGCCGGCAGCTGGATGATGCGCGGTAACGACCGCGGCGCACGCACGATGGCCAGATGACCGGCGCGCCCGAATGCGTCCTGGCCCTCCAGCACCACCACGATGTTCAAGGTCTTGTTGAGGATCTTGGGAAACGGATGCGCCGGGTCCAGACCCAGCGGCGACAGCACCGGCATGATCTCGTTGCGGAAGTAGGCCCGTAGCCAGCGTTTCTGACGCGAATTCCAGGTCGAGCGCCCAAGTACCGCCACGCCGGCCGTCTCCATCGCCGGGCGCAGCACCTCGTTCCACACGTGGTACTGCTGCTCGACCAATTTGGCCGCGCGGTCGTGCACCGCGTTGAGGATGGCCGTCGGGCTTAACCCGTCCGGTGCCGGCGGCAGGCCGAATTCCTGCGCATGCCGCACGGTGGCCGCGCGGATTTCGAAGAACTCATCCAGATTGGTGCAGGAAATGCACAGGAAGCGCAGCCGTTCCAGCAACGGCACCTGGTCGTCCATCGCCTGTGCCAGCACCCGGAAGTTGAAGTCCAGCTGCGACAGTTCCCGGTTGATGTACAGCGACGGATCGCGCAGCGGATCGGTGGCGACGTCTTCGGAAGGGGTGATGTCGTGCAAGTGTTTGGCGTGGCCCATGGAATCGGTCATCAAGACGGAGATGGTGTGCGGCGTGACAGCGCGCCGGTCGCAGCGCAGGCAATGCAGCGCGTCCGGCGCGCGGGCATCGCACCGCGTTGCGGCGCGCACCCCTTACATATCACGCCGAACGTGACAGTGGCAGGGACTGATCGCGCTGTACGACGCGCGCAGCGACAAAATGACATGAGAATTCGCTGCCGCGTCCGACTTCGCTTTCGATTTCCAGGCGCGCCTGGTGCAGTCCCAGGATGTGCTTGACGATCGACAGCCCCAGCCCGGTGCCGCCGCTCTCGCGCGAGCGGCTGCTGGACACGCGATAGAAGCGCTCGGTGATGCGTGGCAGGTGCGAGGCGGGAATGCCGTAGCCGGTGTCGCGTACCGCCAGGGCTGCGCCATCGCCCTCGCGCACGAAGCGGATCGTCACCGTGCCACCGCCGGGCGTGTAGCGCACCGCATTGGTGACCAGGTTGGAGAAGGCGCTATGCAGTTCCTTGTTGGAGCCGAGCAGGTCCACGCCGGCCTCGTCCAGCACATGCACCGTGTGGCGACCCTGGCTGTGGGCTTCGGCCTCGCGACGCAGGGTCGACAGCATCGGCGCCATCGCCACGTGCTCCTCGCCGAGT
Organism: Xanthomonas sp. BRIP62415; assembly: GCF_003993515.1. Lineage (NCBI taxonomy): Bacteria > Pseudomonadati > Pseudomonadota > Gammaproteobacteria > Lysobacterales > Lysobacteraceae > Xanthomonas > Xanthomonas sp. BRIP62415. Next base: position 176,549 of record NZ_QEZH01000029.1, read on the forward strand.
TCTTCCTGCGATTCCAGCCGCGACAGCGTCAGCAGGTCCTCGACCAGCTGCGCCATGCGCTGCGACTGCTTGCGCATCTCGGCCAGCATCGGGCCGGCATCGGGAAAGTCTTCCGGGTCGAGCATGTCCAGGTAGCCATGCACCACCGTCAATGGCGTACGCAGTTCGTGCGAGACGTTGGCCACGAAGTCGCGGCGTACCTGCTCCAGCCGCAGCAGCTTGCTGACATCGCGCGCCACCAGCAGCCAGTAATCGTCGGAGTAGGGAATCAGGCGCAGGTTCAGGCGCAGGTCCGGATCCACCGGCGAGGCGGCGTCGAGCATGGGTTCGGCATTGCGGCCGGCCGCCAGCCAGTGCGCCAGCGGCAACGGCTGCAGCCGCTCCACCACCGACACGCCCATGTCGCCCGGATGATGCAGGCCGAGCAGCCCGCCCGCGGCCCGGTTGAACCACTGCACGCGCTGGCTGTTGCGATCCACCACCACCACCGCATCCGGCAGCGCCTGTGCGGCGGCGCGATAAGTTCGCAGCATTTCGATCAGGCGACGCTTGCGCCCGCGCATCTCGGCCTGGCTGCGATACAGCAGGCGGTCCAGTTCGTTCCAGGCCCCGATCCCGGCGGCGGGTTCGGCGCGCTGCCGGGCGGTCAGGCGACGCAGCACCTGGCGCAGCCGCCAGTAATGCCAGGCCAGCACGCCCAGCGCGGTCAGCGTCAGCGCCATCCACACATGCTCGATCAGCACGCCGACCAGCACGGCAGCGCCCAGCAACAGCGCGAGGGTGCCGAGCGTCTTGAGCCAGGCGGAACGGATATGTCGAGGCATGGAAAGCGTTACCACCGGGCGTCAGATGGGCGTGCGAGCCGGCTGGCCTGCGTGGCCGGCAGGCTGTGCGGCAACCACTAGGTTGCCGAAGAGAAACGGTAGCCCGAGCCACGCACGGTCTGCACCATGTTTTCCAGGCCGAACGGTTCCAGCGTCTTGCGCAGGCGGCGGATATGCACGTCGATGGTGCGCTCTTCCACGTACACGCTGCCGCCCCAGACATGATCCAGCAGCTGGGTGCGCGTGTACACGCGCTCGGGATGTGTCATGAAAAAGTGCAGCAGGCGGTATTCGGTCGGGCCGATCGGCACCGGCGCGTCGCCGGCAAACACCCGGTGCGCGGCGCCGTCGATGCGCAGGCGGCCCACCGACACGCTTCCGTCCTCGTCGTCCTCGCGGGTGCGGCGCATCACCGCACGGATGCGCGCCAGCAACTCGCGCGCCGAGAACGGCTTGACCACGTAATCGTCGACCCCGGCTTCCAGGCCGCCGACGCGGTCGTTCTCTTCGCCGCGCGCGGTCAGCATGATGATCGGAATCTCGCGGGTCAGCTGTTCCTTGCGCCAGCGCCGCGCCAGATCCAGCCCGCTGGTGCCCGGCAGCATCCAGTCCAGCAGGATCAGGTCCGGCACACGGTCGGCAATGGCGGTCTGCGCCTCGCGGGCATCGCCGGCATGGATGGGTTCGAACTCGCCTTTGCGCAGCGCGAACGCCACCATGTCGCGAATCGCGGGTTCGTCATCGACGATCAGAATGCGTTTTTGCACGCGGGGCTTACCGTCTGGCTTTGGTGATCGCCAGTAGACTACGGTTTTGTGACTCTAATGTGACATGCGCGGTGACCAGGCCCTCGGCAACAGCGGCCTGCACCGTGGCGGGCACAGTGCGGGACGCCCGGCGCACGCGGGGATGACCGTTGCGCCAACCGTCACAAGCGCTAGCGGGTCGACAGATCCGGGTCGCGAATCCCTTGCCGGCGCAGTTCCAGCACGCTCGGGGTGATCGCCGCGATGCGCGCATCCACCCGAGCCCGTGTCACATAGTCGAGATCTTTCTTCTTCAGCGCTTCCAGCTGGATCAGCGCCTGTTCCGGGCGTCCGTTCAGATACGCAGATTCGGCATAGGCCTCGCTGGCGCGCAGATGGTCGCCGGACAGCTCGCAGGCGCGTGCGTAGGTCTGTTGCAACAAGGCATCCTCGCTACTGCGATGCAGCAGCGGTTCCAGCACCTGACGCGCGCGCTGGCCGGACTCCTTGCTGGCCTGCTCGTTGAGCGCGCCGGCGTAGGTCAGCGCCACCGCGCGGTTGTTCGGCAGTTGCTTGAGCAGCGCGTCGAAGCGGGCATTGGCCACCTCGCGCTGGCCCACCCGCGCCTGCGCCTCGCTCAGGCCCAGCGTCAGCCATAAATTATCCGGATGCGCCTCCAGCAGGCTGGTCAGTTCGGCCACTGGCTCGCTCGGCCGGCCGCCGCTATTGCGCAGGCGCGCCAGCGCCAGGCCGTAGCGCTGGGCATCGGTCAGGCCGTGCTTGTTGCTGCGACGCAGGGTCTCGTATTCGCGGATGGCCGCATCCGGCGTGGTCGCGCTGAGCACGCGCAGGCGCTCCTTGGCCCAGTCGAAGTTCTGCTGGTCGTCGCCGCGGCTCAGTGCATCCACCGGCAGCCGCAGCGCATAGGGAAGGATCGCGTTGCCGTTGCGGCTCAGCGGCTCGGACAGCGACGGGTCGGCCGGGTCCACCCGTTCCTGGCGCGTTCCGCCCGGTACCGAGGTGGTCAGCACCACGGTGTTCTTCTTCATCTGTTCGGCGCGCGCCTTGGCCTCGCTGATGCGCGTGACCGTGACCGGGTGGGTCTGCAGGAAGTCGGGCGCGCTGTAGCCGCCCTCGTTGGCGCGCATTGCCACCGACATGCGTTCGAAGAAGCCGGCCATTGCATCCACGTCGTAGCCGCTGCGCACCAGCGTGCGGATACCCAGCCGGTCGGCCTCCGATTCGTTGGAGCGGGTGTAGTCGATCTGGCGTTGCTGCATCAGGCCCATCGCGCTGGTAATGCCGGCCATGGTGGCATCGCCCTTGGAATTGCCGCCGGCCTGTTGCGCGGCGACCACCGCTGCCAGCATGCCCAGCAGGATCGGGATCTGGTCGCGCTGGGCCCGCTCCACCCCACGCAGCACGTGCTGCTGGGTGACGTGGGCGATTTCGTGCGACAGCACCGCGGCCACTTCGTCCTCGCGCTCGGCGGTCAACACCAGCCCCGCATTGACCGCGATATAGCCGCCCAGCGTGGCGAAGGCGTTGATCTGGCGGTCGCGCAGCATGAAGAACGTAAACGGCTGCTGCGGCTGGTCGCTGTTGGCGCCGAGCCGGGTCCCCATGGTCTGCAGCCAGTCGGTGATCAGCGGGTCGTCCAGCACGTAGTCGTAGTTGCGCAACTCGGCCAGCATCATCTTGCCGTACTCGGCCTGGCGCGCCGGGGTCAGCAGCTCGCCTGCGGACGAGCCGATGTCGGGCAGGCGGTTTTCCTGCGCGGGTGCCACGCCCATGGCAACGGCCAGCGTGAGGGCAGTGGCGAGCGGTAGCAGGCGCAAGTGGAACTCCCAGGTAATGCGCGAAGCATGCGGGCAGCACGGCGCGATGGCGTGAATCATGGGTTAATCCACAGTGTTGCGGTGACGACATGGAAATTCCAGTCGCCCGGTACCATTGTCAGACCTCAGACCAACCGCGGAGTTTCCCGTGAGCCAAGACCCCAATGTGCAGGATGCGGCCGCCGGCCCGCAGATCACCCTGTATTCCTCTGCGATCTGCCCGTACTGCGTGGCGGCCAAGAACTTCCTCAAGAGCAAGGGCCGGACCTGGACCGAGGTGCGCATCGACCTGGACCCGGCCGAGCGCAACAAGATGGTCGCGCTGGCCAAGCGCACCAGCGTGCCGCAGATCTTCGTCGGCGACGTCCATGTGGGCGGCTACGACGACATGATGGCCATGCACCGGGCCGGCAAGCTCGAACCGTTGCTGGCCGGCACTGCAGGCGGCCAGGCATGAGTGAGCATGACGGCAGCAGCGACGACCGTCTGCGCGAGTTCACCGAATTTCGCCAGCGCATGAACCAGCGCATCCTGGCCGAGCCCAACCAGGTGGTGCGCCGGTTCTTTGCGCTGGACACCCAGACTTACCAGGCCGGCGCGCTGGACGTGAAGACCAAGGAGCTGCTCGGTCTGGTCGCCTCGATGGTGCTGCGCTGCGACGACTGCATCAGCTACCACGTCGCCCAGTGCAAGGAAGCCGGCGTGACCCGCGAAGAGTTCTTCGAGACCTTCTCGGTCGGCCTGGTGGTTGGCGGCTCCATCGTCATCCCGCATCTGCGTCGCGCGGTGGATTTCCTCGACCAGCTCGAGGGCGGCGCCCAGGCACCGGCGCAGCACGCGCACGATTGATGTGTCGAGCGGGAGTCGGGAGTGGTGATTCGGGATTCGTAAAAGCGGGCGCGCGCGTGCTGCCCTAGTCGGCGGCACTGACTTTGTGCGCTCTGGTTGTCCGGTGCCGGCCGTAGGCTAGGGCGGTGCGTCCAGAGCGCCTCCACACGCTGAGTCCTGGTGCGCCTGGAGGCTGCGGGCGCGCACTGCGGTTGTCTGATGCCACTGACTGCACCGGGTTTCTGCAGCAGTCATCCGGGCCGCTCTTAGACCAAGGTCGGTTTGGGCGCCTTCACCGGCATCGGGCATAATTGCCTGTGAAACCTCCTTGCGCCGCTCTGCCGGGTATTGCGGCTGGCGCTCCCCCCTTCAAGTTCGGAAACCCAACGTTATGACGCAGACAATCACGGTCATCCGCGGCGACGGTATTGGCCCGGAGATCATGGATGCCACGCTGTTCGTGCTCGACGCGCTGCAGGCTGGCCTGACCTACGAGTACGCCGACGCTGGCCTGGTCGCGCTGGAAAAGCACGGCGATCTGCTGCCCGAGTCCACCCTGGCCTCGATCACCAAGAACAAGGTGGCCCTGAAGAGCCCGCTGACCACGCCGGTCGGCGAGGGCTTCAGCTCGATCAACGTGGCCATGCGTCGCAAGTTCGACCTGTATGCCAACGTGCGTCCGGCCAAGTCGTTCCCCAACACCAAGTCGCGTTTCGCCGATGGCGTGGACCTGATCACGGTGCGCGAGAACACCGAAGGCGCCTACCTGAGCGAAGGCCAGACCGTGTCCGAGGATGGCGAGACCGCGTTCTCCGGCGCCCGCGTCACCCGCAAGGGCTCCGAGCGCATCGTGCGCTACGCCTTCGACCTGGCGCGCGCCACCGGCCGCAAGAAGGTCACCGCGGTGCACAAGGCCAACATCATCAAGTCGACCTCGGGCCTGTTCCTGAAGGTGGCACGCGACGTGGCCGCGCAGTACCCGGAAATCGAGTTCCAGGAAATGATCGTCGACAACACCTGCATGCAGCTGGTGATGCGTCCGGAGCAGTTCGACATCATCGTGACCACCAACCTGTTTGGCGACATCATTTCCGACCTGTGTGCCGGCCTGGTCGGCGGCCTGGGCCTGGCCCCGGGCGCCAACATCGGTGTGGACGCGGCGATCTTCGAAGCCGTGCACGGCTCGGCGCCGGACATCGCAGGGCAGGGCAAGGCCAACCCGTGCGCACTGCTGCTGGGTGCCGCGCAGATGCTGGACCACATCGGTCAGCCGCAGAACGCCGAGCGCCTGCGCGAAGCGATCGTGGCCACCCTGGAAGCCAAGGATGCGCTGACCCCCGACCTGGGCGGCACCGGCAACACCATGGGCTTCGCCAAGGCCATCGCCAGCCGCCTCTGAGCGCGCCGGTAGGTCGCACAAGAGAAAGGGCGCCGACGGCGCCCTTTCTTTTTGCTGGAAGCGGGTTGCTTGAAGCCAGTGTCACGCCATCAGGCGAAGGGGTCGCTGTTGCGATTCCCCACTCCCGATTCTCCACTCAGTTACGCGACTGCAGCTTCGACAGCAAGCGCAGGAACTCGATGTACAGCCACACCAGCGTGACCATCAGGCCGAACGCGCCGTACCACTCCATGTGCTTGGGCGCGCCGTGCTCGACGCCGCTTTCGATGAAGTCGAAGTCCAGCACCAGGTTCAGCGCGGCCACCACGACCACAAACAGGCTGAAGCCGATCCCGATCAGGCCAGAGTCGTGGATGAAGGGAATGCGCACGCCGAAAAAGCCCAGCACGATGGTCGCCAGATACACCAGCGCAATGCCGCCGGTGGCCGCCACCACGCCCAGCTTGAAGTTCTCGGTGGCCTTGATCATGCCGCTGCGGTAGGCGAACAGCAGCGCAAACATGGTGCCGAAGGTCAGCAACACCGCCTGGAACACGATGCCGTTGAAACGCGCCTCGTACACCGCCGAGATCGAACCCAGGAAGAAGCCTTCCACCAGCGCATACAGCGGCGCGGTGACCGGGGCCCAGGTCGGCTTGAAGCTGGTCGCCAGTGCGAATACCAGTCCGCCGATCGCGCCGGCGATCATGTACAGGCGTGCTGCCGGTAGCGGCATGCCATCGGCGCCGATCGATTGCGACCAGGCGAAGGCGGCAGTGAGTACCGCCATCAGCAATAGCAGGCCGGTCTTGTTGACGGTGCCGTTGAGGGTCATCGCCTGACCGTCGCGCGTGACCACCGCGCCGGAGCCCAGGTCGAGGAAGGTGGATTCCCGAAGGGCGGGATTGCCGCTACGCATGCGTATTCTCCATGAATGTAGGTGCCTGCCGACTTGGCGAGCAATGAGTGTGAGGATACCGGATCGTCCAATTTACACAGAGTGATTGACAGCAAGGCCAATCATTCCCAAAATAGCCGACCTTTCCAGCCTTCGGGATTGAAAGGTCCCGCCGGGGTATAGCGCAGTCTGGTAGCGCGCCTGCTTTGGGAGCAGGATGTCGGGGGTTCGAATCCCTCTACCCCGACCATTCCGAGCTCTTGACGGCGTGGGAATGCGAAGTTCGGTCCGGGCGCCCGTAGCTCAACCGGATAGAGCACCGGCCTTCTAAGCCGGCGGTTACAGGTTCGAGTCCTGTCGGGCGCGCCATCGGCGGTGCGGTAGGAAGTAGGTTTCAGTGGTGGCTGTAGCTCAGCTGGTTAGAGTACTGGATTGTGATTCCAGATGTCGGGGGTTCGAGTCCCCTCAGCCACCCCACTGATTGCAGGAAAAGTTGGAACCGATGCATCGCGGGTGTTGCAACGAGGCAAAAACGCACATACAATGTGCGACCAGTTTCAGGGCCGTTAGCTCAGTTGGTAGAGCAGTTGACTCTTAATCAATAGGTCCAAGGTTCGAATCCTTGACGGCCCACCAAACAAAAGCACTTAGGCAGTAGCCTAGGTGCTTTTCTTTTTGTGCTGCGGAAAGCGATGGTGCAGGGATTGGCTGCAGCGTTGTCGTCGTCTCGGTCGGTGGCCGCGCAACCGCAGTGACCCTCCCGGCCCGGTGCGATGGATTGCCTGCGTCAGGTGCGCAATCGCCACCGACGGCCGTCCCCGCCCGGATGAACGCAGGCGAATGAGGACTGATGTGTCTGAAGTAATGCGGCATTCCATCCTGGGCCAGATCGGCGTCTTCGCGATCGTCGGTCCCCCGCTGGGTGGGCTGCTGGGCCTGGCGCGGTGGAGCCGGCTCGATCTGCAGACCGTGTTGACGATCGTCGCCTGGTCGTATGCGCTGGTGCTGCCGGTGATTGCCTGTGCTGCCGCGGGATGGCTATGCGCGCGCACATGCGCCTGGCTGTACCGCGGGCGCCGGCCCAACCCCTTGGTCCACATCGGCATCGGTGCCTCGAGCGGTCTGCTCTCGGCCGGGGTGATGGTGCTGCTGCTGGCGATCATCGGCGGCTGGTCGTGGATGTCCGATCGCGCGGTGATGCTGACGCTGCTGCAGTGTGGGCTGGCGGCAGGCAGTGCCTGCGCCGCGATCGTCTGGCTGATGTGGTCGCGCCTGACAGGCTCTCCCCGGGCCGGGGGATAGGCCGCCAGCGCTCCCCAGGATGCGCAGGAAGGCGTTCCCTGTTGCGTCGGACGGCGCTTTCGATACGCCTGCTGGTGATGCGCTGCGATGCGCAAGGCAGCTGCGGGCAACGGCAGCCGTGGTCGCCTTACGGCAATGCAGCGGGCGCGGGCGGCTGGCTTTGCTGCATGCGCGGAAATGCCAGCGTAAAACACGCGCCCTGGCCGGGCGCCGAGGTCACTTCGACAAAGCCGCCCGCCTGGCAGACCGCGCTGTACACCTGCGCCAGCCCCAGGCCCGCGCCTTTGTCGGAATCCTTGGTGGTGAAATACGCTTCGAACAGATGCGCCTGCACGTGTGCGTCCATGCCATGCCCGTTGTCGGCCACGGCAATGGTGACGTAGTGCCCTGCCGGCCTGGCCAGGTTGGCCTGTTCCTCGGCGACCACGGTGTCGCCGGTCTCCACGCGGATGACGTCGCCCCGTCGGCAGGCATCGCGGGAGTTGATCACCAGGTTCAAGATGGCGCGTTCCACCGTGTGGCGATCGACCATGGCGCAGCATCCACCTTCGGCGGTGCGCAGCTGCAGTTGCAGGTCTGCGCCGATCACCTGTTCGAGCAGGGGGCCGAGCTGTTCGGTCAGGGCGGCCAGATCCACCGATTCCGGGCTATACGGATACTGCCGGGAAAAGCCGACCAGACGCTGGGCCATGACTGAGCCATGTTGAAGCGCCGCATCGGCCACGCCCAACAGCTTGGCGTCGTGCGCGTCGATCCTGGCGCGCTGTACCACCAGGTCGATGGCCGAGGTGGCCGCCTGCAGGACGTTGTTCAAATCGTGCACGACGCCGGCCAGCAGCTGTCCCACCGCTTCGCCTTTTTGCGCCTGCTCGGAAATCTTTTCGGCAGCGCCTTGCGCGGCGCGCGCGATGTCCAGATCGCCTTCGATGCGCTCTTGCAGGTCGCGCAGGCTGTGCAGCTCGGTCGACAGCGAATGTTCGCGCGCGCGCGCCAGCCGCAGCGCGCCGTTGGAGAACGCGCGCTCTGTCGCCAGGGTCGAATCCAGCGTGCGGAAGGCGATCTCCAGCGCTCGGCGGTCGGAGATGTTCTTGCTCACGGCCAGGATCGCTTCGACCTTGCCAAGCGCATCGAACAGCGGGCTGGTGACGACCTGCCAGATCTGGCGCACGCCGGCGAAGTTCACGCTGGCAGCTTCGAATTCCTGGATCGAACCGGCGCGGGAGCCGGCGATCGCCGCGTCCACCAGCTCGGCCGCCTCCGGTGGCCACAGCTCGCGCCATGGCCGCGCGATCAGCTGATCCTGGTGGCTGGCACCCAATTCGGTCAGGCCATTGACGTTGATCGCGGTAATCCGCCCGTCGAGGTCGATCTCCTTGATGCAATCGCGGGACAGCGCCACGATTTGCCGATACCGATCTCTCATCGCGATGACTGCCTCTCAGGTGTTAACGGAATTTTAGCTAATCTCAGCTTTACCCAACGCTAGCGGAGCAAGCCAGGGCGCGCGCAGGTGATGCCTCGCATGATGAATGCGTTTACCGTCGGCGCGCCAGGTAGAGCATCGGCTGGGGTCAGTTTGCCCGCACCGGCAGGCGGCATCCATTCGCGGCCAATGGGCGGCATCATTACGCCCGCGATGCTTTTTCTTTGCCGGCATCCCTGCAACAATGGCCGGGCAACTGCAGCATCGCGAAAGTGGCGGAATTGGTAGACGCACCAGATTTAGGTTCTGACGCCGCAAGGCGTGGGGGTTCGAGTCCCCCCTTTCGCACCAATGCAGTGCGGCCGTGCGTCGTCCGGCCGCTTTCAGCCAAAGGCCTGGCGCCTCTGCCTTGCGTACTGCGGTGACGCGTATTCCGCTGGCAGCGGCCGCCATTATCGGCGAAACTACAAGGCTCGGCGGCTTTCTCGCCATCCGTCAACCCGCATCTTCCATCTCGTGCCGACGCTTGTGCAGTCGGTGGCAGGAGTCAACATGCAAGCATCGATCGAATCCACCGGCAATCTGGAACGCCGCCTGACCTTCACCCTGCCGCAGGAGCGCCTGGAGACGCATGTCGGTGGCCGCCTGCGCGAACTCGCGCGTACCACGCGCATCAAGGGTTTCCGCCCGGGCAAGGTGCCCACCAAGGTCATCGAGCAGCGCTTCGGTCAGCAGGTGCGTGCCGAGGCGATGGAAGGCCTGCTGCGTGAGACCTTCGACTCGGCGGTCCGCGAGCATTCGCTGCGCCTGGCCGGCAACCCGCGCATCGATCAGGGCGAGAGCGATTTCGACTTCGTCGCCACCTTCGAAGTGGTGCCGGATTTCGGTGATATCGACGTGGCCAAGCTGTCGGTGGTGCGTCATACCGCCGAGGTGACCGATGCCGACATCGACCAGATGATCGAGAACCTGCGCCTGCAGCGCCGCACCTGGAACCCGGTCGAGCGCGGCGCGCAGGTCGGTGATCTGGTGGCGCTGGAGACCTGGTCGCAGGCCGGCGACGAGCGTCTGCCCGCCGAAGGCGTGGAGAGCGGCAGCAGCGTGCTGGGCTCGGGCGTGATGTTCGACCAGATCGAAAAGGGCCTGGAAGGTCTGGCCAAGGGCGAAGACAAGACCCTGACCATCGACTTCCCGGCCGAGTGGCGCGTGCCCCAGCTGGCCGGCAAGACCGTGCAGGTGCACGTCAAGGCGGTCGAGGTCTCCGAGCCGGTGCTGCCGGTGGTGGACAAGGAGTTCATCAAGAGCTTCGGCGTGAAGAGTGGCGATGCCGAGCAGTTCCGCGCCGACATCCGCACCAACCTGGAGCGCGAGCTCAAGGGCGCGCTGATGAACCGCCTGCGTCGCGAAGTGGGCGAGCAGCTGATCGCCGCCTATGCGCACGTGGAGATGCCGCCGCGTCTGGTCGAGAACGAAGCCCGTTCGATGCTGGCACAGCAGGTCGAGCAGGTCCGCCGCAGCGGCCGCGACCCGGGCGAGATCCCCGCCGATGCCCATCAGGGGTTCATGGATGCGGCGGCCAAGCGCGTGCTGGTCGGTCTGCTGGTGGGCGAGGTGGCCCGTCGCAACGAGCTGCGCCTGGAATCCAAGCGCGTCAGCGAAACGCTGCGTCTGATCGCTTCGACCTACGAAGAGCCGGAACAGGTCATTGAGATGTACCGCAACGACCCCCAACTGATGAGTGGACTGCAGAGCCGTGTCATGGAAGAGCAGGTGATCGACTGGATCGCCGAGCGCGCCCAGCACACCGAGCAGTCGCTGTCGTTCCAGGACGCCATTCGGGTCTAAGGTAAGCGACCGCGTGACACCAACCCGCATCCCGATGGCTGGGATGCGGATGTCAAACCCGGGCATCGGCGCACGCCGCTGCCACTACAGGAAGACTGATGAGCATTGTGACCAAAGCCCTGAACCTGGTGCCGATGGTGGTCGAACAGACCAGCCGCGGCGAGCGTGCGTATGACATCTACTCGCGTCTGCTGAAGGAGCGTCTGATCTTCCTGGTCGGTCCGATCGACGACCACATGGCCAACGTGATCGTGGCACAGTTGCTGTTCCTGGAAGCCGACAACCCGGAAAAGGACATCAGCATCTACATCAACTCGCCAGGCGGTGTGGTCACTGCCGGCATGGCGATCTACGACACCATGCAGTACATCAAGCCGGACGTGAGCACCATCTGCGTCGGCCAGGCCGCCTCGATGGGCGCGCTGCTGCTGGCATCAGGTGCGGCCGGCAAGCGCTATGCGCTGCCGAATTCGCGCGTGATGATCCACCAGCCGCTGGGTGGCTTCCAGGGCCAGGCCACCGATATCGACATCCACGCGCGCGAGATCCTGACCTTGCGTTCGCGCCTGAACGAGATCCTGGCCAAGCACACCGGCCAGTCCCTGGAGACCATTGCGCGCGACACCGAGCGCGACAACTTCAAGAGTGCGGTCGATGCGCAGGCCTATGGCCTGGTCGACCAGGTGCTGGAACGCCGTCCGGAAGAGTCGATCCAGCCGTCTTGATCGCCAGATTGCTGAAATTGCAGGAAAAACCGGCAGGGTCGGGCTGGGCGGATGTCCTCCCGACCCTGTGCTATTCTCGAAATCGAACCCCCGTGCATCGGGTGGGGTAACTGGGTAACAGAAGCATGAGCGAAGACCGCCAAGGTCGTTCCGGCGACAGCAACAAGATTCTCTACTGCTCGTTCTGCGGTAAGAGTCAGCATGAAGTCCGCAAGCTGATTGCCGGTCCCAGCGTATTCATCTGCGATGAGTGCGTGGAGCTGTGCAACGACATCATCCGCGAGGAACTCGAAGAGAAGGCGCAGTCGGCACGTTCCAGCCTGCCCAAGCCGCGCGAGATCCTCGAGGTGCTGGATCAATACGTGATCGGGCAGTTGCGCGCCAAGCGCACGCTCGCCGTGGCGGTGTACAACCACTACAAGCGTATCGAGAGCCGCAGCCGCAACGATGACGTCGAGCTGGCGAAATCCAACATCCTGCTGGTCGGCCCGACCGGTTCGGGCAAGACGCTGCTGGCCGAAACGCTGGCGCGGCTGCTCAATGTGCCGTTCACGATCGCCGATGCCACCACGCTGACCGAAGCCGGCTATGTCGGCGAGGACGTGGAAAACATCATCCAGAAGCTGCTGCAGAAGTGCGATTACGATGTCGAAAAGGCCCAGCAGGGCATTGTCTACATCGACGAAATCGACAAGATCTCGCGCAAGAGCGAAAACCCGTCGATCACCCGCGACGTGTCCGGCGAAGGTGTGCAGCAGGCTCTGTTGAAGCTGATCGAAGGCACGGTGGCCTCGGTACCGCCGCAGGGCGGCCGCAAGCATCCGCAGCAGGAATTCCTGCAGGTCGACACCAAGAACATCCTGTTCATCTGCGGCGGTGCATTCGCCGGACTGGACAAGGTGATTCAGCAGCGCTCCAACGATGCCGGCGGCATTGGCTTCGGTGCCAAGGTCAAGAGCAGCGAGCGCAAGCAGGAAGTCGGCAAGATCCTGGCCGAGGTCGAGCCGGAAGATCTGATCAAGTTCGGCCTGATTCCCGAGTTCGTCGGTCGCCTGCCGGTGGTCGCCACGCTCGAGGAACTGGACGAGCCGGCGCTGATCAAGATCCTGACCGAGCCGAAGAACGCCATCACCAAGCAGTTCAAGAAGTTGTTCGACATGGAAGGCGTGGAACTGGAGTTCCGCCCGGACGCCCTGTCTGCGATCGCCAAGAAGGCGCTCAAGCGCAAGACCGGCGCGCGTGGTCTGCGCACCATCGTCGAATCGGTGCTGCTGGACACGATGTACGAGCTTCCCTCGCAGGAAAATGTCAGCAAGGTGGTGGTGGACGAGTCGGTGATCGAGCACAAATCCGAGCCGTACCTGATCTACCAGGCGCAGCCGGCTCCGGCCAAGGCAGCGTCCGGCGATTGAGTTCCTGAGACCGCTTCGCCGGGCCCTGGCCTCGCTCGCGGATAAAGGGTTTCCGAACGCTACTTGCAACACCTCGCCGATGGCCCCATAACGGGGCCATCGGCTTTTTTTACGCCCCAAACCCCCCATTCCTGCGGAGCGCCCCATGGCCCAGTCCCAATCAGAAGTTCTCGATCTGCCGGTGTTGCCGCTACGCGACGTGGTGGTGTTTCCGCACATGGTGATTCCGCTGTTCGTCGGCCGTGACAAGTCGATGCGCGCGCTGGAAAAAGCCATGGAAGCGGACAAGCGCATCCTGCTGGTCGCGCAGAAGTCGGCCGAAACCGACGACCCGGCCGCCAGCGACCTGTATACCGTCGGCACGCTCGCGCAGGTGTTGCAGTTGCTCAAGCTGCCCGACGGCACCATCAAGGTGCTGGTCGAAGGCCTGTCGCGGGTCACTGTCGACAAGGTCGTCGAGCTGGATGGCGCGCTGCAGGGTCAGGGCATCGAAATCGAAGCCAGCGACGCGCGTGAGCCGCGCGAGGTGGAGGCCATTGCGCGTTCGCTGATGTCGCTGTTCGAGCAGTACGTCAAGACCAATCGCAAGCTGCCGCCGGAGCTGCTGCAGACCCTGGCCGGTATCGACGAGCCGGGCCGTCTGGCCGACACCATCGCCGCGCACATCGGCGTGCGCCTGGCCGACAAGCAGCGCCTGCTGGAAATCACCGAGATCGGCGAGCGGCTGGAGTTGCTGGTCGGGCTGGTGGACGGCGAGATCGATGTGCAGCAGCTGGAAAAGCGCATCCGCGGCCGCGTCAAGTCGCAGATGGAAAAGAGCCAGCGCGAGTACTACCTCAACGAGCAGATGAAGGCGATCCAGAAGGAGCTGGGCGATCTGGACGATGCGCCGGGCGAGCTGGAAGAATTGGCGCGCAAGATCGCCGAGGCGGGCATGCCCAAGCCGGTCGAGACCAAGGCCAAGGCCGAGCTCAACAAGCTCAAGCAGATGTCGCCGATGTCTGCCGAAGCGGCCGTGGTGCGCAACTACCTGGACTGGCTGCTGGGTGTGCCGTGGAAGAAGCGCACCAAGGTCCGCAAGGACCTGAAGGTCGCCGAGGACACGCTGGATGCCGACCACTATGGCCTGGACAAGGTCAAGGAGCGCATTCTCGAGTACCTGGCGGTGCAGTCGCGCGTGAAGCAGATGAAGGGGCCGATCCTGTGCCTGGTCGGGCCGCCGGGCGTGGGCAAGACCTCGCTGGGCCAGTCGATCGCCAAGGCGACCAACCGCAAGTTCGTACGCATGAGCCTGGGCGGTATCCGCGACGAGGCCGAGATCCGTGGCCACCGCCGGACCTACGTCGGTTCGATGCCCGGCCGCCTGGTGCAGAACCTCAACAAGGTCGGCAGCAAGAACCCGCTGTTCCTGCTCGACGAGATCGACAAGATGTCGATGGATTTCCGTGGCGATCCGTCCTCGGCGCTGCTGGAGGTGCTGGATCCGGAACAGAACAACTCCTTCAACGACCACTACCTGGAAGTGGACCTGGACCTGTCGGAGGTGATGTTCGTCGCCACTTCCAACTCGCTCAATATTCCGGGGCCGTTGCTGGACCGCATGGAAGTCATCCGCATCCCCGGGTACACCGAGGATGAGAAGCTCAACATCGCCATGCGCTACCTGGTGCCCAAGCAGATCAAGGCCAACGGCCTGAAGCCGGAAGAGATCGAGATCGGCAGCGACGCGATCCAGGACATCGTGCGTTACTACACGCGCGAATCCGGTGTGCGTAACCTCGAGCGCGAAGTGGCCAAGATCTGCCGCAAGGTGGTCAAGGAAATTGCCCTTGCCGGTCCGCAGCTCGTTGCCAAGAAGGTGCCTGCCAAGAAGGGCACGCCCAAGGCGCTGGTCACGGTCAATGCGAAGAACCTCGACAAGTACCTGGGTGTGCGTCGCTTCGATTTCGGCCGTGCCGAAGAGGAAAACGAAATCGGCCTGGTGACCGGCCTGGCCTGGACCGAGGTCGGCGGCGAACTGCTGCAGGTCGAGTCCACGCTGGTGCCGGGCAAGGGCAACCTGATCCTGACCGGTCAGCTTGGCAACGTCATGAAGGAATCGGCATCGGCTGCGCTGTCGGTGGTGCGTTCGCGCGCCGAGCGCCTGGGCATCGATGTGGATTTCCTGCAGAAGCAGGACGTGCACGTGCACGTGCCCGATGGCGCGACACCGAAGGACGGCCCGAGCGCCGGTATCGCGATGGTGACCTCGCTGGTGTCGGTGTTGACCAAGGTGCCCATCCGCGCCGATGTGGCAATGACCGGCGAGATCACCTTGCGCGGTCGCGTGTCGGCCATCGGCGGCTTGAAGGAAAAGTTGCTGGCCGCGTTGCGCGGCGGCATCCGCACCGTGCTGATCCCCGACGAGAACCGCAAGGATCTTGCCGACATCCCGGCCAACGTCACGCGTGACCTGGAGATCGTGCCGGTCAAGTGGATCGACGAAGTGCTGGACCTTGCATTGGAGCGTCCGTTGGCACCGAAGAAGGCGAGCAAGGAAAAGGTCCGCAAGACCGCCTCGCGGGTTGCGGTTCGCGGCAAGTCACGCACTATTCCGGGTGCCCGCGTCAAGCACTAAAACCGCTTGTCTAAACCCAGGCGAAACAAGCCAAAACCCGCGTCGTTATTGGGTTTTGGCTTGCGTGCGGTTGGGGGCGCTGGTATAAATGCACGACTCGTGGGCGCGGCAAATTGTGATGCGTCACGCGATACCACTTGTGTCGGGTTCTTCGCTAACGGCAAGAGCGCCGATTGTCGATTCCGCGGCATCTGCCGCAAAGGGAGTTTCAAGAATGAATAAAACCGAATTGATCGATGGCGTTGCCGCTGCCGCTGACATCTCCAAGGCTGAGGCCGGCCGTGCTGTTGACGCGGTTGTGAGCGAAATCACCAAGGCGCTGAAGAAGGGCGATGCCGTCACCCTCGTTGGCTTTGGCACCTTCCAGGTCCGCGCGCGCGCTGAGCGTACCGGCCGCAATCCGAAGACCGGCGACAGCATCAAGATCGCTGCTTCGAAGAATCCTGCGTTCAAGGCTGGCAAAGCCCTGAAGGATGCAGTAAACTAATCGACTCGCTAGGGTGCTTAGCTCAGCGGTAGAGCGTCTCCCTTACACGGAGAGGGTCGGGGGTTCGAAACCCTCAGCACCCACCATTAAGCACCAGGCAACTGTTTCAAGCGCGGAGCGGTAGTTCAGCTGGTTAGAATGCTGGCCTGTCACGCCGGAGGTCGCGGGTTCGAGTCCCGTCCGCTCCGCCAGTTACACCGAAGCCCCTGAGCGATTGGGGGCTTCGTCTTCTTCACCGCATTCGCAATGCGGTTGCGGTGAAGAAGCAGAAGTCCAAGTTTAAAGCGGAGCGGTAGTTCAGCTGGTTAGAATGCTGGCCTGTCACGCCGGAGGTCGCGGGTTCGAGTCCCGTCCGCTCCGCCAGTTATACAAGGCCCCCGGCGTCATGCCGGGGGCTTTTTTTTTTGCGGCCATGGCGGTCATTACGCGTCGAAAGCCATGCCGAACCCGGTGCAGTGCGGGATTGGGCTGGGTGCCCGGCGTCAGGCGCGTTACACTGCGCGGCTCGCCCACAGGCCGTGATTTGCCAATGCTGCAGAAACTTCGCGACAAGACGTCAGGCTGGATCGCTACCGCCATCCTGGGGTTGCTGATGATTCCGTTCCTGTTCGTCATCGACAACAGCTACCTCGGCGGCATTGGCGCCAATAACGTGGCCAAGGTACAGGCACCACCGACATGGTGGAAATCGGCACCGTCCTGGTGGCCGGTGTCGCTGCTGTGGCAGCACCATGAAATCAGTACGCAGGATTTCCGCGCCCGCTTCGAGCAGGCGCGCATGCAGGAGCGGCAGCGCCAGGGCGAGAAATTCGATCCGCGCACGTTCGAATCCCGCGAGAACAAGTTGCAGGTGCTCGACCAGCTGGTCGACGAGCAAGTCGTGCGTCTGGGTGCAGAAGATGCCGGCATCGTGATCGGCGATGCGACGGTACGCGATTACATCGCCGGCATTCAGGCGTTCCAGGTCGATGGCAAGTTCAGCCCCGACCAGTACCGCGCGGCCCTTGCGCAAGGCACGCCTCCGCGCACGCCGGCGCAGTTCGACGCACTGGTGCGCGACAGCTTGCAGCAGTCGGTGATTCCGCAGGCGATTGCCGAGTCGGGCTTTGCGACCAAGGCCGAGTTCGAGCGCCTGCTCAAGCTCATGGGCGAAACGCGTGACGTGCAACTGGCGATGCTGCCGCCGCCGGCCGCCGATACCGCCCCGGTCAGCGATGCGCAGATCAAGCAGTGGTACGACGGGCATACCCAGGATTTCCGTCAGCCGGAGACGGTGACGATCGAGTATGTCGAGCTCGATGCCGCCAAGTTGCCGCCGGCAACCGCCGCTGACGAGGCGACGCTGCGCAAGCGCTACGACGAAGAGAAGGCACGCTTTGTGGAGCCGGATCAGCGTCTGGCATCGCACATCCTGATCAGCGCCGGCAGCGATCCCGCCGCGCAGAAGGCCGCTGAGGAAAAGGCGGCCAAGTTGGCCGCACAAGCCAAGCAGCCGGGTGCCGATTTCGCCGCGTTGGCCAAGGCCAATTCGCAGGACCCCGGTTCCAAGGGTGCCGGTGGCGACCTGGGATGGGTCGAGAAGGGCACGATGGTCAAGCCGTTCGAAGATGCCTTGTTCGCGATGAAGGCTGGCGAGGTGGTCGGCCCGATCAAGAGCGAGTTCGGCTACCACGTGATCCAGTTGCGCGAGGTCAAGGGCGGCCAGGGCAAGTCGTTCGAGCAGGTGCGCGACCAGCTCGCCGCCGAGCAGCTCAAGGCCGATGCCGACAAGGCGTTTGCGGATGTGAGCGGCAAGCTGGTGGATCAGGTCTACAAGAATCCCACCGCGCTGGAGCCTGCAGCCAAGCAGGTCGGTCTGCCGGTGCAGACGCTGGGGCCGTTCTCGCGCGCCGATGCCAGCGGAATCGCGGCCAACCCGGCGGTGCTGCGCGCGGCATTCTCCGAAACGCTGGTGCAGGACGGCACGGTGAGTGATCCGATCACCATCGGTCCGAACCACAGCGTGGTGTTGCGTGTGACCAACCACACCGCCGAGGCGGCCCTGCCGTTGGACAAGGTGCGCGAGAAGGTGATCGCCGCCGTCCGCGCGGACCGCACCGAGAAGGCCGCCGCAGCGGCTGCCGACGCGTTGCTGGCACGTGTGCAGAAAGGCGAGACCCTGCAGGCGCTGGCCGCCAGCGAGAAGTTGCAGGTGCAGCCGATCCCGGGCTTGCCGCGCACCGCGCCGATTCCGACGCCGGCGGCAAACCGCGCCATCTTCAGCGCGCCGCGTCCGACCGACGGCAAGCCGTCGGTGGGCAAGGTGGAGCTGGATGGCGGGCGCTTTGCGGTGTTTGTCATCAGCAAGGCGACCCCGGGCGACCTGAAGCAGATGCCGGCCGAGCAGCAGACCATGCTGCGCGAGCAGCTGAGCCAGATCGACGGCAACAATGCGGCGCAGGCGTACGTCAAGGAAATGCGCAAGCGCTACAAGATCCAGATCGAAGAGGCGCAGCTGTAACCGCTGCTGTTCGACTGGTGGAGAAAGAGCCCGGGGAACCGGGCTTTTTCTTTGGCCGATGCCGTCGTGCGCAGGTGCCAGTGTTCGTGTGGGGTATCCCGCCGCTGGCGCTGCGGCGAGTCTGTGGTTGCGTGGACCAGGCACTGGATTCCCGCAGCAACTGGCTAAGACACTGCGATGGCCCGCCGCAACTGATCTGACGTCGTGCGTATTGCCATCCGTTTGGGATAGGTCTGCCGGGGTTGCGGATTTCGCGCGTCAGGATTGCAGGCGTGCGGTTGCGAAGACGTGCGTCATTCAACGTGCTGATCTGCCGAGCCAATCTGCCAGGCCAGAAAAGCCAGTGTCGGGTTGCGCGTTTGGTGCGCCTACGGGTGGCTGCCTGTCGGTTGGCGGCAGACGCTGCAAGCGCGCTCGATCAACTGCGATGTCGGTCGGCTTGCAACGATAGCGGGCCAATCGGCTGCGAGTACGCCCGTTTCCGATCCCACATAGGTTTCCGATTCCGTATGGCATCGCTGCAGCAGCGCAGGCAAAGGGGAGATGTCAGGCGCTCTCTTTGCATCCGACCTTCGCCTGGGCAGAGCGGCGCGACGCTCAACTCCCCATGCACAACATCGGCGAAAAGCATGCCGCTGCAGTGTCAGCGGCGCCGGAACGGCGCCGGACGCAGGCGACTTAGGTCAGGGTGTGTCTTCGAACGACAACACCATGCCGGGCTTCAGCACGGCACGCTTGTCCAGGCCATTGCTGGTCAGCAGTGTCGTGACGGTCACGCCGTAGCGGCGTGCGATGGCCCAGGCGGATTCGCCGTTGCGGACCGTATGCGTGGTGCGCGCCTGTGGCCTGGAGGCATCCGTCGTCGCGGCGGCAACGACCGTGGGAGCGGCAGCGCTGTTGTCGGCAATGCCGCCCGTGTCGGCAGATGCGACCACGGCACCTGTCGCACCTGGCTGCGCAGGGGCGATCGGGGCGAGCACATGCACGCCCCGCGGTGCGGCGCGCGCGCTGGCCAGCGCCGGATTCAGCCGGGCCAGCAGCTGCGGCTCGATGTCGCGTTGTCCCGCAAAGGCGTTGAGACTGGTGCCGGCCGGCAATGCATGTTCGGTGAGTACCGGTACCGGGCGGTCGAGCGAGGTCAGCAGATTGCCCTGCTGCTGCGCATGGTCCAGCACACAGGCGAGCGCGTGCAGCTTTTCCACGTACTCGTAGGTGACCTTGGACATGCCGGGCAATTCGGACGGGCGAGCGTTCTGCGCGTTCATGCCGGCCGTGCGCATGGCCTGCAGCACGCGATACTCGCCCGCGTTGTAGGCCATCAGCGCCAGGCGCCAATCGCCGCCGAACATGCCATACAGCGTCTTGAGATAACGCACCGCCGCGGTGGTGGAGTCCACTGCCGAGAGGCGGCCGTCGTATTGCGCGCCAACCGGCACATGGTGATTGCGCGCAGTGGTGGCGATGAACTGCCAGAGGCCGGCGGGGCCACTGCCGTTGCGGGCGCCCGGGCGATAACCGCTCTCGACGAACGGAATCAGCGCAAATTCGGTCGGCATGTCGGCTTCGCGCAATTCATCGACCACGTAGCCGAACAGCGGCAAGACATCCTGTGCGTCGTCTGCCAGACGGGCCGGCGCGCGCGAGAAATGTTGTTCCCAGCGGGTGTCGCTATGTTCGCTGTCGCAGCCAGGATCGGCGCGACCGTCCAGGAACGACGAAAAGATCTCCCGACCGTTGCGCACCTGGGGTGTGGCGGTCTGGGCGATCGAACTCTCTGCGGGTTTGGAGCGGCTTGCGTCGTTGGACGATGCGGCTGCGGGTGCGATGACCGCCGATGCGGTCAGCACTGCCAGAAGCAGGCGCCTCATGCGCGAAATTCGTCTTTCCAGCGCCGAAGTTCGGCGAAAACGTCAACTTCAGAGGAAATTGCCCCACCTGCGCGAGATGCCACCGCAGCGCGGATTTCGGGACTGCTGGTGCGTAAGAACGGATTGGTGGCCAGTTCACTCTTGAGCGAAATCGGCAGGGTAGGACGGGCTGCATGACGCATGGCCTGGGCTTCCTGTTGACGGCGCTGCAAGGCAGCGTTGGTGGGATCGACGTGCAGCGCAAAGGCCGCATTGGCCAAGGTGTATTCATGGCCGCAACACACGAGTGTTTCGCCAGGCAGGGAGGCCAGGCGCTGCAACGCGTCGAACATCTGAGGAGCGGTACCTTCGAACATCCGCCCACAGCCTAGGCTGAACAGGGTATCACCGCTGAACAGATGGCGGTCGGTGACGAAGGCGATGTGGCTGCGGGTATGGCCCGGCACGTCCAGTACATCGAAATGGGTGTCAAGCAGGTTCAAGCGCTCGCCCTGGCCCACGCGGTGGGCCTCTGCGGGGATGCGTTCGTCGGCCGGGCCGTACAGCGCAAGGTCCGGCCAACGCTGCTGCAGCGCTGGCACGCCGCCGATGTGGTCGGCATGGTGGTGGGTCAACAGGACTGCGCTGGGACGGAAGCCGTCGCGCTCTGCGGCGGCGAACACCGGCTCGGCCTGGCCGGGATCGACGATGACCGCGCGGCCATCGGTGGCGACCAGCGCCCAGATGTAGTTGTCGTCGAATGCGGGCAGGGCGGTCAGTCGCATAGAATTGGGACCATGCCTGTCACGCCATTCTCCCGTCAAGCTGGCGTCTCATCCTGGTTTGAAACAGGTGCAGGGCGCAGCCTGCTCCAGCTGGAGCGCCGATTGGCGCTTGCAGCGCTGCAGACGCGCCCGTCGCAGCCCTGGCTGTGGCTGACGCCGACTACCGAGTTGCCGCCGCGCGAGGTCCTGCAGGGGCGCGGGCTGCGGCTGTCTCGCAGCGCTGGCCGCTTTGTCGGCGACGCATGTTGCGCCATGCCGTTTCCGTTGCCGACCGAAAGCCTGCAGGCCATCGTGGTGCAGCATGCAGTGGTGGGCGGCGCGGCGGACTTCCTGGCCGAATGCGAGCGGTTGCTGATGCCGGGCGGGCGGCTATGGCTGTTCGCGCTCAATCCGCTGAGCCCGTACCGCTTTCGCTGGGCGCGGCGTGGTCCGGTGGCGCTGCGGCCGGATCGCTGGCGGTTGCTGGCGCAGCGTGCGGGCTTGCAATGCGTGCAGACCGAGCGCTATCTGGGACCGATCTGGCGCACCGGGCGTGGCGCGGCCGACATCGATGGCGCACCCTGGCGCGCGGTGTATCTGCTCGAGGTGGAAAAGCGTGCCGCAGCATCGATCGGGCCGACCCCGATCGCGATGCCCTCGCGCTGGCCGCAGCCCGTGGCCACGATCTGACTACCGACCACTTTCCAAACACCAGAACCTGATGAAATCCATTGAAGTGCATACCGACGGCTCCTGCCTCGGCAATCCCGGGCCGGGCGGTTGGGCTGCCTTGTTACGTTACAACGGCCGCGAGAAGGAACTGTCCGGCGGCGAAGCCACCTCCACCAACAACCGCATGGAATTGATGGCGGCGATCATGGCGCTGGAAACGCTCACCGAGCCGTGCCAGATCGTGCTGCATACCGACTCGCAATACGTGCGCCAGGGCATTACCGAGTGGATGGCCGGCTGGGTGCGCCGCGGCTGGAAGACGGCCGGCGGCGACCCGGTCAAGAACCGTGAACTGTGGGAGCGGCTGCATGCGGCCACGCAACGTCACCGCATCGATTGGCGTTGGGTGAAAGGCCACAATGGCGACCCGGACAACGAGCGCGTCGACGTGCTCGCCCGCAATCAGGCCATCGCCCAGCGCGGTGGCAGCGCAACCGCGTAAGCAAGAGGATTCATGCGTCAGATCATTCTCGATACCGAAACCACCGGCCTGGAGTGGCGCAAGGGCAACCGCGTCGTCGAAATCGGTGCGGTGGAGCTGCTGGAGCGGCGCCCGAGCGGCAACAATTTCCATCGTTACCTGAAGCCCGATTGCGACTTCGAACCCGGTGCGCAGGAAGTGACCGGGTTGACCCTGGAGTTCCTGGCCGACAAGCCGCTGTTTGCCGATGTGGTCGAGGAGTTCCTGGCCTACATCGACGGCGCGGAGCTGATCATCCACAACGCCGCGTTCGATCTGGGATTCCTGGACAACGAGCTGTCGCTGCTGGGCGACAACTACGGCCGTATCGTCGATCGCACCACCGTGGTGGATACCCTGATGATGGCGCGCGAGCGCTATCCGGGGCAGCGCAATTCGCTGGATGCCTTGTGCAAGCGCCTTGGCGTGGACAACTCGCATCGCCAGTTGCATGGCGCCTTGCTCGATGCGCAGATCCTGGCCGATGTGTATATCGCGCTGACCTCGGGCCAGGAAGAAATCGGCTTTGCCAGCGCCGATACCGGTCAGCGCAGCGAGCATGGCGAGGGCATGATCACCTTCGATCCGGCGCTGCTGTTGCCGCGCGCGCGGGTGGTGGTGACCGCCTCCGAGTCGCAGGCGCACGAGGCGCGCCTGGCGTATCTGCGCAAGAAGGCCGGGCGCGCGTTGTGGGATGCGCCGGTTGAAGAGGTGGCTGCTACCGGGTAGTGCGGCTTTCGGCAACTGGTGTCCTGCTGTCGCGCGGCGGGTGATGTGGTGGGAGTGCAGTGCGCAGTTGGTGCCCGGAGAGGCCGCGAAGTACGCGCCCGGAATGGCTACCGCGCGGGTTCGATGCCCGTGCCTGGCTCTGCCAACGAAGCTGATGTCTCTCTGGTCTAGTGCGGAGCGGGATGATGTTGCTCTTCGCTGCATGCCGGTGATCTGCGGCCTGGCTGCAGGGCCCTCGCCCGCCCACCGTCGCGGGACCTTACGCGGCATGGATGCCGCGTAAGAGCCTCCATGGATGGATTCACGGCGTGTCCCGCGATGGTGGGCGGGCGAGGACCTGTCGAGATGGTCGGTGTGCAGGGTATTCGACCAGGCAGCCCACTCATGCTTTGGTGCAGTGCTCTCGGCGGTTCCGGGACCCTTGGCGGCCTGGATGCCGCCAGGGAGTTTTTAGGATTAGATTCACGGCGTGGCCCGCAGGCGGTGAGGACGTCGCGCCCTCGACCGACCAGGCGTTTGTTTGCCTCCAACCAAAATGCGGCCAACAACACCCTTGCGCTCACCGCCAGCCGGGTGCTCGCTACGCTTCGTTGGCCGTTTTCAGTAGCTGCGCACCAATATCGCGGTGATGTTGTCCGAGCCGCCGCCATCGAGCGCGGCGGCGACCAGGCACTCGACACACTCCTGGGCGCTGCAATCGGCCTGCGACAGGGTTGCGGCGATCGCGGCGTCGTCGACTTCTTCGGTGAGGCCGTCGCTGCACAGCAGCAGCTGCATGCCGGATTTGAGTTCGCCCTGCATGGTGGCGACATTGAGGTGGACCGGATCGGTGACGCCCAGGGCCTGGGTCACCACGTTGCGATGCGGATGCGCGCGCGCCTGCTCGCTGGTCAGGGTGCCCTGGGCGATGAGTTCCTGCACATAGCTATGGTCCTGGCTCAGTTGCGCCAGCCGCCCGTCGCGCCACAGGTACGCACGGCTGTCGCCGACCCAGGCCACTTCGAAGCGCTGGCCGAGTACGCGCGCAGCGACGACCGTGGTGCCCATCGGCAAGGTGTCGTTGCAGCGGCGCGAGGTCTTGATGATCTCTTCGTCGGCGATGCGTACCGCCTGCGCCAGCGGGGTGCCGGCGCGCACCTCGCGCACGATGGTTTCGCGCGCCAGCGCGCTGGCCACTTCGCCGCAGGCGTGCCCGCCCATGCCGTCGGCCACCAGCCACAGCCCCAATTCGCTGTCGCCGTAGTACGTGTCCTCATTGAGGTCACGGCGCAGGCCGACATGGGTAAGGTGTCCGAATTCGAGCATGGGGGCGGGTCGCCAAAGAGAGGAGGTGCGTGACCATCATCGCGGGGCGGCCGGCCAGCAGCAACACGCCGATCGCCGATGCCGCAGGCCGGGTTCACGCCCGGAGCCGCGATCGTGCCGGCGATGCCGGCCCGGGCCGCTTGTGGCCTGGCGCCCGTGCCCGTATGATGCACGGCCCCGGGACACTGGGGACCATCTGGAGAGGTGGCAGAGCGGTTGAATGTACCTGACTCGAAATCAGGCAGGCGTTTATAGCGCCTCGGGGGTTCGAATCCCCCCCTCTCCGCCAGATTCGCATCAGCCCCCGCAAGGGGGCTTTTGTTTATGTGCCGCCACCGCGCGCTGCTGCGCTGGCTACAATCGCCCGATATCCGTTGGAGGCCTGTCATGTCCGAGATCCTGGTACCCGTGTCCTTTGGCGAGCTGCTCGATAAAATCGCGATCCTGCAGATCAAGTCCGAGCGCATGCGCGACCCCGCCAAGCTGGCCAATGTGCGCAGCGAGCTGTCCGCGCTGGAGACCAGCTGGATGGCGCATCCGGCCGCCGGCCACGACATCGTGCGCCTGCGTGCCGCGCTCAAGGCCGTCAACGAGCGGCTATGGGTGATCGAGGACGACATCCGGCTCAAGGAGCAGGCGCAGAGCTTCGACGACGGCTTCGTACAGCTGGCGCGCAGCGTCTATATCGAAAACGACGAGCGCGCGCGCATCAAGAAAGAGATCAACCTGGCGCTGGGTTCGTCGTATGTGGAAGAGAAGTCGTACCAGGACTATCGCGCCACCGGTGCCTGATGGCCGCTGATCGCGGGCCTGCGTGACCGGAGGCATGACGGCGGCCGGTCCGTGAGCCGCGCACCCTGGCGTGTCGCCAGGGTGTACGTCATCGGGTACCGCAATGATTGGTTGCCGCGCGTGCCGGGTCGGGGTTTCGCCGTTGTTTCCCGGCTGTTCCGGGCAAACGGGCCGCGGCGCGGACCGTCCGGCAGCGATTGACTCCCCGTTCCGGCGACGATCCGCCGCCGGCCTTCAGCGCGGATGATCACCACGATAACGCTCGAATGCGGCGATCGCATCGTCCACGGTGATCAGGGCCATCACCTCGTCGAACTCGATCTTGGTGCCCCATTTCAGCTGGTCGGCCGGCTTGCCCAGGTACTTGCGGGCGGCCGCGTCGTACCGGTCCACGCAATAGCGCACGTCCGAATACGGGCCGCTGCGCAGTGGATTGCTGGCCGCATGCAGGCCCAGCACCTTGGTGCCCATCGCGTTTGCGATGTGCATCGGCCCGGAATCGGGGGTGACCACCAGCTCGGCGCGGGCGAGCAGGGCGGGGAGTTGCTTGAGCGTGTCCTTGCCGACCAGGTCCAGCACCGGCGCGCGCGTGGCCGCGACGATGGCATCGGCGGTGCTGCGTTCCAGCTCACTGCGGCCACCGCACAGCACGACCCGCCAGCCCTGGGCTGCGGCATGGTCGGCCAGCGCGGCATGCCGGTCGGGATACCAGTTGCGGCGTGCGTGGCTGGAGCACGGCGAAATCATCAGCACCGGGCGGCCGTCGTCGTCCCATTGTGCGCGTGCCCAGTGATGGGCCTCGTCGGGAACTGGCAGATCCCAGCGCACCTGGCGCTGGGTCAGGCCGAGCGGCTGGGCGAAGCTGCCGATGGCGTCGAGCACGTGGATGCCGGGGCGGTCGGCGATGCGCTCGTTGACGAACAGGCCGTGCAGGTCCTTGGAACGGCTGCGGTCATAGCCGATCCGCCGCCGCGCCGGCACGAAGGCCGACAGCACGTTGGCGCGCAAGGCCACCTGCATCTGCAGCAGCGCATCGAAGCGACCCAGTGGCGCCAGCGACTGGCGTAGCGCGCGCATGCCGGCCACGCCGGTGCGCTTGTCGTAGGCATGGAACTGCACGCCGGGCAGGCCGTCGAGCAATTTCAACCCGGCCTTGTCGATGATCCAATGCAGCTGGCTTGCCGGAAATCCCGCCTGCAAGGTGCGCACCAGCGGCACCACATGGGTGACGTCACCCAGGGCGGACAGGCGCAGCAGGCATAACGAAGCGGGCGTAGAAGCCATGGTGTTGTTAGACTCGATGGATGGTTGCTTTCGACGCCACTGAAGCGCTGACGCCGTACCGCGAAGGCCGCGGCTATGGCGCCATTCTGTTCGACCGCGAACGGCTGCGGCAAGCCGATGCCGGGCTGTTTTCGCCGCAACGCTGGGGTGACAGGGCACGGCCGGTCGACGAAGGCGGGCGGGGTGGGGCCTGGTTCGTGGATGCGCCGTTCGGTCGTAGCGTGTTGCGGCAGTACCTGCGCGGCGGCATGGCCGCGCGCGTGAGTCGCGATCACTATCTGTGGAAGGGAGCGGGACGCACGCGCAGCTTTGCCGAGTTCCGGCTGATGCGCGAACTCGTCCAGCGCAAGTTGCCGGTGCCGCGTCCGTTGGCGGCCTGCTACCTGCGCGAAGGGCTGAGCTATCGCGCCGCCTTGTTGATGGAGCGCCTGGAGAACGTGCGTTCGCTTGCCGATCACGCGCAGGTGGCCGGGCGCGGTGCGCCGTGGGAAGAGACCGGGCGGCTGATTGCGCGCTTTCATCGCGCCGGCCTGGATCATGCCGACCTCAACGCGCACAACATCCTGTTCGATGCCGGCGGGCATGGCTGGCTGATCGATTTCGACCGTGGTGTGTTGCGGATTCCGGCTACGCGCTGGCGCGAACGCAATCTCAAGCGCCTGCACCGCTCGCTGCTGAAGTTGCGCGGCAGCCGCAGCCGCGAAGAGGTCGACAAGGATTACGAGCGCCTGCATCGCGCTTACGAACTGGCCTGGGGCCGGGGCTACTGATGAACTGGGCGTTGCGTGTGCAGGGGGTCGGCAATGCGTCGGCGGTCGCGCTTGGTTCGCCGATGGCCACCATCGAGCGCGCCGGCGCGCCGTGGCTGACCATCGACTGCGGCAGCGAAGGGCTCACCGCTTATCAGGCCCATTACGGTCATCTGCCGCATGCGGTGTTCATCACCCACGTGCATCTGGACCACGTGGGCGGGCTGGAACGGCTGTTCGTGGACAGCTATTTCTCCGGACGCCGCGGGCGCACACGCCTGTACGTGCCGGCGCCGGTGGTGCCGTTGCTGCAGCGGCGGATCGCCGACTACCCGAACGTGCTGGCCGAGGGCGGTGCGAACTTCTGGGACGCGTTCCAGCTGGTACCGGTCAGCGAGGCGTTCTGGCACGACGGGGTGCGGCTGGAGGTGTTCCCGGCGCGCCACCATTGGCCGGAGACCGCCTACGGGCTGCGGCTGAAGGGGGCCCTGGTCTGGAGCGGCGACACCCGGCCGATCCCGGAGATCCTGGCCCGCTACGCTGATGACAGCGAGCTCATCGCGCATGACTGCGGCGTTCACGGCAACCCGTCGCATACTGGGGTGGACGATTTGGAGCGGGAATACCCGCAGGACCTGTTGAGCCGCATGCTGCTGTACCACTACGCCAGTGACGCCGACGGCGACGTGCTACGCGCACGCGGCCATCGCGTGGCCGTGCCCGGCCAACATCTGCCGCTGGCGGAGCCGACTGCCGCCATGGTGCCCTGATGGCGGCCTTGCTGTTGCCGAACCTGACCGCCGCGCCGATGCAGGACCGCTACGGCAGGCCGCTGCGCGATCTGCGCCTGTCGGTCATCGAGGCCTGCAACTTCCGTTGCGGCTACTGCATGCCGGCCGACCGCGTGCCCGACGATTACGGCTTCGATGCGCAGCAGCGCCTGAGTTTCGACCAGCTGGAAACGCTGGTGCGTGCCTTCGTCGCGGTCGGGGTCACCAAGGTGCGCCTGACCGGCGGCGAGCCGCTGTTGCGTCGCGATCTGCCCAGCCTGATTGCGCGCCTGACCACCATCGAGGGCATCGAGGATCTGGCGCTCACCACCAATGGCACCTTGCTCGCGCGGCAGGCGGTGGCGCTGCGCCAGGCCGGGTTGCGCCGCATCACCGTGAGCATGGACGCCCTGGAGCCGGAGCTGTTCAGGCGCATGAGTGGCAACCGCGGCGAGATTGCGCAGGTGCTGGCCGGCATCGCCGCCGCCGAGCAGGCCGGCTTCCAGCGCCTGAAGATCAACTGCGTGGTGCAGCGCGGCGTCAACGAAGATCAGGTGCTGCCCCTGGTGGAGCATTTCCGTGGCAGCGGCCACGTGCTGCGCTTCATCGAGTTCATGGATGTGGGCAGCTGCAATGGCTGGACGGCCGATGCGGTGGTGACCTCCGCGCAACTGCACGCGCGCATCCACGCGCGCTGGCCACTGGTGCCGCTGGATGCCAATTACACCGGCGAAGTGGCGCAGCGCCATGCATTTGCCGATGGCGCGGGCGAGGTGGGTTTTGTCAGTTCGGTCAGCGTGCCGTTCTGCGGCGATTGTCAGCGCGCACGCGTGTCGGCCGACGGGCAGTTGTATACCTGCCTGTTCGCCAGCCAGGGCCATGACCTCAAGCCGGCCCTGGCCGAGGGCGAGCATGGATTGTCCGAGCATCTGCGTGCGCGCTGGAGCGTGCGTGCCGATCGCTACAGCGAAGTGCGTGCATCGACGCCACGGCGCGGCAAGCCGGTCGAAATGTTTTTGATTGGCGGGTAGGGAATGCGGTTCCATCGAGGCGCCGCGTTCACCGAGAATGCCGCATCCTGAGCGCCTGTCATCGTGTCGTTTCCCATGCCCGCAAACTCCCGTTCCGCACGCCTGACCCACCTGGACGCTTCCGGACTGCCCACGATGGTGGATGTCTCGGACAAGGCGGTCACTGCGCGCAGCGCCACCGCCCAGAGCCGGGTGCGTTTTCCGGCCGCTGTCGCCGCGCAGCTGCGCGCCAATGGCTTGCGCAGCGCCAAGGGCGGCATCGTTGAAACGGCGGTGATCGCCGGCACCATGGCGGTCAAGCGCACCCACGAGTTGATTCCGTTCTGCCATCCATTGCCGATCGACGCGTGCCGCTTCGAGATCGACTGGGCGGGCGAGCAGGTGCTGGACATCCATTGCACGGTGCGTTGCGTGCATCGCACCGGCGTGGAAATGGAAGCGCTCACCGGTGCCAGCGTGGCGGCCTTGACGGTCTATGACATGTGCAAGGCGTTGTCGCACAGCATGAGCATCGGCCCGACCAAGTTGGTGTCCAAGCGCGGCGGCAAGCGCGATATCGGAGCAAGACAATGAGTGCCACGGTGACGGTGCTGTATTTCGCCAGCCTGCGTGAGGCGGCGGGCATTGCCAGCGAGCAGGTGCAATCAGCGGCGCAGGACCTGCGCGCGCTGTATGCCGAACTCGAGACGCGTCACGGCCTGCGCTGGACGCCGGCGCAGCTGCGCGTCGCGGTGGATGGCGCATTCGCGCGCTGGGAGGATGGCGTGCGCGATGGCAGTGAAATCGTGTTTATTCCGCCGGTGTCGGGAGGTTGAGCATGAGCCAGCAGACAACCGCCCTCTTCGCGCTGTCCGATGTGCCATTGCCGGTCGACAGCTTGCGCGCCGCGCTGGAGCACCCGCATGCCGGCGCGTTCGCCAGTTTCGAAGGCTGGGTACGCAATCACAATGAAGGCCGCAGCGTGGCCGGGCTGCGCTACGAAGCCTATGCCGCACTTGCCCAGGCCGAAGGCCAGCGCGTGCTCGACGAGGCGATGCGCCGGTTTGCCATCGTCAACGCCTACTGCGTGCATCGCGTGGGCGAGCTGCGCATCGGCGACATGGCGGTGTGGGTCGGGGTCAGCGCGGCGCATCGCGGCGCTGCATTCGATGCCTGCCGCTTCATCATCGACGAGGTCAAGGCACGCGTGCCGATCTGGAAGCACGAGCATTATCTTGAAGGGGACGCGGGCTGGCTGCATCCGGAATCGCAGGCGCAGTAGACGCTTGCAACTCAAGCGCTGCGGGGAACCCTGAGAGTTGGGGTGGTGTCCCCGCCGGTTGACCTCGGCGCCCGCATCAATCGATACCGTTGCTGCCTTCCGGCCCTGGCGGGATTTTCGATCTAGCGTCGCGAGGGACCGACGGGGCCACCATAAGACGTGGGCCACTGGCGCGGCCCTGGATCCATGCAATCGCGCTGCAGGATCATGAAACTGGCGGAGAGAGGGGGATTCGAACCCCCGAAGCGCGGTTTAGACGCTTACACACTTTCCAGGCGTGCTCCTTCAACCACTCGGACACCTCTCCGTACCTGCCGTGCGACCGGGTCGACGGCAGGAGCGGGATTCTAGCCGCCGCGGGCGCCATTAACAAGGTAAGTGATCCGCCGGGCCGGCACGACGCTGCCAGCGCTGCTGTCTGGCCGGTCACCGACCCTGCTGCGGCGGTCCACCGGTCCGGGAGGCGGCGGGCACGACGGCCGCTGAACGACCCACTTGACGCGCCGTGGCACAATATCGGTTCAGAGGAAGCTGGTTGCCCGATGTCTTATCTCGTTCTCGCCCGCAAGTGGCGCCCGAAGCGTTTTGCCGAACTCGTAGGCCAGGAACACGTGGTCCGCGCGCTCAGTAACGCGCTCGACAGTGGGCGGGTGCACCACGCGTTCTTGTTCACCGGCACCCGCGGCGTGGGCAAGACCACGATTGCGCGCATTTTCGCCAAGTCGCTGAACTGCGAGACCGGCACCAGTGCCGATCCGTGCGGCCAGTGCCCGGCCTGCCTGGATATCGACGCCGGCCGCTATATCGACCTGCTGGAAATCGACGCCGCGTCCAACACCGGCGTGGACGATGTGCGCGAGGTGATCGAGAACGCGCAGTACATGCCCTCGCGCGGCAAGTTCAAGGTCTATCTGATCGACGAAGTGCACATGCTCTCCAAGGCGGCGTTCAATGCGCTGCTGAAAACGCTGGAAGAGCCGCCGGAGCACGTGAAGTTCCTGCTGGCCACCACCGATCCGCAGAAGCTGCCGGTGACCGTGCTGTCGCGCTGCCTGCAGTTCAACCTCAAGCGGCTGGACGAGGACCAGATCCAGGGCCAGATGACGCGGATCCTGGCCGCCGAGCAGATCGAGTCGGATCCGTCGGCGATTGTGCAGCTGTCCAAGGCCGCCGACGGCTCGCTGCGCGATGGCCTGTCGCTGCTCGACCAGGCCATTGCCTATGCCGGCGGCGCACTGCGCGAGGAGGTGGTGCGCACCATGCTCGGCACGGTCGATCGCACCCAGGTCGGGGCGATGTTGCAGTCGCTGG
Source organism: Xanthomonas sp. BRIP62415 (assembly GCF_003993515.1). NCBI lineage: Bacteria > Pseudomonadati > Pseudomonadota > Gammaproteobacteria > Lysobacterales > Lysobacteraceae > Xanthomonas > Xanthomonas sp. BRIP62415. The sequence goes on from NZ_QEZH01000029.1 coordinate 208,407, forward strand.
CCGATGGCGATGGCGCGCGCCTGATGCAGGTGGTTGCGGCGCTGGCCGAATTCTCGCCCGACTGGAGCGGCGTGCTGGAGGCGCTGGCCGAGGCCTTGCACCGCATCCAGGTGCAGCAGTTGGTGCCGTCAGTGGCCTTTGTCGGCGATGGCATCGACCCGACCGCCTATGCCGCGCAGCTGCGTCCGGAAGTGGTGCAGCTGTGGTACCAGATGGCGCTCAACGGCCGCCGCGATCTGTATCTGGCGCCGAGTCCGCGCGCCGGGTTCGAGATGGCGGTGCTGCGCATGCTGGCCTTCCGCCCTGCGGCGGCGGTGCCGGCTGGCGGCAGTGACGATGGACGTGGTGCCAATGCCGGCGGTCACGCGCGTTCTGCGGCAACTGGCGTGCAGGCCGCCGCACCGGTGGCAGCCGCGCCTGCGCCTGCAGCCGTGGGACAGCCGGCAGGGTTGAAGGAAGCCGTACCTGCTGCCGTGGCTGCGGTCGTCGCCCCGGCCACTGCTGCGCCAGCCCCCGTCGTGGTATTGCCCGCTGTGGAAGCAGCGACCGACAGCCGTCCATCCACAGCTCCCGCGCGCAGCGACGACACGCCGCCTTGGGCGATGGACGATGCGCCGGTGCGCGCCAACGCTGTCCCCGCAGCGCCGCGTGCGCCCGCGCCGGAAGCGGCAATGGCGCCACCCGTGGCAGCCGATACGGCATTGCCCGCTGCGGTCGCGCCCGACGCTGCCGTGGCAGTTCCTGCCGCCGCCGTGGCTCCTGCATCTGCAGCGCCAGTGCTGCAGATGCCACCGGCGGCTGCGCCTTCCGTGCCGGCGCCGGCAACCGAGCCGTCGGTCCTGCTCGACGACGGCCGCATCGCCGACGCCGAGCAGTGGCTGGAGCTGGTTACCCGCAGTGGCCTGAACGGTCCCTCGCGACAGCTCGCTGCCAATGCCGCCTTCCTCGGCCATCGCGACGGCGTACTGCGTCTGGCGCTGGCGCCGGGCTTCGAATACCTCAATTCCGAGCGTTCCATCGCCAACCTTGCGCAGGCACTCGCGCCCGAGTTGGGAAATACGCCGCGCATCGTCATCGAAACCGGCAACGCCGATGTCGAGACCCTGCACGAGCGGGCCAATCGCCAGAAAGGCGAGCGCCAGAGCGCGGCCGAAACAGCATTCATGAACGACCCGAATGTGCAGCAGCTGATCCAGCAGCAAGGCGCGCGGGTCGTGCCCGATTCCATCCGCCCTTACGACGAGTAACGAGACATGCGTGGGAACATTGCCCAATTGATGCAGCAGGCGCAGAAGATGCAGGAAAACCTGCAGCGCGCCCAGGAAGAACTGGCCAAGCTGGAAGTCACCGGCACCGCCGGCGGCGGCATGGTCAGCGTGACCCTGACCGGCGCCAAGGAGTGCCGCAAGGTCCGCATCGACCCGAGCATCCTCTCCGACCAGGAAATGGCCGAGGACCTGATCGCCGCCGCCTTCAACGACGCCTCCAACAAGATCGACGCCGAGTCCAAGGACCGCATGGGCTCGGCCACCGCCGGCATGCAGCTGCCGCCGGGCATGAAGTTGCCGTTCTGAGCGAGGGGATTCGGGAGTCGGGATTCGGGATTGGCTAGAAGCGGGATATTGCTTCTGCATGTGCGAATCCCGAATCTCCAATTCCCAATCCCGGCCATCCAATGTCCTCTCTTCTCGAACAACTGATCGAGGCCTTCCGGGTGTTGCCGGGTGTTGGCCAGAAATCGGCGCAGCGCATGGCCTACCACGTGCTCGAACGCGAGCGCGAGGGTGGGCGTTGGCTGGCTGCCGCGTTGGCCAATGCGGTGGAGAAGGTCGGCCATTGTGTGCAATGCCGCGACTTCACCGAGTCGGAGATCTGCGCGATCTGTGCCAGCAGCAGTCGCGACCGGCAGCAGCTGTGCGTGGTGGAATCGCCGGCCGATCGCCTGGCGATCGAACACGCCACCGGCTACCGCGGGCTGTACTTCATCCTGCAGGGCCGGCTGTCGCCGCTGGATGGCATCGGCCCGCGCGAGCTGGGGCTGGACCGGCTCGGCGAGCGTCTGGCCGCCGGTGAAGTCACCGAAATGATCATCGCCACCAATGCCACCGTGGAAGGCGAGGCGACCGCGCATTACCTGGCGCAGCTGGCCCGCCAGCATGCGGTGCGCCCGAGCCGGCTCGCGCAGGGCATGCCGCTGGGCGGCGAGCTGGAGTACGTGGATCGCGGCACCTTGTCGCATGCCTTTGGCACCCGCAGTGAGGTGCTTTGAGCGCCGGGAATCGGGAGTGGGGAATCGGGAATTGGAGAAGCGAAAGCAGTAGTGCACGCGGTAAGCTCTTGCGATTCCCCATTCCCCATTCCCCATTCCCCATTCCCACCATGTCCGACACCATCTTCGGCAAGATCATTCGTCGCGAAATCCCTGCCAGCATCGTCTATGAAGACGAGGAGGTGCTGGGCTTTCAGGACATCGCACCGCAGGCGCCGGTGCATGTGCTGTTCATTCCCAAACAGCACGCCATTCCCACGCTGGACGATGTGCCGCCCGAGCAGGCGTTGCTGGTGGGCAAGCTCGCACTTGCCGCAGCGTCATACGCCCGCGCGCAGGGACTGGCGCAGGACGGCTATCGCATCGTGATGAACTGTCGCGAGCATGCCGGCCAGACCGTGTTCCATATCCATCTGCATCTGCTGGCCGGTGCGCCGCTGGGACGTTTCGGCACGCCCTGACCTCGTTGCGCGAGCGAGCGCATGGGCCTGTTCGAGCAGCCGAGACGCACACACAAAAACGCCGCTCCCTGGGAGCGGCGTTTTTGCGTGTCACTGACTCAGCAGCCGGTTACCACCAGCCGCGGCCCCAGCCCCAGCCACCGCCCCAGCGCGGACCCCAGGGGTCGCCCCACGGGCCGTACGGGTAGGCCGGCACCACGTCCACTTCGCGCACGACCGGCCACAGATAGACCACGTCGGCATTGACCTTGGGCAGCTTGTAGTCGTACTCGCCGATCTTGGTGGTTTCATACCCTTCGATCTTGCCGATGAAGGTCACTTCGCGGCCCGGCTCGAACACGGCCGGATCGTAGAAGCCCGAGCGGCACGCCAGGAAGCGGCCGTCGCTGGCGTCCACCGCATTGCGGTCCGGGCGGCCGCTGGCATTGAGCGGGCGCGAGATCAGCTCGAAGCAGGTCTGGCCCTGGCCGGGTTTGGTCTGGATGATCTTGCCGCCCCAGCGCACCGACGTGCCGACCTGGGCGCTGGCGGTGGAATCGCTCGGACTGACCGTAGGGAACTGCCCCTGCAGCGGCTTGGGCGCGGTGGCGCAGGCGGCGAGCCCGAGCACGGCGACAATGGGAAGAAGAAAGCGGGTACTCATGAGGAAGCTCCGGTTCGCGGGCGATGCTGCTGCAGATCTTTGAGGAGTGAGGCGCTGTCCGAATCAGCGCCAGCGTAGCGCGCGGCAGCGAAACGTTGGCTGAGTGCCAACAATGCCGGATTCGGGTGTGAACGGGCGACACGTTGCGCCCAGGCAATGGCCGGTTCGTGTGGTTCGCGGGCTAGGCCGAGCTTGCCGTAACGGCGGCCCAGGCGATGCCAGGCGCGCAGCAGCGGGTCGCGTTCACGCTCGCCGCGCGCCAGCAGCCAGCCCATCCACGCCAGCGCGCTGACCGCAAACACGCCGAAGATGACGGCCAGCTGCGAGCTGTCCAGGCGATCGATGCCGAAGGGTTGTAGCAGCCGTTGCTGGCGGTCCGCATCGAAGGACAGCACCAGGTCGTTCCAGCCCCGGCGCAGCAGGTCGCTGACCTGACCGAGGCTGGCCCACATGCCGAGCTGGGCGAAATTGTTGCCCGCCCCGACCTGCACGCGGTCTTCCAGCGTGTCGTAGATGCGTTCCGGTGCTACTGCAGCGGTGGGGTCCACCCGCACCCAGCCGCGCCCGGCCAGCCAGACCTCGGTCCAGGCATGCGCATCCATGCGCCGCACCACCCAGTAATTGCCGAAGCCGTTGTAGGTGCCGCCGGCGTAGCCGGTGACCACGCGCGCCGGAATGCCGGCCGCGCGCATCAGCACCACGAACGAAGAGCTGAAGTGCTCGCAGAAACCGGCCTTCTGCTGGAACAGGAATTCATCCACGCTGTTGCGGCCGAGCAGCGGGGTGTCCAGGGTGTAGGCGAACTCGCGGGTGATCCACTGCAGCGCGCGCTGCACCACGGCATCGTCGTTGCTGCCGGCCTCGCTGCGCCATTGCCGTGCCAGCGTGAGCGTGCGTGGATTGAAACCGGGCGGCAGCGCGAGCGCGCGCTTGCGCAACTGGTCGGGCAGGTCGGTGTCGAAGCGGGCCGGTGGTGCCGACTGCAGCTCCCAACGGGTCAACGCACTCAAGGGCCGCCGTGCGAACAGTTCGTAGTCGGGCGACAGATCGGCATTGGCCACCGCCTGCGTGGGCAGGTCCAGCGACACCAGTTGGCGACGGTCGGTGGGCTCGTAATCCAGACGATAGCGGTAGCTCCGCGGCCCGGCGGTGACTGGCGCGGGTTGGCTGCGGCCGGTCCAGCGCGCGCGCTGCCAGGTGCGGCCGTCGAAGTCCCACATCACCGGCCCGCGCCAGTAGCGTTGTTGCGGCGGTGGCGCCGTGCCGGTGAACTGCACGCGCAGCGCCGGGCTGTCGTCGGCCAACAGGTCGATCCATTCACCCGGCGACATGGTGTCCGACAGGCCGGGCCGCGACAGCGCGCGCTCGGGCACGCCCCACAGCGGGGAGCTCAGGCGCGGCAGCAGCCAGAACGTGGCCAGCGCCAGCGGCACACCGATGGCGACCAGCTTGCCGATGCCGCGCAATTGCAGCCGCAGCCCAGGCGTGGCGGTGCGGTGTTCCTCGTCGGCCAGCCGTTGCATGCTCAGCAGTGCGCTCACCACCGCCAGCAGTGCCAGCCCCATCGTCGCCGGCCCCTGGTCGAGCAGAAACGCCGCGAACGGGGCGAACAACGCAAAGCCGAGCAGGCTGCGCGCATCGCGCAGGGTGCGCAGCTCGGAGGCCTTGATCGCCAGCATCGACGCCAGTACCGCGCAACCGGTGTCGCGGCCGAAGCGCATGCCGATCTGCCAGTACACCGCGCCCAGCATCGCCACCACCAGCAACACCCGCACCGGTGCCATCAGGGTGCCGCGCCAGCTCAGCACGCCGACCAGCACGGCGGCCACGGCAATGGTGCCGGCGAGCAGGCCAGGCAGCTGCAGCAGCAACGGCGCCAGTGCCAGCCAGCTGGTGACCAGCACCCAGCCGCGGCTGGCCTGGGTGATCGGGACGGACGGCTCAGTCATGGGGAAGCAGGGCCAGGGCGCGCAGACACAGGTGGTGGTGGGAGCTGCCTTGTGCGGGCCCCAGCGGCGGCTGGCCCGGCAGCAGCAGGCGGTAGCGCCGCCCGTCGCGTTCGGCCAGGTTGACCCAGCGCGCCAGCCGCGCAATGCGGCGCTCGTACGGCAGCGCGTTGAGCGTGCGCCAGTCCAGCGTGACTTCGATGCCCAGGGGTTGCTCGTACTCGCGCACCAGCAGGCTGTCGCGGCGCGCCGAGTGCTTCCAGGAAATCGTGCGTGGCGCATCGCCGGCGCGATACGGGCGCAGCTGGTGCAATTCCTCGCCTTGCGGGTGCAGGCGGGTCTGGTTGGGCGAACCGGCGCCCTCGGGCAATGCCGGCCCCTGTTCTTCGGGCCTGGGATAGGCCAGCAGCGGCGTTTCCGGCCAGACCCACGACCAGGCGCGCACCAGCCCCAGTGGCTGGGTGCTGGACAGGCGGATGCGTTCGATGTCCTGCCAGCCGCGCCGTTCGGTGGGCACCAGCAGGTCGACCTCGGCCATGTCGTGCGCGAGCAACGCACAGAAGCCGCTGCTGTCCAGATGATCCAGGCGCAGCCCACGCCGTGCGCGGGTGTCGCGACGTGCCAGCGACACCCGCATGCGCAACGGCTCGCCGGCGACCACCGGTTCGGCCGAGACCGCCTCGATGCGCAGCGCCGACAGCTGCAGGTGCGCCATGATGCTGCTGGCAATCCCGGCGGTGGCCAGCAACAGCGCCAGCAGCAGGGCCGGGTTGTTGTTGTAGTTCAATGCGCCCAGCAGCATCGCCAGCAGCAAGGCGGTGACGAACAGCCCGAAGCGCGTCGGTAGCACGTAGATGCGCCGCCGATCCAGCACGATCGGCAAGGCCTCCGCGCCCCGCGGGCGCGCCAGCAGGCTGAGTCGGCGGCCGATGCCGCGCACGTGCGCACGCACCGGGATCAGTCCACCGGCACGCTGTGCAGCAGCGCCTTGGCCAGCGCTGGCCCGGACGATGATTCGGCCTCCGGCACCAGCCGGTGCCCGGCCACGGCCACGAACAGCGCCTGCACGTCTTCCGGCAGCACGTGCTCACGCCCGAGCAGCAGCGCATAGGCCTTGGCCGCACGCAGCAGCGCGATGCCGGCACGCGGCGACAGCCCCACGCGCACCCCGGCGTGCTGGCGGCTGCGCAGCAGCAAGGCCTGCACATAGCCGATCAGTGCATCGCTGGTATGGATCTGGCCCACCACCGTGCGCAGCGCCACCACGTCGGTGTCGCTGAGTTGCGGCGCCGCCTGGGCGATCAATTCGCGCCGGTCCACGCCCGACAGCAGCGCGCGCTCGGCATCGGCGCTGGGGTAGCCCAGGCTGAGCCGCAGCAGGAAGCGATCCAGTTGCGAATCCGGCAGCGGGAAGGTGCCGGACAGATCGACCGGGTTCTGCGTGGCGATCACGAAGAACGGCTCCGGCAACGCATGGGTGACGCCATCGAGCGTGACCTGCTGTTCGGCCATGGCCTCCAGCAGCGAGCTTTGCGTGCGTGGCGGGGCGCGATTGATTTCATCGGCCAGCAGCACGTTGGTGAACACCGGGCCCGGATGGAACTGGAACTGGCGTGAGGCGGCGTCGTAGACCGACACGCCCAGCACGTCTGCCGGCAGCAGGTCGGAGGTGAACTGCACGCGCTGGAAGCCCAGCCCCAGGCTGGAGGCCATCGCGTGGGCGAGGGTGGTCTTGCCCAGGCCGGGCAGATCCTCGATCAGCAGATGGCCGCCGGACAGCAGCGCCACGAACGCCAGACGCACTTCCTGCGCCTTGCCCAACAGCAGCGAATTGACCTGGTCTTGTGCGCGCCGCAGCGATTGGCGCAGCGCATCGGTTAGCATTTCCGTGGAACGCGGCGGTATCGACATCACAATTCCGTAGGTGGAAGAAGAGTGCATAGGGCAATGCAGGGGGACCAACGCGCACATCGCACCTTCGTGATCCTGTGGACACTGGCGACGGCCGTCAAGCTGTTGATCGCCGCGCGGCTGCCGCTGTTCGTCGACGAGGCGTTCTACTGGCAGGAAGGCCAGCATCTGGCCGCCGCGTATTCGGATCTGCCGGGCATGACGGCCTGGCTGGCGCGGCTGGGCGTGGAACTGGGCGGGCATCACCTGCTGGCCCTGCGCCTGCCGTTTCTGGCCATTTCCGCCCTGATTCCCTGGTTGATCGCGCATATCGCCACGCGCTGGTTCGGCTCCACGCTGGGCTGGCAGGCCGGCAGCCTGACCTTGCTGATGCCGCTGTCGGCCACGCTGGGCATCCTGGCGGTGCCGGATGTGCCGATGGCGCTGGCGGCGGTGCTGTGCATGGATGCCGGTGCGCGGCTGCTGCGCGAGGTCGATGCCACCAGTGCGCTCGAGCTCGCCATCGGCCTGGTGATCGGCGCGCTCAGTCACTACCGTTTTGCCGGCGTGATCGGGGTGGGCTGCATCGCGCTGCTGTGCATTCCGCAGGGGCGCGCGGTCATGCGCGACCCGCGCATCTGGATGGCGCTGACGCTGGGCGCGGTGAGCTGGCTGCCGCTACTGTTCTGGAATACCGAGCACGACGAGGCCGGGCTGCGCTTCCAGCTGGTCGACCGGCATCCGTGGCGTTTCCAGGTCACCGGGCTGTGGTTCTTGCTGATACAGGCGGTGCTGGTGACACCGCCGCTGGCCTGGGCGATGCTCAAGGTCGGTCTGGCCGGCACGCGCGCCGGCGGTGGTTCGCGGGCGCAATGGCGCTATTTCGGCCTGCTGGGCGGGATTTCGACGGTGGCGATCTTCGTGCTCGGTTTCTTCAGCGATGCCGAGCGGATCAGTTTTCACTGGCCGCTGCCGGGCTACCTGGCGTTGCTGGTTGCGGTGCCGGTGATCCTGATGCGTTGGCCGCATACGCTGCGTCGCGCGGCCTGGGTGATCGCGCTGCTCGGCACCCTGGGGGCGTATGGCTATTACCTGGCGGTGTCGGTGCCGTCGCTTCGCGCGCATGCGGCCGGCGAAAAATACTATCCGCGCAACTTCGCCGGGTGGCAGGATCTGGCGCGCGCGGTCAAGACCCGGCTGGCGCAGATGCCGCCGGGCACGCGCGTGCTGGCGGAAAACTTCAAGGTCGGTGCCGAGCTGGGCTTTCAACTGCACGATGCCAACGTGGAAGTGCTGCGCGCGGAGTTGAACGACAAGCACGGACGCAGTGCGCAGCTGCAGCAGTGGGGGCTGCTTAGTGACGGCACGCGCAACGGGCCGCGGCTGCTGGTGCTCTCGCCCAGCGATCAGCGTTATCGCGACTTGCTGAAGCGCTATCACGCCATCTGCGACATGGTCGGGCCGTTGCCGCCGCCCACCGTGGTGTCCACCGATCACGGCTACCAGCGCTTCCTGCTGTTCGCGCTGCCGGCGCAGCGCCAGCCCGGGCCGTGCATCGCCCCGGCGATGGCCTGGATCGATACGCCGCTGCCGGACGTGCAGGTGTCCGGGCAGGTGCAGGTGCGTGGCTGGGCATTCAAGGACGGCGTCGGCCTGTCGAATGTGGAGCTGCTGCTGGACGGGCGTCCGGTCGCGCAGGCCGAGTACGGCACGCTGCTGGATGTGCGCCCGTACTGGAAGATCTCCACCGACCCGCAGCATCCCAATGTCGGTTTCAGCGCCACCTTCGACACGCATGCGCTGCCGCCGGGCACGCATTGGCTGGGACTGCGCCTGCACGGCCACGACGGCAGCGTCGAGGACTGGTGGGAACAGCCCATTACCATTTCCACACCTTAGATCACGCAATGACCGATGCCATGACTGTTGTCCCTCCCGTGCCTGTGCCCGGGATCCGAATCGCCGTGCTGGTGCCCTGCCATAACGAGGCGGCCACGGTCGCCTCGGTGGTCGGCGCGTTTGCTGCTGCCTTGCCGGGCGCGGCGATCCATGTGCTGGACAACAATTCCAGCGATGCCACCGCGACAGTCGCGGCGGCGGCGGGCGCGCAGGTCAATCGCGTGGCATTGCAGGGCAAGGGCAATGTGGTGCGGCGTGGATTCGCCGATGTGGAGGCCGACATCTACGTGCTGGTCGATGGTGATGCGACGTACGATGCGGCTGCCGCACCGGTGCTGGTGCGCAAGCTGATCGACGAGCGCCTGGACATGGTGGTCGGGGCGCGGCGCGATCAGCAGCAGGCCGCGTATCGGCCCGGTCATCGCGTCGGCAACGTGTTGCTGACGCGTTGCGCGGGGCTGCTGTTCGGTCGCAGCTTCGACGACATGCTGTCCGGCTATCGCGTGTTCTCCCGGCGCTACGTCAAATCCTTCGCTGCGCATGCGCACGGATTCGAAACCGAAACCGAACTGGCCGTGCACGCATTGCAGTTGCGCATGCCGGTGGCCGAGGTCGAAACCGCCTACGGCGTGCGCCCGGAAGGCTCGCAAAGCAAGTTGAACACCTGGCGCGACGGCTGGCGCATCCTCACCACCATCGCCAAGCTGTTCAAGGCCGAGCGGCCGTTGTTGTTCTTCTCGGTGGGCTTTATTGCCTGTGCCCTGGCTTCGGTGGGGTTGGCGATCCCGTTATTTGAAACCTACGCCCAGACTGGCCTGGTTCCGCGCTTTCCCACCGCCATCCTGTGCGTGGCGCTGATGCTGCTGGGGTTCTTGCTGCTGGCCTGCGGGTTGATCCTGGATACCGTCACCCGTGGACGCATCGAGGCCAAGCATCTGGCCTATCTTGCCGAGCCCTTGCTGGGGCCGGAGGGGCGTCGATGAGTGCCCTGCTCGCGCGTGTCTACGCCGGTGCTGCGGCCTCCGGACCGGGGCGCGGGATCGCCCGCTTGTTGCACTGGGCCGATCACCGCTTCGCGTTTCGGCGTCCAGCCAACGTGGTCGCGGCGGTGACCGTCGTTGCGCTGTTAGGTGGCCTGGTGGCGCTGTGTCTCGGACAGGATGCGAACTGGGACCTGCGCAATTACCACGTCTATAACGGCTATGCGTGGTGGCACGGCCGTCTGACCCAGGATCTGGCCCCGGCGCAGTTGCAGAGCTACTTCAATCCGGCGCTGGATATCGTCCAGTATGGGCTGCTGACACGCTGGCCCGGGCCGTTGGCCGGCGCGTTGATGGGCGTGCTGCATGCAATGGTGTTCGTGCCGGTGGCGGCAATTGCCTGGTATGTGCTGGACGCAGACTCCCAGCGCGCCCGCTTGGCCCCGCTGTTGGCGCTGGCTGGCCTGTGCAGCGCGGCATTCCTTTCCGAATTTGCCAACACCATGGGCGATGCGAGTACCGCGCTCCCGTTGCTGGCGGCGCTGGCACTGGTGATGCGCGCGCAGCGCCGACAACAGGCCGGTAGCGCGCTGGCCGCCCGTCATTGGCTGCTCGCCGGGCTTTTGCTTGGTCTCGCCGTGGCGTGCAAGTTAACCAATGCGCCCTATGCAGTGGCGTTGGCCTGTGCGGGGCTCTGCGCCGGTGGACGCCCGCGCGCACGGGCGCTTGGTGTGGTGAGCATGGCGCTGGCGGCGTTGCTGGTCTTTGCCCTGATCGCCGCACCCTGGTATCTACGGGTCTGGGAGCAGTTCGGCAATCCCTTGTTTCCGCAGTTCAATGGCGTGTTTCGCGCGCCGCTCGCGCAACCTGTCTCGCTCGGTGATACCCGTTGGCTGCCGCGTGGTGTGGGGGAATGGTTGGCGTGGCCGCTGGTACTGACCTTCAACCCCTGGCGGGTCAGTGAAATTGCGCTGTTTCAATGCATCTGGGCGCTGCTTTATCTGGCCGTGCTGGGAATCGTGGGGCGTGCGCTATGGCGCAGGTCTTTGCCCGTTCCTGGCTGGAATGCACAGGCCACGACGCTGCTGGTGTTTGTCGGCGTGGGTTATCTGCTCTGGCAGGGCATGTTTTCGATTCACCGCTACCTTGCGGCGCTGGAACTGCTGGCGCCGTTGGCGCTCTGGCTCTGCTGCCAGCGGCTGTTCGCCGCCGCCCGAGCCCGCACGGTGGCGGCCTGCCTGGTGCTCTTCAGTGCGGTGATCGCGCTCGGAGGCTGGAACGACTGGGGCCATGAATCCTGGGCACGGCACAGCATCCAGGTGCAGCCACCACCGATCGATGCGCCAGCGTCCAGTACCGTGTTGCTGGTCGGAAACCAGCCGCAGGCATGGCGGATTGCGTTGCTTGCGCCAGCGGCGCGTTATGTCGGTGTAGCCAGCAACCTCGCCGAATCGGATGCCTATCGCGCCCGCGTGCGCGCGCTGGTGGCCGAGCGGCCGCAGCTGTATGCGTTATGGGATGCGACGCAGGACAAGCAGAGTCCGCGGGTAGAGCGGATGAATCGGTGGGCGCGGCGTCTGGGATGGAGCACTCGACCGGAATGCCCCCAATTGCGCTGGCTGACGGCGCATGGCTTGCGCGCCGAACTCGATGCATCCCGGCCCGGACTGTGTCAGTTGCGCGTTCCCGAGCACAAGGCGATGGAACTGGTCGCTGCCGATCGCCGTCTGCTGGAGCAGGCGCAACAACAGCTGCTTGCCTATGGGGTGACGCTGAATCCGGCCAGCTGCCGCAGGCTTTCCTCGCGAATCGGGCAGGGGGAGTATCCCTACCAGTTCTGCAGGCTCGATCGATGAAACACGATGGCAGCTCAGGGCAGTTGAAACCCCGCCTGCCGCAGTAATCGCGCCAGCGCGATCAGTGGCAGGCCGACCAGGGCGGTGGGGTCGTGCGAGCGAATGGCGTCGAACAGGCTGATGCCGAAGCCCTCGCACTTGAAGCTGCCGGCGCAATCCAGCGCGGGCTCGGCGGCCAGGTAGCGATCGATTTCGGCACGCGTCAGCGGGCGCAACTGCACCTCGGTCAGGTCCAGCGCGTGTGCTGTGCGTCCAGGGCCGACCAGGCTCACTGCCGTATGGAAGCGCACCACGCGGCCGGACATCGCCGTCAGCTGCGCATGCGCCCGCTCCAGCGTTTCTGGTTTGCCCAGGGCCTGGCCATCTAGGTCGGCGACTTGGTCCGAACCGATCACCCATGCGTCGGGCGCCTGCGCGGCCACCGCCGCCGCCTTTTCCGCGGCCAGCCGGCTGGCCAGCGCGTCCGGGGCCTCCCCGGGGTGCGCCTGCTCGTCGACCTCCGGCCGGGCGGTGGTGAAGTCCAGTCGCAGCCGGCCAAGCAGCTCGCGCCGATAGACTGAGGTGGAGGCAAGAATCAGGCGTGGCATCATGGGGCGCTGCGTCGGACGGGTAGGGGAGTCTGCCAGCCTTGGCGCCGCGCCAGGTGCGTGAATAGGGGCATTTGACAGGGCGTCGGCGGATCTTTAACATTCTGCGGCTTATGTCCGCGAACGTACCCGAAATGCTGGATGCTTGGCGGATGGTCGCAGCGCGCAGGCGCTTCGATGGCCGCATCCCGCTCTCTGCGATGACCCGCCTGCAAGGCAGCCTGGTCGATACCGAGGGCGAGTGTGTCTACTCGCTCCAGTTCGATCAGGACAGCCTGTTGAAGGTCGCCTACGTCGAGCTCAGTGTCGATGTCGAGCTTCCGCTGGCCTGCCAGCGCAGCCTGCAGCGTTTCCTGTATCCGGTGCAAATCAGGCAGCGTCTTGGTTTGATCCGTGACGAAGCCGACGAAGCGGCGTTGCCGGCCGAGTACGAAGCCTTGCTGGTGCCGGAAGATGGCATGCTGCGGGCCGCAGACCTGGTCGAGGACGAGCTGGTCCTGTCGATCCCGGTGGTGCCGATGGCGCCGGGCAGCGAGGCCGTCGAGGCCGAGTGGGTTCCGACCCAGGAAGAGCAAGACAAGGCCAGTCCGTTCGCGGCGCTGGCAGCGTTCAAAAAACAGTAACCGCCGCTGTGAAGGGCGGAAAGACAGGTCGGCGCGGGCGTGAAGCGTCCAGTTCGACTCGACAGACAAGTTATCGAACTTAAGTTGGAGCAATCCCATGGCTGTGCAGAAATCCCGAGTTACCCCGTCGCGTCGCGGCCAGCGTCGTTCGCACGATGCCCTGACCGCCAAGCAGCTGTCGACCGATCCGACCAGCGGCGAGATCCATCTGCGCCACCACATCACCGCTGACGGTTACTACCGCGGCAAGAAGGTGATTGCGACCAAGTCGTCGGCCGTCCAAGAAGATTGATTCGTGGCACCCGGCGCGTTCGACGCCGCCGGGTGACCCTCGCTTCTTCCGGAGCCGCCGATCACCGCGGCTCTTGCAACAGGGAACAGTATGAGCAAGCGGATCTATTCCAGAATCGCGGGCACGGGTAGCTATTTGCCCGAAAAGGTGTTGACCAACGACGACATGTCCAAGATCGTCGACACCAGCGATGAATGGATCTTCTCGCGCACTGGTATCCGTGAGCGTCACATCGTCGCCGACGACCAGACCACCAGCGACCTGGCGTATTTCGCCTCGCTGAAGGCGATGGAAGCGGCCGGCGTGACCGCCGATGAGATCGACTTGATCGTTGTCGGCACCACCACCCCAGACCTGATTTTCCCGTCCACTGCCTGCCTGCTGCAGGCGCGGCTGGGCAATGTCGGCTGCGGTGCCTTCGACGTCAACGCGGCGTGCTCGGGCTTTGTCTATGCGCTCAGCGTGGCCGACAAATTCGTGCGCAGTGGCGATGCCAAGACCGTGTTGGTGGTGGGCGCAGAAACCCTGACCCGCATCGTCGACTGGACCGATCGCACCACCTGCGTGCTGTTCGGCGACGGCGCTGGCGCGGTCGTGCTCAAGGCCGACGAAGAAACCGGCATCCTCAGCACCCATCTGCATGCCGACGGCAGCAAGAAGGAACTGCTGTGGGATCCGGTTGGCGTATCGGTGGGCTTCGGCGAGGGCAAGAACGGCGGCGGCGCGTTGCTGATGAAGGGCAACGACGTGTTCAAGTACGCAGTCAAAGCCCTGGATTCGGTGGTCGACGAGGCCCTGGCCGCCAATGGCTACGACAAGCACGACCTGGACTGGCTGATCCCGCATCAGGCCAACCTGCGCATCATCGAGGCCACCGCCAAGCGGCTGGATCTGCCGATGGAGCAGGTGGTCGTCACCGTGGACCGCCACGGCAATACCTCCTCGGCCTCGGTGCCGCTGGCGCTGGACGAAGCGGTGCGGTCCGGCCGCGTGCAGCGTGGTCAATTGCTGCTGCTGGAAGCATTCGGTGGCGGATTTACCTGGGGCTCGGCGCTGCTGCGCTACTGAGTCCGGCAGGCAGCGCCGCGTCCGCCGGCGCTGCCTGACAGCATCAGGGACGGGCCCGTCATGGCAGAACCCATCGTCATCGCCGGACAGCGCGTCTGGCTGAAGCAGTACCGCCGCCACAGCCGCGCGGTCTCGCTCGGAGCACTCAACTTCGTTGCCCGCCGCTGGGGCCTGGATGCCTTGCGTCCACCGCCGCACCGTGGCGGCGATGCTGCGCGCGATCTGGAGGCACGCCGGCTCGGCGAGCTGCAGGCGCAAGCGGTCAATGTGCCGCGCGTGGTCGGTTGCGGACAGGCGGCCCTGGTGCTCAGCGACAACGGGCGTTCCTTTGCCAGCTGCCTGCGCGAGGCCGATGCGCCCGAGCGCGACCGGCTGATTGCGCTGGCGGTGGCGGCCATTGCCGATGCCCATCGCGATGGCGCCTATTTCGGCCAACCGCTTCCGCGCAACATGACCTTCGACGGGCAGGCGGTCGGCTTCATCGATTTCGAGGAAGACCCGCTGGAAGTGATGGACCTGGCGCAGGCCCAGGCGCGCGACTGGCTGGTGTTCGGCTACGGGGTGGCCAAGTACTACCGCGGCCGCCGCGCGGTGCTGCAGCGGTTGATGACGTGCGCCTTCGATGCGGCCGGCCCGGCGGTGGCGGCGCATGCGCATGTGGTGACCGGGCGATTGCAGCGGTTTGCGCAGCTCACCGGCCGCCTGGGCCGCTCTGCCGGGGCGCTGGCGCGTGCCATCCTGGCCATCCACGCGGCAACCTCGCTCGGCGTCTTGCTGGTGCTGGTGATGTGCGTGGACTGGCTGGCCGATGGCGACATGGATCTGCTCAACGCCTTGCTGTAGGCGTGTCGGCGGCCCCGCTGGCGGGGGCTTGCATACGCGGCAGTACAGACGCCGGGACGATTTCGCACGTATCATCCCGGCTCGATTTTTGTAGGCAGCAACGCGTGACCGAATCCACTCTCGCCTTCGTGTTTCCCGGCCAGGGCTCGCAGTCCTTAGGGATGCTGGCCGAACTGTCCGAACTGCACCCGCAGATCCGCGAAACATTTGCCGAAGCCTCCGATGGCGCCGGCGTCGACCTGTGGGCCCTGTCCCAGGGCGGCCCGGAAGAGATGCTCAACCGCACCGAATACACCCAACCGGCCCTGCTGGCTGCGGGTGTGGCGGTCTGGCGGCTGTGGAATGCGCAGCGCGGGCAGCGCCCGGCGGTCCTGGCCGGGCACAGCCTGGGCGAATACACCGCGCTGGTCGCTGCCGGCGCCCTGTCGCTGCACGACGGCGCGCACCTGGTGCGGCTGCGCGGCCAGTTCATGCAGGCCGCCGCGCCGGCCGGTGTCGGCGCAATGGCGGCGGTACTGGGCGCCGAGGATGCGCTGGTGCAGGAGGTCTGTGCCGAGGCGGCAGGCAGCCAGGTGGTGGTGCCGGCCAATTTCAATTCGCCCGGTCAGATCGTGATCGGTGGCGATGCGGCGGCGGTGGACCGCGCGCTGGCCTTGCTGGCCGAGCGCGGCGTGCGCAAGGCGGTCAAGCTGGCGGTGAGCGTGCCCTCGCACACCCCGTTGATGCGCGATGCGGCCAACCAGCTCGCCGAAGCGATGGCCGGCCTGAGCTGGCACGCCCCGCAGATTCCGGTGGTGCAGAACGTCGATGCACGCGTGCACACCGGCAGCGAGGCGATTCGCCAGGCGCTGGCCGAGCAGTTGTACCTGCCGGTGCAGTGGACCGGCTGCGTGCAGGCATTGGCCGCCCAGGGCATCACCCGGATCGCCGAATGTGGCCCCGGCAAGGTGCTGAGCGGGCTGATCAAGCGTATCGACAAGCGCCTGGACGCCCGTCCGCTGGCCACGCCGGCCGATTATGCCGGCGCGCTCGAGGCGTGGACCCATTGATTCGACGCACCTGCCGGTCCTGCCGGCAGCCCTCACCGCTCGCGGCTGCGGTCGCGCGCTTCCCACTCGAGGAACAGCATTCATGAGCAAGCCTCTGCAGGGCGAGATCGCCCTCGTCACCGGTGCCAGTCGCGGGATCGGTGCGGCCATCGCCGCGACGCTGGCCGCCCAGGGCGCCACCGTGATCGGCACCGCGACCTCGGCCTCCGGCGCTGCGGCGATCGGCGAGCGCCTGGCTGCCGAAGGCGGCCACGGCCGTGAGCTCGATGTCACCGACGCTGCGGCGGTCGATGGCCTGATCGATGCGATCGGCAAGGAGTTCGGCGCGATCTCGATCCTGGTCAACAATGCCGGCATCACCCGCGACAACCTGCTGATGCGGATGAAGGACGACGACTGGCAGGCGATCATCGACACCAATCTGACCAGCGTGTTCCGCACCTCCAAGGCGGTGATGCGCGGCATGATGAAGGCGCGCAAGGGCCGTATCGTCAACATCGCCTCGGTGGTGGGCGTGACCGGCAATCCCGGCCAGACCAACTACGCCGCGGCCAAGGCCGGCATCATTGCGTTTTCCAAGTCGCTGGCCAAGGAGATCGGCTCGCGCGGGGTCACCGTGAATGTGGTGGCGCCCGGCTTCATCGATACCGACATGACCAAGGCGCTGCCGGACGAGGCCAAGGCCGCCTTGCTGCAGCAGATCGCGCTGGGCCACCTGGGCCAGCCGGACGACATCGCCAACGCGGTGGCGTTCCTGGCCGGCCCGAGTGCCGGCTACATCACCGG
The DNA here is from genome assembly GCF_003993515.1 of Xanthomonas sp. BRIP62415. Taxonomy (NCBI): domain Bacteria; kingdom Pseudomonadati; phylum Pseudomonadota; class Gammaproteobacteria; order Lysobacterales; family Lysobacteraceae; genus Xanthomonas; species Xanthomonas sp. BRIP62415. The sequence continues at coordinate 225,599 of NZ_QEZH01000029.1, forward strand.
TGAGACCCTGCACGTCAACGGCGGCATGTACATGCCGTGAGCGTGCGGCGCCGGGAGGCGCTAAGTGGCTGATTGGCGGGGACTTGTGATGCAATGCAAGGCTCGGTCGCTTCCACTACACTATCCAACGCGGCCATCGCAGCGGCGATGGCGTTTTTTTCGTACCACCACTACTCCATCTGGAGCGATATCCCCAATGAGCACCATCGAAGAACGCGTCAAGAAAATCGTCGTCGAACAACTCGGCGTCAAGGAAGAGGAAGTCACCACCAGCGCATCGTTCGTCGATGACCTGGGTGCCGACTCGCTGGACACCGTCGAGCTGGTGATGGCGCTGGAAGAAGAGTTCGAGTGCGAGATCCCGGACGAAGAGGCTGAGAAGATCACCTCGGTCCAGCAGGCGATCGACTACGTCAAGGCTCACGTCAAGAGCTGATGCGTTGTTCCTGACTGCGGCGGCGTGCGTCAAGCCGTTGCTGCGTCAGACATTCCATGGGGCCGCTGATGCGGCCCTGTGTTTTTCAAGCGTCATCCGCAAACCGCAAGCACCGTCCGTTCCGTGGTGAGGAGATCTGCAATGAGTCGTCGTGTTGTCGTTACCGGCATGGGCATGGTGTCGCCGCTGGGCAATGATCTGGCCACCAGCTGGGATGGAATCATCCACGGGCGCTCAGGCATCGGCCCGATCACGCAGATCGATGCCTCGCAGTTCACCACCAAGATTGCCGGCGAGATTAAGAATTTCGATCCCACGCTGTTCGTGTCCGCCAAGGACGTCAAGAAGATGGATTCGTTCATCCATTACGGCGTCGGCGCCTCGTTCATGGCGCTGGACGATTCCGGCCTGGAAATCGACGAAAGCAATGCCGAACGCGTTGGCGCCATTCTGGGCTCCGGCATCGGCGGGCTGCTCGGTATCGAAGAGCAGACCATCAAATTCCACGAGGGCGGCGCGCGCAAGATTTCGCCGTTCTATGTGCCCAGCACCATCATCAACATGCTGCCGGGCCAGGTGAGCCTGATCAAGGGCCTGAAAGGCCCGACCTTCTCGGCGGTGTCGGCCTGCGCCACCTCCAACCATTCGATCGGCACCGCGATGCGCATGATCCAGCACGGCGATGCTGACGTGATGCTGGCCGGTGGCGCCGAGCGCGGCTCCTCGCCGAGTTCGGTGGGCGGCTTTTGCGCAATGAAGGCGATGTCCACCCGCAACGACGATCCGACCGGCGCTTCGCGTCCGTGGGACAAGCAGCGCGACGGCTTCGTGCTGGGCGACGGTGCCGGCGTGCTGGTGCTGGAAGAGTACGAACACGCCAAGGCGCGTGGCGCGCGCATCTATGCAGAACTGGTCGGCTTCGGCGCCAGCTCCGATGCCTTCCACATGACCGCGCCCAGCGAAGACGGCGAGGGCGCGGCGCGCAGCATGGCCGCGGCGATGCGCGATGCCAAGCTCAATCCCGAGCAGATCGGCTACCTCAATGCGCACGGCACCTCCACGCCGTTGGGCGATCTGGCCGAAACCCTGGCGATGAAGCGCGCGCTGGGCGACCACGCCTACAAGACCATGGTCAGCTCGACCAAGTCGATGACCGGCCATCTGCTCGGCGCGGCCGGCGGCGTGGAAGCGATCTTCTCGGTGATGGCGCTGCACACCGGCATCATTCCGCCGACCATCAACCTGGAAGCGCCCAGCGAAGGCTGCGACCTGGATTACGTGCCGAACGTGGCGCGCGAAGTGCAGGTGGACGCGGTGATGTCCAACGGCTTCGGCTTCGGCGGCACCAACGGCACGCTGGTGTTCAAGCGCATCTGAGATCACTGTGCGTGTGTACCGCGAGCGATGTCTCGCGGTACACGACGCATCGGATTCCGTCCGCCACACCCGGACAGTGGCGCTGCCGAACCTCGCTGCGCGACCTGATCCCTCTCATCATGCGTGCCCTGCCTCCATTGCAGGGTGGCGCGTCTTAGCACCCCACGCCACACCAGGCCGATGACGCTCACCAGACCCCTGCACGCGGACATCGACCTGCTGGCGCTGCATCGGCTGGCGCCGCAGCGCTATCCGGCACTGCTCGAATCCACTGCTTCCGGCACCGCCCACGGCCGCTGGGATGTGTTGTTGCTGGCAGACGGCGCAAGCCTGCGGCTGGACGCCGACGGGCGCACGCGCGACGGCGATGGACGGGTGCTGGACGGCGGATTTCTGCAGGCACTGGATGCGGCCTGGCAGGCCGAGCGCCTGCCGCACGCTGCGGCCAGCCAGTGGCCGTTTCGCGGCGGCTGGGCGGTGTTGCTGGATTACGAGCTGGCCGCGCAGGTCGAACCGATTCTGCAGCTACCCACGCGCAGCGATGGCTTGCCGAGCGCGCTGGCGCTGCGCGCACCGGCCGCGGTGCTGCGCGATCGGGTGCAGGGCCGCTGCATCGCGCTGGCCGAGCCGGGCCGTGCAGATCTGCTAACCCGCATCGTCGAGGACATCGCCGCCTGCGCCGCGCTGCCGCCGTTGCCAGCGTGGGCCGGGCCGGTGGCTGTCGAAGAAGATGCGCCGGAGCGCTTTACCGCTGCCGTGGAGCGTGTGCTCGCTTATCTGCGCGCCGGCGACGTGTTCCAGGCCAATATCTCGCGCGCCTGGCATGCGGCGTTTGCCGCTGCGGTCGCTCCGGCGGCGTTGCATGCGCGCCTGCGCGCGGCCAATCCCGCCCCGTTTGCCGGCCTGTTCGTCGCGGCAGGCCGCGCGGTGGTGAGTTCCTCGCCGGAGCGGCTGGTGTCGGTGCAGGGCGATGTGGTGCAGACGCGCCCGATCGCCGGTACCCGCGCGCGCTTTGCCGGCGACGACGATGCCGCGCGCATCCGCGAGCTGGTCGGCCATCCGAAGGAGCGCGCCGAGCACGTCATGTTGATCGACCTGGAACGCAACGACCTGGGGCGCATCTGCGCACCGGGCACGGTGGAGGTGGACGAGCTGATGGGCGTGGAAAGCTACGCGCATGTGCACCATATCGTCAGCAACGTGCGTGGCCGTCTGCGCCCCGACGTCACCCCGGGCGAGGTGGTTGCTGCGGTATTTCCCGGCGGCACCATCACCGGTTGCCCGAAGGTGCGCTGCATGCAGATCATCGCCGAGCTCGAAGGCACCGCGCGTGGCGCCTATACCGGCGCATTCGGCTGGCTCAATCGCGACGGCGACATGGATCTGAACATCCTGATCCGCACCGCCGAGGTGGCCGGGGACCAGGTGCATTTCCGCACCGGCGCCGGGATCGTGGTGGATTCGGACCCGCAGCGCGAACTGGACGAAACCCGCGCCAAGGCGCGCGGCGTGCTGCGCGCCTTCGACCAGGCATGAGCGCTTCAACGGGACATCACCGGCGCGCGGTATCCTGCGCGGCGCTGGGGCAATGACGAGGTGCGTGTGGCGGTGACTGGCAAACGTGGATGTCTGGCCGTGCTGGGCACGGCGCTGTTGCTTGCAGCGCTGCTGGCGATTGCGGCGGTGGTGGCGTGGCGGCATTACCTGCACTTTGCCCAGACGCCGGTGAGCGCGAGTGCGCCCAGTGTGGTGATCGCGCCCGGCGATTCACTCAAGGCCACGCTGCGCAAGTTGCGCGCCGCCGGCGTGGCACAGGGCACCGATCTGGAATGGCAGCTGCTCGCGCGCCAGGTCGATGCGGCAGGCAAACTCAAGGTGGGCGAATACGCGCTGGCCCCGGCGCTGTCGCCGCGCGAGCTGCTCGAACGCATGCGCCAGGGCCGGGTGATCCAGTACCGCTTCACGATCGTGGAAGGCTGGAACTTCCGCCAGCTGCGCGCCGCGATCGCCACCGCCACGCCGCTGCAGCAATCCATCGCTGCGCTGGACGATGCGGCAGTGATGGCGCGGCTGGGTTTTGCCAACCAGCACCCGGAAGGCCGTTTTCTGCCGGAAACCTATCTCTACCAGCGCGGCGACAGCGATCTGGACGTGCTCAAGCGCGCTCACCTCGCCATGGACAAAGCGCTGGCGCAGGCCTGGGCGCAGCGCGCTGCCGATCTGCCGCTGAGCTCGCCGGAGCAGGCGTTGATCCTGGCCTCCATCATCGAAAAGGAAACCGCGCTGGGTGCGGAGCGTCCGCTGATTGCCGGCGTGTTCCTGCGCCGCCTGCAGCTGGGCATGAAGCTGCAGACCGACCCCACCGTGATCTACGGCATCGGCAGTAGCTACGACGGCAATATCCGCCGCCGCGACCTGACCACCGATACGCCGTACAACACCTACACTCGCACCGGCCTGACCCCGACCCCGATCGCCATGCCCGGCCGCGAGGCCTTGCTGGCGGCAGTGCGTCCGGCACCGGGGAATGCCCTGTACTTCGTGGCGGTCGGCGACGGCACCGGCGCGCACGTGTTCTCGGCCACCCTGGCCGAACACAATGCGGCGGTGGCGCGTTACCTGCAGCGTCGCCGCCTGCCGCAACCGGAGCCCACGCCATGACCACTGCGTTCTCACCCTGGCAGCAGCGCGCCTACGACCAGACGCTGGCGGCGCTGGACGCCGGCCGGCTCGGCCACGGCTTGCTGATCTGCGGGCCGGATGGCCTGGGCAAGCGTGCGGTGGCCCTGGCGCTGGCCGAGCACGTGCTGGCCAGCGCGCCGGACCCGGCGCTGGCGCAGCGTAGCCGGCAGCTGATCGCCGCCGGAACCCACCCCGATCTGCAGCTGATCTCGTTCATTCCCAACCGCACCGGCGACAAACTGCGCACCGAGATCGTGATCGAGCAGGTGCGCGAGATTTCGCAAAAGCTCTCGTTGACCCCGCAGTACGGCATCGCCCAGATCGTGATCGTCGACCCGGCCGATGCGATCAATCGCGCTGCCTGTAACGCGCTGCTCAAGACGCTGGAAGAACCCTCGCCGGGGCGCTACCTGTGGCTGATCAGCGCGCAGCCGGCACGCTTGCCGGCGACCATCCGCAGCCGCTGCCAGCGCCTGGAATTCAAGCTGCCGCCCACGCACGAGGCGCTGGCCTGGCTGCTGTCGCAGGGTGTCGACGAGCGGGCTGCGCAGGAAGCGCTGGACGCCGCGCGTGGTCATCCGGGGCTTGCGGCGCAGTGGCTGCGCGAGGATGGCCTGGCGGTGCGGCGCGCGGTGGCGCAGGACCTGGAACAGGTCGCCGCCGGCCGCGCCGGCGCAGTGGAGGTTGCGCAGCGCTGGACCAACGACGGCCAGGCCGACCAACGGCTGCGCCACGCGGCGGACCTTGCGCTGGCACAGGCATCGGCCGGCTTGACCGATCCATCGCGGTTGCACAAGCTGGCGACCTGGTTCGACGCCGCCAATCGCACTCGCGACCTGCTGCGCACCACCGTCCGCGCCGATCTGGCGGTGACGGAATTGTTGCTGGCCTGGCGCGAGGGAGAGCGTCCGGCACGTTCTAGGGGAACTCGATGAGTGCAATGAATGCACGCCAGGGCATTTTGTCGCTGGCGTTGAAGGACAAGCCGGCGCTCTACAGCGCCTACATGCCGTTCGTGAAGGGCGGCGGCATCTTCGTGCCCACGCCCAAGCGCTACATGCTCGGCGACGAGGTCTTCCTGCTGCTGACGCTGCCGGACTCCAGCGAACGCCTGCCGGTCGCCGGCAAGGTCATCTGGACCACCCCGGCCGGTGCGCAAGGCAACCGCGCCGCCGGCATCGGCGTGCAGTTCCCGGACGGCCAGGAAGGCGAGAGCGTGCGCAACAAGATCGAGACGCTGCTGGCGGGATTGACGACCTCCGACAAGCCGACGCACACGATGTGATGCGGGGCGCCGCGGCCGCGCGCGTGATCGCCGTTGTCTGGCGCGGGGCATCGACGGGAGTATCGGGCATCTGACGGCGCCGAATCGATTGCCACAGCGTCGCTCCAGGGAGTCATGGCGCCACGCCCAGCCACCGGAATGGGACGTTTTCGAGCGCATTGCCGCCGTCGCCGATGAACCTGTTGACGATCGCCGCAGCTGCCCTATAATGTGCGGCTCGCGTCACCGGGCGGTTAGCTCAGCGGTAGAGCATTGCCTTCACACGGCAAGGGTCACAAGTTCGAACCTTGTACCGCCCACCATCGAAATCCAGCAGCAGCAAGGGTTTCAACGCGAGAAGAAGAGCCGGCCATGCGCCGGCTTTTTTGTTGTCCTGAAGGCGCTCCTGCAACCGCCTTGGGCGTCTGGCTCGGTTGAAGTGGTGTGGACCACAGCCGATGCCGTCAAAACGCAGGTGTCGCCGCTATCCGCGCGAGTGGGATGCAGAGCCCGTTGATCCCAACGACTTGTTCAAGTCGCTGACAGGCCTGTTCATCCGGTTGTGCCTGCTTGTTGCAGGCGCAGGAACGAATCGCCATCCTGCAGTCCCCCGCGTTGAAGAAGGAGTGGCGATGAAGGCGCTGCTTGGAAGTGCTCTGGTTGCGATGGCGTTGCTGGCCGGCTGTGCACGCGATGTGGGCGAGCAGTACGTGGGCAGGTGGGTCAACACGACGTCGGAGAAGAACGTGCTCAGCATCGAGCACAACGGCGAGAGCTTCATCATTCGCGATACCACGCCGGAGCGGCTCGGCGGCGGCGTCAGGACGAAGAATCATCCGGCGATCTTGAACAAGGGCGTGCTGCAGGTGTCCGGCGCCGATGGCACCGTCAACTATGCGATCGACCAGGCGACCGGGCACCTGAGTACGGGCGATACCGAGTACATGCGGGTCAAGTGATCGCTGCGCACTCGTTCAATGGGCGGGTGCTGGGTAGCGGCGCTGCGTGTGATCACATCACCAATGGGGCAGCACCCCCGGCGTGTGGAACGCGGCGCATGACCTGTCGCCGCGAGCGGGCGGCTGGCGTTGTAAAGATTCGCGAAACAGGTCCGCGCATGCAGCCCGGCCAGGCGAAGCCTGTATCTCAATCCCGCGATGCCGCCGCGTGTGCCTGCATCCAGCGCCACAACGTCGTGCGCGAGACGCCCAGTGCCTGTGCGGCGAGGGCGCGATTGCCGTTTGCGCGATCGAGCGCTGCGCGAACGGCCGCTGCGGTGAGTTGCAGGCGCGAGCTCGCAAGATCGGTGTGCCCGGGTGCTGCTGCGCCATCGCCATCGCCAATGCGCATCTCGAACAGCTCAGGTGCCCAGCGTTCCAGTTGATCCAGGTCAAGGCTGTGGCGCGGTTGTGCCTTCCAATGAATGCACAGGCGCTCGACCAGATTGCGTAATTCGCGCACGTTGCCCGGCCATACGTGCTGTTGCAGCCGCTGCAGTGCTGTCGATGACAGCGGGGAAGGCATGCCGCCGAGGTGCTGGAAGTAATGCGCCAGCAACAAGGCGATCTCGTCGGGGCGGTTGCGCAGTGGCGGCAGGGCGATGCGCAGCGCTGCCAGGCGATAGAAGAGGTCGCGGCGGAAGCGTCCTTGCTCGACCAGTGCCTGCAGCGGCTGCAGGCTGGCGGCGACCACGCGCACGTCCACGGCGACCGGCAGGGTGGCGCCAACCCGCAGCACTTCGCGCTCTTCCAGCACGCGTAGCAGGCGTGTCTGCAGCGGCATCGGCAGTTCGCCGATTTCGTCGAGAAACAGCGTGCCGTCCTGCGCGGCTTCGATCAGGCCGACATGGCCGCCGCGGCGTGCGCCGGTAAAGGCGCCGTCGCTGTAGCCGAACAATTCCGCCTCCAGCAACGACTCGCTGATGGCGCCGCAGTTGATGGCGACGAAGCGGCCACGCCGGCGGCTGCCGGCATGCAACTGGCGTGCGACCAGTTCCTTGCCGGTGCCGGTCTCGCCGCTGATCAGCACGGTGCCCGGATGTGGGGCGTATAGCTGCACCAGCTCGCGCACCTGCGTGATTGCAGCATCGTCGCCCAGCAATGCGTCGGTGCGCCGTATTCGTCGGGTGCCGGTGCGGCTGGCGGAGTGATCGTTGCCGGGTGCGCTCCCCAGCGCGATGGCGTGCTCGAGTGCCAGGCGGACCGAATCTGCCGAGTACAGCAGCACCCCGGGCAAGCCGGCCTGCTCGGCGAAATCGATCGCCATGCCGGTGCCGACGATGACCTGGATGCCGCTGGCACGCAGGTCGGCGATGCAGTCGCGCGCGTCTTCCGCGGTGACGAAGCGACGATGTTCGATGTCCAGGTCGAAGCTGTCCTGAAACGCGCGGAACAAGGGCACGTCGGTGGCATGGGTGACCACGCCGATGCGCGGTGCGATGCGGCGTGCGCGCGCCAGCGCTTCCATCAGATCGAATCCGGTGGCCTGGATCGGCGCCAGCGGCAGTGCGAGCCGGCTGCGCAGATAGGCGGCATTGGAGCCGCCGGCGACCAGCACGTCGCAGCGCTCGCGGCGCAGGCGCTGGCCGATGACCTCCACCGCCTCGGCAAAGCCGAGGTTGACCTGCTCGATGCGCGCGCGCTGGTCGAACTCGGGGATGACGTCGGCCAGCAGGCCGGTCAGGCGAGAGACGCTGACGGTCCAGATGACGGGGCCAGAGGTCTCCGTCGGCTCGATAAATCGGGGGCTACGCATCGGTGGTGTCGCGTTGCAGGGATGTTGCATCGTGCTTGGCGCGTTGCAGTATTGCAACATTCGGCGCTGGCTGGTCCAGTCGAATCAATGGCTTGGCGTTGGCATGCCATTTGCGCTCTATCCCGAATCCCACCCCAGGAACCACCATGACGTCCTCGCCCACTGCTTCCGCCGGCACGCGCTTCCGCGCCGCGCTGGCCGCCGAATCGCCGCTGCAGGTGATCGGCGCGATCAATGCCAACCACGCGCTGCTGGCGCAGCGCGCCGGCTATCAGGCCATCTACCTGTCTGGCGGTGGCGTTGCGGCCGGTTCGCTGGGGTTGCCGGACCTGGGCATCAATACGCTGGAAGATGTGCTGATCGACGTGCGCCGCATCACCGATGTCTGCGCGCTGCCGCTGCTGGTGGACGTGGATACCGGCTTCGGGCCGAGCGCGTTCAATATCGAGCGCACCATCAAGTCGCTGATCAAGGCCGGCGCGGCCGGCTGCCATATCGAAGACCAGGTCGGCGCCAAGCGCTGCGGGCATCGGCCGGGCAAGGAGATCGTCAGCCAGGCCGAGATGGTGGACCGGGTCAAGGCGGCGGCCGATGCCAAGACCGATGCGGCGTTCTTCTTGATCGCACGCACCGATGCGATCCAGATGGAAGGCGTGGATGCGGCGATCGAGCGTGCGATCGCCTGCGTGGAGGCCGGTGCCGACGGCATCTTTGCCGAGGCCGCGTACGACCTGGAGACCTACACGCGGTTTGTCGATGCGGTGCGCGTGCCGGTGCTGGCCAACATCACCGAATTCGGCAAGACGCCGCTGTTCACGCGCGACCAGCTCGCGCAGGCCGGCGTGGCGATCCAGCTGTTTCCGCTGTCGGCGTTCCGTGCGGCCAACAAGGCGGCCGAAGCGGTCTACACCGCGATCCGGCGCGATGGGCATCAGCAGGCCGTGCTGGACACCATGCAGACGCGTGAAGAGCTGTACGAGCGCATCGGCTACCACGACTACGAGCAGCGCCTGGACGGCTTGTTTGCACGCAAAGGCGCATGATCGCGCCTTGCTGCGTGCAGGTTCGGCCATTTCATCCGTGACACCGCAACACGACACCGTTTGGGAGCGCATCGCATGAACGACACCGTCAATCCCGGCTTCAAGCCGAAGAAATCCGTCGCCTTGTCCGGCACCGCTGCGGGCAACACCGCGCTGTGCACGGTGGGGCGCAGCGGCAACGACCTGCATTACCGCGGCTACGACATCCTGGACCTGGCCACCACCAGCGAGTTCGAGGAAATCGCCTATCTGCTGGTGCATGGCAAGTTGCCCAATAGTGGCGAATTGCGCGGCTACAAGGCCAAGCTGCGTTCGCTGCGCGGCGTGCCGGCGGCAGTGAAGACGGCGCTGGAACAGCTGCCGCCGTCGTCGCATCCGATGGATGTGATGCGCACCGGCGTGTCGGTGCTGGGCTGCCTGCAGCCGGAAAAGGACGACCACAATCATCCTGGCGCGCGCGATATCGCCGACAAGCTGATGGCCTCGCTGGGGTCGATGCTGCTGTACTGGTATCACTACAGCCACAATGGCAAGCGCATCGAGGTGGACACCGACGACGACTCGATCGGCGGGCACTTCCTGCATCTGCTGCACGGGTTTGCGCCGAAGGACGCGTGGGTGCGTGCGATGCATACCAGCCTGATCCTGTACGCCGAGCACGAGTTCAACGCGTCGACGTTTGCGAGCCGCGTCATTGCCGGCACCGGCAGCGACATGTACAGCGCCATCGCCGGTGGCATCGGCGCACTGCGCGGGCCCAAGCATGGCGGCGCCAACGAAGTGGCCTTCGAGGTGCAAAAGCGCTACGACACGCCGGACGAGGCCGAGGCCGACATCAAGGCGCGTGTGGAGCGCAAGGAAGTGGTGATCGGCTTCGGGCATCCGGTCTATACCGTGTCCGACCCGCGCAACAAGGTGATCAAGGAGGTGGCGCGCGAGCTTTCCGAGGCACAGGGAAGCCGCAAGATGTACGACATCGCCGAGCGCCTGGAGAGCGTGATGTGGGACATCAAGAAGATGTTCCCGAACCTGGACTGGTTCAGTGCGGTCAGCTACCACATGATGGGCGTGCCGACGGCGATGTTTACGCCGCTGTTCGTGCTGGCGCGTACGGCTGGCTGGAGCGCGCACGTCATCGAGCAACGCATGGACGGCAAGATCATTCGGCCTTCTGCGAATTACACGGGTCCAGAAGATCAGGTGTTCGTGCCGCTGGATGAGCGCTCCTGAAAGCTGCTGCCTGCGAGCGGCCCTCATCCGCCCTTCGGGCACCTTCTCCCGCGTTGCGGGAGAAGGGAGAGTGGCGAGCAGCAGGTGGTGACTAGCAATACGAGCATCAGCAACAGCAACAGCAACAGCAACAGCAACAGCAACGGCAACAGCAACGGCAACAGCAACAGCAACAGCAACAGCAACGGCAACAGCAACAGCACCAGCACCAGCACCAGCACCAGCACCAGCAACAGCACCAGCAGACCCCGCCCGCTTTGTGATATCGCCAGCCATGAACAGCCAGTACCGCAAGCCCTTGCCGGGCACCTCGTTGGACTATTTCGATGCACGCGCCGCCGTGGATGCGCTGCAACCCGGCGCCTATGCAACGCTGCCGTACACCGCACGGGTGCACGCGGAGAATCTGGTGCGGCGTGCCGAACCGCAGATGCTGGAGGCCTACCTGCGTCAGCTGATCGAGCGCAGGCGCGACCTGGATTTTCCCTGGTTTCCGGCGCGTGTGGTCTGTCACGACATCCTGGGGCAGACCGCGCTGGTCGACCTGGCCGGACTGCGCGATGCAATCGCCGAGCAGGGGGGCGATCCGGCGCAGGTCAACCCGGTGGTGCCGGTGCAATTGATCGTCGATCACTCGCTGGCAGTGGAATACGCCGGCTTCGACAAACAGGCCTTCGCCAAGAACCGCAGTGTGGAAGATCGCCGCAACGCCGACCGCTTCCACTTCATCGAGTGGACCAAGCGCGCGTTCGAGAACATGGAAGTGATTCCGCCGGGCAACGGCATCATGCATCAGATCAATCTGGAGAAGATGTCGCCGGTGATCTACACGCTCGACGGCGTGGCGTTTCCCGATACCTGCGTGGGTACCGACAGCCATACCCCGCATGTGGATGCGCTGGGTGTGATCGCGGTGGGTGTGGGTGGGCTGGAAGCGGAGAACGTGATGTTGGGCCGTGCCTCGTGGATGCGCCTGCCCGACATCATCGGCGTGGAATTGCTGGGCCGGCCGGCGCCCGGCATCACCGCCACCGACATCGTGCTGGCCTTGACCGAATTCCTGCGCCAGCAACGTGTGGTCGGTGCCTATCTCGAGTTTTATGGAGCCGGCGCCAGCGCGCTGACCATCGGCGACCGCGCGACCATTTCCAATATGACGCCGGAGTTCGGTGCCACCGCGGCGATGTTCTATATCGACCAGCAGACGCTGGACTACCTGCGTCTGACCGGGCGCGAGGAGACGCAGATTGCGTTGGTGGACACCTACGCCCGCCAGACCGGCCTTTGGGCGGACGACCTGGTCACCGCGCACTACGAGCGCGTGCTGCAGTTCGACCTGTCGAGCGTGGTGCGCAACATGGCCGGGCCGTCCAATCCGCACAAGCGCGTGGCCACCAGCGAGCTGTCAAACCGTGGCATCGCCGCTGCGTGGGACGACGTTCCGGGGCAGATGCCCGATGGCGCGGTGATCATCGCCGCGATCACCTCGTGCACCAATACCTCCAACCCGCGCAATGTCATTGCCGCCGGCTTGCTGGCGCGCAACGCGAACGCGCGTGGACTGACCCGCAAGCCCTGGGTGAAAAGTTCGCTGGCGCCGGGCTCCAAGGCGGTGCAGTTGTATCTGGAAGACGCCGGCCTGTTGGGCGAGCTGGAACAACTGGGCTTCGGCATCGTCGCGTTTGCCTGCACCACCTGTAACGGCATGAGTGGCGCGCTGGATCCGGCGATCCAGCAGGAGATCATCGACCGCGATCTGTACGCGACAGCGGTGCTGTCGGGCAACCGCAATTTCGACGGGCGCATCCATCCCTACGCCAAGCAGGCGTTCCTGGCATCGCCACCGTTGGTGATCGCCTATGCCATCGCCGGGACGGTGCGCTTCGATATCGAAAAGGATGTGCTGGGCGTCGACGCCGATGGCGTGGCGGTGACGCTCAAGGATCTGTGGCCAAGCGATGCGGAGATCGATGCGGTGGTGGCGCGCAGCGTCAAGCCGGAACACTTCCGCAGCGTCTATGACCCGATGTTCAAGCGCAGCGTGGGGCAGGGCAGTAGCGTCAGCCCGTTGTACGACTGGCGGCCGACCAGCACCTACATCCGTCGCCCGCCGTATTGGGAAGGCGCGCTCGCCGGTGCACGTAGTTTGCGCGGACTGCGCCCGCTGGCGGTGCTGGGCGACAACATCACCACCGATCATCTGTCGCCGTCGAACGCGATTCTGGCCGGCAGCGCGGCCGGCGAATACCTGGCGCAGATGGGCGTGCCGGAGGAAGACTTCAATTCCTACGCCACCCATCGCGGCGACCACCTCACCGCGCAGCGCGCCACCTTCGCCAACCCCAAACTGGTCAACGAAATGGCGGTGGTCGACGGACAGGTCAAGGCAGGCTCGCTGGCGCGGCTGGAACCGGAAGGGCAGGTGCTGCGCATGTGGGAGGCGATCGAAACCTACATGACGCGCAAGCAGCCGCTAATCATCATTGCCGGTGCCGATTACGGCCAGGGCTCCTCGCGCGACTGGGCCGCCAAGGGCGTGCGTCTGGCCGGCGTGGAGGTGATCGTGGCCGAAGGCTTCGAGCGGATTCACCGCACCAACCTGATCGGCATGGGCGTGTTGCCGCTGGAGTTCAAGCCGGGCAGTGATCGCAAGACGCTGGGCATCGACGGCAGCGAAACCTTCGATGTGGTCGGCGAGCGCACGCCGGGTGCCACGCTGACGCTGTCGATCCATCGCCGTAATGGCGAGCAGCTGCAGGTGCCGGTGACCTGCAGGCTGGACACCGCCGAAGAAGTGTCGATCTACGAGGCGGGCGGCGTATTGCAACGGTTTGCGCAGGATTTTCTTGAGGCCTCGGCAGCCTGATGGCTTCGACGCCCGAGGACGCCAGGTCGCGCGCTTGCACCCACCCGTGCAGGCGCGCACGCTTTGGCAATCTTTGCCATCAGGAGGTCGTATGGCCACGATGAATATCTCTTTGCCCGACGAGCTCAAGCAGTTCGTCGATCAGCAAGTCCAGGAGCATGCCTACAGTGAGTACCTGCGCGAACTGATCCGTAAGCAACGCGATGTGGAACAGCTGCGTGGGTTGCTGCTGGATGGGGCCAACTCCGGGCCGGCCGTGGCAATGGAGCCTGATTTTTTCGACAAGATGCGTGAGCGCGCGCAGGCACGCGCTGCCAGCAAGTGAAGCCGGCGCGCTGGCGCCCGTTGGCGCTGCGCGACATCGACGAAGCCGCTGCGTGGTATGGCGAACAAGCCGGGCTCACGCTGGAACTGGCGTTTGCCGACGCGCTGGAGTCGGCGGTCAAGATGCTGATCCAGCACCCGGGTGTCGGTTACAGCCGACATGCGGTGCTGTTGAAGCTGCAGGACCTGCGGGTGTGGCCACCGAAGGGATTTCCCTATTTGATTTTCTACATCGAACGCGACACGGACATCGTCATCTGGCGTGTGCTGCAGATGCAGCGCGACATTCCTGCGTGGATGAGCTGCGACGCCTGAGCGGTTCGACGCGAGTTTTGCCTCAACTCTCCGGCAGCGCCGCAGTCGATGCGTCTTCGCCGCGATCACGATCAACCGAGATAGACCAAGCCCATGACCCCTCTCCCCCAACTCCGCATCCCGGCCACCTACATGCGTGGCGGCACCAGCAAGGGCGTGTTCTTTCGCTTGCAGGACCTGCCCGCTGCCGCCCAATTGCCCGGGCCTGCGCGCGATGCGTTGTTGCTGCGGGTGGTCGGCAGCCCCGATCCGTACGGCAAGCAGATCGACGGCATGGGTGGGGCGACCTCCAGCACCAGCAAGGGCGTGATCGTGTCGGCCAGTGCGCGCGCCGGGCACGATGTGGACTACCTGTTTGGGCAGGTGTCCATCGACAGCGCGTTCGTGGACTGGAGCGGCAACTGCGGCAACCTGTCGGCGGCGGTGGGGCCGTTTGCGATTGCCAATGGCCTGGTCGATGCCGCGCGGGTACCGCGCGATGGTGTGGCGACGGTGCGGATCTGGCAGGCCAATATCGGCAAGACCATCGTGGCGCATGTGCCGATGACCGATGGTCAGGTGCAGGAAACCGGCGACTTCGAACTGGATGGGGTGACCTTTCCGGCCGCCGAGGTGCAGCTGGAATTCCTCGACCCGGCCGACGCTGCCGAAGGCGAGGGCGGCGCGATGTTTCCCACCGGCAGGCTGATCGATCAGCTGGAGGTTCCCGGCCTGGGCACGATCGCAGCGACGCTGATCAATGCCGGCATTCCGACCATCTTCGTCAATGCACGCGACCTGGGCTACACCGGCACCGAGCTGCAGGAGGCGATCAATGGCGACCCGCATGCACTGACGATGTTCGAGACCTTGCGCGCGCACGGCGCGTTGCGGATGGGCTTGATTGCGAAGGTGGAAGAGGCAGCCACGCGGCAGCACACCCCGAAGGTGGCCTTCGTCGCGCCACCGGCCGATTACACCGCGTCCAGCGGCAAGCCGGTGCGCGCGGCCGAGATCGATCTGCTGGTGCGCGCGCTGTCAATGGGCAAGTTGCACCACGCCATGATGGGCACCGCGGCCGTCGCCATCGGGACAGCCGCGGCTGTGCCTGGCACGCTGGTCAATCTGGCCGCCGGCGGCGTGACGCGTAAGGCGGTGCGCTTCGGGCATCCGTCCGGCACCCTGCGGGTCGGCGCCGAGGCGCAATCGATCGATGGCCAATGGCGGGTCACCAAGGCACTGATGAGCCGCAGCGCGCGGGTGTTGATGGAAGGCTGGGTGCGGGTGCGGGTGCCGGTCGACGCCGCCGGGGGCGGTTGATCGTTCGCTGAGACCGGGCACGCCCCGGCGCACAAATTGCACGCGGGTGTTGCATTAATTCGAACGCCTTTTCGAATTCGGAAAACTTTTTCGCACGCGCTCTGCCAAATTTGTGTAAATCGTGTTAATTCTGTTGCAACGCGGCATGCAGATCAGGCCGCTCCGCCAACCGAATTCGGAGTCTTCCCATGTCCGCCAGCCGGTCGCTCAAGATCAGCGCGCTCGCCGTTGCCGTCGCTTCCCTTCTTCCGCTTCATGCCGCCGCCCAGCAGGCGCCCAGCGACGACGGTGTCGTGCGCCTGGACGCGGTCAAGGTCACGGTCGAGCGCCGCTCGGAAGATTCCAAGGACGTGCCGGTCTCGGCATCGGTGCTACGTCCGGAATTTCTCGATGCCATCTCCACCAGCGGCTCGGATATCCGCGTGCTCGCGGGCAAGGCGCCCAGCCTCAACATCGAATCGTCCAACGGCCGTGTGTTCCCGCGCGTGTACATCCGCGGCTATGGCAACACCGACTTCAACACCTACGCCTCGCAGCCGGTGTCGCTGATCTATGACGACGTGGTGCAGGAAAACGCGTTCCTGAAGGGCTTCCCGATCTTCGATCTGGAAGGCCTGGAAGTGCTGCGCGGCCCGCAGGGCACGCTGTTCGGCCGCAACACGCCGGCCGGCGTGGTCAAGTTCAACTCGGTCAAGCCGACCATTGGCGCCAATGACGGCTACGCCAGCCTGTCCTACGGCACCTACGGCACGATGACGCTGGAAAGCGGCCTGAGCATCGCCATGGGCGAGCATTGGGCGGCGCGTCTGTCCACGCTGGGCCAGCGTCGCGACGACTGGGTGGAAAACCGCGATGGCCGCGACCTGGAAGGCTATACCGATTCGGCCGTGCGCCTGCAGCTGCTGTACCAGGCCAGCGACGACTTCAGTGCCTTGTTCAACGCGCATGCGCGCCACCTGGACGGCACCGCGCGGCTGTTCCGCGCCAACGTCATCCAGCCCGGCACCAACCAGCTGGTGGACGGCTTCGACGAAGAGAAGTCCTTCATCGACGGCGCCAACAACCAGGAACTGCAGACCTATGGCGGCAGCGCCAACCTGACCTGGGACCTGGGCGACATCGCGCTGCACTCGATCACCGCCTACGAAGGCATCGGCAAGTACTACAGCCGCGGCGACATCGACGGCGGCTTCGGCGCGGTGTTCGCACCGCCGTCCGGCCCGGGCGTGATTCCGTTCCCGGTGGAAACCGCCGGCGGCATCAAGAGCCTGGACCAGTACAGCCAGGAACTTCGCGCCGAATCGCAGTACGAGGGCCCGCTCAACTGGCAGGCCGGCCTGTACTACTTCCACGACGATGTGGAAGGCGAGAACTACACCTACAACACCTTCAGCGGCGGTGATCTGGCCAGCTACCAGCTGACCCGCCAGCGCAACACCTCGTGGGCGGCATTCGGCTCGTTGAACTATGCGGCCACCGACCGCCTGAACCTGCGCGCCGGCATCCGCTACACCTACGACAAGAAGACCTTCGACGTGCTGGCGCTGGATCGCGTCACGCTGGTCGAGCCGTCCAGCGGCGAGACCGACAACTCCAAGGTCACCGGCGATCTGGCGGCCACCTTCGCCATCAACGACGACGTCAACGTGTACGCCCGTGCGGCACGCGGCTTCCGCGGCGCCAGCTTCGGCGTGCCCTCGGGCACCGCGCCGCTGACCGTGGCCGAGCCGGAGACGGTGGATTCGTTCGAGATCGGCATCAAGTCGGATCTGTTCGACAACCGCGCGCGCCTGAGCTTCGACATCTACGATTTCCGCGTCAAGAACCAGCAGCTCACCGCGGTGGGCGGCGTCTCCAACGACGTGCGCCTGCTCAACGCCGACAAGACCAAGGCGCGCGGCGCCGAGTTCGACTTCGAAGCGCTGCTCACCCAGAACCTGCGCGTCACCGCCGGCGGCGCCTACAACTGGACCCGCATCGACGACCCGGCGCTGTCGGTGGGCGTGTGCCGCACCTGCACCGTGACCGACCCGCTCAACGCGGCCGGCAATGCCATCATCGACGGCAACGACCTGCCGCAGGCTGCCAAGTGGATGGCCAACGCCACCCTGCGTTACGGCATCCCGATGGGCAACGACGGCGAGCTGTTCTTCTACACCGACTGGTCCTACCGCAGCGAAGTGAACTTCTTCCTGTACGACTCCAAGGAGTTCACCGGCCAGCCGCTGGTCGAAGGCGGCGCCAAGATCGGCTACAACTGGGGCGCCGGCGCGTACGAGGTGTCGGTGTTCTGCCGCAACTGCACCAACCAGATCCGCGTGACCGGCGCGATCGACTTCAACAACCTCACCGGCTTCATCAACGACCCGCGCATCGTCGGTGCGCAGTTCCGCGCCAACTTCTGATCGGCGTGGTGGTGTAGCACGATTGAACCGCCGGCCGACACGCTGGCGGTTTTTTTATGGTCGCAGGAGCAGATACATGCAGCAGAGATGGCGAAACGCGTGGTGGATGCTGGGGCTGTGGTGCGCATCGGCAGTGGCATGGGGGCAGACGCCTGCCGTGACTGCAGCGCAGGCGCCGCCAACACCCACATCCACCGAGTTGCTGGTGGTCTCCACCGATATCGGCGACGACATCGACGATGCATTTGCGCTGGGGTTGTTGCTGCGCAGCCCGCAACTGCGGGTGCTGGGCATCGCATCGGCCTGGGGCGACACCGGCTTGCGCGCGCAGTTGCTGCAGCGCCTGTTGCAGCAGGCCGGGCGCAGCGAGATCCCGTTGGCGGTGGGGGCACGCACCACCAGCGCGATCCCCTTCAGCCAGGCGCGCTGGGCCGCCAGGGGACAGGCGCCAGGCAAGTTGCCGGATGCGGCGGCGATGATCCTGCAGCAGGCGCGCCTGCATCCCAGCGAGGTGACCTTGCTGGTGTTGGGGCCGATGACCGACGCGGCACTGGCGCAGCAGCGCGACCCGGCCGGCTTTGCCAAGCTCAAGCGCATCGTGGCGATGGGCGGCTCGGTCCGCGTTGGCTATGGCAAATCGGCGTATCGGCCTGCCAGTGCGCCGGCGCCGGAGTACAACATCCTGGCCGATGTGCCGGCGGCGCAGCGGGTGTTCGCGGCCGGCGTGCCGATCGTGTTGCTGCCCCTGGACGCCACCCAGGTTCCGTTGGAAGAGCCCGAGCGCGTCGCGCTGTTTGCACACGGCGACGGGCTCACCGATGCGCTCACCCAGCTGTATTACCAGTGGCGCAACACCGACCAGCCCTGGGCCAGCGCCACGCCGACCTTGTTCGACGCGGTGCCGGTGGCCTGGCTGCTGCGCCCCGCACTGTGCCCGACCACGCCGTTGCACCTGGATGTCGATGCGCAGGGGTACACCCGCGAAGGCACAGGCACGCCGAACGTGCAGGCCTGCCTGCGCGCGGACAAGCCGGCGTTGATCGACCTGTACATGCGCACGGTGCTGCAGTTGCGCTAGGAGTGGCTTTCAAAGTGTGGTGAGCGCCCGCTTGGTGGCGAGCGCAGTGGTTTTATTGGCCGCACTTTGGGATGCAGTCAAAAGCCTGGTTGGTCGTGCGCGCGGTGCCCTCACCGCTCGCGGGACACGCCGCAAGTACGTCCGTGTAGGCTCGGTGGCGGCATCCATGCCGCCACACGGTCCCGCAATCGGCGAGGACACCGCACCAGAAAATGCGTCGGTTGCTTTGTTGAAAGCCTGCTTGCTGCTCTGCTTGTGATGGAACGTTTGTTGGACGCACCATCATCCGAACAATGCACGCTACGCCCTGTTTGCGCCCCTGCACACCGACCATCTCGACGGGTCCTTGCCCGCCCACCGTCGCGGGGCCTTACGCGGCATGGATGCCGCGTAAGAGCCTACAGGGACGTACTTGCGGCGTGTCCCGCGATGGTGGGCGGGCAAGGACCCTGCAGCCAAGCGGCAACTCAGCGACCTGCCATGGACCGGCGTCAAACCACTGCGCTTACTCTGTCGGGCACGCAGGTGCCATCGCAGCGCTGGCCAGGTGGCGCATCATCGCCGCCCATCGGCAAGTCCCTGCGTCGCCTCATGCCGCCATCGGTGACGTGAACGGCATCGCTATACTTACGTCCTCAGTCATGGGGTAGCGCGAATGGACAGCAGGGAATCAGGGATGAGGTGGTCGGGCACGCGGCGGATGTTGCTGTGGGTGGTATTGCTGTGCGTGGCGATCGGCGCGGTGGCGTGCAAGCGCAACGAAAGCGGCCAGTTGCCTGCCGCCAGCGGCGAGGCGATCAAGGCCGACAAGCAGGCGATCACCGGTTTTGCGCTGGCGCGCGCCTATCCCGACCAGACCAGCGACGGGCTGTCGCTGGCGCTGGAATTCTCGCGGCCGCTGGTCGGCACCCAGGACTTCGATGCGCTGGTGCGCTTCGAGGAAAAGGTCGGCACCGGCGACAGCAGCTGGACGCTGTCCGACGATGGCAAGACGTTGCGCTACCCGTACGTGGAAGCGGCCAAGGACTACACCGTGCTGGTCGACGCCAACCTGCTGGCGGCCGATGGCAGCCGCCTGGGCAAGCCGCTCAAGCAGAAGGTCTACACCGGCGCGCTCAAGCCGGTGGCCGGGTTCGCCTCGCAAGGCAGCGTGCTGCCGGCGCGCGAAAGCCGCGGCCTGCCGGTGGTGTCGGTCAACGTGCCGGAAGTGGACGTGGAGTTCCTGCGCGTGCGCGAGAAATCGCTGCCGGCGTTTTTTCAGCAGTTCCAGCGCGGCGGCCGGCGCGGTAGCTGGGAGCTGGAGAGCGAATACAACGACAAACAACCGCTGTCCAGGCTGGCCGAGCCGGTGTACGTCAACCGTTTCATCCTGGGCGGCAAGCAGAACGAGCGCGTGCTGACCTACCTGCCCACGCAGGACATCAAGGAGTTGCAGGAGCCGGGCTTGTACTTTGCGGTGATGAAGCGCGCCGGCAGCTTCGAGAACGAACAGGAGACGGCGTTCTTCACCGTCAGCGACATCGGCCTGCATACGCGCGCCTACAAGGACAAGCTGTTCGTGCACACCGCCTCGTTGCAGAGCGGCGAGCCGATCAAGAACGTGGAAGTGCGCATCCTCGATGCCAAGGGCGAGCTGTTCCTCAAGGGTGCCACCGACGGCAACGGCAATGCGTTGCTCAACTACACGCTCGATGCAGGCCACGTGCTGGTGGCGCGCAGCAAGACCGATATCTCGGTGCTGCCGTTCAACCAGCCGGCGCTGGACCTGAGCGAATTCGCGGTGGCCGGGCGCGAAAGCGCCTGGTTCGACGTGTTCGCCTGGGCCGGCCGCGACCTGTATCGCCCCGGCGAGACCATGCGCGTGTCGGCGATCCTGCGCGACAACGACGGCAAGCCCACCAAGCCGCAGCCGGTCTTCCTGCGCCTCAAGCAGCCGGACGGCAAGACCTTCCGCGAGACCCGGCTGCAGCCGGGCGAGCAGGGCTATTTCGAGTTCACCCAGCAGATTCCGGCCGATGCGCCGACCGGTCGCTGGCAGGTGGAATTCCGCACCGATCCGGCCAGCAAGGACGCCGTGCAGGGCATGAGCGTGCGCGTGGAAGAGTTCCTGCCCGAACGCATGAAGCTGGATCTGGACAGCACACAAAAGACCCTGAGCGCCGGCCAGCCGTTCACGCTGGTCGCCAATGCCGCGTACCTGTATGGCGCGCCGGCCGACGGCAACCGCTTCACCGCCAAGCTGGCGGTCAGCGTCGAGCAGCATCCGCTCGCGTCCTTGCCGGGCTGGTTCTTCGGCGACCCCACACTGGAGCTGCCGCGCGAAGCCAAGGACGTGATCGATACCACGTTCGGCAGCGACGGCGTGTTGCGCGAAGACATCGCGCTGCCGGCCGAAGCCAGGCCGGTCAGCACGATTGCCGCGGTGATCTCGGGCAGCGTGTACGAGACCGGCGGGCGCACCGTCACCCGCACCGTCAAGCGCGTGCTGTGGCCGGCCAAGGCGCTGGTCGGCGTGCGCCCCCTGTTCGACGACAAGGACGGCACCGATGCCAATGGCACCGCACGCTTCGAACTCACCCGCGTGGACGCCGATGGCAAGCCGCAACCGGCCAAGGGCCTGAAGGCCACGCTGGTGCGCGAGTTGCGCGACTACCACTGGAACTACACCGACGACCATTGGGATTACGACTTCACCCGTCGCTTCGAGAACAAGGACACGCGCACGCTCGACATCGCCGGCGGCAACGCCAAGCTCGAGCTTCCGGTGGAGTGGGGCGAGTACCGCCTGGACGTGTTCGACCCGGCCACCGGGCTGACCACGCGCTACCCGTTCCGCGCCGGCTGGAGCTGGAACGACGAAAACCGCGGCCTGGACGCGCGCCCGGACAAGGTCAAGCTGGCGCTGGACAAGACCGGCTACCGCGCCGGCGACACGCTCACCGTCACGCTGACCCCGCCGCATGCCGGCAAGGGCGTGTTGCTGGTGGAAAGCGACAAGCTGCTGTACGTGCAGGACATCGACGTCAAGCCGGGCAGCAGCTTCGAAATCCCGGTGACCGACGCGTGGGAACGCCACGATGTCTACGTCACCGCGTTGGTGTTCCGCGGCGGCAGCGCGCCGAGCAAGATCACCCCGGCGCGCGCGGTGGGCGTGGCGTATGTGCCGATGGACCGCAAGGCGCGGCGTGTGGCGGTGGGCCTGGCGGCACCCAAGCAGATGCGCCCGGAGCAGGCCTTGCCGGTGACGGTGAGCGTGCCGGAGCTGGCCGGCAAGGCGGCGCACGTCACCATCTCGGCGGTGGACGTGGGCATCCTCAACATCACCCGCTTCCCGGTGCCCGATGCCAATGCGCAGTTCTTCGCGCAGCGACGCCTGGGCACCGATGCCTACGATATCTACGGGCGGGTGATCGAAAGCTTCGAAGGCGCCAGCGGCAAGCTCAAGTTCGGCGGCGACATGGCGCTGGAAGCCTTGCCGCAAGCCAAGCGCCCGACCGCGCGCGTGCAGACCGTGGACCTGTTCTCCGGCTCGGTGAAACTCGATGCCCGTGGCAATGCGCGCGTGCAACTGCCGGTTCCGGATTTCAATGGCACCTTGCGGGTCTCGGCATTGGTGTATTCGGAGACGCGGTTCGGCAATCAGTCCATGGAAACCGTGGTGCGCGCGCCGATCCTGGCCGAGGCCAGCATGCCGCGCGTGATGGCGCCAGGTGACCGCAGCACGGTGACGCTGGACGTGCAGAACTTCACCGGCAAGCCGGGCGAGTTCAACGTGCGCGTGGACGGGATCGGCCCACTGGCCATTGCCGAGGCCGCGCGCAGCGTCAAGCTCGGTGTGGATGCCAAGCAGACGCTGAGCTTCCCGCTGAGCGCCACCGAAGGCTATAGCGTGGCCAAGGTGCGCGTGCGCGTGGACGGCAATGGCTTCAAGGCCGACCGCAGCTACGACCTGCCGGTGCGTGCCGGCTGGCCGCAGGTGTTGCGTGCGCAGACGCGCGTGCTCGATCCGCTGGCACCGGTCAGCCTGGACAGCGGCTTTGCCGATGGCCTGATGGCCGGCTCGGTGACCGCGCGCATGGTGGTCAGCCCGTTGCCGCCGATTCCGTTCGCCAGCGCCCTGCAGGGTGCGTTGGACTACCCGTACGGCTGCGCCGAGCAGACCACCAGCAAGGGCTACGCCGCGCTGCTGCTCGACGACGCCACCGCCCGGGCGCTGGGCACCAAGGGGCTGGAGGCGGCCAAGCGCCGCGAGCGCATGGAAGGCGCGTTCGGTCGCCTGGCCTCGATGCAGATCGCCAGCGGGCATTTTTCGATGTGGGGCGACGACGGCTACGTCAATCCGGGCCTGACCCCGTACATCGCCGAGTTCCTGCTCGATGCCAAGGACGCCGGTTTTGCGGTGCCCGACAACGTGCTGCAGAAGGCGCTCAATCGGCTCAGCGAGGACCTGCTGTCCGGCGGCAACGAGTTCTACGGGCAGGATCGCCGCGACAGCCTGAAGTTCGCCAACCAGGCCTGGTCCGGCTACGTGCTGGCACGCGTCAACCGCGCCCCGTTGGGCACGCTGCGTGCGCTGTACGACAACCAGCGCGACAAGGCGCTGACCGGTCTGTCGCTGGTGCATCTGGGGGCGGCATTGTCGCTGCAGGGCGACACCAAGCGTGGGCAGGCGGCGATCAAGGCCGGTTTTGCCAAGGACAGCAGCGAGCGCCCGTCGTACTTCGCCGATTACGGCAGCGCGATCCGCGACGATGCCTTGATGATGGCGCTGCTGCACGAGCGTGGCCTGTCCAGGCCCGAGTACGACACCCGCGCTGTCGCGCTGGGCCGTGCGCTGGATGCACGTCGCGCCACCGGCTGGCTGTGGCTGAGCACGCAGGAGCAGGTGGCACTGGCGCGCTTGGGCAAGGCCTTGATGGTCGGGCAGGGCAAGCAGGTCTCCGGCACCTTGAGCGTGGGCGGCGAAACGCAGGAGATCGCGCCGGCGAGCCTGTTCGGGCGCAGTTTCGACAGCGCCGCCTTGGCGCGCGGCGTGCAGTTCGCGCCGCAGGGCGAGGCCCCGATGTACGCCAGCCTGGAAGTGGCCGGCATCCCGCGCAGCGCGCCGGAGCCGGACACGCGCACCCTCAGCGTGGAGCGCAGCTGGTACACCACCGACGGCAAACCGTGGACGCCGCGTGCATTGAAGGAAGGCGAAGCGTTGATCGTGCGCGTGGCCATCACCGCCAACAGCGACATGCCCGACGCACTGCTGACCGACCTGTTGCCGGCCGGGCTGGAGATCGAGAACTTCAATCTCGGCGATGCCAAACAGTGGGCCGACGTGGTGGTGGACGGCATCGGCATCAGCGAGCGTTCCAGCGCCGCCGATGTCAAGCACGAAGAGTTCCGCGACGACCGTTATGTGGCCGCGCTGGCGCTCTCCTCGGGCAGCAAGGCGCAGCTGTATTACCTGGTGCGCGCGGTGACGCCGGGCACCTACACGGTGCCGCCGTCGCTGGTGGAAGACATGTATCGACCGGAGTTGCGCGGCGTGGGCCGCGCCACTCCGGCAACGATCACGGTGGTGCAGCCCTGACGCGCCTGATGGCACACGTCCTCGAGAGCGCGGGCGTGTGCCATCCAAGGAGACGGGAGATAGCGCATCTGTCTGCGCGATCGCGCTTTGGCACGAGATGCCTGCGGCACGATGGAGCGTTGTCCTGTATCGGATCCGGTGCGGGACATTGATCTACTTATCCTCGCGCAGGTTAGCGAAGCGGGCGGCAAGTCCATCGTTCTGCAGAAGAAGCGGAGCCAGCAGCGGCGATTCGGATGACCCGGATCGCAATGCATCCGGCGCGTGGGGCGTAGGCATGTGAAATGCGAAACGATCTAGAGGAAGACCACATCATGCTGTTCAAGGACATCGGCTATCGCTACCGCAACGGAGCCGTGCGCTATGGCGACCTCGCTTACGTGCTGTGTATCGATCCCGACCTGGAGGCAGACGGCCTGCCGCACACCGCCTTTTACGCATGGGATGGCGGCGGATGGGGGATGTATGAGATAGGTCGCTGGAACGCCCACTCGATCTGTGTCACCCAACGCCCCAAAGACCAGGCGATCGCGCTAGGCGAGCATGGCACCTTGCGCGTGATGGGCAACGACGACGACTATGACGAGCAAATCGCCTGCCCTGGCGTATCGCTCAGCGTCATGCGAGAGATCCGTAATGTCGGCGGTTTTGCCTACGTCTGCGGAATGGATCGCCAGGTCTTCAAGCGGGAAAGTCCAGGCAACTGGATTGCGCTGCACGGCGACATGCCGAGCCAGCCAGCCAAGGATATGGTGTTCGGGTTTGAGTCCATTCACGGCTACAGCGAGGTGGATGTCTATACCGTGGGCTGGCATGGCGAAATCTGGCATTTCGATGGTGCTGCCTGGACGCGCTGCGCCAGTCCCACCGCCATCAACCTTACCCGGGTCTGCTGCGCGGAAGATGGCTGGGTGTATGCCTGCGGAATGCACGGTACCTTGCTGAGAGGGCGAGGCGCTCGCTGGGAAACCGTCGAGCATGCAACCACCGATGTGGATCTATGGGGCCTGGAGTGGTTCGACGGAAAGCTCTATGTCGCGACGCTCGGTGCCTTGTACTGGTTAAGGGACGGCGTACTTGAGCTGGTGGATTTTGGTGGCGTGATGCCCAACAGCTGCCACAGTTTGAGCAGTGCGGATGGATTGCTTTGGTCTGTGGGTCAACGCGATATCCTGGCCTTTGACGGTGTCGCGTGGAAACGCGTGGAGTGATGTCATGGTGGGCTCGCTCTGGTGCTCCAGGCCTCCGCTCCCACGCCTCGGTCTTCGCAATCATCACCAGGTGCGTGGCGTCTCGCTAGATTCGTGGTTGCGAGGGAGTCCGTGCAGCGCAACCGCGACACGGGGATAAGCGTGCGTGAATGATTCAAGCTGCATGAAACGTCCACGCAGGTTAGCCGTACAGCGGCATTTGGATACTGGGAGCAGTCGTAGAGGAAATGCTGTCCTCTACATGCAAATTACGCGAGGTTCAGTGGGTACGATCTTGCAGGCGAGCCTGCGCCGCGCGTTTACATCGGGAGCTTCGGTATCTGTGTTTGATAGTCAGAGCGTTGATTCGACAGCCGCGGCAGATCCTGCAGATGCGGATCCGGTCGCCTTTCCCATGTATTGGCCTCAGTTGGCAGCGACATGATCATCAATCGCAAATTACCGATCTTCGTCGGGCTGCTGCTTGCCTGCTTATTCCTTCAAGGTAACGCCATGCCTTTTTCAAACGTCCTCTACCTGTTTTCGGAAGTTCAGGGCAGCGTGCTGCTCGATGGTGAGCCGGTCGAGGGTGTGGACATCGAGCAGGAATATCACTGGCACTGGAGCAACGAGCGCCAGACACATTCTGTCAAGACCGATGCGCAAGGCCGCTTTCAATTTCGCGCCGTCACTACGACGTCCTGGTTGGCACGATTCATGCCGCATGAGCCGGTCATCGGCCAGCGCATCACGCTGCGATATCAGGGCAAGGAGCACAAGGGATGGGTATTCACCAAACACAATTACAGCAACCATGGTGAGGTGCATGGGCGGCCCCTGAACTTCGTCTGTGAATTGACCGCCAAGCCAGTCGCCAACCCCGAGACGGAAACGTTTGGTATCTGCGTGCTTCGGTAACGTATCCCTGCTCCCGGAGGGGGCTCGCCACTTCTCGCAATCGGCAAATCGGGTTTTCTATGATCGTCGGCTTATTGCTTCGCTGAGGGCGCAACTGCTTCGCGTTGTCTTCTCGGTGCGATGCGCGCGACACGCAAGGGTCATTTTTGGCGGCTACGGTGGCGTGCTTTCGTACAAGCGCAGCATTTCCTGCTGCGCAACTCCGGGATTCCATGCAGCGCTCCAATTCGTACCGTTTTCAGCTGTCCGTTCTCGCCGTCGCCATCGCGGCATGTTCACCGGCGGTGCAGGCGCAGACCAACGCGACTTCTGCTAGTGCAGAGCGCACCGTTGCATCGTCGCCTGCATCATCCGTAAATCCCGCAGGCGCTAGCGCAGCACCGGGCGACGCAGTCGGCGCCGAATCGGTGGCGTCTTCAGATGAAATATCCAACGCAGACGCATCGCCCGCCGTCACCAAGACCGGCGTGCAAACGCTCGACGCCATGCAGGTCACCGGCGTGCGCCGTGCCAATGCCGCCGCGGTGGAAAGCAAGCGCGCGGCAACCAACATCACCGATGTGATCAGCGCCACCGATGTGCGCGCCTTGCCCGACAGCACCATCGTCGAAGCACTGCGCCGCGTGCCCGGCCTGTCGGTATTGCCGGCCACCGACAACGAGCATCCGCGCGACGAGGCTGCCACACCGGTGCTGCGCGGCCTGGGGCCCTCCTACAACAACGTCACCATCGACGGGCTGACCATCGCCTCGCCCGGCACGCCAAACGGCACGCTCGGCTCGATCACCCGCGGCGTGCGGCTGGATCTGCTGCCGGCGTCGATGGTCAGCGAGTTGCAGGTGGTCAAGACCTTCACGCCCGACCTGGATCCCAATGCGACCGGCGGGGCGATCAACCTCAAGACACGCAGCGCGTTCGAAAACGGCGGCAAGCCGTTCTTCAGCGCCGAAGCCGCACTCGGCCACGCCAACGATGTCGGCAAGCCGCGTGATCAGGACGACCCCGGCTATCGTTTGAACGCCACCGGCAGCCGCACCTTCGGCAGCGAGCAGCAGTACGGTTTTACGCTGTCGGCCAACTACCAGACGCTGAGCAGCTACACCGAAACCCACATGACCACCGACACGGTGCATTACGGGTTCTACGACAACAACGGCGTGCTGCAGACCGGCGCCAATCTCGGCAATGGCTGGGCGGTGCCGCAGCAGGACAAGTACTGGTACGTGCAGAACCAGCGCGACCGTTACGGTGTCACCGGCAAGTTCGAAGTACATCCCAGTGCCGCGCTCGAGGCCTATGCAACGGCCGGTTACTACTATTTCAAGGACAACATGGAGCGCAACGAGGTCATCATCGACCCGCGCAACCGTGGCCAGGTGTTCAACCAGACCGCCACCTCCGGCAGCTACCCCGGTGGCGATATCGAAGTGGGCTACTCGAACCAGATCGTCACCACGCGCACCAAGGTCGCGCAACTGGGCACGATCTGGCGGCCCACCGACCGGCAGCAGTTCTCCGCGCGCGGTGCGTGGTCGGATGCGACCTACGACGAACCGATCCGCATGATCAAGTACGCCACCGGCATCACCCGCGCCGCGCCGGTACCGGTGGGCCAGACCGGCAGCGGCGTGACCGTCAATGCCACGCCCGATTACGCGTTCAACTACGATACCTCCGGCTTCGGCCAGCGCTTCGGCGTGTCGCCGCGGGCCTATAACGATCTGGGCAACTACAGCCTGTCGTACTGGCGCCCGGACTACAAACGCACCGCGGCCGATCGCATTCTCACCGGCCGGCTCGATTACGGGTTCAACCAGGGCGAGAGCGACCAGGGCATCGGCTTTGCGGCAGGCGTGTCGTACACCACCGACAGACCGTCCTACGATATCTATCGCGTCGAGTACCAGCCCAATACCAGTGCGCCGGCGTTGGGCCTGGCCGATGTGGCGGGCACCGGCCGGGCGCCGATGCGCTATGCCGGCCTGAACCTGATCACCATCGATCCCGACAAGGCCAATCGCGCGGTGGCTGCCACGCCGCTGAGCGCGTTCAACAGCACCGACCAGCAGGCTTTCAGCAATCAGGACAACTTCACCCATACCGAAAAGACCGTCGGCAGCTATGGGCTGGTCAGCTATCGCAGCGAACGTTTCAACCTGCAGGGCGGCCTGCATTTCGACAGCACCAGGCTCAACACGGTCGGCCGCCAGCGGCAGCTGGATACCGCGAGCAATCGCTATGTGTATGTCGATAACCCGACCAACGCGGACTACGATTATCTGCTGCCCTCGGCCATCATGACCTACCACCTGAGCGATGCATTGGACCTGCGCGCCGGCGCAAGCCGTACGTTGGGTCGTCCGCCATACGATGCGTATGCGGCGCGCACTTCGATCGGCTTCGTCAACACCGCCGATGCCGGCAACCCGAATGCGCAAGGCGTCACCGTCACCATCGGCAACCCGGACATCAAGCCGCGCGCGTCCAATAACCTGGATCTGT
This sequence comes from Xanthomonas sp. BRIP62415, assembly GCF_003993515.1. Taxonomy (NCBI): domain Bacteria; kingdom Pseudomonadati; phylum Pseudomonadota; class Gammaproteobacteria; order Lysobacterales; family Lysobacteraceae; genus Xanthomonas; species Xanthomonas sp. BRIP62415. The sequence goes on from NZ_QEZH01000029.1 coordinate 254,860, forward strand.
CGCTGGAATGGCGCCTGCCCGGCGACTTCGACGCGTTCGCGTCCGCGGCCGTGTTCGACAAGCGCATCCAGGACGAGATCTTTACGCTCTCGCGCACCGACAGCTTCAGCTTCGACGGCACCACCTATGCCAACGCGCTGATCAGCACGCCGGCCAATGCTGCCAAGGCGCGCATCCGCGGTGTGGAATTCAACGGCATCGTCAACACCCTGGCGCCGATCGCACCGTGGCTGAGCGGGGTCGGTTTCAGCGCGAATGTTGCGGTGCTCGATGGCAGCCTGGATGTGCCCTACAGCGTCGGCAGCGGCAGCAACGTGCGCCAGCGCGAGCGCAAGCTCGACAACCTGGTCGGCCAGCCGGACTACACCGCCAATGCCACGCTGTTCTACAACACCGGCGGGCTGGAGCTGCGTGCGGCCTACAATCGCCAGGGCAAGGCCTTGCGCGCCATCGTCAGCAACATCGACTGGCAGGATCTGTACTGGTCGCCGCGTTCGCAGCTGGATTTCACCGCCACCTATGCCATCAGCAAGCAGCTCAGCCTGATCGGCCAGGTCAGCAACCTCACCCACAGCCGCATCACCAGTGTGACTGGGCCCGGGCAGAATCTGCTCAAGGACAGTTATTCGGTGCCTACGACCTATTGGTTCGGCCTGCGCTTTACGCCGACGCTTTGAGCGGCGACCGTACTGCGGCAAGCGGACGTCGGCAGCGTGCGGGCAAGGTGCAGCAAGCGAGGTCTACGCATGACAGATCTCGCATCGTTTGCCTGCCGCGCGCCCCTGACGAAAAGCGCAGTCATTCTGTTACTTCCTACAAGCGGAGTTGTTCGATGACATTACGTTCTGTCGCCGCCGTCGCGGCCATGCTGGGCGCGGCACTTGCCAACCATGCGAGCGCAGCACCTGGCGGCGTCGCCGCGATCCAGGCCCGGCTGAGCAATCCCGGCGGCGGTATCGTGGTGGTGGCCCATCGTGGTTGCCATGCACCGGCACCGGAGCATGGTTTCAAGGACAGCGCACCGGAGAACTCGCTGGCCGCGCTGGAGCGCTGCATCGCCATCGGCGCCGACGTGATGGAGACCGACGTGCGCCGCGCCGCCGATGGCACCCTGGTGATGCTGCACGACGCCACCGTGGACCGCACCACCGACGGCACCGGCAAGCTGTCAGAGCTGACCCTGGCCGACCTGCAAAAATTGCGGCTGCGCAGCGACGAAGGTGGCGCGCAGGCGCCGCTGACCGACCAACGCGTGGTCACGCTGGAGCAGATGCTGGCCGCCTCCAAGGGCCACATCCTGCTCAACCTGGACGTCAAGGATGCGATCTACGTGCAGGTGGTCGATGCGGTTGCCCGTGCCGGCATGCAGCACCAGGTGATCGTCAAGGCCGAAGCCGGCATCGCCACGCCGCCACTGGCCGCGATGCTGCCGTTCGACAAGGTCTATTTCTTCCCGATCCTGATCAACGCACATGGCACTGCCGATCTGGCGGCGATTGCCACTGCGCAGACGCGCAACGCACATCCGGCTGCGTTCGAGCTGCCCAGGATGTCGCCAGCCCAGTTGCCGGCATTGGTTGCAGTGAGCAAGGCGCACAGGGTGCGGCTGATGGTCAACTCGCTGTGGGACGGCTTCATTGCCGGCTACGGTGGCGACGCCGATGCGGTGCGCGACCCGGACAAGGTCTGGGGCCGCCTGTACCGCGATGGCGTGTCGATCATCCAGACCGACGCGCCGGAAGCCTTGCTGCGTTATCGCGCCGCGCTGGAGCAGCAGTAGGCCGCCCATTGCATTGCGGCAGGCAGCTGGCGCGCGATGCGAATCGAATCTGGTCGCGCCACATCAACGCCTGACGCTGCGCCGATGTCGCCGCCAGCGGTATAGTCACCCGCTGTTTGCACGCAAGGACGTCTGCATGCCGCTCGATAGTGGCCGAAATGCGTTTTGCCCTGCATCCTTGCCAGGATGGATGAGCAGCAGCACGCGCAGGCAAGGATCGACCGGACGCAGGAACGCGCCGCTGGCAACGATGGTGTGGCCCGGCATGGCCGCCGCTGGTTGACAGGGCTACGCTGGGGCGCCGTGGCACTGCTGTCTGCCGTGTTGCTGCTGGACCTGGCCTTCCCACTGCCGCTGCCTAAATCACGGGACACCTCCACACTGGTGGTGGCACGCGATGGCACGCCGTTGCGCGCATTCGCCGACCGCAACGGGGTGTGGCGCTATCCGGCCAGCCCGCAGAGTGTGTCGCCGCTGTACCTGCAGGCGCTGCTCAATTACGAGGACCGCTGGTTCTGGCGCCATCCCGGGGTCAATCCGTGGGGCCTGCTGCGTGCCGGCGGGCAGTGGATCGGGCAGGGGCGCATCGTTTCCGGCGGCTCGACGCTGACCATGCAGGTGGCGCGCATCCTGGACCCGCACACGCGCACACCGTGGGGCAAGGCCAAGCAGTTGTTGCGCGCGCTGCAGCTGGAAGCGCACCTGAGCAAGCGCGAGATTCTGACGCTGTACCTGGAGCGCGCGCCCTACGGCGGGACCATCGAAGGCGTGGAAGCGGCCAGCTGGGCGTATCTGGGCAAGCCGGCCAAGGCCTTGTCGCAGGCCGAAGCCGCATTGCTGGCGGTATTGCCGCAATCGCCCAGCCGCCTGCGCCCGGATCGCCATCCCGAGGCCGCGCAACGCGCGCGCGACAAGGTGCTCGATCGCATGGTGGAGCTGGGGGTGTGGTCGCGCGCGCAGGTGGACGATGCGCGGATCGAGCCGGTGGTGACGCGCTCGCTCACACCGCCATTGCATGCGGCCTTGCTCGCGCAGCGGCTGCACGGCGCGCAACCGCGTGCAGCGCGCATCGTCACGACGCTGGATGTCGAACTGCAGCGCACCCTGGAGGAGCGCGTGGCCACCTATTTCTCGCAGCTGCCCGAGCGCACCTCGGCCGCCTTGCTGGTGGTGGACAACGCCAGCATGGAAGCGCGCGCGTATGTGGGTTCGGCCAGCTTCGGCGACCGCAAGCGGCTGGGGCATGTGGACATGGTGCAGGCCTGGCGCTCGCCCGGCTCCACCCTCAAGCCGTTCCTGTATGGCATGGCCCTGGACGATGGGGTGATCCACTCCGAAAGCCTGTTGGTGGATGCCCCGCAGAGCTTTGGCAGCTACCGGCCCGGCAATTTCGATGCGGCCTTCAATGGCCCGGTGAGCGCGGCGACGGCGTTGCGGTTGTCGTTGAACGTGCCGGCGGTGGACCTGCTCGACCGGATCGGCCCGGCGCGGTTTGCCGCGCGGCTGTCCAATGCCGGCATCGGCCTGCGTTTCGCACATGGCAGCACGCCGTCGCTTGCATTGATATTGGGCGGTACCGGCGCGCAACTGCAGGAGTTGGTCGGTGCCTTTGCGGCGCTCAATCGCGGCGGCATCGCCGGGCGTGTGCGCTACACGCCGGACGATCCGCGCATCGAGCGCCGGCTGATGTCGCCGGGCGCGGCCTGGATCGTGCGCGAGATCCTGCAGAGCAATCCGCGCCCCGGGTATGGCGGCGGGACCTTCGACACCGCTGCGCGCCCGGGCGTGGCCTGGAAGACCGGCACCAGCTACGGCTACCGCGATGCGTGGGCGATCGGCGGCACGCGCCGCTACACGGTCGGGGTGTGGGTGGGGCGGCCGGACGGCACGCCGCTGCCCGGCCAGTACGGCGCCGTCACCGCGTTGCCGTTGATGTTCGAGGTCATTGACGCCTTGCCCCGCAGCGCCGGCGACAGCGCGCCGGTGCCGATGCCGCCCACCGTGCAGGCGCTGGCCATCTGCTGGCCGCTCGGCGGTGCGGCCGATCAGACACCACCGGCGCAATGCGCACGCCGCGCCGACGCCTACGTGCTCGATGGCGCCGTACCGCCCACCTTTGCCGAACGCGATGCGCGGCTATGGCACGGCGGGCAGCTGCATTTCGATGTGGATGCGCGCAGTGGGCAGCGGTTGTCGCAGGAGTGCAGCCAGCCGCATCAGCGCGTGCCGCAGGCCGTGGCACGCTGGCCGGCGTTGGTGTCGCCCTGGCTCAGTGCGGCCGAGCGCAAGGCCGCGCAATTGCCGCCACTGGCCGCGGACTGTCTGCCGGATGGGCGCATGACCGGTGGCGGTGTGCTGCGGATCGACGGGCTGAGCGATCGCGCCACGCTGGCGCGTGCCAACGCCGCATCGCGCCCGGTGCGCCTGCACCTGCGTGCGCTGGGCAGCGACGCGCGCATCGACTGGTTGCTGGACGGCCGCTGGATCGCACAGACCAACGGACGCCAGGGATTTCAGCGCGATTTCGCGGAAGTCGGCACGCATACGCTCACCGCAATGGCCAGCGACGGTGCCTGGACACAGCTGCGCTTTCGCGTATTGCGCTGACCGGGTCGGTAACGGGCATGTGCGGTGGCCGGCCCCCCCCGTAGGAGCGCACCCGGGCGCGAAGGGGCATTCCCGGTAACGCCCCGTCGCGCCCGGGTGCGCTCCTACGCGGCGCTTGGGCGGCGCGAAAACAGACAGGGCGCTCTCGGCGCCCTGTCTGTTGCATCATCGAGTCGACTTTGACTTTGACTTTGACTTTGACTTTGACTTTGACTTCGACTTCGACTTCGACTTCAACTTCAACTTCAACTTCAACTTATCTTCGACTTCGACGTCGACGTCGATGTCGTCGTCGATGCGACGCCACCATCGATCGCAACGCATCACTACGTTGCAATCACGCGGCTCGCTCAACTCACTCGCCGATCCAGCCTTCCAGCAGGTCCGCAAACTCGTCGGCATGCTCTTCTTCCTGGGCCAGGATGCTTTCCAGGATGCGCTTGGTGGTGGTGTCCTTGTCGCCGATGAAGTCGATCATCTCGCGGTAGCTGTCGATGGCGATGCGTTCGGCGATCAGGTTCTCCCTGACCATGTCGCGCAGGTCGGTGCCTTCCTTGTATTCGGCATGCGAGCGCTTGGTCAGCGTGTCCGGGTTGAGGTCCGGTTCACCGCCCAGTTGCACGATGCGCTCGGCAAGCTTGTGCGCGTGTTCCTGTTCCTGCTGCGCATGCTCCAGAAACTCGCCCTTGACCGCGTCGGCAAGCATGCCCTTGGCCATGAAGTAGTGGCGGTAGTAGCGCAGGGTGCACACGTACTCGGTGGCCAGTGCGGTGTTGAGCAGGTCGATCACCGCCTCGCGGTCGGCGTGGTAGCTCTCGGTGATGGCACCGTCTTCGATGCTCTGGCGTGCGCGGCTGCGCAAGGTGGCGGTATCGGTAATGCCGGGGAGTTGCTTGGCTGGCTGGGTAGACATGGCTGGCCGGTTTCCTTCTGAGTGGACGGGGGGAATCAATGCATCAATCGGGTAGGTGCTGCAGCACGTAATCGGCGGCAGACACCCTGAATTCGCCAGGTTCTTCGACAAACAAGGCCTTGACCACGGCATCGTCGGCATACAGCGCGTAGCGGCGCGAGCGCAGGCCCATGCCCGAGCCGCTGGCGTCGATCTCCAGGCCCAGCGCGCGGGCCAGTTCGGCGTTGCCGTCGGGCAGCAGGTGCAGGCCGTCGGGAATCAGCTGGCTGCGGCCCCAGGCCTGCATCACGAACGGGTCGTTGACCGCGGTGCACAGCACTTCGATGCCGCGTTTACGGAATTCATCGAAGTGCTCCACATAACCGGGCAGGTGCTTGGCCGAGCAGGTCGGGGTGAAGGCGCCCGGTACCGCGAACAGCAGCACCTTGCGCCCCGCGAACAGGCTGTGGGTGTCGACCGCCTCGATGCCCTCACGCAGGCGCTTGAGCACGACTTCGGGAATGCGGTCACCAACGTGGATGGTCATGGGGCGGGCTCCTGTGGCTGAACGAATTCTAGAAAGGGGCAGGGGAAAAGCGCGTCAACGCGCTTGAAATCCGCAGCCGCACGCCTATCTGACGCACATGGCCGGCGCAACGTGCGCACGCCGCGGCAGCCGGCCCCTCACCCAACCTTTTGGAGGCTCGCAATGAACATCGTTCGTTATCCCCAGTGGCCCACCCACGCGCTGCAAAACGAGATCAAGCACGTGTTCGACCGTTTCTTCGAGCACAACGGCGACACCGACGAATCGGCGGTGGTGACCGCGCAGTGGGTGCCACGCGTGGACATCAAGGAAGAGCCCAACCACTTTGTGCTGTATGCCGACCTGCCGGGCATCGACCCCAGCCAGATCGAGGTGCAGATGGACAAGGGCATCCTGTCGATCAAGGGCGAGCGCAACAGCGAGTCCAGCACCGAGACCGAGCGTTTCTCGCGCATCGAGCGCCGTTACGGCAGCTTCCACCGCCGCTTCGCGCTGCCCGACAGTGCCGACCCCGACGGCATCACCGCCGCCGGCCATAACGGCGTGCTGGAAATCCGCATCCCCAAGCGCCCGGCGGCCACCCCGCGCCGCATCCAGGTCGGCACCGGCCAGGACACCAGCGGCGGCACGGTGCAGTAAGACCGCAAAACCTGGAGCGAAGCGGCCTGCTTCGCTTCCCGGCGGCAACCGCACCGTAGAATAGGTGCGGTTGCCCGCCCGGCTGCGATATGACTGGCTCGTGGCCTCGGCTGCGGGCCGTTTTTTTCAGAGGTGATTAGATGGAATTCAAGGATTACTACGCAACGCTGGGCGTGGAGCCCAGCGCAGGCGATGCGGAAATCAAGACCGCCTACCGCCGGCTCGCGCGCAAGTACCACCCCGACGTCAGCAAGGAAGCCGGCGCCGAAGACAAGTTCAAGGCCATCAACGAAGCCTACGAGGCGCTGCGCGACCCGGCCAAGCGCAAGGCCTACGACCAGCTCAAGGCACAGGGCTTCCGCCCGGGCGACGAGTTCCAGGCCCCGCCCAGCTACGGCGGCGGGCAGGGCTACGACTTCGAGGAAGTGTTCGGCAATGGCGGCGCCGGTGGCGGCTTCAGCGATTTCTTCGAAAGCCTGTTTGCCGGCCAGCGCGGCGGCCGTCCGCGCGGCCCGGGGGCTGGTGCCGGCGCAGGGCCGCAGGCGCGCGGCGATACCCGCGCCAAGCTGGCGGTGCCGTTGGAAGCGGTGTATGCGGGCGACAGCGTGCGCATCACCATCAACGGCAAGCAGCTGGACGTGCGCGTGCCCAAGGGTGTGCAGCCTGGACAGGTGATCCGCCTGAGCGGGCAGGGCAATGGCGGCGGCAACCTGCTGCTGGAGATCGAATACGCCGCGCACCCGCAGTTCGAGGTGGACGGGCGCAACATCCTGTACACCTTGCAGGTCATGCCCTGGCAGGCGGCACTGGGCACCACGATCAGCGTGCCGACCCTGGGCGGGGCGGTGGAATTGAAGGTGCCGGCCGACTCCGACGCCGGCCGCAAGCTACGCCTGCGCGGCCGCGGCCTGCCGGGCGCCACCCCGGGCGACCAGATCGTGGAGCTGGAAATCCTGGCCCCGGCCCCCACCGACGATGCGCAGAAGAAGGCCTACCGCAACCTGGCCAAGGCGTTCGGCGAGTCGGTGTAGGCGGCGTGGGGTGACGCGGAAAATGGATGGGGGGTCGGCAGGCAGGTGGTGCGCCAGTGAACGTCGATCTGCGCGGTTGAATCGCCGCGGTCCCTCGTCCGGCGCTGTGCGCCCCCTTCTCCCGATGGGAGAAGGGAGCAATCGTCCTTCTTCGTCTAGGGATTGGGGTAAGGGCTCGGTGGGCAGGGTGTAATGGTGAACGTCGATCTGCGCGGTTGAATCGCCGCCGTCCCCTCATCCGGCGCTGTACGCCCTCCTCTCCCGATGGGAGAAGGGACCCGTCGTCCCCCCTCGTATCGATGAGGGATTGAGGGCAGGGCAGCATGCACGTAATACGTGGGCGAGTGGCCTGCTGCGACGTTGTTGCATCCAGCTGCGCCCTGCCCAACGTAGTACGCATTGGCTGGGGCAATCGCGCCGCGCCACCGGATCACGCCTCGTAACGGCATCGCCGGGCGCACCGTCTGGCCCAGCTACCGCAAGCGCGGCCGGCGCACTACACTCGCCGCGCACACTAGGGGAAACACATGGCACGCATTCTGATCGTCGACGACTCGCCGTCGCAGCTGCTGGGGATTCAGCGCATCGTCGAGAAGCTGGGGCACGAGACCATCACTGCAACCGATGGTGCCGCCGGCGTGGAAGCGGCCAAGTCGTCACTCCCGGATCTGGTGCTGATGGATGTGGTGATGCCCAACCTCAACGGCTTCCAGGCCACCCGCACGCTCAAGCGCGAGCCGACCACCCAGCACATCCCGGTGATCCTGGTGACCACCAAGGACCAGGACACCGATCGCATGTGGGGCATGCGCCAGGGCGCACGCGCCTACATCACCAAGCCGTTCTCCGAAGACGAGTTGCTGGAAGTGATGGAGCGCGTGTTCAACCAGAAAGACGAACCGCCGATGGCGTGAGTGCGGCGACGAGGGGGAAGCAGGGTTGGCGGACGCGTTCCGGACTGCGTCGTGCCAGCGCAGCATCGCCCCAGCCGCATGCCCCTCAGCGCTGATGCCAACGTCAGCTGCGCCGCCAGTGCCGTTTGGACACCGATGCCCGCCTGCCATCGGCGGCATCCTGCGCCGCAACCCGGGGTCGGCAAAGCGCAGCGGTTGCTTGGCCTGACCGCGACCCTGGGCTATCCAGCCAGGCCAGACGCCGGATCGGTCGACTGACAATGGCCACGCGTCAGCGAGCAGCACGATGTCGTCGGCGTCATCGTGCAGCGCATCGCAGGCCGGGTCCGCGTCCAGTCTCGGCGTGATCCCCATTGGCCAACTCCAGAACGCGCGCCCGGTGCTTGCCCCCAGATCGCGCTGACACCGTGTCCTTCCCCGTCTGCGAACCCGGCCATCGGCTCGATTCACCCCAGCGGCTAAACCGGGACGCACCAATTGGGGCCTTTCAAAACGGTCGGTCTGCCCCATCTAGTAGAATCAGCGAATCAAACAACACGGCGGCACTGCGGGACTGGCCCGCACAGCCCCTCGATCATGGAGCGTGCATGGCCTGGAACACACCCGGCAACAAGGGCGGAGACGGCCCGGACCCCAACCGTCGCAGGTCCTGGGGCCCGCGCGGTGGTGGCAACGGTGGTGGCTGGGGCAATCTGCCCGCCCCGTTGAAAGAGCTGTTCGATGGTGGCGTGGGGCGCTGGATCCTGGTCGCGGTGGTGCTGATGGTGCTGTTCTCCAGCTTCCAGCTCATCGGCGAACAGCAGCGCGGCGTGGTGCTGCGCTTCGGCCAGTTCTCGCGCATCCTGCAGCCCGGCCCGAACTTCAAGCTGCCCTGGCCGGTCGAGTCGGTGCGCAAGGTCAACGCCACCGAGATCAAGACCTTCAGCAACCAGGTGCCGGTGCTGACCCGCGACGAGAACATCGTCAACGTCTCGCTCAACGTGCAGTACCAGATCAGCGACCCGCGCAAGTACCTGTTCGGTTCGCGCAATGCCGATCTGGTGCTGGAGCAGGCCGCGCAGAGTGCCGTGCGTGAGCAGGTCGGCCGTTCCGACCTCAATACCGTGCTCAACAACCGTGGCCCGCTGGCCATTGCCTCCAAGGATCGCCTGCAGGCGGCACTGGACGCCTACAACACCGGCCTGGCCGTCACCGGCGTGACCCTGCCCGACGCCCGCCCGCCGGAAGAAGTGAAGCCGGCCTTCGACGAGGTCAACGGTGCCCAGCAGGTGCGCGAGCGCCTGATCAACGAAGCCCAGGCCTACGCCGCCAAGGTGGTGCCCGAGGCACGCGGCCAGGGTGCGCGCACCCGCACCGGCGCCGAAGGCTACAAGCAGGCGGTGATCTCCAAGGCCGAGGGCGACGCCGATCGCTTCACGCTGTTGCAGGAGCAATACGCCAACGCGCCCGAGGTCACGCGCAAGCGCCTGTGGCTGGAAACCGTGCAGAAGGTGCTGTCGGAGAACCGCAAGGTGATCGGCAGCGATGGCCGCCAGGTCATCTACGTGCCGTTGCCGGCCGACGCCGGCAAGTCCGCCAGCAACAGCGGCACTACGGGTAACAGCGGCATGCCGTCGATGGTGCCGCAGGATGTGCTGTTGAATCCGCCGCAAACCAGTGGCGGCAGCGAGGGCATCCGCAATCCGGAGCGCGGTCCGCGCCCGACCGGCCGTGAGGGAACCGAATAATGAAGAATTCGCTAGTCATCGGCCTGATCGTCGCCGTGTTGCTGACCCTGATGGGCTCGGTGTTCGTGGTGCGCGAGGACCAGACCGCCATGGTGCTCAACCTGGGCCGTGTGGTGCGCGCCGACCTCAAGCCCGGCCTGCACTTCAAGATCCCGGTGGTGGAATCGGTGCGCGTGTTCGATCGCCGCTTCCAGGTGCTGGACACCGCCCCGGCGCGCTACTTCACCGCCGAGCAGAAAGACGTCAGCGTGGACTTCTTCGCCATCGGCTACATCTCCGACGTGCGGGCGTTCTATCGCGCCACCGGTGGTGAGGAGTCGGTCGCCAATTCGCGCCTGGCCCCGATCATCACCGACTCGCTGCGCAACCAGATCAACTCGCGCACCCTGCAGCAGCTGGTCTCCGGCGACCGCAGCGAATTGATCGCCAACCAGCTCAAGGGCATCAACGGCGCCATCAAGGGCTTAGGGATGCAGATCACCGACCTGCGCATCAAGCAGATCGACCTGCCGACCGACAGCCAGGTGATCACCGACGTCTACGAGCGCATGCGCGCCCAGCGCAAGCAGGAAGCCAGCAAGCTGCGTGCCGAAGGCGAAGAGCAGGCCCTGACCATCCGCGCCCAGGCCGACCGCGAGTCCACCGTGATCGTGGCCGACGCCGAGCGCGATGCGCAGAAGCTGCGCGGCGAAGGCGATGCCGACGCCGCCCGCATCTACGGCCAGGCCGGTGCCAAGGATCCGTCGTTCTACGCGTTCTATCGCAGCCTGGAGGCGTACCGCGGCTCCATGACCGACGGCAACGGCGTGGTGGTGCTGGACAAGAACGACCCGTTCCTGCAATACCTCAAGAGCGATCGTTGATCGCTGGCTGATCGCCATGCCTTGAAACGCCAACGCCCGCCTAACGCGGGCGTTGTCGTATGTGCCTCTCACTGCCGGGCAGGCAGACGCGCGCCCAACCGTAGGAGCGCACCCGGGCGCGACAGGCCTTGCCGGCCGACCCCGCTGATTGCCTCTGACAGTCAGCCGCCACATGGATCCCTAGCGCAGAACGCGGCAACCGCCGATATCTCGCGTGGTCCAAGGCCGTCAGCATCGTGCCATGGCCAACATCGACACTCCCGGGCATCGCGCGCTGCGCCGTGGCAGGCAGTCTTCGCCCAACAGCGCTTACCTGCTGACCACCACGACATGGCAGCGTCGCCCTGTGTTCGCAGATGTGCTGCTGGCCGCAGCGGCCTGCCGCGCGTTCACCGCGGCAACGCCCTCCGACGCCAGGCTGCTGGCCTGGGTATTGATGCCGGATCATGTGCATTGGTTGTTGCAGCTTGGAAGCACCACCGGGTTGGCCAACGCCGTCTCATGCATGAAAGCGTGTGCAGCGCGCGCGGTGAACGATCAGCGCCAGCATCACGCACCGGTCTGGAGCCGCAGCTACCACGACCACGCGTTGCGCAAGGACGAGGACCTGCACGCAGCCGCGCGCTACCTCATCGCCAATCCCCTCCGTGCCGGGCTGGTCAGCCGCGTGGGCGATTACCCGTTCTGGGACGCAATCTGGCTTTGAGAGGTGATCAATGCGCATCCAAACCCCGGCATCCTCGTAGGAGCGCACCCGGGCGCGACTGCTTTACCGGCAATGCCTGTCGCGCCCAGGTGCGCTCCTACGAGGTGCGGCGTGTCGGGATGTTGATCCGGTGCCTTTCGTGGATCGAATGATCGTGCGGGCGATCTGCAGATCGCGCGAGGCACGCCACCTCGCCGCGTAGGAGCGCACCCGGGCGCGACTGCTTTGCCGGCAATGCCTGTCGCGCCCAGGTGCGCTCCTACGAGGTGCGGCGTGTCGGGATGTTGATCCGGTGCCTTTCGTGGATCGAATGATCGTGCGTCGGCGATCTGCAGATCTCGCGAGGCACGCCACCTCGCCATGTAGGAGCGCACCCGGGCGCGACTGCTTTTACCGGCAATGCCCGTCGCGCCCAGGTGCGCTCCTACGGTGAGGCGTGGCGGGCTGCCGAACCGGGCACACTGCAACTCCCACGTTGTCCTGGTGTTGCTGATGCACGAGTTCCTGTCCGCGTTGTGCCTGATCGCCGTCATCGAAGGCCTGCTGCTGTTCGCCGCGCCCGCCGCCTGGAAGCGGATGGTCGAGCAACTGTTCAGCCTGCCCACGGCCCAACTGCGTGCCATCGGCGGTATGACCCTGGTGCTGGGCGCGATCGCGCTGTGGATCGTGCGTCACTGAGTGGGTGGTCCATTCCGACCGCAACGGGCAGCGTAGGAGCGCACCTGGGCGCGACAGGCCTTATCGGTGAAGCAGTCGCGCCCGGGTGCGCTCCTACGACCCGCGATGGGGGCTTGGGATTGCGAGGGGCCGGCAGGGCCCGGAGCACCGCGCAACCGATGGCCAGCGGCAATCCGACGAGCCCCCCGATCCGCCGTTCGCCGGGGGTAGTGCACGTCACCGGAAACCCGGATAATGCACAAAAGCCGGCCGGGCACGCTCACACAGGGCACCTCGTTCGGCTTTTTCCGTGTCAGGGCTTTACGCGCCGCTGCAAGGCTCCCCGATGGAGCCGCGCGCCAGGCGACGCCGCCAGCCGTGAACCGGTCCCATCCCGCGGCCCCGATGGCCGCAGCAAAACTCAGGAGTTCACCCGTCATGGGTCAGTCAGTTGTCGTGCTCGGTGCCCAGTGGGGCGATGAAGGCAAAGGCAAGATCGTCGATCTGCTCACCGAAGAGATCGGTGCGGTGGTCCGCTTCCAGGGTGGCCACAACGCCGGCCACACGCTCGTCATCAATGGCAAGAAGACCGTCTTGCACCTGATTCCGTCCGGCATCCTGCGCGACGACGCGCTGTGCCTGATCGGCAATGGCGTGGTGATCTCCCCGGCCGCGCTGATCAAGGAGATCAGCGAGCTTGAAGGCGCCGGTGTGGAAGTGCGCTCGCGCCTGAAGATCTCCCCGGCCGCGCCGTTGATCATGCCGTACCACATCGCCCTGGACCAGGCGCGCGAGAAGGCCGCCGGCGGCAAGGCCATCGGCACCACCGGCCGCGGCATCGGCCCGGCATACGAAGACAAGGTGGCCCGTCGCGGTATCCGCATCGCCGACCTGCACTACCCGCCGCAGCTGGAAGAGCTGCTGCGCACCGCGCTGGACTATCACAACTTCGTGCTGACCAAGTACCTGGGCGTGGAAGCGGTGGACTTCCAGAAGACCTTCGACGAGGCACTGGCCTTCGGCGACTACGTGCAGCCGATGAAGTCGGACGTGGCCGGCATCCTGCACGACCTGCGCAAGCAGGGCAAACGCGTGCTGTTCGAAGGCGCGCAGGGCGCGCTGCTGGACATCGACCACGGCACCTATCCGTACGTCACCAGCTCCAACACCACCGTCGGCGGCGCACTGGCCGGGACCGGCGTGGGCGCTGACGCCATCGACTACGTGCTGGGCATCGCCAAGGCCTACGCCACGCGTGTGGGCGGCGGCCCGTTCCCGACCGAGCTGGACGACGCAGTGGGGCAGGGCATCCGCGACCGCGGCGCCGAGTACGGCGCCTCCACCGGCCGCCCGCGTCGCTGCGGCTGGATGGACATCGTCGCGCTCAAGCGTGCGGTGGCTATCAACGGCATCTCCGGCCTGTGCATCACCAAGCTCGACGTGCTCGATGGCATGGAAAAGCTCAAGGTCTGCATCGCGTACGAATACCGCGGCAAGCGCACCGAATACGCCCCGCTGGACGCGCAGGGCTGGGAAGAGTGCACCCCGGTGTACCTGGAGTTCCCGGGCTGGACCGAGAACACCCACGGCATCACCGAGTGGGACAAGCTGCCAGTGGCCGCACGTGCCTACCTGCGCGCGCTGGAAGAACTGGCCGGCTGCCCGATCAGCATCGTCTCCACCGGCCCGGACCGTGACCACACGATGGTGCTGCAGGACCCGTTCGCCTGATCGGCTGAGGCCTATCGCGGCATCGTCCAACGGCCCGGCTTGTCCGGGCCGTTGGCGTTTGAGGATTACTGAGATTTGGCATGACTTTTGGCGGTGCCTGCGTGCCCGGTTCCGGCGGATCATCCGCGGTCTGGCGCCGTTGCGTGCCCACTTCGTCCCCATCGAGAATCTCCCATGCGTCTTCCCCTGGTGACCGCCATCGCACTGGCCCTGGTCGGTACAAGCCCGGCTGTCTCCGCCTTCGCAGCTGCGCCGGTGCCGCCGAGCGCCGAGGCTTCGTCCATCACCACCCAGTTGCCGCGCACAGCCAAGCCCACGCACTACGCAGTGGAGATCACTCCGCATGCTGACAAGATGCGCTTCGACGGCAAGGTCGCCATCGATATCAGTGTGCTGCAGCCCACCGACCAGATCGTGTTGCAAGCGGCCAGCTTGAGCTTCGCGCGCGGCACGCTCACGCAAAAAGGCGGCAAGCCGCAATCGGCCAAGATCAGCACCGATGCCGAGGCGCAGACCGCCACGTTCGCGTTCGGCAAGTCGCTGGCAGCGGGCGAGTACGTGCTGTCCATCGATTACAGCGGCGTGATCAACACGCAGGCCAATGGCTTGTTCGCGCTGGATTACACCACCGCGCAAGGTGCGCGCCGCGCGTTGTTCACCCAGTTCGAAAACTCCGATGCGCGCCGCTTCATTCCTTCCTGGGACGAGCCCAACTTCAAGGCCACTTTCGACCTGGCGATCAATGCGCCGGCCGGGCAGATGGCGGTGAGCAACATGCCGGTGGCCTCGTCGCGGCCGGGCGCAAACGGGCGCACCCGCATCGCGTTCCAGACCTCGCCCAAGATGTCCACGTACCTGCTGTTCGTCAGCGTGGGCGATTTCGAGCGCGCCACCGTCACCGCCGACAATGGCACCGAGATCGGTGTCATCGCGCAGAAGGGCAAGGTGGGTCAAGCGCAATTCGCGCTGGAATCCGGCCGCGATGTGTTGCACGAGTACAACGCCTACTTCGGCATCCCATACCCGCTGCCCAAGCTGGACAACATCGCCGCGCCCGGGCGCAGCCAGTTCTTCAGCGCCATGGAAAACTGGGGCGCGATCTTCACGTTCGAATACTCGTTGTTGCTGGATCCGGCGGTGGCCAACATCGATACCAAGCAAGGCGTGTCCACCGTCGCCGCGCACGAGATCGCGCACCAGTGGTTCGGCAATCTGGTGACCATGGCGTGGTGGGATGACCTGTGGCTCAACGAAGGCTTCGCCAACTGGATGGAAGCGCGCACCACGGCAAAACTGCATCCGGAATGGGACATCGACAAGACCGGTCCGGCCAAGAAGAGCCGCCTGGCCATGCGGCGCGATGCGTATGTGACCACCCACCCGGTGGTGCAGCACGTGGCCACCGTGGAGCAGGCCAGCCAGGCCTTCGACGCCATCACCTACGCCAAGGGGGAGGCAGTGATTGCCATGCTGGAAGACTATGTCGGCTCGGATCACTGGCGCGACGGCGTGCGCAGTTACATCAAGCAGCATCAGTACGGCAATGCGGTGACCGACCAGTTGTGGCAGCAGATCGACGCCGTGGCCCCGGGCAAGCAATTCACCCAGGTGGCACACGATTTCACCCTGCAGCCGGGCGTGCCGTTGATCAAGGCCAGCACCCGCTGCGTGGGTGGCCAGACCACGGTGACGCTGGAGCAGGGCGAGTTGACGCTGGACCGCCCCGACAAGCAGCCGTTGCGCTGGCATGTGCCGGTGGTCGTGCGCAGCGGCGACGCCACGCCGGTACGTGTGCTGGTAGACGGCACCGCCCAGGTGCAGGTGCCGAGCTGCGACGCACCGGTGGTGGTCAACGCCGGGCAAAAAGGCTACTTCCGCACCTTGTATGCGCCCGCACAGTTCAAGGCGCTGACCAGCAGGTTTGGCGCGCTGCCGGTGGTGGATCAATTGGGCGTGTTGAACGACACCGACGCACTGGCCGACGCGGGCATGCAGACAGAGGCCGATGTCTTGGATCTCACCGCACAGGTGGCAGTCGGCGCATCGCCCGACGTCTGGGACATGGTGGCCGGCATCTACGATGGTGTGGATGGCAGCTTCGAGCATGACCCGGCAGGGCGCGCCGCGTGGCGTGCCTATGCAGTGCCGCGCCTGTCGGCCGAATTCGCAACGCTGGGTTGGGACAACCGCGATGGCGACTCGGCGCAGATCCAGCAGTTGCGTACCCGCCTGATCGCCAGCCTCAGCGACATGGGCGATGCCGCCGTGATCGCCGAGGCGCGCAGGCGCTTTGCCGCTTTCCAGGCCACTCCCGCATCGCTGTCGCCGGAGCTGCGTGACAGCGTGCTGGGCGCGGTTGCGCGCAATGCCGACACCGCCACCTGGGACGCCCTGCATGCCTTGGCCAAGCAGGAAACCTCGGCGATGGTGCGCGACGCCTATTACGATTTCCTCTCCATGCCCATCGACGAGGCGCTGGCCAAGCGCGCGCTGGCACTGGCGTTGACACCAGAGCCGGGCGCCACCACCGGCGCAAGCATGATCGACCGGGTCGCCTCCCAGCATCCGGAGCTTGCCTTCGATTTCGCCGTGGCGCATCGCACGCAGGTGGACACACTGGTGGACTCCACCTCGCGCGCCCGCTACTACCCCGGCCTGGGCATCGACTCGGCCGAGCTTGCCACCGCCGACCGGATCAAGGCCTATGCCGAGCAGTACATCGCGCCGACCTCGCGGCAGGCCGCAGACAACGCCATCAACACGATCCAGACGCGGGTGAAGCTGCGGGCGGCCTCGCTGCCGCAGATCAAGGCGTGGTTGAAGGCACGCAAGCGCTGAGCGTTGCGGCCATCGCAGCACAGGAAACAGCCCGGCCTTGCCGGGCTTTTCTTTGCCGCGCTGCCGGCTTTATCCCATGCGCATCGACGCACTCTCGCGCTGCCGGTCCGCCTCCTGCTGCTGGCTCTGCGCCAACGCCTGCTGGCGGTCGGTACTGGCCACCTCCAGCTGCTGCAGCGACTGCGCCACCGGCGTCTGCACGGCCACATCGGTCGGCATATGGGCGCGCAGGTGCGCCGGGTTGTTCAACTCGCCCTGCACCACAAACACGTGGCGGCCGGCCGGGCTGTCGGCGGTCTGTTGGCTCAGCACCACATGGTCGGCCCGGTCCAGGTTGTTCTGGCGGGCGAGGGTCATCACGCTGGCGATGAGACGCTCGCTGCTCTCGTCCGGCGTGCGCCCGGCTTGCGCATCGATCGCGCTTACACCCGCACGCACCTGCTGCAGCAGTGCGTAGTCCCGGTGATCAGGGCCGATATCGGTCAGTTTGGTGGGCGCCTGCGTCCGATCCGGCAGGCCGTCGGCCGACGCCGTGAACGGGCTGCGGGTGATGGAGCGGTACGGGTCGTCTTCGTGGAACTGCGTGGCTTTCTGCTGCCGCTCCAGGCGCACGGCGCGGGCATCATCGAGTTCGGCGATACGGCCGGCATTGGTTTCTTCGCGCATGGACAGATGCCCGCCGCCAGCGCTGACGTTCACCCACTTCTGTTCTTTCTCGAAGTACATCGCGTAGAAGCTGTTGCTGCCGATGACATTTGGGTCGACGGCGGAGCGGCCCTCCAGCATCTGGATCGCCTCGGTGGTGCCGAGCTTGGCCAGGTACTGGCTGCCGGCCGCCAGTCCCATCTGGGCAAAGGTCTCGTAGCCGGTATTGCTGATGCGAGTGGCGCCGACGTACTCGTTGTCGAGCATGCTGGTCCAGATCTGTTCCAGCTTCTGGGGGCCGCTTTTTTCCAGGGCGGCTTGCAGGAGGACGCGTGGGGTCCAGCAGTTGGGGTCGAGCTCATGGTCCAGGAAAGCTTGGTCGTGTGCCAGCATGACGTCAGCACCTGGCAAGTTCTGCGCAAGGTCCGGGCGGTGTTCGCTCATCCAGTATCGTCTGACTTCAAGATCCTTTTTGAGCAGGGTTTGCCCAAATGCTTCCCATTGCCTCTCGCTCAATTCAGCGTTGGCAAAACGCGAGCCGTTGTCGTGTTGGGTCCTGGCGTAATCCTGTGCGTAACTATTTGCGACCCGACCAGGCAAGCTGTCGTTGCGCACCACGCCTAACGCCAACGTCCCGTAACCATCTGAACCATCTAGTTGCGAAAGATAGTTCCAGTACAGCTCGCGGTTGCCCGCGTCCGCGTAGCTGGAAAGAATCTTCAGATCCTGCTCGCTCAATCCGCTCATGTCCTGCTCCTGATAGTCGCGCTGATCACTTCACCTTGGTCCGTGCCAGCACGTTCCGTACCGCGTCTTCCATGTGTTTCCAGTCTTTCAAGAAGGCGCGCTTATAGTTCAGGGTGATGGAAAGCTTGTTCTCGATGTCAGAGAAGTAGTGGACACAACTTGCAGCAACAGCGCCTTTTTCGTGTACCACCTCAGATCCCTCCAGCCGCACGCCATCCCCACGAAATTTTGTGCTGTCGCACTTGATGAAGGTGATGAGCCCACCGCTTGAGTCGCGGGCGACGTACCAGTCATCTTCGTAGGCGGGGTTGCGAATCGGCGGCTTTCCATAGCGGTCCTCGTACTCTTTTGAGTACGTCAGCATTTTCGCTTCGTCTATTGCGTAGGGCGTCAGGCCCAAAGTGTCTTGCTGGGCAAGGCGGAGATCAAGGCGCTGCCTCGGATCTCGGCGTTCCACCGAATTGGCTTCGGTAATTGCCTCATTGGACGAGTGTCGCTCCAAAGATGTCTCGATGGGAACCCGGTCGATGTAGTTGATCCGAACTGAAATTTCTTTCCGGAAATCATTCGTACGCGGGTTGGCCCGTGCCCCGGGCGGGGTGGGGGTCATGCCTGGCCACTCGATGACAAGCGTGACGCCTTCGCCCGGCCATGGCGCGATTTGGCTGTCCAGGTAGTTGGCGGGGATGCGGAAGGTGTTCGGCCCCAGCTTTACGTCAACCGGAGCGTCCGAATAGGTGTGCCCGTTGATGGTGCGGCCTGTGGTGACGTTGTCTGGCATGGGGGAAGTCCTTTTCTGTTCGGGTGATGACGTCCGTGCACAGGCACTGCCGGTCACAGCAACGGCGAGTGCAAGGGCCAGGCACCGGCCGGATGACATCATGTGCATTGGTCAATCCATTGCGGGGTTCGCCGCAAACTATAGACAAATCAGCATTAACGCGACAGCCAAGGTCGAGCCAGCGATTGCGTGTGCAATACCCCGGAAGAATGGGAGAGCGATCACTTGTGGCCAACAGGAGCATACGCGTGGATCATGATTTTTGGCGATGTAACAGCAGCTGGCCATGCGTGTTGACAAAAGTGTGGATCACCCAACTTTGGTGCGTGCCAAAACGTCCCGAATCGCTTTTTCCATACGTTTCCAGTCCCTTAGAAACGCGCGATGGTAGTTGAGCGTGATGGATAGTTTGTTCTCGACATCCACAAGGTAGTGCGTACATCCGGCGACAACTGGTTCTTCTTCGTCAATGACTTGGTCGCCCTCAAGCCGTATGCCGTCCTTACGAAACTTGACGCTATCGCACTTGATGAAAGTGGTGAGATTGCCGCCGGAATCGCGCGCGACATACCAATCGTCCTCAAACGCAGGGTTGCGTGTCGGAGGTTTGCTGTAGCGGGCTTCGTACGCTTTAACGTACACCGCCATCTTTTCTTCATCGATGGCATAGGGCGTCAATCCGAGTGTTTCAGGCTGTGCGATACGCAGATCGAGTCTGTCGACGGGATCACCCCGTTCGACCGAATCAGGCTCGGTAATTGCTTCGTTGGATGAGTAGCGTGCCAGCAATGCCTCGATGGGGACGCGGTCGACATAGTCAACCGAGGCATGGATTTCCTTGCGGAAATCATTCGTACGCGGGTTGGCCCGTGCCCCGGGCGGGGTGGGGGTCATGTCTGGCCACTCGATGACAAGCGTGACGCCTTCGCCCGGCCATGGCGCGATCTGGCTGTCCAGGTAGTTGGCGGGGATGCGGAAGGTGTTCGGCCCCAGCTTTACGTCAACCGGCGCGTCCGAATAGGTGTGCCCGTTGATGGTGCGGCCTGTGGTGACGTTGTCTGGCATGGGTGAAGTCCTTTTCTGTTCGGGTGATGGCGTCCGTGCACAGGCACTGCCGGTCACAGCAACGGCGAGTGCAAGGGCCAGGCACCGGCCGGATGACATCATGTGCATTGGTCAATCCATTGCGGGGTTCGCCGCAACTATAGGCAACCTGGGATCAGCGCGACAGCAAGGGCCAGGCCTGCGATGACCCATGCCATGCGCCGCATGGCATGGGAATGCGATCACGCGCTGCCGGCAGGAGATGCCAGTGAATCAAGATGCTGGCGGTGCAACGGCAGTTCGCCATGTGTGCTGAAGAAGGACGTTTACCGCCATCGATCGCACTATGTGTCGAGTTGCAGCGTGGTCAACGCAGAAGTCGCCGCGTCACGCCCCAAACGCACCATCGATCGTGTGCATCGCCCCGGTGACAAAGCCTGCTTCCGGGCCGGCGAGCCAGGCCACCATGCCGGCCACTTCGTCGGCGCGGCCGTGGCGCTTGATTGCCATGAAGCTGTGCATCAGGTCTTTCATCGGCCCGTTTTCCGGGTTGGCGTCGGTATCAATCGGGCCCGGTTGCACCACGTTGATGGTGATGCCACGCGGCCCGAAGTCGCGGGCCAGCCCGCGCGCCAGCCCTTGCAGCGCGGATTTGCTCAGCGCGTAGGACGCCATGCCGGGCAGCGGCATGCGGTCGCCGTTGACCGAGCCGATCACGATGATCCGCCCGCCGGGCGGCATCTGCCGCGCTGCCTCCACGGCGGCGTGGTAGGGCGCGTGCACGTTGATGCGGAACAGCCGGTCCACTGCGTCCGGATCCTGGTCCAGCGAATCACCGAACAAGGCGATGCCGGAGTTGACCACCAGCACATCCAGCGGCCCGCTGCGGCGCACCGTGTCGATGACCGCATCGCGGTCGGCGCTGTCGGCCAGCACCGCGGTGCTGCCGGTGTCGCTGGCCAGGCGCTGCGCCGCCTCGGCGGAGCCTGCATAGGTAAACGTCACCCGTGCGCCCTCGGCCACGAAGCGCCGCACGATGGCGGCCCCAATTCCCCGGCTGCCACCGAGCACCAACACCGACTTGTTTTTGAACGCTGACATGCACTCACCTCGCAATTAATGTAGCGAGTAATACATAATAGATTTCGTCTGCCGTCAAGGATTTTGTAACAGTGACTACAGAAACCTCCCGGGCCCGCGGGCGGCCGCGGGCGTTCGACCCGGATCAAGCGGTCGCCACTGCGCAGCAGCTGTTCCATGCGCGCGGCTACGACGCACTGAGCGTGGCCGACCTCACCCAGGCGATGGGCATCAACCCGCCCAGTTTCTACGCCGCCTTCGGCAGCAAGGCCGGCCTGTATGCGCGCATCCTCGACCGCTACGCGCAGACCGGGGCCATCCCGCTGCCGCAGATTCTGGACGCCAGCCGCCCGCTGGCCGACGCCCTGGCCGACGTACTGGAGCAGGCCGCCCGCTGCTACGCCGCAGACCCCGCCGCCACCGGCTGCCTGGTGCTGGAAGGCACGCGCAGCAACGACGCGCAGGCGCGCGAGGCGGCCTGCGGCTTTCATGTCGCCGCCCAGGAGCTGATCCGCTCCCACATCGCCAAACACTGCCCGCACGACGCAGACCGGCTGGCGGATTTCGTCAGCACCACCATGGCCGGGCTGTCCGCCAGCGCCCGGCATGGGCAGAGCCTGGAGCGTCTGCTGGCGAGCGCGCGGTTGGCGGGGGAGGGGATTCGGGCGGCGCTGCGCGGATAGGCTGAGTGCTTGGTTGCGGGGGGCAGGGGGCGTTCTACTGTGGACTCACCTGCGTGCCAGCATGCCCACTGACGTGATAATCGGCGACGGTGGAGCAGTGGCTGGCAAAGCTGCAAGAGCTTGACGCGCGCACATGGCGCAGACGTACAGCCAAGCGCACGAGGTCGCAAGGGGAGGCGATGAAGCCATTGAGCATTGGATGAGCCGTGTCTGGCCTCCGCCGTTGAGCGGTAGACCCCCGTTTAGGTCAGAGCGGCAGCAAAGACTGCTCGCAAAACAGCTCGTTCGCCGGATATTCCATATTCCGGAATATGGAATATGGAATATGGCGGGCCAGGCCTAGACCTATGCATCCCTTGGAGAAGCGCTGGGCATGCGCCCTTCTCAGGTGCATCGCATCTTCAAGCGAGCTGTGGCATCCGGCTTGGCGCTGGAAAAAAGCTGCGGCGCGTTGGAGACGGTACGCACGGCGCTACATGAGTTTGCGGTCCACGGCGTGCGCTATGCCTTTCCCGCCGTAATCGGGCCGCCAAAGCGTGGCATTCCTACGGCATTTGGCGTGCCCGCACTGTCCACTGCGATTGCCAGCGCCCCAGGGGAGGCACCGGTGTGACCAAGCGCGCAGGGCACAGCCAAACGTGCCCTGTTAGCTGGAAAACGCAGCGCCCTTGGGCGCTGCTGTAGGAGCTGGCGGCGAAGCTCCAAGCGATGGGTGTCAGTCGGTCTCCACCGCTGCAGCGCGCTTTCCCATTGCCGCCTCGATCAGCGCCAAGAGGTTCTGCTGGCGCTGATCACAGAAGCTGTCGAAGTCATCGGCACGCAGGGCGGCGACCGGGATGCGATGGCTGGCCACTAGTGCATCCATGCCAACGTTGTCCAGTTGGACCTGCTTGTGGGCCTGCAGGGCGGCCAGATAGCTGGAGGGGGCCGATCCGCCAATCATGCGGTTGGCCTTGTAGGAGATCGGCGTCTTGTTGATGATCGAGTCGTAGCGCCGACGCGGGATGTCCTGCTTTTCGCACCAATCGCGCGGGAAGATGTGGTGGATGTCCAGCGCCACCTCGTCGGCTTCCAGGTCGCGGATGCGCGATTTCCAGAACAGGTCCTGTGCGCCTTCGCGCAGCACCAGCACGTTGATGCCCTTGTAGGCGGCGCTCAGGCGCGAGGTCAGCGAGGCGAGGCGGTCGATCTGGAAGGTGGCGTCGGCAATCGTGCGCGGCGGTTGGTCATCGTGCTCGATCCAGCTCAGCAACTCGTCGACGTCGTTGGCGATACGCGTCTCCACCGCGCCGCCGTAGAGTTCGCCCAGCACGCCGCACCAGAACCACTGTGCCAGCTTCTGGTGGATGCGCGGCTCGCGCCAGTGCTCGTCGGCCCCAATCAATGCCAACACCGCCGCCAACGGCGCCAGCTGGGTGCGGTAAGGCAGGTCGCGTGGCGCGGTGAAACATTCCTGGCGCAGGAACTTGGCCGCACGCAGGAACCCTTGTTCAACCGGGTTGGCCCAGCGCTTGTAGGCATCCAGCGGCAGTTCCAGCACCGATGCGCGCTTGGCGCTGACCGGGGCCACCTGCTTGCCGGTCTTGCCGGCCTCGATATCGCCACGGCGCTTTTCCAGCGTATGCAGCATGGTCACCGCCTGCAGAAAGTCGGTGTTCTCCACCCCGCGCAGGATTGGTTCCTTCGCCAGCCGCTTGTAGCGCGAGGACACCTTACGCAGCTCGCTGCCGTACCAGTCGTCGCGCAGGTTGTAGCCATCGGCCGCGTAGCTGGCGGTCACCAACTCGAACACCGATAGCGGGACGCCGCCGGTATTGACCTTCTCGAACACCAGGCACACCGCTTCCTTGCTGGTCTCCTTCTTCAGCACGATCAGCGGAATCTGGTACTCGTTGTATGCATCGAGCACCTTTTCTTTGAACTCAAAGAACTGCGCCTGCGCAGCGGCGTTGAACTTGAACAGGTCCTGCAGCCAGCCCATCGCCTCCAGGATCTCCGAGCATGGGAAGTACAGCTGTTTGCATTCCAGCTCGCGCGTGGACAGGTCCAGATCCAACCTGCGGCCGAAGTCGCTGCGCTGCTGGCGGCTGCCGTCGGTGGCGATGATGGCCTCGTCCAGCCGGTCCGGGCCGGCCAGCGCGGTGGGGATATGGATGTAGTAGTGGCGGTCGACCGGCTTGCCTTTGTCGGTCGTGGTCTTGACCGGGCCGGACAGCTTGAGCACCTGGGTCAGCGTGGTCAGGCGCTGCTGGCCATCGAGAATCAGCTTCTCCGGCGCGGCCAGCCCTTCCAGCGGCACGTTTTCCACCGGGCGGACCTGGAAGCGCACCTCGCCGCCGGTTTCCAGCAGCATCACTGCACCCACCGGGAAGGAGCGCCCCAGGCTGACCAGCAGGCTGCGCACATGTTCGTCATCCCAGACCCAGCCGCGCTGGAAATCCGGTAGCTGGATCTTGCCTTGGACGACGTCCTTGAGCAGGTCCTTCAATGGCAGTTTGGTGCTGTCGAATGTGGTCATGGGTTCGCTTCCTTGTGATGGATGGGATGGATCAGATCAGCTTGTCGCCGCCTTGCGGCCGCGCTTTGGTTTGGGCGTGGCGGCGCGCTGGGTGCGGATGCGTTCTAGCAGCACGCTGGCCGGTTCGTCGCTGGGGTCCTGCGGCACCAGTTCGCCGCGGAAGGCCTTGGCGAGCAGGCTCTGGGTCAGCGCGTCGATGCGCTGCTGGGCGGCGGCGACCTTGGCTTCCAACTGGTCGGCGTAGGCGAAGAGCTGTTCGACGCGGCGGACTATTTCGGTCTGTTCGGACAAAGTAGGGACCAGAATCGAGCAGGCTTTGACGTCCCCCTGATTGATGCTTGCCTGATTGACTGCATGCTTCGCGTTGCCGATTAGCCTTGCACGTCCAATCTCGGCGCTCAATGCACGCATCAAGAATTCGGGTTCGATCACCCGCTCATCGACGGCTATTCGCATCATATTGCTTTCAAAAACCGTCGGTCCTGGGAGCGAGCGCACAAGCGCGCACTTGCCGAGATATTCGATGCTGTTGACGCGGTTGATGAGGATGTCACCTACCTTGAGCGCCCACACCTGTTCTTCGCGTGCGTCGAGTTGGAGGGACCGTAAAGAGTGCCAATCCCTTAGCTCGCCGGAATAGAAGCCATCAATCCTAACGATCTTTGTTCCAGAGCCGTATGTGCTTGACGGCTTATACAGCCCGTTCTGCGGCCCCGTCCGGATAAGCTCGCCCAGTTTCGTCGGGACGGGGTCATCCAAACCTTGCGTCGCGCGCCATTCGCTTGTCAGCTCGCATGTCGCTGCGGAAGTCAGTACGGACTGGCGGAAGCGCTTGAGCAGGGCGGGGATGGCGTCGACGCGGGCCTTGAGGTTGTTGACCTGGGCCAGCAGCGCATCCAGCTTCTGCGTGATGCGCTTTTGCTCTGCGAGTGGTGGCAGCAGAAACGGGGCAGTTTTTGCTTGTTCTGTTCCGAGTCGCGGCATTCTCACGCCATGTGTCACTGCTTGTACGTAGTCGCGGAAGCGTGGCGATTTGAGGTAGTGAAATAGATAGCCGCCGTCTAGCTGATTGGGCTTAATGGCGATAATTTCACTTGAGCTATACCCGTTGCGGTCTGCGCGAACCACCTTATTGAGATAAGGGCGCAACTTTCCGTAAAGCACGTCGCCGGCATGGAAGCTGTTTTTGGCACTTTGTGGTTTGCGTTTGCCGACCGTTTCGTAGGCGAGGATGCGTGACGAGTCGCGCTCGATGTCTTCGAGTTCGAGTAGCCATGCGTCTTCTTGCATTGCATCCGGTTGCACGGTTGTGTTGTCTGCGTAATTGACAACATCGCCAAGCTTGAGCTCCATCCATCCACCCGGCAACTCACTCACCGTCCACCTCGCTGCTGGTCACTTCCAGCCCCATCACCTCGGCCAGCAGCCGCTTCTGTTCCAGTGCTTCGTCGCCGGCGCCCAGCGCCTGCATCAGCGCGTCGAGTTCGCGTAGGGCTTCGCTGAGCTCGGCCATCGCTTCGGCGGCCAGCACTTCGGGCGCGGGCAGGCTGTCGGCGTCGACGCTGTCGGCGTCCTTGAGCCAGCTGATATCCAGCGAGTCGCCGCGCTCGGCGATCTGGGGGCGGGTGAAGCAACGGAAGCGCCCTTGTTCCCCTTCATCGGTGCGCGGGCTGGCGCCGTTGAGATCGGTGCCGTAGGCCTCCTCGAACGGTTTGAGATGCGCCGGCCCGAACGGCGTGCGCTTGCCGAAGCTGGGCATGTTGCTGCGCAGGTCGTAGACCCACGTCGCCTGCGTGCAGCCGGTGTCCTGGCGCGGGTTGGCGGCGGTGCCTTTCTGGAAGAACAGCACATTGGTCTTGACGCCCTGCGCGTAGAAGATGCCGGTGGGCAGGCGCAGCAGGGTGTGCAGGTTGCACTTGTCCATCAGGTCGCGGCGGATGTCGGTGCCGATGCCGGCCTCGAACAGCACATTGTCCGGTAGTACCACGGCGGCGCGGCCACCGGGCTTCAGGCCACGGTAGATGTGCTGCAGGAAGGCGAGCTGCTTGTTGCTGGTCTTGTAGGTGAGGTCGTCACGGGTGGGGCCGCCGCCGCCCTTGGCGGTGCCGAACGGCGGGTTGGACAGGATGATGTCCACCTTGGGCAAGGCGGCGCCGGCATTGCCGAGGCTGTTGCCGAGCTGGACCACGCCGGCGCCTTCGCCGGACATGCCGTGCAGCAGGCAGTTCATCAGCGCCAGGCGGCGGGTGCCGGGCACCAGCTCCATGCCGGTATAGGCCTTTTTCTGCTGGAAGCGGCGGGCCTTGTCGTCGAGCGTGTACAGAGCGTCGGTGTTGGCCTTGATGTACGCATCGGCGGCGATCAGAAAGCCGGCGGTACCGGCGGCCGGATCCTGCAGGGTTTCGCCGGGCTGCGGCTGCAGGCAGCGGATGATGGCGTCGATCAGCGCACGTGGGGTGAAGTACTGGCCGGCACCGGACTTGGTCTCGTTGGCGTTCTTCTGCAACAGGCCTTCGTAAAGGTCGCCCAGGCCGTCCTCGCGCGCGCTGAACCAGTCCAGCCCGTCGAGCGCGGTGACCAGGGTTTCCAGATGGCGCGGTTCCTTGAGGCGGGTCTGCGCGTCGGCGTAGATGGCGG
Source organism: Xanthomonas sp. BRIP62415 (assembly GCF_003993515.1). Taxonomy (NCBI): domain Bacteria; kingdom Pseudomonadati; phylum Pseudomonadota; class Gammaproteobacteria; order Lysobacterales; family Lysobacteraceae; genus Xanthomonas; species Xanthomonas sp. BRIP62415. The sequence goes on from NZ_QEZH01000029.1 coordinate 281,927, forward strand.
CGATCATCGGATCGCTGCTCTTGCCCAGGTCCAGCAGCATCTGCCGGTAGTGGTTGAGCAGGTTGAGGCCGGACTTGCCGCTGAGATCGGGCCAGCGGCTGCCGGCGGGCAGCTTGTGCTCGAAGGCGTCGTTGTTGCGTACCTGCTCGTATTCCATCTTGACGAACAGCAACAGCACCAGCTCGGTGACGTAGTCGCTGTAGTTGATGCCGTCGTCGCGCAGGACGTCGCAGAGGTTCCAGAGTTTCTGGACGATGTCGTTATGGGTCATGGGGTGCTGCCTGTTCTGAAGTGGTGCGGGCCGGCAGCGCGATGCTGGAGGCCGGCGTGTTGATGGCGTAACGGGTGCTGCGGCCGCTGCCGGGCAGGCGGCGCAGGCAGCCTTTTTCCAGCAGGTCTGCCAGATGGCGGGTGGCGGTGGCCTTGGAGACCTTGGCCACGGCCTGGTATTGCGAGGCGCTGATGCCGTGTTCGAAGCCGCGCTCGCCGCCATCGAGCAGACGGTTGAGCACCTTGACCTGTTCGGCCGACAGCGGCTGTGCGTGGTGTAGCTGCCAGAAGCGCGCCTTGGCCAGCACGCGGTCGATGCGGTGCAGGGCCTGCACGAGGCTGTCATGCAAGGTGGCCAGGAACCAGTGCAGCCAGTGGGTGATGTCGAGCAGGCCTTTCTGGGTAGTTTCCAGGCTGCGGTAATAGCCGCTGCGGTCGGCGAGGATGCTGGCCGACAGTGCATGGAGACGGATCGCCTGCGGTTGCGCCTGGGCCAGGGCGAGATCGGTGAGTGCGCGGGTGAGGCGGCCATTGCCGTCGTCGAACGGGTGCAGAGTGACGAACCACAGATGGGCGATGCCGGCACGCAACAGCGGGTCTAGCGTGGCGTCGGTGCGCGAGCTGGCGAACCAGTCGAGGAAGGCGGCGAGCTGGGCGTCCAGGCCGTCGCGCGGCGGGGCTTCGAAGTGGACGGTGGGGCGGTCGAGGCGGCCGGAGACAACCTGCATCGGTTCATCGCCACGGAGCGCGCCGATGCGGATGCGCGTGGGCAGCAGGCTGTCCTGTTCGGCAAACAGCCAGCGGTGCCATTGCAGCAGTCGGGGCAGGTCCAGCGGGGCGTCGGCGTGGCCGGTGGCGTCTAGCATCAGCTCGGCCAGCCCCTCGCTGCGGCCAGTCGTGCGGCGCGGGCTGTCTTCGGCCAGGCCCAGATGGCGGGCCAGCGAGGAGCGTACCGAGCCGACATCCAGCCGCTCGCCCTCAATGGCCGAGGAGGTGACGATGTTGGAGAGCAGGGTGTCCAGCGCTTCGGCGGCCTGCTGGTCGCCGGCGACCGCGCCGGCCATGCCAAGCAGCTGGCCGTGGGCGTGCTGGCAGTCGCGCAGCAGTGCCGCCAGAGCATCTGCCTGCCAGTGGAAACGAGGCCAGTCAGGCTGCTGCCAGATCCAGCGGGGGCGGAGTTCGGTTGTCTGGTTGGGCATCGGTGAGCCGATTGGCTGGGTTAATTGGCTCTTTGGATGAGCCGATTATCCCGGCTAATCGGCTCATGCGCCAGTGTGAACTAGCGACTCAGCCTGTCTGATCCCATAGATGCTCGCCCAGGTCGCCCAAGATTTGGTCCAGCCGGCCATCGAGCAGGCGGTCCAACTGCAGGGCGCCGCCGTCGCCGCTGAAGTTGCGTTGCACGGTGTCGCGGTCCATCACCACCTCGTGTATCAGCTGCTGGGCCAGCCGCTTGAGCCAGCGCCGCTGCACCGGCGTCCAGCTGCGCTGGGCATAGATGCCCTGCATGGCCTTGTCGACACGCTGCTCGAACGGCACCAATGCCTCGCCCAGCGCGGCACGGCGGATGTAGCCGATGATGCTGGCGGCGACCTCCTGCTGGGTGCTGTTGCGCCAGGCGCCGCGCAGGTGGGCCTCGCTGTAGCCGTGCTGGTCGAGCAGCAGGCGTACCTCGCGCAGCTGGGCGCGGGTGAGGTCGCGGGGGCGGTTGACGATGACGCTGAGCGCGGCGGACTGATTGATCTGCTCGCGGATGAAGGCGTTGAAACTGTCCAGGTAATCGGCCGGGGCTTCGTTGACGCCGTAGTTCTGTGCGCGTTCGAGCAGGGTGTCAGTGTGTTCGGAAATGACCGGGTAGCGGTCCGTGCCCAGCAGCACGCCCACTTCGGCCAGTTGCTCCACCAAGCGCGGGTGTTCGTGGAGGAAGCTGGCGGCATTGCGCGCGCCGAGCTTGTGCAGGTGGGTGTGCAGCACGGCGGGCGCCACGCCCCAGGAGGTTTCCAGCTCGCTGAGCTTGTCGCGCAGATCCGGGCGCTGCTCGGCGCGATGCTGGGCCTTGCGCAGCACGCGCATGATGCGCTGGTTCAACTGGTCAAGTGCGTCGTCGGCATGGCTGCCGCCGTTGCTGCCGGGGGCATCGAAGCTGCGCTGCTGGCCGAGCTCGTGGACCAGCTGCTCGATGCTGATGTTGGGGTCCTTGACCAGCGGGCGCATGGTGTCGACGTCTTCGAGCGCGGCGTACAGATCCACCGGATCGAAGATGCGGAACACAGTCTTGCCGATGTCGTCGCAGCGGCGGGTGGCGCGGCCCTTCATCTGTTCGTAGAGGATACGCGAGCGGACCCGGCGCATGAACACCAGGTTGGCGATACGCGGCACATCGATGCCGGTGGTCAGCAGGTCGACGGTGATGGCGATATTGGGGAAGCGCTCGTTCTTGTAGTTGCGGATCAGCTGGTCGACCTTGTCGCTTTTGCCGGTGATCACCGCGACGCTGGCCTGGTTGTAGTAATTGCCATGGACCTGTTTGAAGGCCTCGTCCAGCTGGTTCTTGACGCGTTCGGCGTGGGGCTGGCTGACGCAGAAGATCAGGGTCTTTTCCTCGCCGTCCGGGTCCAGTTCGATGGCAAGCTGCTCGCAGACGACCCGGTCGAAGTCCGCGGTGATCACACGCCGGTTGAACGACTCGATATTGAAGTCGAGTTCGTCTTCCAGGTCTGCGGTATCGACTTCGCCGGTCTGCGTGTTGATGACGCTGACGCGCTCGCCGCGATCGAAGTGGATGCCGTTCTTGCCGAGCGCGGTGGTGTAGCGGATGGGCGGCTCGTGGTCGATCAGCCAGTCATCTGCCACTGCTTCGCGGTAGCTGTAGGTGTAGATCGGCTTGCCGAAGATTTCGGTGGTGTGCTTGGCCGGCGTTGCGGTCAGGCCGATACGGCAGGCGTCGAAGTAGTCGAGCACGCGGCGGTATTGCGACAGGTATTGCGCGTGGTCGCGCACGGCCAGCTCGCCGTCGGTCATTTCCTGGTCGAGCGTGTAACCGCGGTGGGCCTCGTCGACGACGATACAGTCGAAGGTGCCGATCGGTGGCGGGTCATCGGACTGGAAAATGCGCCGGACCATGGCCTGCACCGTGGCGACCTGCACGCGGGTCTCATCGGCGGTGCGGGTGTCGTCCAGGCCATCGAGGTTGTAGATCTGCGCCAGCGTCTGGTTCTGCTCAAGCTGCATATCCTGCATCGTCTCGGTGGCCTGGGTGCCGAGCGCGGAGCGGTCGACCAGGAACAGAACCCGGTGAAAGCGCTCGGCCTTGAGCAAACGGTAGATCAGGCCAATCATTGTGCGCGTCTTGCCGGTGCCGGTCGCCATCGCCAGCAGGCAGTTGCGTGAGCCCGATGCCAGCGCGTCTTCCACTGCCAGGATCGCGCGCTGCTGGTAGTCGCGCAGGTTGAGGTAGGCAAAACCTTCCTGGGCCAGATCGCGCTCGGCCTGGTCGCGATCGCGGGTGAGCAGGTCGGCGATGTCCTCGGGCGTGTGAAACTTCTGCAGCGGGCGCCGCAGATTGGCCGGTGAGCGCAGGTCGCGGAACCAGATGCCCGATTGCTCGGCCAGCTGTTTCACGAAAGGACGGCCATTGCAGGCGAATGCCAGCGGCACCTGGAAATGGCCACCCTGGCCGTCGGCCCAGCCTGCGATCGAGGTGGTGGCCGGGTAGGCGGGGGCCAGCTCGCCACGCATCACAAAGTCGCGCGCGTAGCGCTCGGCCTGGGGAATCCGGTCGGCGATGTTGATCTGCTTGCGCTTGGCCTCGACGACGGCGACCGGCGTGAGGCCGGCGAACAGCACATAGTCGGCGTTGGCGCGCGGCACCTTGGTGGGCCACTCGGCGATGGCGAGATTGCGACCTTTTTCCGGGCGGATGCCCTTGGCGTGGGTGAGGTCGAGCGAGTCTGCGTCCCAGCCGGCCTCGCGCAGCTGTTGGTCGATCAGGATGCGGGTGAGGTCTTCGCTGAGGTCGAAGTTGTTGCTGGCCTGCTGGGTGGCGCCGGCGACCTGTTGGGTGGCGGCCTGGCGGGCGGTGTCCGGCTGCTGCAGGCTGGCGATGCGTTGTTCGAAGTCCTGGCGAAGCCGTTGCAGTTCCTGTTCGCGTTGGACTGCCAGCGCCGACTGCGCACGCGCTTCGACGTCCATCGCTTCGGCGAGCTCGGCGTTGAGCTTGGCTTCACTGTCCTTGAGTTCGGCGAGCGCCTGGCTCTGATCGTGTTGCTGGCGGGCGGTATCCAGCTCCGCTTTCAGGCGATGGACCTCGGCCTGCACTTCACGCAACGGCGCGGCTGGATTCTTCGGGGGCACGAAAGCACCAGCCTTGAATTCGGCGGCGTTCCTGCCGAAGGCCCGGTGATACCAGACCGCCAGGTCGCGGGCGACCTTCAGGCCATCCATCGCTTCGCGGTGTTGTGTGGTGAAACCGTGGGTCGCCTTGTTGCCCTCGACCCGCAGTACGTGGAACAGCTCCTGGATCCGCCGGTCCAGGCGCAGCTCGCGTGCGAGCTGGTAGATCAGATCCGCCTGGGTCGTCCGCTGATCGTGGAGAATGCCGGCGCGCCCAGCGAGATCCTGGGCAAGCGCTTCGGCGAACTGCCGGAGCTTGATCAGCGTGGTGTTGGGATCGCTGGCAAAGACCTGCTCGGCCATCGAGGCCAGTTTGAAGAAGACCGGATCGTGTTCCTGCAGGAAGGAAAAGTTGCTGTCGACAGTCACACGCGTATCCGTACTTGGCGCCCGGCGGGATGGCATCTCGCGGTAGCCCTCATAGGTCACCGACGCTGCCGTCGTCATTCTAGCGCCGGATGCGATGGACCGATATGCGATGGCTTAGGCCGTCGCAGCCACCTTGTTGGCAACTGCGCAAGTTTTTCCTGTGAATTCCCAGTCTTTTGTCGACAACCGAGTCATTGTCACAACGAAATTCGGCGGAAGCATAGATACTTCTGCCTGATGATTCGTCCGGAATGGCTCTACTGCGTATATGAAATTGCGGGTGCCGAAGGCCTTGGCGGCGGTAATTCTTGACGGCGGTCATCTGTAGTAGCACGATCACTCCACGGAGCCTCGAAACTCCGCAAACAGCGGTACCCACCTCCGACAAACCGGTGGGTTTTTTGTGTCTGCAGGTTTTCTGCAGATGCAACCGGCGTGCTGCTCTGCGTCGGGAGGGCGGTGAATACAACACCCGCAAGGGGAATAAGCCCGCCGACTGTTTGCGGTTTCGAGCCTCCCGACTTCCCGTCCGTCGCTTTGCGGCGGGCGGGCTGATTCCATGGAATGAGGAGCAGGCCATGTCGGACGTTGTACGAGATGCGCAGTCACACCCGGGCTACTACCTGCCAGAAGGCGCGCAGTACCGCTTGCAGCAGTTGCGCGACCATATGCGCTTTTTGGCTCGCCTGGCGCAGTCGCGCACACGGGCCGAAGAGCAGGCGAGGCAGCCAGCCATCTGCATGGACGAGTTGGCGTTCTGCCTTGAACTGCTGGCCGAGCAGGTGACGCAGACAATGGCGCAGGTGCAGTGGCCAGCGCACCTTAGGCCCGATGTTGCTGACAACGCTACCGACGCAGGGGAGGCTGCAAGAACCGATTAGCAATGGCCTTGCCGCGCACACGGAAACAGGAAATGGCCGATATGTAGGCGATGCGTTTGCCTTCGGCGTCAAGCGGAGCAGGTGGATGCGCTGGAACAGTTGCTGACCAGCGCCGCCCATGGCGATGTGATCGCTGCCGGTAACTCCGATCGGCTGGAACGCTGCACCTCAGTGTCGGCCGGCTGTATCTGCAGTGCGCTGTTATCCTGGAAAAGTGATCAGTATTCCGCCAGCGAGCCGGTAGACCAGAATACTTTGCCTTGGATCACACGTTTTCCAAACCTGAGCGTGCCGCGCTTACCCTTGATTTCCAGCGTGAACGACGGCGGCAAGTCGGTGCGTCCGGGATTTGTGAAAACGATGCGCATGTGGTTGGCACTCGGTCTGAAATACCATTGGGTGCTTTCCGATGGAAGCCCGCGTGATGCAATGTTCGGCCAGGTCATGACCAGGCCGCCGATGCCATTAGGGCCGCCTCCGCTATAGACCAGAAAGCTATAGCCGGCGGTATCTGTTTCAAACGACAGGACATCGCCGGTGGCGCCAGCGGACGTACTTGTCAGCAGGGCGATCAACAAGATCAGACTGGTCCACAGACTGCGCATGTGTGTTTTCATCGTTCGTCCCTGCGACGGATGTCTATCGTTTGCCGAGTCGCTACGGGTAGGCATGAGGACCCACGATCCAGGATGCACTGCCTGGAATGACGCGCTTGCCAACGGTCAGGCGGCCACTTCTACCCTCTATCTCGACTGTAAAAGATGGAGGGTATTTAGGGTCGCTCGTATTAACGAATTTGGCGCCTGCGCGGGTGTGTTCCTTATCCATGTGGTACTTCACGCCGGTGAAGGGCAGGTCCCTGTGCTCATAGCCGGGCCAGCGAATCATGGCGCCGGCAATGCCGTCGTTTTCCTTGCTTCCACCACCTATATACAGTTCGACTTCGTGGGTGCTGTCAGCGCTTCGAAAGGTGACGACCGTACTTGTGGCTAGTGCAGGAGCGCTGGCGAACGCAAACGCCAGGAGCAGCGTCAGCAGCACGACCACCTTTGGTGCGATTCGATTCCGCATACGACATCCCTCCTTGGTATGAAGCTGGATCTTATCTGATCGGAATTTCGGAGTCGGCACAGGCGCACAGCATCAGCTGTGCAGTCGTAGCCAACCACGCCGCATGATGCAGCCGTTCACACCGGCGCAGACTTCAAAATCCCCGACAAACTCTCCCGCAGGATCAACTGCAAATGCATGCGGTTGAGCTCCATGCCGCTGGTCATCACGCTGTGCAGGCCGCCGCACATGGCGGCAACGGCGAAGACGCGGGCCTGGAATTCCTGCTCGCTGCTGGCCGGGTCGGCGTGGCCGCGGAGCAGGCGTTTGAGCAGTGCGCTGAGGTGTTCGATCAGCGATGCGCTCTGCCGGCGCATGAAGGTGGCCAGCACCGGGTCGCGCAGGGTGGCCAGGTGCAGTTCCAGGTCGATGCGGGTGCGCTTGATGTTGATTTCCTGCAGCAGCCATTCCTCGAGCAGGCCGGCGATGAAATCCACCACGTGCACGTTGGCCGGGCGTTCCACCAGCCACATCTGGCGGATGGCGCGCATGTAGTTGCGCTCCAGCAGTGCGCGCACCAGCGCGTCCTTGTCTTCGAAGCGTTGCAGCAGGCTGCCGCAGCTGACCCTGGCGCGCTCGGCGATCAGTTCGAAACTGGTGGCGCCCAGGCCGATGGCGTCGATGCATTGCTCGGTGGCGTCCAGCACCTCTTCCAGCAGCAGTTCTTCGCGCTCTTTTGCCGTGCGCAGCAACAGGACGTTGGACATGGGCGGCGGGCTTGTGGGGGGCTGCAGTATAGCGGCGCGGCGTTCGTCGTCCGTTGCGTTCGCTTGTTGCTGTGCCATCAGTCATGGATGCGCGTGCGTATTGAAACGCCGGTCACGGATGCGCTGGTCGACCATGTTTTCACGGCGGCTGTGCGACACCTGAGGCCGACGTTGTGCAGGAGAAGCATGTGAGTGAGAACAGTGCGGTAGCCGGTGTCTCGGCGCAGTGGCCGGCGCGGTTGTGGGTGGTGCGGCATGGGCAGAGCGCGGGCAATGTGGCGCGTGATCTGGCCGAGTCCAATGGCGCGGCCTTGATCGACCTGGAGCACCGCGATGCGGATGTGCCTTTGTCGGACCTTGGCGAGCGCCAGGCCGAGGCGCTGGGGGCGTGGATGGCCGGCTTGCCCGAGCAGGAGCGCCCGACGCTGATCCTGAGTTCCACCTACATACGTGCGCGCCAGACCGCCGCTGCGGTGGCGCGTGCGCTGGGGCAGCCGGCCGAGTCGGTCAGTGTGGACGAGCGTTTGCGCGAGAAGGAATTCGGCGTGCTCGACCGCTACACCACGGCCGGCATTCTCGCGACCTTTCCGGAGCTGGCCGAGCAGCGCAAGCTGGTGGGCAAGTTCTACTTTCGCCCGCCCGGTGGCGAGAGCTGGTGCGATGTGATCTTCCGCCTGCGCGGGGTTGTGGGCGACCTGCAGCGCAACCATGTGGGCGCGCGCGTGCTGATCGTGGGGCACCAGGTGATCGTCAATTGCTTCCGCTACCTGATCGAGCGGATGGACGAGGCCACCATCCTGGGCATCGACCGCGAGGGCGATGTGCCCAATTGCGGCGTCACCGAATATGCGGCTGCGGCCGATGGGCAATCGCTGGAGTTGCTGCGTACCAAGTTCGTGCCGCCGGAGCTGGCCGACGAGCCGGTGACCACCGAGTCCGACCGCCCGGCCGGGGCACGCTGATGGCCGCCCCGCGCATGCGCATGCTCACCGCTGCGGCCTTGCGGTCGATGCCGTTGCCGGCCCCGGGGGGCGACAAGGAGCAGCGCGGGCGCGTGTTGATCGTGGGTGGCTCGATGCGCGTGCCGGGCGCAGTGCTGCTGGCCGGCGAGGCGGCGCTGCGCACCGGTGCCGGCAAGCTGCAGATTGCCACCGCCGCCAGTGTGGCGCCGGGCATGGCCTTGGCGGTGCCGGAGGCGCTGGTACTGGGGCTGGCGCAGAACGGGCAGGGCGAGATCGTGCGCGGGCACCGCGCACTGGACGGGGCGATGGCGGCCTGCGATGCGGCAGTGATCGGGCCGGGCATGGCGTCGTCGGCCACCACCACGGCGATGGTCAGGCGCGCTGCCGAACAGGCGGTTTGCACCTTGGTGCTGGATGCCGGCGCGTTGTCGCGTGGCCTGCGGGCGCCGATCGGGCGGCCGTTCGTGCTGACGCCGCACGCGGGCGAGATGGCGACCCTGGCCGGCGACGACAAGGCAGCGGTGGAAGCGGCGCCGGGCGAGTACGCGCTGAAGTTTGCGCAGAAGCTGCGCAGCGTGGTGATCGTCAAGGGTGCGGACAGTTTCATTGCTGGGCCGGATGGTGCGCTGTGGATGCATCGCGGGGGCGCATCCGGGTTGGGCACGTCCGGGTCTGGCGATGTCCTGGCGGGATTGATTGCCGGCTTTGCCGCGCGCGGCTGCGATGCGTTGGGCGCTGCGCTATGGGGCGTGTTTGTGCATGCAGCGGCGGGCAGGCAGTTGGCCAGGCGGATCGGGCCGGTGGGGTTTTTGGCGCGCGAGCTGGGGCTGGAAGTGCCTGGAATTCTGGATCGGTTAGCGCGCCGCTGATCGACGCGCGTCGCGGTGATGCCGCACGCTGACCAAAGCCCCTCTCCAGCGGGAGAGGGGTTGGGGTGAGGGTACGTTTGCGGGAGTCGTGGGGCTGTCTTTCCAGAAGGGGTTTATGTTGTTGCCTTGATTGCAGGGGGCGGGTTGCACTCTTCGCAGGCGTACCCTCATCCGGCCCTTCGGGCCACCTTCTCCCGAGGGGAGAAGGGAGTGTCCATTGGTGAAAGGGTGCATGGTTGCGCTCGTTTGTTGCGCGATGTTGCGCCGCGTTGGTCGGTTAGGCTTGGTCACCAACCTGGGAGGGTGCACGGTGAAGCGAGCGATTGCGTGGTCGATGGTGGTGGGGGTTTTGGGGGGTTGGGGTGCTACGACTGAAACGGTGTTGGCATCTGCATCTGCATCTGCAGCAACAGCAACAGCAGCAACAGCAACAGCAACAGCAACAGCAACAGCAGCAACAGCAACAGCAGCAACAGCAGCAACAGCAGCTGCAACAGCAGCAACGCCGACTCCGATGCCGGCATCGACGGCACCGTCTGCGTCCACGCCCGCATCGACGGCGGTAGACGCTGCGGTTGCGGATGCTGCTGTTCCGCCAGCAGCACCCGCCGGCGCACTACGCGTCTACACCTCTGCCCAAGGCGCAGCGCAGCAGATGCGCGCCAGCACCGCCGAGGCACCCAGGGCCGGGCATGCGTTGACCGAGAAGGAGAACTCCATCTTCGTCAATCCGCAGCGCCGCTTCCAGGAGGTGCTGGGCATTGGCGGGGCGATCACCGATGCCAGTGCCGAGACCTTCGCCAGGCTGCCCAAGCCTGCGCAGCGCGCCTTGCTCACTGCCTACTACGACCCGCAAAAGGGCATCGGCTATACGCTGGCGCGCACCACCATCCACAGCTCGGACTTCAGCAGCGGCAGCTATACCTACATCAAGGACGGCGATGCGGCGCTGAAGAGCTTTTCGGTCAGGCACGATGAGCGTTATCGCATTCCGATGCTGCGCCAGGCCATCGCGGCGGCCGGCGGCACGTTGACGACATTTGCCAGCCCGTGGAGCGCGCCGGCCTTCATGAAAGACAGCCACAGCATGGTCAAGGGCGGCAAGTTGTTGCCCGCGTATGCGCAGGCCTGGGCCACCTACTACACGCGCTTCATTGCGGCCTACGAAAAGGCCGGTATCCCGATCTGGGGCATCAGCCTGCAGAACGAGCCGATGGCGGTACAGACCTGGGAGTCGATGGTGTTTTCCGCCGAGGAAGAGCGCGACTTTCTGAAAAATCATCTTGGTCCGACGATGGAGCAGGCGGGCTATGGCGACCGCAAGATCATCGTGTGGGACCACAACCGCGACATGATGCTGCACCGCGCGCATGTGATCTTCGACGATCCGGAAGCGGCGAAGTACGCGTGGGGCATGGGCTTCCACTGGTACGAGACCTGGGCCGGGTTCGCGCCGATGGTGGAGAACGTGGCGGCGGTGGCGCAGGCGTACCCGGACAAGCCGCTGTTGCTGACCGAAGCGGCGGTGGAAAAGTTCGACCCGGCAAAGTTGCAGTACTGGCCCAATGGCGAGCGCTATGGCACCGCCATCATCAACGATCTCAATCACGGCGCGGTGGGCTGGACGGACTGGAACATCCTGCTCGACGAACATGGCGGGCCGAACCATGTGGGCAACTACTGCTTTGCGCCGGTGCATGCCGATACGCGCACCGGCGAGGTGATCTACACGCCGAGCTATTGGTATATCGGCCACTTTTCCAAGTTCATCCGCCCCGGCGCGCGGCGGGTGAGTGCGTCCAGCAGCCGCAGCAATCTGGCAACGACGTCGTTTCTCAATACCGATGGCAGCCTCGCCACGGTGGTGATGAATGCCAGCGACGTGGCGATCCGTTACAACCTGTATGTGGGCGCGGCGTCCAGTGAGTTGGAGATCCCGGCGCATGCGATCCAGACTGTGGTGATGCAGTAAGCGCGGACCGTGGGCGGAGTTTTAGTAGAGATTGCGTACCCTCATCCGCCCTTCGGGCACCTTCTCCCGGGGGGAGAAGGGGGGAGCTTACGGATGCTCGTAGCCAGCGTTGCGTCGCCGGTCGGACCACCGTGCGTGTACGTCCCACTGATGCGTCACCCGTCGATACCGTTGCCGGTACCAAGAACGCCACCGAAGAGACGCCGTCAAAGAAACCCGCCGAAGAAACGCCACCGAAGACGCCACCGAAGAAACGCCGCCGAAGAAATGCCACCGAAGAAATGCCACCGAAGAAATGCCGATCGCTGCGCACGCAGCGATCGGCGGGGCCCTGGTGGCGCTGGGCTGGAACGCGTTCTCTGGGCTGCTCAGGACAGCAACAAGCCGCCGGTGGCGCCGAACACTTCGCCGGTGACGTAGCTGGACTCCTGCGAGGCCAGGATCACATACAGCGGCGCCATCTCCACCGGCTGGCCGGCACGCTTGAGCGGGGTTTCCGAGCCGAACTCGGGAATCTTTTCCGGCGGCTGGCCGCCGCTGGGCTGCAGCGGGGTCCACACCGGGCCGGGTGCGACCGCGTTGACGCGGATGCCCTTGTCGGCGACCTGCTGGGCCAGGCCCTTGGTGAAGTTGACGATGGCGGCCTTGGTGGAGGCATAGTCCAGCAGCGTCGGTGAGGGCTGGTAGGACTGGATCGAGCCGGTGTTGATGATGGATGCACCCGGCGGCAGATGCGGGATGGCTGCCTTGCACAGCCAGAACATCGCGTACACGTTGGTCTTGTAGGTGGCGTCGAACTGCTCGGTGGTGATGTCGGCGATGTCCTTCATCGCAGTCTGCTTGCCGGCGATGTTGACCAGCAGGTCCAGCCCGCCAAGTTCCTTGACCGCGCGTGCCACCAGTTCGTTGCAGAACGCTTCGTCCTTCAGGTCGCCGGGGATGCTGATGGCCTTGCGGCCTTCGGCCTGGATCAACTTCACCACTTCCGCGGCGTCCTGCTCTTCTTCCGGCAGGTAATTCAGCACGATGTCGGCGCCTTCGCGTGCGTAGGCAATCGCGGTGGCGCGGCCGATGCCGGAGTCGGCGCCGGTGATCAGCGCCTTGCGGCCCTTCAGGCGGCCGAAGCCCTGGTAGCTCTGCTCGCCATGGTCGGCCTTGGGCTGCAATGCATGGATGGTGCCTGGCGCTTCTTGGGTCTGCTCAGGGAACTTGGGCTGCGGAAACTGGGTGAGCGGGTTCTGCATTTCGTACTGGTTCTTGGTGCTGGACATGCACTGGCTCCTGCATTGGGGGACGACAAGGCCGCAGCGTGCTGCGGCCGATGCGGAGCAGTCTGGAAACCATGGCGATGCGTGCGGGTGAACGAATGTTGTGCATGATGTGAACGCGTCACGCAGCTAGCGTGCGGGCGATGCCGTAGCGCCGTGCACGCACGGCAGACCGGGAGGACAGCAATGCAGTGTGTAGGGATCGATGGCGCCGGCAGCGGCTGGCTGGCGGTGTGGGAAGCCGGCGATGGCTTGCAGTTCGCCGGCTACCCCAGTGTTGCCGCGCTGGCGAGCGCATTGGGCGGCGTCGCTGTGCTGGGCGTGGACATTCCGATCGGCTTGAGCGAGCACGCGCCCCGCGTTGCGGATGCGCAGGCGCGGCGCTTTGTCGGTGGGCGCCGCGCATGCAGCATCTTTTCCGCGCCACTGCGGGGCATGTTGCATGCGCGTACGCAGGCGGAAGCCTCTGCGTTGCATCAGGCGCTGGACCACGAGGGCCAGCGCGGCTTTGGCGTGCAGTCGTTTGCGCTGCTGTCGAAGATTCGCGCCTGGGACGATGCGGTGCGCGCCGACCCGGCATGGGCGGAGCGCGTGTTCGAGGTGCACCCGGAAGTCTCGTTCGCCGTGCTCGCCGGCGGGCAGGGCCTGGCGGCGGGCAAGAAGAGCCGTGCGGGCCATCAGCAGCGCGCCGCCTTGCTGGGCCAGTGCTACGGCGCCAGGCCGGTGGCTGCGTTACTGGAGCGTGTGCCACGTGCGCTGGCCAAGCCGGACGATGTGCTGGATGCCCTGGTGGCCTGCTGGAGTGCGCAGCGCATTGCCGCGGGCACCGCCGGCAGCCTGCCGGCGGTGGTGGAGCGCGACGCCTGCGGGCTACGCATGGGCATCCACTACTGACTCAGCGCGTCTGCGTCGACATCGAATACGGCCGCTGCGCCGGATCGGTGGCCCATTGCGTGTTCGGCGTGGCCTGCATGCGGAAGCGCAACTCGCCACCGGCCTGGATTTCCTCGTGGGTGAGGTAGGCGCGATTCAATGCCTGGCCGTTGAGGGTGGCGCTGCCGATGTAGCTGCGCGCCTTGCTCAGGCCATCGGCGATCACGCTGAAGCGCTTGCCATTGGGCAGGTGGAGCGTGGCGCGCGGCAGAAACGGGCGGCCGATGATGTACTGGTTGCTGCCCGGTGCCACCGGATAAAAGCCCAGCGTGGTGAATACGTACCACGCCGACATCTGGCCGAGATCGTCGTTGCCGGCCAGGCCCTCGGGGCCGGCGTGGTACTGGGTGTCCATGATCTGGGTCAGCCGCGCCTGGGTGCGCCAGGGCTGGCCTGCGTAGGCGTACAGATAGGCGACATGGTGGCTGGGTTCGTTGCCGTGTGCGTACCAACCGATCAGGCCGGTGATGTCTTCCATGTGTTCGAACACCTTGGGGTCGACCTTGGCATCGAACACCGCATCCAGGCGCGCGAGCAGTTGGTCGTCGCCGCCATGTGCGGCTGCAAGTCCTGCGACGTCCTGCGGCACATACCAGGAGTACTGCCAGGCATTGCCTTCGGTGTAGTCGCTGCCGTAGCCGCTGGCCGAGGGGTCGAACGGCGCACGGAAGTCGCCGGCACGGGTGCGCGCGCGCATGTAGCCGGTGGCCGGGTCGAAGGCGTGCTTCCAGTTGCCGGCGCGCTTGCTGAATTCCGCGGCGATGGCGGGCTTGCCGAGCTTGTCGGCCATGCGCGCGATGGTCCAGTCGTCGAAGGCGTATTCCAGCGTCTTGGACGCGGCTTCGCCTTCTTCATCGATGGGCACGTAGCCCAGTTCGCGGTACTGCGCGATGCCGTCGTAAGGGCCGTAGTTGGCGCTGGCGACCATGGCGTCCAATGCTTCGTTGGCATCGAAGCCGCCGATGCCCTTCATGTAGGCGTCGGCGATCACCGGCACGGCGTGGTAGCCGATCATGCACCAGGTTTCCAGGCCGTGGAACGCCCAGACCGGCAGGATGCCGTAGGCGCTCTCGCGGCGTGAGGCGAGCAATGAATTGACCATGTCGCTGCTGCGTTGCGGCGGCTGCACCAGGGTGAGCAGCGGATGCAGGGCGCGGTAGGTGTCCCACAGCGAGAAGGTGGAGTAGTTGGTCCAGCCACGCGCCTGATGCACGGCGTTGTCCGGCCCGCGGTACTGGCCATCGCTGTCCATGAACAGCGTGGGGCCGAGCAGGGTGTGGTACAGCGCGGTGTAGAGCTGGGTGCGTTGTTGCGGCGTGCCTTGCGCGTCGATTGCTGACAGCGCCTGCGTCCATTGCGCGCGTGCCTCGGCGCGCACGCGGTCGAAATCGAAGCCGGGCACCTCCGCATCGAGATTGGCAATGGCACCGGCTTCGCTGACCGGCGACAGCGCGACCTTGACCACCAGCGGCATGCCATCGTTGGCAACATCAAACACGCCGACCAGTTGCCGGCCTTCGATCTGTGCGCGCTGGGCGGGATTCTTCTCGCCCGGCGGCGGAAAGCCCTTGTACGGGATGTCCTGCTCGGTGTCGTGCAACTGCGTGGCGGTGAGCGGGCGCGAAAAGCGCATGGCGAAGTACAACTGGCGGCCGGGCGCCCAGCCACGGGTTTCACGAAAGCCGGTGACGGTGCCGTCGCTGCGTACGCGCAGCCGCGACCACTGCACCTTGCCGGGGTAGTCGTACAGGCTGGTGCGCAGGTCCACCAGCACATGCGCCGGTACGCCCTTGGGGAACTGATAGCGATGCACACCCACGCGCGCACTGGCGGTGAGTTCGGCGCGGACGTTGCGGTCCTTCAAGGTCACCGCGTAGTAGCCGGGCTGCGCCTGCTCGCTGGCGTGGTCGAACTGCGCGGTGTAGCCGCTGCCCGGTGTGGCGACATCGCCGCGTTCGAGCTTGACCTGGCCGGTTTGCGGCATCAGCAGGACATCGCCCAGGTCCGAATGCCCGGAGCCGGAAAAGTGCGTGTGCGAGAAGCCGACAATCGTGCTGTCGCCATGACGGTAACCGGCGGCCCAGCCATAGGCCTCCTTGCGCGGCTTGATCTGCGTGTCCGGGCTCAGCTGCACCATGCCGAACGGCACCGTGGCGCCGGGATAGGTGTGGCCTTCGCCACCGGTGCCGATGAACGGGTCCACCGCGCTGAAGCCCGCGTCGTCCGCGCGTGGCGCCGCGCTGCCGGCGAAGCTGACGCAGGCGGCAAGCAACGCCAGCCAACGCAGCGGAGAGAAGGCGATTGAGCGATGCTGCATGCGAACGGTTCCAGGCGGATGCAGCGCCGGACCGTAGCACAGCTGTCGGGCCTGATCGCATGGCATCCACGCCTGCATCGTTGAGCTCGCTAATGCATGCGTGGGCCGCGGTGGGCGCTGGACGCGCGTGGCCGCCATGGGTTGCCAGCCTTGCGCGCAGGAGGCTGCGGGTGCGCAGGTCGGTTGCCCTGATGCACGCAGCAAGGCCTTGCAGCAGATGCGAGACAGCGTGCACCTGCACTGCTTCGGTCGCAGGCAAGCGCAACGCCCGGCCGCTGAAATCGCGCAAACCGCCCGCATATGATCCTGATGGATCTGTTCGATGCTCCCACCGCGCCGGTGCAGCTGCTGCACGATGCGCAAGGCGGCGTGCGCTATTGGCCGCAGCTGCTGGCGCCTGCCGTGGCGCAGCAGTGCTTTGCCGCGTTGCGCCAGGCGACCGACTGGCGCAGCCAGCGCCGCGAGATGTATGACCGTGTGGTGGAGGTGCCGCGCCTGCTGGCCTCGTATCGGCTGGATGCGCCGCTGCCACCCGGGCTGCCGCTGCAGGCGCTGCTCGCTGCGGTGCAGGCCGTGTTGCCTGCCCCGTACAACGCCGTGGGCCTGAATCTGTATCGCGACGGCCGCGACAGCGTGGCCATGCATCACGACAAGCTGCAGACACTGCAGGCGCCGTATCCGATTGCATTGGTGTCGCTGGGCGCCACGCGGCGGATGCAGCTGCGTGCAAAGGACGGCAACACGCGTGCGATCGCTGTGGAACTGGCGCCGGGCAGCCTGCTGGCGATGAGCCATGCCTCGCAACTGAGCCACGAGCACGGCATTGCCAAGACCGCACGTGCGGTGGGTGAGCGCATCAGCGTGGTGTTTCGCGTGCGCCCGGCCGAGCGCATGGCGGCCGGGCAGCACGGGCCGCACTGGGAGCCGGTACAAGCGTAGCGTGGCTGACAAGGCGTGGTGTGGCTTCGTCGGCACGGTACGGAGCAACCCGGAGTCTCCCGGGCAACAGGAGCGACGGGATCACACGAGTGCCGCGTACCAGCTGCGGGCCCAGTGCCGTGTTCGCTTGGCCGCCAGCGCAGCAGCTACGTCGGCAACCTTCTACGCGTACGTTTGCGGCTGATTGTGCCGATTACGGCTGGTGAGCGTGCGGTACCGCTGGCAGCCGCGCGACGTGTTTTGCCTGCGCAAACGCCGCACTGGTGCGTGCGCCGGTGCTGCTCGTGCCTGCGCTCTGTCGCGCCCGGCATGGCCCATTCGGGTGATTGCCATCGCCCTCACGGCTGGCCATGCTTGCATGTACTCCCCCCTCAGCGTCGCCCCTCCATGTCCCTGGCCGATACCCGCCACCATCAGATGTTTCCCGAGCTGGACTCGGGCCAATTGGCGATCACGCGGCGTTTTGCCAGCGGGCCGGCGCAGCGTTTTGCTGCCGGCGAGATCGTCTTCGACGTGGGCGATGCGCACGCGCCGGTGTGGGTGGTGCTGGAAGGCGCCATCGAAGTGGTCCGGCGCGACGGGCTGGGCAACGAAAAGCCGGTCACCTCGCACACGCCCGGGCAGTTCACCGGTGAGGTGAGTCAACTCGCCGGGCGCGCGTCGCTGGCCGGCGGACGTGCCGGGCCGCAGGGCTGCCTGGCGCTGCCGTTCGACACCGCGCATCTGCGCGCGCTGATGATCAGCTCGGCCGAAGTCGGCGAGGTGGTGATGCGTGCGTTGATCCTGCGCCGGGTCGGCCTGATCGAAGGCGATGCCTCGGGCTCGGTGCTGATCGGCGAGCCGGACGATCCGCACCTGACCCGGTTGCAGGGCTTTCTGACCCGCAACGGGTACCCGAACACGGTGATCGATGCCTCCGACGAGGAAGGCCGCGCGCTGGTGCAGCGCTTCGGCATCCAGGAGCAGGAATTGCCGGTGATGGTGTGCCCCAGCGGGCGGGTGCTGCGCCAGCCCAGCGATGCCGAAGCGGCGCATTGCCTGGGCATGACCCCGGATATCGACCCGGACAAGCGCTACGACGTGGCGATTGTCGGTGCCGGCCCGGCTGGCCTGGCGACGGCGGTGTACGCCGCGTCCGAAGGCCTGTCGGTGCTGGTGCTGGACCAGCGCGCCATCGGCGGCCAGGCCGGCGCCTCGGCACGGATCGAGAACTACCTGGGCTTTCCGACTGGTATTTCCGGCCAGGCGCTGGCCGGGCGGGCCTACAACCAGGCATTGAAATTCGGCGCCGAGCTGGCGATTCCGATCGAGGCCGGCACGCTGGAATGCGGGCGCGACGACGGCGCGCTCAAGCTGGATCTGGCCGACGGCAAGCAGCTGCTGGCCAGCACCGTGGTGATCGCCTCGGGCGCGCGTTACCGGCGTCCGGAGATCGACGGGCTGGAGCGTTTCGAAGGCCATGGCGTGTCGTACTGGGCCTCGCCGGTGGAAGCGCGGCTGTGCGAGGGCGGGGTGGTGGCGCTGGTGGGCGGCGGCAATTCCGCCGGCCAGGCGGTGGCGTTCCTGGCACCGCGGGTGAAGGAACTGCACCTGATCATTCGCGGTGAAGGGCTGGAATCGTCGATGTCGCAATATCTGATCGACCGCATCGCCGTGCTGCCGAACGTGCAGCTGCATGCCGGCACCGAAGTGTCCGCGCTGGAGGGCGATCCGGAGCGTGGTCTGCAGGCGGCGGTGTTGCGCACGCGCGCCGACGGGCAGACCACGCGGGTGGAGTTGCGGCATCTGTTCCTGTTCGTCGGCGCCGACCCCAACACCGGTTGGCTGCAGCAATGCGTCGAGATGGACAAGCGCGGTTTCGTCGTCACCGGCAACGCGCGCGGCGATGGCGTGCCGGCCTGCCTGCCGCTGGAAACCAACCGCCCCGGCGTGTTCGCCATCGGCGATGTGCGGGCCGGCTCGGTCAAGCGGGTGGCCGCGGCCGTGGGCGAAGGCGCGGCGGTGGTGGCGCAGATCCATCAGTACCTGGCACATCAGGCCAACCCGGTGCCGGCTTCCGAGCTGGCCAGCGCTGGGGAATAGGGAAGCGGGAGTCGGGATTGGGGAATCGGGAATCGGGAATTGGAAGAGCGAGTGCTTTTGGCGGCTCGATTCCTCCATTCCTTGGCCATCCGGCTGTTACCACTCGGTACGCGCGATCTGAGGTCGCTGGCCCGACACATCGTCACACTGCGTGCGCCGGCAGCTGCCGGGGCCGTAGCGGAGCTACACGCTGGCGTGGTGGCGCGCCTGATGCCTATTCCGGCCAATGCACCTGTGGCAGTTCGCCGATCTGCGGGCGGGCGAACAGGTAGCCTTGCTGCAGGTGGATGCCCATGTCGCGCAGGGCGCGGCATTCGTCCGGGTGTTCGATGCCTTCGGCGATGACGGCGATCCCGAGTTCTTCGCACATGCGGGTGGTGTGGCGGACGATGGCCTGGCGGCTGCGGTCGGCGTCGATGCCGCGCACCAGGGCGATGTCCAGCTTGAGCAGGTCCGGCTGGAAGTCGGCCAGCAGGCCGAGGCCGGAATAGCCGGCGCCGAAGTCGTCGATGGCGGTCTTCAGGCCGCGTGCCTGATACGTGCGCATGATGTCGAGCAGATGCGCCGGTTCGGCCAGGTGTTCCTGTTCGCTGACCTCGAAGATGATGGCGTCCAGCGGCCAGCCGTACTGCGCGGTGGCCGAGAGCGTGGCGCGCAGGCAGTGTTCGGGGTTGTAGACCGCATTGGGCATGAAGTTGATCGACAGCAAGGCCGGCAGCGGGATCTGCGCGGCACATTCAATCGCCTTGATGCGGCACGCCTGGTCGAAGGCGTAGCGGTTGCGCTCATCCACGGCGGCCAGGATGCTGCCGGCCGATTCGCCATTGACCCCGCGCACCAGCGCTTCGCCGGCGTAGATGCTGCGGGTGGACACGTCCACGATCGGCTGGAACGCCATGGTGATGGCGGTGGGAAAGTCCTGGCCGTCGCGGCAGGCGTTGCAAACGGGAAGCGTGGGCATGGCTGGGCAATCGTGCGGCGTGGGGTGAGCGTAGCGGTATCGGCCGCAACGCCGCGTCATTGAGTCTGCACACGCATCCTCGCGCGATCCTCACCCGGCGCGTCACCGCGCTCGGCGATAATGCCTCCTCGCTCGCATCGGACGCCCCATGACCGCTCTCACCGAACGTTACGCCCTGGCCGTGGATTACGCGCGCATCGCCCATGCCGGGCAGGTCCGCAAGGGCACGCAGATTCCGTATCTGAGCCACTTGCTGGGGGTGTCCACGCTGGTGCTGGAATGCGGCGGCGACGAAGAACAGGCCATTGCCGGGCTGCTGCACGATGTGGTGGAAGATTGCGGCGGCGGCCATGAGGCCTCGATCCGCGCGCAGTTCGGCGACGCGGTGGCCGACATCGTGATGGCATGTACCGATGCCACCGCCGAAGACAAGGCCGAGGTGGACAACACCGACAGCGCGCGCAAACGCGACTGGCGCGAACGCAAGCTGGCCTATCTGGACCACCTGCGCAACACGCCCGAGCGCGCCTTGCTGGTGTCCGGCTGCGACAAGCTCTATAACGCGCGCACCATCGTGCAGGACCTGGAAAACCCGGCCGTGGGCCAGGACATCTTCAACGTGTTCACCGCCGGGCGCGCCGGCACGCTGTGGTATTACGGCGAGCTGGAAGCGATCTTCCGCACGCGCGATGCCGCCACCGCGCGGTTGTTCACTGGCGTGGTGACACGCATGCAGGCCTTGGCCGAGACCGGCGAGCAGCCGGTGCCGGTGCCGGCGCACGCGCTGGGCTGATCGCGTTTTACGCAGCTGATCTGCGACCTGGCAGCAGGGCCCTTGCCCGCCAGCTATTGCGGAACACGTCTCTGTAGGCGCTTACGCGGGATCCATGCCGCGTAGGTAGCTTGAATGAATGCGTGGTTGTTGGGTGATAGGGCTGCGGCCTGGCTGCAGGGCCCTTGCCCGCCCACCATCGCGGGACACGCCGCAAGTACGTCCATGTAGGCTCCGGCGCGGCATCCATGCCGCTCAAGGTCCCGCGACGGTGAGCGGGCAAGGACCAGTCGAGATGGTCGGTATGCGCAGTTACAAGCAGGGCGTGGCGTGCGTTGTTCGAATCAGGTGCGTCCGACCAGTTCCCTGCGCAAGCCGAGCGAAACGCTTTCAATAAAATAGCTGACTAACTTCCTGGTGCGGTGCCCTTCCTCCTTGCAGGTTGCGGGACCGTGTGGCGGCATGGATGCCGCCACCGAGCCCCAGGGACGGGTTCACGGCGTGTCCCGCAACCGGCGGGGCACCGCGCCCTCGGCGCTGCGCGTTTGCTGCAGGGCCCTCGATTGACGCATGTCAAGGCGATCAGCGTCAGGCGCCGCAGCATTGGCCGTTGCCCCTGACATCGGCTGCATGCGTCCCGCGCTAGGCTAGTGCGTTGTCGAATGTCGGTCTGGTGGTCATGTCCAACGCAATCTCGTCATCCTCCGGCCTGGTGCGCGTGCGCGGTGCGCGCGAGCACAACCTCAAGAACGTGGACGTGGACATCCCGCGCGATGCGCTGGTGGTGTTCACCGGGGTGTCCGGCTCGGGCAAGTCGTCGCTGGCGTTCGGTACCGTGTTTGCCGAAGCGCAGCGGCGTTACCTGGATTCGATCTCGCCGTATGCGCGGCGCCTGATCGACCAGGTCGGCGTGCCGGAAGTGGATTCCATCGAAGGCCTGCCGCCGGCGGTGGCCTTGCAGCAGGCGCGCGGCGCGCCGAGTGCGCGCTCGTCGGTGGGCAGCGTCACCACCATCTCCAACTCCCTGCGCATGCTGTATTCGCGTGCGGGCAGCTATCCGCCGGGGCAGGAGATCATCTATGCCGACGGCTTTTCGCCCAATACCCCCGCCGGTGCCTGCCCGACCTGCCACGGCCTGGGGCGCATCTACGATGCGACCGAAGCGACCATGGTGCTGGATCCCACGCTGAGCATCCGCGATCGCGCGGTTGCCGCCTGGCCCGGTGCCTGGCATGGCCAGAACCAGCGCGACATCCTCACCACGCTGGGCCACGACGTCGACCTGCCGTGGCACAAGCTGCCGAAGAAGACCCGCGACTGGATCCTCTACACCGACGAGCAACCGGTGGTGCCGGTGTACGCCGGCTACAGCCTGGACGAGGCCAGGCGCGCGCTGCGCCGCAAGGAAGAGCCCAGCTACATGGGCACCTTCACCAGTGCGCGGCGCTATGTGCTGCACACCTTTGCCACCACGCAGAGCGCGCAGATGAAAAAGCGCGTGGCGCAGTACCTGATCAGCACGCAGTGCCCGCAGTGCGACGGCAAGCGGCTGCGGCGTGAGGCGCTGTCGGTGACCTTCGCCGGCCTGGATATCGGCGAGCTGTCGCGGCGGCCGCTGGACGAGGTGGCCGACCTGCTGCGCCCGGCTGCGGAAGGTGCCGGCGGCAAGCGCAACGACAAGCGCAAGCAGGCCGACACGCATCCCGAGCAGGCGATTGCCGCGCAACGCATCGCCGCCGACCTGCGCGCGCGGATCGAGGTGGTGCAGGCGCTGGGCCTGGGTTATCTCAGCCTGGAGCGCAGCACGCCGACGCTGTCGCCTGGCGAGCTGCAACGGCTGCGGTTGGCCACGCAGATCCGTTCGCAGTTGTTCGGCGTGGTGTATGTGATGGACGAGCCATCGGCGGGCCTGCACCCGGCCGATGCGCAGGCCTTGCTGGGCGCGCTGGATCAGCTCAAGGCCGCCGGCAATTCGGTATTCGTGGTCGAACACGAGGTGGATGTGATCCGCCACGCCGACTGGATCGTCGACGTCGGCCCGGCTGCCGGCGTGCACGGCGGGCAAGTGCTGTACAGCGGCCCGCCCGCGGGACTGGAGCAGGTGGAGGCCTCGTCCACGCGGCGTTACCTGTTCGGCACCCCGCCGCAGGTGCACAGCCATGCGCGTGCGGCCACCGGTTGGCTGCAGTTGCGCGGCATCACCCGCAACAATGTGCGCGAGCTGGATGTGGACCTGCCGCTGGGCGTGTTCACCACCGTGACCGGTGTGTCCGGCTCGGGCAAGTCGTCGCTGGTGAGCCAGGCGTTGGTGGAATTGCTCGGCGCCCATCTTGGACAGGCGCAGGCAGAGGACGACGAAGCGCTGGATCCGCTGGAGCGCGGCACGCAGGTGCCGCTGGGTGGCGCGATCGTTGGCGGGCTCGACCAGGTGCGGCGTCTGGTGCGTGTGGATCAAAAGCCGATCGGCCGCACGCCACGCTCCAATCTGGCCACCTACACCGGCCTGTTCGACCCGGTGCGCAAGTTGTTTGCGGCCACACCGGCCGCGCGCCGCCGCCGTTACGACCCGGGGCAGTTTTCGTTCAATGTCGCCAAGGGCCGCTGCGCCACCTGCGAGGGCGAGGGCTCGGTGCACGTGGAATTGCTGTTCATGCCCAGCGTCTACGCGCCATGCCCCACCTGCCACGGCGCGCGCTACAACGCCAAGACCCTGGAGATCGCGCTGCGTGGCCACACCATTGCGCAGGTGCTGGAGATGACGGTGGACCAGGCCGCCACATTCTTTGCCGACGATGCCAGCGTGTTGCGCCCGCTGCAGGTGTTGCGCGAAGTGGGGCTGGGCTATCTGCGGCTTGGCCAGCCGGCCACCGAACTGTCCGGTGGCGAGGCGCAGCGCATCAAGCTGGCGACCGAACTGCAACGCGCGCAGCGACGCGACACCGTGTACGTGCTGGACGAGCCGACCACCGGCCTGCATCCGGCCGACGTGGATACCTTGATGCGGCAGCTGCAAGGCCTGGTGGAGGCCGGCAATACGGTGATCGTGGTCGAACACGACATGCGCGTGGCCGCCAGCAGCGATTGGGTGCTGGACATGGGGCCGGGCGCGGGCGGTGCGGGTGGCGCCGTCGTGGTGGCCGGTGCGCCGGAGGCGGTTGCGCGGCAGCGCGGCAGCCGCACCGCGCCGTTCCTGGCAGAGGTATTGCGCGGAAATACGATCGGCTAACAAAGCTTTCGAAGGTTGTAGCGATGGCGTCAGCATGTTGGCTAGACGTGCCTTCGATGACGAGTGAATCGATGTCGGCATGGCAGCGAGTTGCTCGCGTCGAAGAACGCCGATCAGATCGCACTGCGTCTCATCACATCGCAGGGCACGGCATCACTGCTCCTGACCATGCACACCAACCATCCCGACGGGTCCTTGCCCACCCACCATCGCGGGACCTTACGCGGCATGGATGCCGCGTAAGAGCCTACAAGGACGTACTTGCGGCGTGTCCTGCGATGGTGGGCGGGCAAGGACCCCGCAGCAAACCCGCAGATCGTCCGCTGTAAACCGAGGCACACGCACCGTCCAATCTCTAAAGACCTAGCCCCCTCTCAAGGCGACCGAGAGCGTGAGCGTCAGCGCAATGGGGATGTGTTCCCGAGCCAACCAGGGCACGATGCCCTCTGCGTGAGCGAGACACGCCCCGTATCCATCCCCTGAGCTGAGCCATTCCGATTGCGGCTGGCGCTCAGCCCATCAATTCAAAACTCGTAGACACGCCCTCAGCCTCCGACGAGGGCGCCACCCAGAGATCGAATACGCCAGGCTCTACCGTCGGCTGCAATGCCTGGCCGATAAACAGCAGGTCCTCACGGCGCAGCACGAACTCCACCGCGACGCTGCCGCCTGCCGGCACCGCCAGCTTGCGGAAGTCCTTCAGTTCGCGCACCGGGCGGGTGACGCTGGCGCTGCGGTCGCGGATGTAGAGCTGCGCCACTTCCTCGGCATCGCGGGTGCCGCGGTTGTGGATGCGCGCGCTGATGCGCAGGCTGCCGGTCGCCGCCAGCCGTGCATCGCTCAGGCGCAGCTCGCCGTATTCGATGCGGCCATAGGTCAGGCCATGCCCGAACGGAAACAACGCGGCATTGGGCGCGGTGCGGTAGCGGGTCTTGAACGGCTGCAAGGCATCCGGGCGCGGGTCGGCACGGCCGCTGGGCTTGTGGGCATAGCTGTAGGGCAGCTGCCCGGACGCGTGCGGAAAACTCACCGGCAAGCGCCCGGACGGACCGTGCGCGCCAAACAGGATATCCGCCAGCGCGGCGCCCGATGCCGAGCCCAGGAACCAGCCGACCAGGATCGCCGGTGCCTTGAGTACCGGGCCATCGATCACCAGCGCACGGCCGTTGCTGAGCACCACCACCACCGGCGTGCCGGTGGCCGCCACCGCCGCCAGCAGCGCTTGCTGCCCGGAGGGAATGACGATCTCGCTGCGCGACTGCGCTTCGCCGGAGTAGCGCATCGGCTCGCCGATCGCCAGCACCGCCACATCCGCGGATGCCGCTGCGGTGACGGCTGCCTGCACGCCGCCGGGCAGGCCATGTTCGAAGTCGCAGCCTTGCACCACCTGCAGGCTGCCCGGGTCGCGCAGCCGCGCGTGCAGTGCGGTGGCCAGGTCGTTGCCGCTGTCGTCGCCGCCGAACAGGCTCCATGGGCCGGCGCTGTCGGTCCAGTTGCGTGCCATCGGCCCGATCAGCGCGATGCGTTGCCCTTGCGTCTTGAGCGGCAGCAGCTCGCCATCGTTCTTGAGCAGCACGATGGATTTGCGTGCCGCCTCGCGTGCCAGCGCCAGTGTTTCGGGGCGCCGCTGCCGTGCCTGTGCGCGTGCCGGCACGATGCGCAGGAACGGATCGTCGAACAATCCAAGCGCGGCCTTGAACTGCAGCACGCGGCGTACCGAGGCGTCCAGTTGCGCCATGGTCACCTCGCCGGCGGCCACCAGCGCCGGCAGATGCTGCAGGTACAGCCCGCTCTGCATGCTGATGTCCACACCGGCCAGGAACGCCAGCTTGGCTGCCTCGCGCGCATCGCTGGCGACCCCGTGCCCGATCAGCTCCAGATCGCCGGTGTAGTCGGACACCACCAGGCCGCGGTAGTCCCACTCGCCGCGCAGCACCTCGCTCAGCAGCCAGCGATTGGCCGTGGCAGGGATGCCGGCGATCTCGTTGAACGCTGCCATCGTGGTCACTGCGCCGGCATCGAACGCGGCCTGGAACGGCGGGAAATAGACCTCGCGCAGGCTGCGCTCGGAGATGTCGACGGTGTTGTAGTCCAGGCCCGCTTCGGCGGCGCCGTAGGCGGCAAAATGCTTGGGGCAGGCCGCCAGTGCATCGGCATGATCCAGTCCTTCGCCCTGGAAGCCGCGCACGCGCGCCTGCGCAAACCGCCGGCCAAGCAGCACGTCTTCGCCACTGCCTTCCACGCCGCGCCCCCAGCGCGCATCGCGTGCGATATCCACCATCGGTGCGAACGTCCAGGCGATGCCGACTGCGCTGGCTTCCAGTGCGGCGGCGCGCGCGGTGCGTTGCGCCAGCGCCGGCTCGAAGCTGGCGGCCTCGGCCAGCGGCACCGGAAACACCGTGGTGAACCCGTGGATCACATCGGCGGCGAACAGCAGCGGAATCTTCAGCCGGCTCTGCAGCGCGGCCTGCTGCAGTTGCCGGTGCCACAGCACATTGGAGCCATTGAAGATGCCGCCCACCCGCCCGGCACGCGCGGCGGCAAGCTGGCCCTCGGCGGTGGGCACGGTGTTGACCGGATTGGCCGCCGCCGCCGCATCGGTCTGCTGCGCCGAACCGGACAGCGTCAGCTGGCCGGCCTTTTCCTCCACGCTCATGCGCGCGATCAGCGCATCGATAAAGGCCGGCGCCGCGGCCGCACGCCGCGGCAACGCAAACCCTACCGGCAGCTGTGCCGACAACGCTGCCGACGCGGCACCCAGCAGCAACCCGCGACGTGTGATTCCAGTCCCCATGCCCGCCATCCCCGTATGTCCAGGCCAGACGCTAACGGATCGCCAGCGAAAAGCCGTGCTGCGGTGCACGAGGGTTGTCGAATTGTCGGCCGCGGTAACGCTGCGACAGCACGGCCCCTTCACCGTTTGCGCACTAGCGTGCGCCATCGATCAAACCGGTCAGGACACACGATGCTGGACGTGGAAACACGCGTGCGCTTCTACGAAATGATGCACCTGGGCATGCCGTGGTGGGAGTTCGTGCTGCGCGCAGTTGCGGTCTATAGCGTGGTCCTGCTGTTGACGCGCCTGACCGGCAAACGCGCGCTGGGCCAATCCACGCCATTCGACGTGCTGCTGATCGTGCTGCTGGGAACCGCGGTGCAGAACTCGCTGATCGGCGAAGACGTCTCGTTGCTGGGCGGCATGATCCTGGCGGCCACCTTGCTGGTGTTGAACTGGCTGGTGGGCATGGCGACCGCGCGCAGCCGGCGGATCGATACCTGGGTGCAGGGCACCCCGGCGCTGCTGGCGCGTGGCGGGCAGATCTACTGGAAGGAACTGGTCCGCCACAACGTCAGCTATGCCGACTTCGAGGTGGCAAAACGCAAGGCCGATTGCCGCGACGATGCCGATATCGACATGGCGATCCTGGAGACCTCCGGGGAGATCAGCATCCTGAAAAAGCGCCGGGGCTGAAGGCAGGCAAGCGTGCATGCCGGCCGTGCCGCCGTATCGCCGTGGCAGCGCGCCTGGCGCAGGCGCGTCACCGTGGCAAGCCGCCTCAGCGGGCCTTGCAGAACAACGACAGGTCCACTGATTCGGCCATGCGCTGGTAACCGGCATCGTTGGGATGCAGGAAGTCGCGGGTCAGCGCGGCAGGCAGCCACTCCGGCCTGGCCGGGTCGCGCAACGCGGCGTCGAAGTCGATCACCGCATCGAATGCCTGCCCGTCGCGGATGAACCCGTTGAGCGTCTGGCGCGTGGCCGCCGCCACCGGCTCGTAGCGATCCGAGTTGCCGAACGGGGTCAGCGTGGCGCCGATCACGGCGATGCCGTGTTGCTGCAGCCGGGTCACGATCTGGCGATAGCCCAGCACCATGTCGGCAGCAGTGCGGCCGGCAATCGCATCCGGCGGACCGCTGTGGCGGATGTCGTTGATGCCTTCGAACAGGATCACCTGGTCCACACCGGGCAGCGCCAGCACGTCGCGATCCAGCCGCGCCAGCGCGCTGGGGCTGCGGCCATCGTCGAGCAGCTTGTTGCCGCTGATGCCGGCGTTGAGCACCACCACGCTGCCGGGGCAACGCTGCTCCAGCCGCCTGGCCAGCAGGGCCGGCCAGTCGCCATTGGCGCCGCGCGTGGCGGTGGCGCCTTCGGTGATCGAATCGCCCAGCGCCACCACCACGGTCTGGCGGGGATGCGGCGGTTGCACGTAGAGGGCGGAGATGACGTTCTGGCGATACGCCAGCGCCTTGCTGTCTGGTACCTCGGCCTGGCCCTTGACCACCCGCAGCGCGGTGCGGCGTACCGCCGGGCGCGCCGGCGTGGGGAAATACAGGCTCACCGCCACCTCGGCCAATGCCGGTGCGCGCAGCGGCACCGGGTCGCTGAGCAATACGCCGCCGGGCGGCACGGTGATGCTGGCGCGTCCGTCGAAGCGCAGCGGGTGCGTGTCCCCGGCGCCGCCGAGCAGGCGCGCCGTGCCCGCACCGATCGTCAGCGGGGTGGTGCCCAGCTCGTTGCTGATGCGCACGCGCAGGGCCACCGCCGCAGTGCCCAGGCGCATGTCCTGGCGCACCGTTTCATCGGCAAATTGCAGCGGCGTGTCGGCGCCGCCGTCGAGCCGGTCCGGCGTCGCCGAGGCGATCCAGGCCGGCACCCAGCGGGGTGCCGGGTGCGCAGTGGCCGGGCCTGCCAGCACGACACTCAATGTCGCAGTCATCATCCATCGCCAGACCATGCGCAGAACTCCTTTGTCGATCAGGAAAAGAACACGCCGCCGTTGACGTCCAGGTTGGCGCCGTTGATGAAGCTGGCCGCATCCGATGCCAGGTACAACGCCGCATCGGCGGCTTCCTCCGGGCGGCCTTCGCGCCGCAGCGGGGTGGCATTGGCGACGAAGGCGCGTACTTCCGGCTTGGTGAAATCGTCATGGAAGCGGGTGGCGATCATGCCGCAGCACAGTGCGTTGACGCGGATGCCGCGCGGGCCCAGTTCCTTGGCCATTGCGCGCGAGAACGTCATCACCGCCGCCTTGGCGGTGGCATAGATGGCCGCGCCCGGCCCGCCGCCATCGCGCCCGGCAAGCGAGGCGAAATTGACGATCGCGCCGCCTTCGCGCATATGCGGTGCCACCGCCTGGGTGGTCAGGTAGACCGATTTGAGGTTGAGGTCCATCACCTGATGGAAGAAGGCCTCGTCGATATCGGCCAGCGGCTTGCGCGCCAGCATGCCGCCGGCCACGTTGATCAGCACATCGATGTGCTGGCCGAAGGCGGTGCGCGTGGCGGTCAGCAGGCCGGCCACGGCGGTGGCATCGGTGACGTCGGCGCGGTGCAGGATGCCCTGGCCGCCGGCGGCCTGCAGCTGTGCCAGCGTGTCGCGCGCGCTGGCGTCGTCGTTGGCGTAGTTGATGCAGACCTTGGCGCCGGCAGCGGCCAGCTTGAGCGAGATGGCGCGGCCGATATCGCGGCCGCCGCCGGTGACGATGGCGACCTTGTCGTGGAAATGCATGCGGGTATGTCCTGTTGGTGTGGGGAAAGCGGAGTAGGCAGCGGGCACGGTCAGGTGCCCGGTGCGTCGAGTCGGTGGATGCGGCCGGTGACCAGCCACAGCGCGGCCAGCGAGGCCGGCACCAGCGCGGCGACCAGGATGAACATCGGTGCGTACGAGGTTGCGGTCATCACCGGGACCAGCCAGGTGGTGATCAGGGTGCCGGCCACCGCGGCCATGCCGCCGATGCCGGCCAGCGAGCCGACCGATTTACCGGCGAACAGATCGCCGGGCAGGGTCTGGATATTGCCGATGGCGATCTGGAAGCCGAACAGCACCGCGGCAATCGTCAGCACCGCCATGCGCGGGTCGGCCGCCTGCACGGCGCCCAGCAGCGCTGGCGCCATGATGGCCCCGCCCAGGGTGATGGTCCATTTGCGCGCGCGGTCCACGCTCCAGCCGGCCGCGATCAGGCGCCCGGACAACCAGCCGCCGCACAGGCTGCCCAGCATCGCGCCGACGAACGGCACCCAGGCGAACGCACCGATCTGCTTGATGTCGAAGTGGAAGGTCTCGGCCAGGTAGATCGGCAGCCACGACACGAACAGCCACCAGATCGGATCCAGGAAGAACCGCGCCAGCACGATGCCCCAGCTTTGCCGGTGCGACATCAGCTGGCGCAGCGTGGGCAGGTAGGCCGGCGGCGGCGCGCTGCCGGCCTCGGGCGCATCCAGGATCAACGCCCGCTCGGCCGCGTCGACCCAGGGATGCCGGTCCGGCCCGGCGCGGTAGATCACCAGCCACGGCAGCAACCACAGCATGCCCAGCACGCCGACCAGCACGAAGGTGCCCTTCCAGCCGAACGACAGGAACAGCAGCGCGATCAGCGGCGCCGAGACGATCGCGCCGATGGAGGCGCCGGCATTGAAGATGCCCTGCGCCAGCGCACGCTCGCGGGCGGGAAACCATTCCGCATTGGCCTTGACCGCGCCCGGCCAGGCGCCGGCTTCGCTGATGCCCAGCAGTGCGCGCACCACCGAGAACGCCATGATGGAGTGGGTGATGGCATGCAGCGCAATGGAGAGCGACCACACCGCGATGGACAAGGCAAAGCCGAGCCGGGTGCCGATGATGTCGAACAGCCGTCCGAACACGAACTGCCCGGCGGCATAGAACAGCATGAAGATGGTGACCAGCAGCGCGTAGTCTTCCTTGGTGGCGCCGATGTCGCGCGAGATCGCCGGCCACATCACCGCCAGCGCGTTGCGGTCGATGTAGTTGATCACCGTGGCCACCGCGATCAGCGCCACGATCAGCCAGCGCACCGCCGAGCGTTTGCCCGCCGGGCGCGTGGGTGTGGTGGAGGTGGAGTGGGTGCTCATTTTTCACCTGCAGCGCGATCGAAGCGCGCGTAACCGCCGCGCCAGCGGTAGTGCTGACCGGCGGCCTGCACCTGGTGGCTGCGTTGTGCATCGGCGTCGTCGGCCACCGCCAGCGCGATGCGCTGGCCGCCGACCAGGGTGAGCACGATCACCTCGGCATCGTCGCCGCGCACGCGCTCGATGGCGCGGATGCGGCTATTGGCGCCGTGCACGTATTCGGCGGTGCCGTTGTATTCGCCATGCGGTTCCAGCACGCCGAAGAAGCTGACGTTCGCCTGCCCATCGACACGCTGGATCAGCGCCGGTTCGCGGCGCAGGTTGAAGTCCGGATCGTTGGCGCCGCTTTCCACCAGCAACGCACGCGCAGGTGCGCTGCTGCCGAAGCGGTAGCTGTAGAAACGGCCGGCGAGCAGCCAGCTCAGGCTGCGCGTGTCGGCGCTCGCATCGCTGGAGGCATCCACCCACAGATGCTGATAGCCGTTGGCCTTGCCCAGCACCGGGCGTTGCGTCAGTGCGCGCTCTGCGGTGAAGCCGACCTGCATGATCTGCCCGTTGAAGTGCAGCGGCAGGTCGTAGCGTGCAGGCGCGCTGCCGCTGACGCGCAGCAGGTCGACCACCACCGGCAGGCGCAGCTGCGGGTGCGACAGCAGCGCCTGGGTGCGGGTGAAGCTGACCCCGTCGTAGGCCTGCTGCATGCGCGCCGAGGCGATCCGGGTGTCGGCACTGCTGGCGAACAGCAGCTGCGTCGGCGCATGCTGCTCGCCCACCTTCCAGTCGCCGTTGAAGTGGCTGGTCTCGTTCACCACCAGCGTGTTGTGCGCAATGGTCTGCTTGGCCCAGCTGCTGTTTTCCGGCAGATAGATGCCGCCGGCCTTGGCTTCCACGTTCAGGAAACGCGCCGCGCCGTAGTCGGTGACCACGCGCTGGCCGTTGTCGTAGAACAGCCAGTTCAACTTGTCGAAATGGCCGTGGCCCATGCCTTGCGAGGTGTTCTTCATCACCAGCGTCTGGCCGTCGTCGCCGCCGCTGCGCAGGATCGCCAGCGCGCCCTGGTCGCCCTGTGCGCCATCGCGCAGCAACACGCTGCCGAAGGCGAACGGTTGGGCGCGGTCCTGCGCGAGCGCGCTGGCCACGGCCAGGCCTTCGGGGGTGAGCAGCACGCGGCGCTGGCGTTGTGCGATGGACAGCAGTTGCGCATCGTGGGTCTGCGCGTAGGCGATGCCGATGCCGGCCACCAGTTCCTCGGTATCCAGGCCCTTGTCGAGGATGGCGTCGTTGATCGGGAAGAAATAGCCGCCGTAGCTGCTCTGCACCAGGCTGTCCACGGCCTTGAGCAGCACGCCGTCGCGGCGCTGGAAGATGCGTTGCTGCGGCTGGTTGCGCGCGATCGCATTGGCGAACAGCACGAACGGCGCCAGGGCATAGCGTTGGTAATACGGGCCTTCGGCGTAGTAGCCGTCCGGCGAGAACAACTGGTCCACCTGCGCCAGGAAGCCGGCCTTGCCATCGCGCTTGCTGCCGCGCAGTGCCTTGTCCACCAGCGCCTGATCGCGCAGCACATAACCGGTCATGCCGACCGCGGCCACCGCCCAGGTGGCGTGGTTGTGGATCTTGTCGAAGTTGTCGGCGCTTTCGTCGCACAGGAAGTGCGCCATGCGCGCGAACACGTCGCGGTCGATGGTGGCGCGGTCCTGCGCGCTGAGCGTGTCGCGGATGGCGTCGTAGCCCTGGCTTGCGTAGACCAGCCACACCGAGTCGTTCAAGGACTGCCAGAACAGCCGCCCCGGCACCTGGCCGCGCCCGGCCGGGTGTGCGCCCAGCGTGGGATACAGGCGTGCGTAGGCCAGCAGCACGTCGCGCGCATAGTCGGCATAGGCGCGGTCGCCGGTGAGCCGGTACAGCGCGCCGGCCGCCTGGATGGCCTGGTAGTTGCGCTTGTGCTGTTCATGGCTGGCGCCGCCGCCGGGGTCCCTGGGCACCGGCACGTCCACCCCGGCCCGCATCGCTGCGCGCACGCTGGCTTGTGCGCGTGCCTGTTCGCGGGCGAACACCGGCAGCCTGGCGCCATCGCTGGCCATGGCGCGCCATTGCTGGGCGGTCACCAGCACCGGTGCGGCATCGGTGGCGCGCGGTTGCGGCTGCGCCGCTGGCTCGGCCGCTGGTGGCGGCGCGGCAATACAGGGCAGGGCGCTGCCGGCGCCGACCAGGACCAGCAGCAACAGGCGGGTGGAACGGGTCATAGCAGGGGCTCCGCTGCGCCGGCATGCAACGCCGGGGTGCGGACGAACCGGTTGCCGCTGGCGATCAGGTGGGGCGTGCCGGTGGTGGGTTGCGCCAGGATCGCGGCGCTGTCGACGAAGCGGTTGTTGCGCAGCGCGACGCGCTGCACGCCGTGCAGGCGCAGCGACGCATCCGCAGCGCGGCCGACCTGCGTGAAGTGCGAGTCGCTCAGCTGCAGCACCGGGCCGAAGGTGCTTTCATCGCGGCCGCCGCGATACAGGTCCAGCACCGGCCCGGCGACACGGTGAAACTGCGACTGCTGCACCGTCACCTGTTCGACGTTGTAGGTGCCACGGTCGTCGGTCTCGGCGCGTGCGGACAGCACCCGGCCGGAGACGTCTTCGACCAGCAATCTGTCCAGCAGGATGTGGTCGGCCAGGCTGCCCTTGCCGAGCGCGATCACATCGAAGCCGGGCTGGGCGTCCAGATGATGCAGGTGGGTATCGCGCAGCGTGAGCTGGTACTGCGCCACGGCGGTGCCTGGCCTGGTGCGGATCACCGCGTTGCCCGGCTGTGCGGGCGCGGCGCGGCCGTCGATCTCGAGCCGGGCCAGGCTGAGTGTGCCGCCGGGCGCGATCTGGAACAGCGCCGGCTGCGAAAAGCGGATCCGCGCGCGCCCGTGTTGCGGGCCTTCCAGCGTCAGTGGCCGGTCCACGTCGAGGATGTCATCGACCTGGTAGCGCCCTGCATCCAGCTGCAGGCGATCGCCGGGGGCGGCGTGCGCCACGGCGTCGGTCAGGCTGGTCGGGCCCGGCCGCACGCGCGTACGGCGGCCGCTGTCGGCCACCGCCTGCGGCGCCTGCTTGGGATACCAGCTCACGCCCACCTGGTCGCGTGCGATGTAGCTCAGCGCCGGGTCGGCGCCGACGCCGGTGGCATTGTCGGCGACCAGCAAGCCGGTGCTGGCCCGGGTCATCGTCACCTGGCGGCTGTCGACGCCGCCGGGCAGGCGGGTGGATGCCAGCGGGCTTTGCAGGTTGCCGGCAAACGCGATGCCGGACAGATCGCCCAGCACGCGCACCGGGTCGCTGGCGGCCACGATCAGGTTGCCGGCAAAGCGGCTGTTGATCGGCGCGGCGGTGCGCTCGGCATCCATGCCGGCACCGAAGAACAGCTGGTTGACGTTGACGAAGGTATTGCGCTCGATGCGCGCCTGGTCCACCTGCACGTAGCGGTTGGCGGGCGAATTGGGCACCCCGTACATGATGCTCAGCGCCGACGAATAGCCATCCCCGGCCAGGTTTTCCAGGTAGTTGTGGCGCACGGTCTGCTTGCGGTTGATCACGCGGATGCCACCGGTGTTGGCCTTGCCATCGCCGAAGAACACGTTGCGCTCGACCAGGTTGCCATCGCCATGCCGCAGCACCAGCGCGCCGCGCGATTGCTTGAACACATTGCCGCGGTAGGTGTTGCCGCCGGACTTGTTGGAGACCACCTCCACCTCGCCGTCGCAGCCTTCGAACCAGTTGTTGTCCACCACCGAGTTGGAGGCGCTGTCGGCGTCGCTGCTGGTGCCGATGCGCAGCGTCTCGCCGCCATTGGCGCCCAGGTTGGGGCGTGGCCCGAACCAGTTGTGGTCGATGCGATGGCGATTGTCCAGGCCCTGGGTGGCGTCGCGCACCACCACCAGGGTGGGGCCGGCATTGGTCTTGCCGACCAGCTGGTTGTGGTCGAAGCGGTTGTCGCTGTCGTACAGCGCCACCCAGTTGTCCGAATCGTTGCGGGTGGGCTTGCTGAAGCCGTCCACCACCACCCGGGTGATGCGGCTGTGGCGCGCGCGTTCCTTGCTGGAGATGCGGTACGACAGCACCGCATCGCCCGGGCCGTGGCCGTCGCGGAACACCAGGTCCGACACCACCAGGTAGGTGCCGGCCATGCGCAGGTCGGAGGTGCCACTGATGATCACCTTGCCGGGCGTCTGCGCGGTGAGGGTGATCGGCTGCTCGGCGGTACCTTGCCCACGCAGCACGATGGCGAAATCCCGCCACTGTCCATCGGCCAGCACGATGCGATCGCCGGCACGCAGCGCGGCCGCTGCCACGGCGTATTCGCTCTGGTCGTGCACCAGGTACGAGGTGGCCTGGGCCGAGCCGATCCAGGCGGGCGCGCACAGCAGCAACAGGCAGGCAAGGGAAACGGGGGGTTGCATCGGGATGCTCCTGGACGCTGGCGCGTCGGTGATGGCCGAGGGTAACAGTGCAGGCTGGATCGTTAACCAAAAGAGTAGTCCAGTTGGTTGCTATTGAAGCTCGGGAAACGCCGGATGTCATGCTGCGTACGCACAAAAATGGCCCTGAAATTGGCCTAGATAGGTGGCTCGATCGGTAAATGAAAGAAATGATTGACTTGCCATGGATCCGCATGGAACCTCCATCGCGCTCGGTTTCGAGCATCCTTTGGGAGGAGGAATTGTGCGATACACAGAATTAGTCCAATTACGTATACCAGTTAGTCGGACCGTCTTGGCGCAGGCACTGCTGGGCGCTCTTGCGCTGGCCGGCACACACGTGGCCATGGCCCAGCAGACCGATGCCGCCCAGTCGCCGCCGCAGCAGGCGCCCACCACGCTGGACCAGGTCAAGGTCACCGGCATCCGCAGCTCGATCCAGTCGTCCATCGACAGCAAGCGCGAGCAGACGGTGGTGGCCGACGTGCTGTCGGCCGAGGACATCGGCGATCTGCCGGCGCTGTCGATCGGCGAGGCGATCGAGACCATCACCGGAGCGGCCACGCACCGCGAAAAGGGCGGCGCGTCGGAGATTTCCATCCGTGGCCTGGGGCCGTTCCTGGGCTCGGCCACCTTCAACGGGCGCGAGGCCAGCAACGGCAGCGGCGACCGCTCGGTGAACTTCAACCAGTTCCCCTCCGAACTCATCAACACCGTGGCGATCTACAAGACCCAGCGCGCCGACTTTGTCGAGGGCGGCATCGCCGGCACGGTCAACATGCAGACCGTGCGGCCGCTGGAATTCGGCAAGCGCCGCGTGCAGCTGGACGGGCGGGCGACCTATGCCGACGGCGACAGCAAGCTGCGCGACGCCGATGGCGTGGGCTGGCGCGGCACCGTCAGCTACCTGGACCAGTTCGACCTGCGCGGGGCCGGCAAGCTGGGGGTCTCGCTCGGCCTGCAGCGGCTGGAAGGCACCAACCCGGAAGAGGTGATGAGCAGCAGCTCCACCTGGACGGCCTGCAACGCCAACGAGGTGGTGGGCGCCAGCCGCAACTGCACCGCCGTGACCCCGGCGCAGGTGCAGGCGGGCACGCCGTACTACCTGGCGCCCGGCAGTCGCGTGTACCGCCAGATCAGCGAACACGATCAACGCGATGCCGCCTTCGCAGCGCTGCAATGGCGGCCGTTCGACGGCCTGGACGTGGCCCTGGATTACCAGGACTCGCAGCGCACCGTGACCGAAGACCGCGCCGAGCTCAATTTCTCCGAGACCTTGCGCAACCTCAACAACCGCCAGGTGGGCGACAACGGCGCCTTGCTCGGCCATACCGGCAGCAGCACGCTCGAATCCTCCACCGACTACAAGGTGCGCGACGAGCAGTACCGCGGTGGCGGGTTGCGCGTGGAATGGCGCCCGAACGCGGCCTGGATGCTGTCCACCGACCTGTCGTATTCGCGCACCGAGCGCAGCGAGATCGACCGCATGATGCGGCTGCGCTCCAATGCCACCGACATCAACGGCAACCGCGTGCCCGGGATCAACGGGCAGCGCGTGGACTACACCTATACCTATGCCGGCGATGTGCCGGGGATCGTGGTCGATCCTGCGTTCGACCTGAACAACCCGGACAATTTCAGCGCGGCCGCGCGTGCGCGCCGCGACGAGTTGCGCCGCGAGCACACCATCCGGGCCTGGCGCTTCGATGGCGCCTTCACCCCGGAAAGCGGGCTGCTCACCTCCATCAAGGGTGGCGTGCGCCTGTCCGAGGCGACCTACCGCGACCTGGACGACCGCGTCGAGCGCAACGTCACCGATGCGGCCACGATCCGCGCCGCCAACCTGGCCTGCCGGCAACCGTTCCCGCAGGAGGATTTCCTCTCCGGCGCCAGCGGCAACACCATCCAGCAGTGGGCCACCTTCGACAGCCGCTGTCTGTTTGGCGCCATTACCGGCGTGGACGACACCGGCCGCAATGCCGACCCGCGCGGCACCGCCGACTCCGACGTGGAAGAAAAGACCCGCGCGCTGTACGTGATGGGCGAATTTGCCAGCACGCTGTTCGGGTTGCCGCTGGATGGCAACCTGGGCGTGCGCTGGGTGCGTACCGACGTCAGCTCGGTGGGATTGCGCGGCGAGCTGGACGTCATCGACAACCCCGACGGCACCATCCAGCTGGTGGAAACCGGACGCTTCGCCGCGCAGACGGTGCGCGCGTCCAATCGCGTGTTCCTGCCCAGCTTCAACGCCAACATCGGCCTGACCGACCAGACCCAGCTGCGCTTCGGGCTGTATCGGGCCATGGCCCGCCCGGATCTGGTGGCGCTGTCTGCCGGGCGCACCTTCATCCTGGAACCGGGAACCGAGTTCACGAGCGTCGGCGAGGCGATCGGCAGCATCACCGCCACCGGCAACCCGCGCACGCGGCCGCTGCTGTCGTCCAATGCAGACGTGTCGCTGGAGTGGTACCCCAATGCCGATTCCCTGCTCAGCGCCGCGGTCTACTACAAGCAGTTCACCGGGGGCGCAGTGCCCACGGTGGTGGACGAACGCTTCGTCATCGACGGCACGTCGGTGGTGGTGCCGGTGGTGCAGGACGTCACCACCCGGCAGAAGAGCGATCTCACCGGGCTGGAGCTGACCGGCACCCACCGCTTCTCCTACCTGCCGGCACCATTCGACGGCCTGGGCGTCAAGCTGAGCTACAACTACGCCGATTCCAACTACAAGACCCAGGATCTGCGCCTGGGCGACCAGATCGATCCGGCCACCGGCCTGGTGAGCGGCGGCATCGTCGCGCCGGCCAACATCTTCGGCCTGTCGCGGCACGTGTTCTCCGGCCAGCTGTATTACGCCATCGGCGCGGTCGACCTGCAGGCCATCTACAAGTACCGCTCGGAGTATTTTCAGAAGTTCGTCGGTGCCCCGGCGCAGAACCGCTACGTGCGCGACAGCGGCACCCTGGACCTGCGTGCCAGCTACCGTTTCAATGCGCAGCTGTCGGTGTCGCTGGAGGCGTCCAACCTGACCAACGAGCCGCGGATCTCCGACATGCCGGTGCCCGGCAGCTTCCG
The DNA here is from genome assembly GCF_003993515.1 of Xanthomonas sp. BRIP62415. Lineage (NCBI taxonomy): Bacteria > Pseudomonadati > Pseudomonadota > Gammaproteobacteria > Lysobacterales > Lysobacteraceae > Xanthomonas > Xanthomonas sp. BRIP62415. Next base: position 320,349 of record NZ_QEZH01000029.1, read on the forward strand.
TGAGTACAACACCTACGGGCGACGCTATTATTTGGGGGTGCGCTACCGGTTCTAGCGTCGCCACCGGCGCGGTTTCCGCCGCGCCACCTGTCCGGCACCCGCGTGCCGGGCCGATCACCTTGAGGGTTTGAGTCGCCGATGTCCGAAAACCGCCTGTACCACTCCGTTGCCGCCAAGATCCGCGCGCTGATCGACACGGGCGAATTCCCGGTCGGCTCGCGCCTGCCGGGCGAGCGCGAGTTGGCCGAGCGCTTCGGCGTCAGTCGCGTCACCGTGCGCGAGGCCGAGATCGCGCTGGAAGCGCAGGGCCGCATCGTGATCAAGATCGGCTCGGGCGTGTACGTCAAGCCACGCCTGGCCTCGGACGAGGGCGCCTTGCCGGATGTCAGCGCGTTCGAGCTGACTGCCGCGCGCGCGGTGATCGAGGCGGAGGCGGCCGCATTGGCCGCCAGCCACATCACCGATGCGGAGCTTGATGAATTGAATGGCATGATCCAGGCGCTGTCGGCGCCTGGGCTCAGCGATGCGGCCGCTGCCGACTACGACCGCGCCTTCCACTTGGCGATCGCGCGTATCAGTGGCAACCCGGTGGTGGCGCACTGCGTGCAGCTGATCTGGCGCATGCGCAACGAATTGCCGCGCGTACGCGAGGTGTATGCGCGGGTCTGCCACGACGACGGCGCCACCCGCGTGGACGAGCACACCGCCATCCTGCAGGCCCTGCAGCAACGCGACCCCGTGGCGGCACGCACGGCCATGCGCAACCACTTCCAGCGTCTGTTCGAATCCATGCTGGAAGCGACCGAGAACGATGCCCTGGCGGAGATCCGCCGCCGCACCCAGCAGGACCGCGCGCATTTTCTGGCGGCCACGCGCACCTGAGTGCATGGCATGGTCGGTTGGGCGCAATGCGTCCACCGCCAGCGGCACTTTTGTGCCGCTGACGCCGGATTCTCCGAAAAACCCATCCTCCAATCAGCTGGATGCGCCGTCTGTCCTGTTCGGCACCACCGACGCGCGGCTGACCGGATTGTTGCGCCTGCGGTTGCCGCAGACGCTGCAGCGATAACACGCTGCTGGCGCGTCCGCCCTCAAGCAGATGGCTCTACCTGACGGGCGCGCGCGGGCACCTGCAGTGCAGGCCTCAGTCCGCCATCACCTTGTCCGGCGTCATCGGGGTACTGCGGATGCGCTTGCCGGTGGCATGGAAGATCGCATTGCAGATCGCCGCCGAGACGCCGACCAGGCCGATCTCGCCCACGCCCTTGGCACCCAGGCTGCTGACGATGCGGTCGTCCTCGTCGGCGAAGATCACATCGATGTCGTGGATGTCGGCATTGGCCGAGACGTGATACATCGCAAAATCGTGATTCATGAAACGGCCGAAGCGGTGATCGGACTGGGTGTGTTCGTGCAGCGCCTGGCCGATGCCCCAGACCACGCCGCCGACGATCTGGCTGCGCGCGGTGATCGGGTTGAGGATGCGCCCGGCCGCCACGGCGCTGACCACGCGGGTGACCCGCACCGTGCCGAGCTCCTCGTCCACCCGTACTTCCACGAACACCGCGCCATGGGTGGCACGGGTGTAGTTGCGTTGCTTGAGCACATTGGGCAGCAGCAGGAACTTGTCTTCGATCTGTTCCAGCTGGGAAGCACGCAACAGCTCGGTCAGGGCGATGGTGGTGCCGGCGTCGACTCGCAACGCCAGCGTGCCATCGGCAAAGACCACCTCGTCCAGCTTGGCCTTGGTGAAGCGCGAATTCGGTAACGCCTGCGCCAGCCGCAGCAGCCGCGCGCGCAATTTGCCGCACACGCCGTCCACCGCCGAGCCCACCGTGGTCACGTGCGATGAGCCGCCTTCGATCGGTGCCACCGGCAGCGTCGAATCGCCCAGCTGGAAGGTGACCTGTTCCAGCGGCAGGCCCAGTGCTTCGGCCGCGATCATCGCCATCACCGTATAGGTGCCGGTACCGATATCGCTGGCTGCGCTGCTCACCACCAGCCGGCCATCGGCGTGCAGCACCGCGTGCGCGCGCGCAAACATCTGCATCGCATCCCATTGCCCGGTGGCCATGCCCCAGCCCACCCATTCGTTGCCTTCCTTGCGTGCGCGCGGCTGCAACGGGCGCTGCGCCCAGCCGAAGCGCTCGGCGCCTTGCTGGTAGCACGCGCGCAGTGCCTTGGTGGAGTAGGGCTTGTCGTCGGCCGGGTTGACCTCGGCGTAGTTCTTCAGGCGCAGCGCCAGCGGATCCATGCCCAGCGCATAAGACAGCTCGTCCATTGCCACTTCCAGCGCATGCACGCCGTGTGCGGCGCCGGGGGCGCGCATGTCCATCGGGCTGAACTGGTCCAGGCTCACCAGGTTGTAGCCCAGATGCACGTTGTCGCAGGCATACAGCTGCCCGCTCCAGTTGACCACCACCTCGACGTAATCCTCGATCCGCGAGGTCTCGGCGATGGCCTCGTGCCAGATCGCCTGCAGGCGGCCATCGCGGTCGGCACCGAGCTTGAGCCGCTGCAGTGTCTCCGGGCGATGGCCGAAGGTGAACATCTGTTGCCGCGTCAGTACCACGCGTACCGAGCGGTCCAGCAGGATCGAGGCCATCACCGCCAGCGGCAACTGGTACTGCGGGCGCAACCCGGAGCCAAAGGCGCCGCCCACGTAGGGGTTGCGCACGGTGACCTTGCGCTTGCTCAGGCCGAACACATGCGAGACGTACCAGCGGCTGTTCTGCGAGCCCTGGGTCTTGTCGTAGATGGTGAAGTGGCCATCGGCGTCGCGGATCACCGTGGAGGCGAACAGCTCCATCGGATTGTGGTGCTCCACGCCACTGTAATAGTCGGCCTGCACCTGGACGGGGGCATTGGCGAAGGCGCTGTCCGGCTCGCCCTTGTCCTTGGGGGGCGGCGAGAAACCGGCCTTCATGGCCTTGGGCTTGTGCGCACGGTCCAGGTTGGTCATCAGGTTGGTGTCGTGCGGGTCTTGCAGCAGTTCCACCTCCACCAGATGCGCAGCATGGCGCGCCGCTTCGAAGGTGTCGGCCACCACCAGCGCGATCGGCTGGCCGCTGTACAGGATCTTGTTGTCGTACAAGGGCCGGAACGGCGAGCCGGCCGGTGCAGTCATGTCCTTGTAGAACACGTCCATGCCGCGCATATGCGGGCGGTTTTCATGGGTGACGATCTCCAGCACGCCGGGCACCGCACGCGCGGCGTCGAGATGGAAGGCGACGATCTCGCCCTTGGCGATGCTGCTGTTGACCACCACGCCGTAGGCCAGGTCGGGCACCGGCCATTCGGCGGCATAACGCGCCTGGCCGGTGACCTTGGCGCGGCCATCGATGCGGGTGACGCCGGTGCCGGTGGGGCGATAGCCGGTGCCGCTGTCGGCAACCGGCGGGCTCAGGTCGTTGTCGGGTGCATCGGTGCTGCGTGCGTTCATGGCGCTTCCTCCAGCGCGCTGGTTCGCCCGCGGTTGTCGATGGTGCCCTCGCGGGCGACGTCCAGCGCACGCACGATCGCGCGGCGTGCCAGCGGCAGCTTGAAGGCGTTGTTGCCTTGCGGTTGCGCACCCTGCAGCAGGGCATCGGCCAGGATGCCGAAGCTCTCGGCCGTGGCCGGTTTGCCCACCAGCTGCGCTTCGGCGTCGGGATTGCGCCAGGGCTTGTGCGCCACGCCGCCCAGGGCAACGCGCACCTCGCGGATGCTGCCGTCCTCGGCCAGGTCCAGCGCGGCGGCCACCGACACCAGCGCGAATGCATACGACAGCCGCTCGCGGATCTTCAGGTAGGCGCTATGCGCGACGAAGCGCTGCGCATCGGGCAGGTCGATATGCACGATCAGCTCGTCCGGGGCCAGCGTGCTGTCCAGCTCCGGGTGCTCGCCGGGCAGGCGGTGGAACTGCGCGAACGGGATGTCGCGCTCGCCATTGGGGCCTTGCACGTGCACCACCGCGTCCAGCGCAGCCAGCGCGACGCACATGTCCGACGGGTGCGTGGCAATGCACTGCGCGCTGGCGCCGAGGATGGCGTTGTAGGTGGTGAGCCCGCCGATGGCCGAGCAGCCGATACCGGGCTCGCGCTTGTTGCATGGGGTGGCGTGGTCGTAGAAATACAGGCAGCGCGTGCGCTGCAGCAGGTTGCCGCCGTTGCTGGCCATGTTGCGGATCTGCGGCGAGGCGCCGGCCAGGATCGCCGCGCTCAGCAAGGGGTAACGCGTCTCCACGTCCGGGTGGTAAGCGGTGTCGGCGTTGCGCGCGAGCGCGCCCAGGCGCAGGCCGCCATCGGGTTGGCTGGTGATGCCATCCAGCGGCAGACGATTGATGTCGACCAGGCTGCCCGGCCGCATCAGCTGCAGCTTCATCAGGTCGGTGAGATTGGTGCCGCCGGCGATCAGGCGCACCGGGGCTTCGGCGGGCACCGGGTGCGGGTCGCTGCCACGCACCGACAACGCAGTGAGGGCCGCATCGACGGAGTCCGCGCGCGTATAGGTGAGCGGAATCATGCCGGCACCGTCCCTGGGGTCCATGGCGTGGCGGCGCTGTCGCTGCTGTCGCTGGGCTTGCCCATGACCTGCATCACCGCATCGGTGATCTGCGGGTAGGCACCGCAGCGGCACAGGTTGCCGCTCATCAGCTCGCGCACTTGGTCGCGGTCGTGTGCCTTGCCTTCCTTGATCAGGCCCACCGCCGAACACAACTGCCCGGGCGTGCAATAGCCGCACTGGAAGGCGTCGTTGTCGATGAAGGCGCGCTGCAGCGGATGCAGCTGGTCACCCTCGGCCAGGCCTTCGACGGTGGTGATCTCGGCGCCGTCCTGCATGACGGCAAGCGTCAGGCAGCTGTTGATGCGGCGCCCATCGACCAGCACCGTGCAGGCACCGCACTGGCCGTGGTCGCAGCCTTTCTTGGTGCCGGTGAGGTCGAGCCGGTCGCGCAACAGGTCGAGCAGGCTGACCCAGGCTTCGAGCTGCAATTGGTAAGGCTGACCATTGATGCGCAGGTTGACCGGGTAGGTCGGCGCGGCAGTGGTGGCGGTGGCCGGCGCCGTGTCACGGGCTGCGGCGGGAGTGGCATTCATGCGAGCCCCGTGGCGATGGCTGAGAGGGCCTTCACCTTGACCACGCGACGGTCAACGCAGGGTGTAGGCAATGCGGTGATGGTGTTCACATCGGTACGTGGGTGATGCCCGGGCATGCGCGGCACTGCGCGATGGCAATGGGCCGAGCTCGCCGCGCCGGCGCCAGCGGCCAGCTGGAACTGAACTCGTCAGTTGCGCGTTATTGCGGTCCACGCCAATCGCACGGCGTGCGACGGCGGTCTCGGTATCCTGTGCAGATGACGACGAGGTTGCAATGAGCCGGCGCGGCGGCAGTGCCGATCTTCCGCTGCATGGCGGGCGCGTACCGCGCTGGTTGGGTGAGCGGATGACGCGCCTGGGCACGGTGATGTGCGAGGCGATCGTGCACACCTATGGGCGCGATGAATTGTTGCGGCGGCTTGCGCATCCGTTCTGGTTCCAGTCCTTTGGCGCGGTGATGGGGATGGACTGGCATTCCTCCGGCATCACCACCAGCGTGATGGGCGCACTCAAGCGCGGGCTCACGCCGTTGTCCGGCGAACTCGGCATCCATGTCTGCGGTGGGCGCGGGCGGCACTCGCGCGCAACGCCGGCCGAATTGCTTGCGGTAGGCGATGGGGTCGGGCTGGATGGCGCTGCGCTGGCGCAGGCCAGTCGCCTGGTGGCCAAGGTGGACAGCGCCGCGGTGCAGGATGGCTTCGACCTGTATCTGCACAGTTTCATCGTCAGCGACGACGGGCGCTGGGTGGTGGTGCAGCAGGGCATGAACGGGCAACGCAAGCAGGCGCGCCGCTATCACTGGTTGTCGGAAGGGCTGAGCAGTTTTGTGGATGCGCCGCATGCGGCCATCGACGGGCCACAGCAGGGCAATATCGTCAACCTGGCCGACCATCGTGCCGCTGCCGCGCGTGCGGCGCAGGTGGCGTTGTTGCAGACGCTGCCGCCGGATCGCCTTGCCCGTGAGTGGCAACGCATCGACGCCGCGCAGGCACCGGTTGCGCCTGCTGTGGCGCAGGCGCCGGTCACCGGTGACCTGTTTGCAGGCCAGGGCTGGGACCCCGCGCAGCAACCGCATCTGAGCATGCCCGGCCATCACGACGTGCGCAGCGAAAACGTGATCACCCGCCGGCTGCACGCCAGCCTGGCGGCTGCGGCCGAGTGCGGCCCCGCCGATTTCACCGCGCTGTTGCAGGTGCCGGGCGTGGGCGCGCGCACCGTGCGTTCGCTGGCGATGGTGGCTGAGGTGTTGCATGGCACCCCGTGTCGTTTCAGCGACCCGGCGCGCTTTTCGCTTGCCCACGGCGGCAAGGACCGGCATCCGTTCCCGGTGCCCACGCGCGTGTTGGATCACACCATCGGCGTGCTCAAGCAGGCGATGCAGCAGGCCCGGCTCGGCAACGAGGAGCGGCTGCAGGCCATCGCGCGGCTGGATGCGCAGGCACGTCGGCTGGAGGCCAGCGCACGCGGTCCGTCGGTGGAGGCGTATATCGCGCAGGAACGCGTGGATGCGCACCGCTATGGCGGGCGCAGCGTGTTCGGTTGGGAGCAGCCGGTCGAGGATCATCAACCGCGTGAGTCGCAGGCGCAGCGCAAGGCAGGCCAATGAGCGCGCAACTGCGCCGTGGCAAGGTGGCCATCGACGGCCGCTGCTTCACCTATGTGTTCCCGTGCCAGTGGGAAGACCATTGCAAGATCGGCTTTTCGCGCGACCCGCTGGGCCGCATCGGCAGCCTGCATCCGCGCTGGTTTGCGTTCTTCGACCTGGAGCGCGGCGTGCTGGTGGAAGCCGAGCGCGAACGCGATGCGCGGGATCTGGAACTGCAACTGCGCCGGCCCCTGGGTGAGCACAACGCACCGGCGCCATTGGCGATTCGCAGTGCGGCGGGCGGGCACACCGAATGGTTTCGTGGTGTGGGGCAGGCGCTCGAGGTGGCAGTGGCGCAGCTGGAGCAGCAGGGGTATCGCGTGTTCGCACTACAGGCCTGGCTGCAGGCGGCAATGGCCCAGCGGATCGATCACCTGTACGACTGGTCGCTGCTGCAGTTGAGCCAGGATGAACTCGACAGCGTCACCGGGCCCACCGCAGCGCAACAGATGCTGCGCGATGTGCTGGATGGCTACCGCGCACTGGAGCTGCCACTGCAGGCGCATCTACCCGATGTGATCTGGGACTGGTATTGCCGCAGCCAATAGCCAAGTGCATTGCCGCCGCCTTGACGTGTGCGGCGACAGCATCGGCGCAACCGATGAGGAGACACGCGCATGCAGTACGCAACGCTGGAATTGAGCAACCCCTTCAAGGTGCTGTTTTCGCTGCGCCAGGTGCAGGCGGCCGAAATGGTGATGGCACCGGGCGATCGCGAGGGTGGCCCGGACAATCGCCATCGCGGCGCCGACCAATGGCTGTTCGTGGTGGACGGCGCGGGCGAGGCCATCGTGGATGGCCACACGCAGGCATTGCAGGCCGGCAGCCTGATCGCGATCGAACGTGGCCAGGCGCACGAGATTCGCAATACCGGTGACACGCCGCTGAAGACGGTCAACTTCTATCATCCGCCAGCCTACGATGCGCAGGGCGAGCCATTGCCGGCAGGCGAAGGCTGACAAGCAACGCGCTGGGTGCAGGCTGGCAGCGTGCTGTTCAACGGCATGCTGTTCAACGGCGTGTTGTTCAATCGCAAGCGCGTTGTCGACCATGCGTTGACGTGGCGGTTGCTTACATCGGCACGTCACAACGCACCGGGAGCACCCCCATGCCAGAAGCCAAGACGCGGCGCGCGGCCGCCCAGGACAAGCGCGAGGGCAAGTCGGCCAGTACCCAGGCCGGCGAATACGTCAAAGAAGAAATCGACCACGTGCGCGAAGGCAAGCATGGTGCCAAGAGCACCAGGCAGGCAATTGCGATTGGCCTGTCCAAGGCGCGCCGCGATGGCGTGGATGCCAAGCCGTCCAAGAGCGCCTCCAGGAGCACCAGGAAAAAGGCGGCGCAGGACAGCGAGGCGGCCAAGAAGACCACCGCCAAGACCGCAGACAAGACCACCCGCAAAGCGACCAAGCAGACGGCGAAAAAGGCCGCCAAGAACGCCACCAAGAAGACCTCGCCCACGCGGTCGACAGGCGCCAAGAAGGCCTTGAAGACGGCCAGCAAGAAGACCACCGCCAAGCAGGTTGCCGGCACCCAGGCGCTGTCGCGCCAGGCCAGGAGTGCAGCGGCCAAACGCAGTTCCAGCAGCCGCTCGGCAGCGGCCAAGAAAGCTGCCAAGACCAAGGGGCCTGGCGTGCGCAAGGCTGCCGCCAGGAAAGCGGCGGCGACGCGGAAGCGGCCGGCGAGCACGCGCGAGAGCTGATCGATGCTGCTGCCGCCTTGTGCGCCCGACGAGAGGGCGGGCGCCTGGCCACGCGCGATGTCCCAGCGCCCCGAGGTTATTCAGAGCAAGGTTCTTCAGAGCAAGGTTCTTGAGAGTGAGCCTGCGCGGTGACCTCGGCGGTAATGCGCCGCAGGTGGGTGGATCCGCTCCTGCTGCCGGGGTTGCACGGGCGGCCGCAAGCAATCGGCAAAGGCAGGTGCTTCAATCGTGCCGTCGGCCAGCCCGATGTAGCTGCCGTAGAGTTCCGGATCGCCGGCTGACAGCGCAGCGCCATCGAGCACGATGACGGTTTCGCAGGCGACCGCAGCGGTGCGCTTGTTGCCAATCCACCAACGGATGCGTGCGCGGTAAGCCAGGCGCAAGCGCAGCGGCCAGCGCGGCCAGGCCCGGCGGTGGATCGGATCCGGCCGGTCGCAGGCCGGTCCTGGCTGAAGCGGCTCAGCAACCTGCACGGGCCAATCTCGCCTGCTGCGACCGATCGGTGTACAAATGTACACCTTGCCCCGTCCGGCCGCTGCACTCCCATGGAACCTCTCTCTCCCAAACGTCTGGCCGTGCTGGCTTTCCTGCAGGAGCAGGCCCACGCAGGGGTGTCGCCCAGCCTGGCCGAGATTGCGCAGGCATTCGGGTTCGCCTCGCGCAATGCCGCGCAAAAGCACGTGCAGGCGCTGGCCGAGGCCGGCTTGATCGAGCTGCTGCCCAATCAGAAGCGGGGCATCCGCATGCCGGGCGGCGCCGCGCGCGATGCGTTGCTGGCCTTGCCGGTGCTGGGGCGGGTGGCGGCCGGCGTGCCGATCGGGGCGGATATCGGCCTGGACCGGCAGCTGTGGCTGGACCGTGCGCTGTTTTCGTTGCGCCCGGACTATCTGCTGCAGGTGCAAGGCGATTCGATGATCGACGACGGCATCCTGGACGGCGATCTGGTCGGCGTGCATCGCAGCAGCGAGGCACGCGATGGGCAGATCGTGGTGGCGCGGGTGGATGGCGAAATCACCATCAAGCGGCTGGAGCGTGGTGCCGAACGCATCCGCCTGCTGCCGCGCAACCGCGCGCATGCGCCGATCGTGGTGGCCGCCGATGCCGACTTCGCGATCGAAGGGCTGTACTGCGGTCTGATCCGGCAGGGTTGAGATGAGCCAGGAGCCCGCGCGCATCAGGCAGGACGGCAACGCGGCAGTCGCCCTGCCGCTGGACGCCTTGCTGGCCGCACGCACGGTATGGCGCGCAGGTCACGGCACCGCCATCGCCCATGGCGGCGAATCCACCGGGCATGCAGCACTGGACGCATTGCTGCCCGATGGCGGCTGGCCGCGGCGGGCACTGACCGAGTTGCTGCTGCCCGCGCACGGCGTGGGCGAGATCGCGCTGCTGTTGCCCACGCTGGCGCGCATGACCGGCGCCAGCAGCCGGGTGGTGCTGGTGGCGCCGCCGTTCATTCCCTATGCGCCGGCCTGGCAGGCGGGCGGGGTGGTGCTGGACCATCTGGAAGTGGTGCAGGCCGAGCCGCGCGATGCCTTGTGGGCATTCGAACAATGCCTGCGCAGCGGCGCCTGCGCGGCGGTACTGGGCTGGCCGCAGACCGGCGATGCACGCGCATTGCGGCGGCTGCAAGTCGCCGCCGACAGCGGCAACTGTTGCGCGTTCGCGCTGCGCGATCGCAAGCATGCGGTCAATGCATCGCCGGCCGCGCTGCGGCTGGAATTTCTGCCGGAGCGCGATGCCTGGCAGGTGCGCAAGTGCCGCGGCGGGCAGGTCCCGTCGCAGCCGTTGCGGCTGGCGCATTGAGGCGCGCGCATGTTGTGGGCCTGCATCTTGCTGCCGCAGCTGGCGCTGGACGCCGTCCTTCGGCGCCTGGAAGAGCCTGACGCACCGTTGGTGCTGGTGGAAGGGCCGGCGCAGTTGCGCAGCCTGCATTCGGTCAATCCAGCGGCGTCCGCCGCCGGCCTGAAAGCCGGCATGCGGCTGTCGGCGGCGCATGCGCTGATGGCCACTGTGCGCACCATCGACTACGAGGCGCAGGCCGAGGCGCGCACCCAGCGGTTTCTTGCGGCGTGGGCGTACCGGCACAGTTCGCTGGTGAGCCAGCAATGGTCGCGCGCCATCGTGCTGGAGGCCGGCGCCAGTTTTCAATTGTTCGGGCCGTGGCCGCGTTTCGAGCGTCGGCTGCGCGATGAACTGCAGGCCTTGGGCTTCCAGCACCGGCTTGCCCTGGCACCGACACCGCGTGCCGCGCGTGTGCTGGCCGGTTTGCGCGATGGCATGGTGGTGACGCAGTTGCCGGCCTTGCACGCCACGCTGGACCAGGTGCCGGTACGCCGCGCCGCGTTGCCGGGCGATGCCGGTGAGCGCCTGCAGCACATGGGCGTGCGCACGCTGGCGGCGGTGCGCGCGTTGCCGCGCGATGGGCTGCGCCGGCGGTTCGGTGCGGGCCTGCTCGAGCATCTGGACCGCCTCTACGGCCAGGTCGACGACCCACTGGAGTGTTACGCACCACCGGATCACTTCGACCAGCGGGTGGAACTCGGCTACGAGGTGGAAATGCATCCGGCGCTGTTGTTCCCGCTGCGGCGCCTGATCGGCGATCTGTGCACCTACCTGTCCATCCGCGATGGCGGCGTGCAACGGTTCCTGCTGCGGCTGGAACACGAAGAAGGCGCCACCGATGTCGAGATCGGCCTGCTCACCCCGGAACGTGCGCCGACGCTGTTGTTCGAGCTTGCGCGCAACCGGCTGGAGCGGGTGGAGATCCCGCGGCCGGTGGTGGCGATGCGCCTGCTGGCGCGGCAGCTGCCACCGTTCGTGCCGGCCATGCGCGATCTGTTCGATCAGCGTGCGCAGCAATCGGTGGAGTGGCCGCAGCTGCGCGAGCGCCTGCGTGCGCGGCTCGGCGACGAGGCGGTGTATCGCGTACTGCCGGCCGACGACCCGCGCCCGGAACGCGCCTGGCGGCGCGCCATTGGCGATGCGGTGCGCGAAACCGGTGCGCCGCCACGTCCGCCGCGCCCGACCTGGCTGCTGCCGCAACCGGTGCCCCTGCACGAGACCCAGCTGCGCATCGTCTCCGGGCCGGAGCGGCTGGAAAGCGGCTGGTGGGACGACGACGAGGCGCGTCGCGATTATTACGTGGTGGAAACCGCACGCGGGCGGCAGGCCTGGGTGTTTGCCGCACCAGGCCGTGTCGATGGCTGGATGCTGCACGGGTGGTTTGCATGATCCGCCCCATCCCCTTGCAGCACCGGCGCACTGCCTGCCGGGCCGGTCGCCGCAGCGGTGGCGTAGGCGCCCAATGCCGCGCAGCGAAGCGGCAACGGCAACGCATCGACCTGCAGCGCACTGAAAAACCCGTGCACTGGCAGCGCGAGGCTGACGGCGTGCGCGCATGAGCTGGGATGACGCCGTCGACGGCGTGGACCGCGATACGCCCGGTGGGCGCATGCCGCGCGGCTGGACGGTCGCCGCGCGGTTGCGCGCGGCAAACGACGATATCGCCCATGCCATGGTTGCCGATGGCCTGCCCGCGTATGCCGAGCTGCACTGCCTGTCGGACTTCTCGTTCCTGCGTGGCGCCTCCAGCGCGGAGCAGTTGTTCGCGCGCGCGCAACACTGCGGCTACAGCGCCCTGGCGATCACCGACGAGTGCTCGCTGGCCGGCATCGTGCGCGGCCTGGAAGCCTCGCGCGCCACCGGCGTGCGCCTGATCGTCGGCAGCGAATTCACTTTGGTCGATGGCACCCGCTTCGTCCTGCTGGTGGAAAACGCGCACGGTTATCCGCAGCTGTGCGCGCTGATCACCACCGCGCGGCGTGCGGCAAGCAAGGGCGCCTATCGGCTGGGGCGTGCCGAGGTGGAGGCACAGTTTCGCGGCGTGGAGCCCGGCGTGTTCGCAGTGTGGTTGCCCGGTGCGCAGCCGCAGGCCGGGCAGGGCACCTGGTTGCAGCAGGTGTTCGGCGCGCGTGCATTCCTGGCGGTGGAGCTGCATCGTGAACAGGACGATGCGGCGCGCTTGCTTGCCCTGCAGGTGCTGGCGCAACAACTGGGCATGAGCGCACTGGCCAGCGGCGATGTGCACATGGCGCAGCGGCGCGAGCGCATCGTGCAGGACACCTTGACCGCCATCCGCCACAGCTTGCCGTTGGCCGAGTGCGGCGCGCATCTGTTCCGCAACGGCGAGCGCCATCTGCGCACGCGGCGTGCCTTGGGCAACATCTACCCGGATGCGCTGTTGCAGGCCGCCGTGGACCTGGCGCAGCGCTGCAGCTTCGATATTTCCAGGCTTGAATACACCTATCCGCGCGAGCTGGTGCCGGAAGGACATACGCCGGCCAGTTATCTGCGACAGCTCACCGAAGAGGGAATGCGTGAGCGGTGGCCGAATGGAACGCCGGCAAAGGTACGCGCCGTCATCGAGAAGGAACTGGCGCTGATCGCGCACAAGAAGTACGAGGCGTTCTTTCTCACCGTGCAGGACGTGGTGCAGTTCGCACGGTCGAAGAAGATTCTCTGCCAGGGCCGTGGCTCATCGGCCAACTCGGCGGTGTGTTATGCATTGGGCATCACCGCGGTCAACCCGGATGAAACGCGTCTGTTGATGGCGCGCTTCCTGTCCGAACAACGCAACGAACCACCGGACATCGACGTCGATTTCGAGCACGAACGCCGCGAGGAGGTACTGCAGTACGTCTACAACAAATACGGGCGTGAACGCGCGGCGTTGGCCGCCACCGTGATCTGCTATCGCGGCAAGAGCGCCGTGCGCGATGTGGCCAAGGCCTTCGGCCTGCCGCCGGACCAGATCGCGCTGCTGGCCAATTGCTATGGCTGGGGCAATGGCGAAACGCCCATGGAACAGCGCATCGAAGAGGCCGGGTTCGATCTGGCCAACCCGCTGATCAACAAGATCCTCGTCGTGACCGAACACCTGCGCGATCACCCGCGCCATCTGTCGCAGCATGTGGGCGGATTCGTCATCTCCGATGAACCCTTGTCGCTGCTGGTGCCGGTGGAAAACGCGGCCATGGCCGACCGCACCATCATCCAGTGGGACAAGGACGACCTGGAAACGATGAAGCTGCTCAAGGTCGATTGCCTGGCGCTGGGCATGCTGACCTGCATCCGCAAGACGCTGGAGCTGGTGCGCGGGCATCGTGGGCGCGATTACAGCATTGCCACGCTGCCGGGCGAGGATGCGCCGACCTACAGGATGATCCAGCGCGCCGATACCGTGGGCGTATTCCAGATCGAATCGCGCGCGCAGATGGCGATGCTGCCGCGGCTCAAGCCTGCGGTGTTCTACGACCTGGTGATCGAAGTGGCGATCGTGCGCCCCGGCCCGATCCAGGGCGATATGGTGCACCCGTATCTGCGCAGGCGGCAGGGCCGCGAGGAGGTGAACTATCCCTCGCCGGAGGTGGAGGACATCCTCAAACCGACGCTCGGTGTGCCGCTGTTCCAGGAACAGGTGATGGAACTGCTGATGCACGCTGCCGATTACAGCGAGAGCGAAGCGGACAATCTACGTCGCTCGATGGCGGCCTGGCGGCGCGGCGGCGATATGGAACAGCACCGTGCGCGGGTGCGTGAGCGCATGCAGGGCAAAGGCTACGCCTCCACCTTCATCGACCAGATCTTCGAGCAGATCAAGGGCTTCGGTTCCTACGGCTTCCCGCAAAGCCACGCCGCCTCATTCGCCAAGCTTGTCTACGCCAGCTGCTGGCTCAAGCGCCACGAGCCGGCGGCCTTCGCCTGCGGGCTGCTCAATGCGCAGCCGATGGGTTTCTACTCGGCCAGCCAGATCGTGCAGGACGCGCGCCGCGGCAGTCCCGAGCGCGCGCGCGTGGAGGTGTTGCCGGTGGATGTGCTGCACAGCGATTGGGACAACACGCTGGTCGGTGGCCGGCCCTGGCGCAGCGACCAAGACCCCGGCGAACAACCGGCGATCCGGCTGGGCATGCGGCAGGTCGCCGGGTTATCGGAGGTGGTGGCCAATCGCATTGTCGCCGCGCGCGCGCAGCGGGCCTTCGCCGATATCGGCGATCTGTGCCTGCGCGCCGCACTCGACGAAAAGGCACGCCTGGCATTGGCCGAAGCTGGCGCCCTGCAGGGCATGGTCGGCAATCGCAATGCCGCGCGCTGGGCGATGGCCGGCGTGGAAGCGCGCCGGCCGCTGCTGCCGGGCAGCCCGCAGGAACGCGAGGTGGAGTTTGAAGCACCGCGCGCAGGCGAGGAGATCCTGGCCGATTACCGTTCGGTCGGCCTGAGTCTGCGCCAGCATCCGATGGCGCTGCTGCGCCCGCAGATGCGGCAGCGGCGCATCCTCGGCCTGCGCGAATTGCAGGGCCGCCGCCACGGCAGCGGCGTGCATGTCGCCGGCCTGGTCACCCAGCGCCAGCGCCCGGCCACTGCCAAGGGCACCATCTTCGTCACCCTGGAAGACGAGCACGGCATGATCAACGTCATCGTCTGGTCGCACCTGGCGCTGCGCCGCCGCCGCGCACTGCTGGAATCGCGCCTGCTGGCCGTGCGTGGCCGCTGGGAACGCGTGGACGGCGTGGAGCACCTGATCGCCGGCGACCTGCACGACCTCAGCGACCTGCTCGGCGACATGCAGCTGCCCTCGCGCGATTTTCATTGAGCCAGTGTGGCTGGCGCGCCTGCTGCGGCGAACGGCCGCGCCAACGCTGCCAGCGTCGGTGCAGCAGCCGACGCATCGTCACCGGTAGAAGATCCCCGATATGACGATGCAGCCGCTGGCACGCGTTGATTCACGCCTGCCGCCCTGGTGGACACACCTTCAGGCATTCCAGTCGCCACATCACGCACACTGTCACGCCGCGGCGCAGCTGGACGGAACCCTGCGTAGGCGCTAGCGTGGTGCGGATTTTTTGCCACAGGGGAACTGCCCAATGAGCCATGACGCGCAACCGCGCCAGCTCACCTTCCGCGCCGTCGTGCTGGCCATCGTGCTGGCGGTGGTGCTTTCGGCCGCCAACGCCTATCTGGGCCTGTTTGCCGGCCTGACCATCGCCACCGCCATTCCGGCCGCGGTCGTCTCGATGGGCGTGCTGCGCCTGCTCGGCGGCGGCACCATTCTGGAAAACAACATCGTCCAGACCGGTGCCTCGGCCGGTTCGTCGATCGCGGCCGGGGTGATCTTCACCATTCCCGCGCTGGTGATCATGGGCTATTGGCCGGACTTCAAGTACTGGTGGGTGCTCGGTATCGCCGGCATGGGCGGGTTGCTCGGGGTGCTGTTCTCGGTGCCGCTGCGGCGCTCGATGATCGTCGAAGACCCGCTGCCGTTCCCCGAAGGCAAGGCCGCGGCCGAGGTGCTCAAGGCCGGCGAGAATCCCGGCCCGGGCCTGAAGATCCTGGCCATGTCCGGCGCCATCGGCGCGCTGGTCAAGCTGGGTGCGGCCAGCGGCCTGCGGGTGATCCCGGACACCTGGGCGCAGGCCACCTACCTGGGCAGCAGCCGCCTGGTCGGCTATCTGGGTACCAACCTGTCGCCGGCGCTGCTGGGCGTGGGCTACATCGTCGGGCTGAATGTCGGCATCGTGGTGCTGTCCGGGTCGATCCTGTCCTGGCATATCGCCATTCCGCTGTACCAGCAGTTCTTCATGGGCAGCGACCCGGCACTGGCGCAAAGCCTGGTTGGCGCGCCGGCGGCCGATACGGCATTCGGCATCTGGGGCGAAAAGATCCGTTACCTCGGTGTCGGCGCGATGCTGATCGGCGGCGTGTGGACGCTGTTCTCGCTGCGCAAGTCGCTGTTGTCCGGGGTCAAGAGCGGCTTCGCCGCTGCGCGCAAGAGCGGTGGCGGTGTGGTTGCCGAGACCGAACGCGACCTGCCGATGAAGTGGATGCTGGTGGCGCTGGTGCTGTGCACCCTGCCGCTGCTGGGCCTGTACCAGGCAATCGTGCAGCAGTGGCACGTGTCGATCCCGATGACCATCATCATGATCGTGGCCGGCTTCCTGTTCGTGTCGGTGTCCGGCTATCTGGCCGGCTTGATCGGTTCGTCCAACAACCCGGTCTCGGGTATCACCATCTCCACCATCCTGTTCGCCTCGGCAGTGCTGGTGCTGCTGCTGGGCAAGGATGGCCTGGTGCCGGTCGGCATCGGCGCCGCGCCTCTGGGTGCGGTGGCGGCGATCATGATCGGCGCGGTGGTGTGCTGCGCGGCAGCGGTGGGCGGCGACAACCTGCAGGATCTCAAGACCGGTTATCTGGTTGGGGCGACACCTTGGAAACAGCAATTGATGCTGGCTATTGGCGCGTTCTCGTGCGCGCTGATCATGGCGCCCGTGCTCAACCTACTTGCCGAGGCTTACGGTATTGGCTCCAAGACACTGCCGGCACCGCAGGCGATGCTGATGGCGTCGGTGGCAAAAGGGCTGTTTGGAGGTCAGTTGCCATGGGCCATCATTGCGATCGGCGCGGGTGTGGGTGCGGTGATCATCGCTGTGGATGAGTGGTTGAAGAAAACCGGCAAGCGCTTCCGCGTGCCGGTGCTGGCCGCGGCGATCGGTATCTATCTGCCGTTGGAGCTGATGGTGCCGATCTTTATTGGCGGCCTGATCGCGCATCTGGTGGAGCGCTTCCACAAGATCCGTGCCGACGACGAAGACGGCCGTGACCGCGTGCATCGCCCGGGCGTGCTGTTCGCTGCCGGCCTGATCACCGGCGAGGCATTGATGGGTATCGGCATTGCGCTGCCGATCGTGATCACGAACAACAAGGATGTGCTGGCATTGCCTGGAGGTTTTCAGCTCAACCAGTGGTTCGGCCTGGCGATCCTCGCCCTGGTCGGCTGGCTGCTGTACCGCGTTGGCAAGCGCGGCGAACAGACCGCCTGAGGGAGACGCTTCACTAAGGCATGCGCCTGCGCGCTGCCTCTGGACGGACACGCATCGCTGGATGCGTGTCCGTTTTTTGTTGTGGCATTGACCGGATTGCCGCGGTTCTGATTGCCTCGCAAGAGGCGCGGTTCGAATGCGGCCCTGCTGCCGAGCGCGCAAGTGCAGCAGCATGCCGGCACGGCACGGTGCACCGAATCGGCGCTGCGACCGCACAGCGGCATATTCAATTCAAACATCCCTGCAAGCTCGTGCATTGCTGCCGTGAGCAGATCTGCCTTGTCGATGCAGGGCAACGACATCGGCGCGCCCGGCTGACCTGCTGATCGGCCGACACGCGCGCAGCTGCAATCCGGCGACGCCTTACGCGCCTGCGCTCAGGCAACGCACGCCCAACGCCCAGGCCATCGCGTCTGCACCACCGCAGCGCCTTTGCGCCGGCTTTACGCCCTGCGCAGGCCGGGTGCATAGCGACTTTATGCCACTGCTCCGTATCGTGCCGTCTCCCGCACCGATGGGTGCATCACGGCGACCGCATGCCTCGATCGATCCCGATGACGCGCCACCGCGCACGTCCTCGCACCGCGTAACCCCATCCACGATGGGCGTGGAAAAGCGACTCGCATCACGCTGTGCGACATCCGCACACTGTTGAGGCCGCTTTTGTCACCGACGGCGTCTTCAGACCCGCCGACGCCTATAAGATCGATTGGCAACACGCCGCCATCAGGCGGCCATGCAGTCGTTCGACATCCACGCGCATTCCCCCTCCCCAACGCTGACCGTTCACGCGAGCTGTCCAGCGTCTTGCCATGGAAACCACTGCAATGCTGACTGCCATCTCCCACCGCTCCACCCGCGCACGACGCGTCCCCTTGTTGAGCCTCGCCCTGGCCGGCGTGCTGTGCAGCCTCGCGCTGCAGGCACAGGCACAAGAGGCCACCGAAGCGGCGCTGTGTACCGATCGCCCGACCAAGGCCAATTCCACCTGTACCGTGCCGACCGGCGCCTGGCAGCTGGAGACCGATATCGGCAGCTACACCCGCGACAGCCAGCCCGCCACCCGCGTCGAAACGGCATACTTCACCAATCCCACGCTCAAATACGGCGTCAGCGACCGCATCGATCTGCAGCTGAACTGGGCACCGCAGCTGCAGGTCAAGACCACTGACCGCGCCACCGGTGCGCGCAGCAGCCTGAGCGGCGGCGGCGATATCTTCCTGCGCATGAAGGCGCGTTTCTACGAAAGCGATACCGCCAGCGTGGCGTTGCTGCCGTTCGTCAAGGCACCGACCGCGCGCACCGGCCTGGGCAACGACGAGTGGGAAGGCGGCGTCGCCTTGCCGATCAATTTCGTGCTGCCCAACAGTTTCTCGCTGACCTTCGGGCCCGAGGTGGATTGGTTGGCCGACAGCGATGGCAGCGGCAAGCATGTCGCCATCGTCAACGCGATCAATCTGGCGCATCCGCTCACCGCAAAGTTGTCGATGGCGGTGGAAGTATGGTCGTCGATCAACCGCGACCCGGCGCAGACCATCGAGCAGTATTCGGCCGACATCGCTGCTGCGTATCTGCTCAATCCGCTGTTGCAGCTGGATGTGGGCGCCAACTTCGGCCTCAACGACCGCACCCCGGACGCGCAGGTGTATGTGGGCATGTCGCACCGCTTCTGAGGCGCGCAGCGCGCGCTGCGCACACAAAAGCCGCTGCGGTCCGCGCCTGTGCGGACTGCAGTGTTCTGCAGGCAACCGCTTCAGATATGTAATAAATGCCCGGTGCGGTGCGACACTATGTCGTCAGTCTGCCGGGCATGCCGGTGCCGGTCCCACCAGCGGTACGTGGGCCGGGGAGGGGAGTGACGGAAAGTGGGCAGTGATGCTGCCTCTACTGGCCGCCGTGCGGGCACCTTGCAGCATCCAGATCGGAATGCCGGGCGCGGTGCAGGGCGGAATCTCCTGATCGAGGTGTTGCAACGTGGAAACGAAATCGAAGTTGCCGGTCCCGGGCCGGGCATTGCTGCTGGTGCTGGGCATGCTGATTGCGCTGGTGGGGCTGATTTTTCTGCTGGGTGGCGCGAGGTTGGCCAGCCTGGGCGGCAGCTGGTACTTCCTGCTGATGGGCCTGGCGACCGCCGTGGCCGGCGTGCTGATCGTGCTGCGTCGGCCGGCCGGTGCGCTGGTGTACGGCGCCGCCTTCGTGCTGACGCTGGTCTGGGCGCTGTGGGATGCGGGGCTGGAGTTCTGGCCGCTGATCTCGCGGCTGATGCTGCCTGCGGCGTTCGCCGTGCTGGTGGCGCTGGCCTGGCCGGCGCTGCGGCGTAGCCGGGCCTTGCCGGCCGGGCGTACTGCCTATGGCGTGGCAACGGTGCTGGCGCTGGCGGTCGTGGCCGGTATCGGCGGCATGTTCGTGCCGCATCCGCCGGTGGCAGGCGAGCACGGGCCCGGCATGACGGCGGTGCAGCCGGCAAGCGCGCAACGGAACTGGTCCGCCTACGGCAATACCGATGGCGGCAGCCGCTTCGCTGCGCTGGACCAGATCAACCGCAGTAATGTCGGCCGGCTGCAGGTCGCCTGGACCTACCACACCGGCGAGATCGCCAACAGCGACGGCAACGGTGCCGAAGACCAGTTGACTCCGCTGCAGGTGGGCGAGACCGTGTTCCTGTGCACACCGCACAACAATCTGATTGCGCTCGACGCCAGCACCGGCAAGCAGCTGTGGCGGCGCGAGATCAATGCGACCTCGTCGGTGTGGCAGCGCTGCCGTGGCCTGGGCTACTTCGATGCCGATGCGGCGTTGCCGACGCCGAGCGTGGCCAATCCCTCGCCGATCACCGCAGTGGCGGTGGCGCAGGATGCCAACTGCCGTCGCCGCCTGTTCACCAACACCATCGATGGTCGCCTGATCGCGGTGGATGCGGACACCGGTGCGTTCTGCCAGGGCTTCGGCAGCAACGGCCAGGTCGATCTCAAGGCCGGCCTGGGCGCTGCGCCGGATCCGTTCTACCAGCTGACCTCGCCGCCACTGGTGGCCGGCACCACCGTGGTGGTGGGCGGACGCGTGGCCGACAACGTGCAGACCGACATGCCCGGTGGCGTGGTGCGCGGTTTCGATGTGGTCACCGGCGCGCAGCGCTGGGCCTTCGACCCGGGCAATCCGCATGATCGCCAGGCGCCGGCCGCCGGCAGCAGCTATGTGCGCAGCACGCCGAACGTGTGGGCACCGATGTCCTACGACGCGGCGATGAACACCGTGTTCCTGCCGCTGGGCGGGCCATCGACCGATCTGTACGGCGCCGAGCGCACCGCGCTCGATCACCGTTACGGCGCCTCGGTGCTGGCGCTGGATGCCACCACCGGTGCGGAGAAATGGGTCTACCAGACCGTGCACAACGATCTGTGGGACTTCGACCTGCCGATGCAGCCCAGCCTGATCGACTTCCCCAACCAGGACGGCAGCCACACCCCGGCCGTGGTCATCGGCACCAAGGCCGGGCAGATCTACGTGCTCGATCGCGCCACCGGCAAGCCGCTGACCGAGGTCAGGGAAGTGCCGGTGAAAGGCTCGGATATTGCGCACGAGCAGTACGCGCCGACCCAGCCGCTGTCGGTCGGCATGCCGCAGATCGGCACCCGGCACCTGACCGAATCGGATATGTGGGGCGCCACCGCGATCGACCAGATGCTGTGCCGCATCGCGTTCAAGCAGATGCGGTATGAAGGCCTGTACACCGCGCCGGGCACCGATGTGTCGCTGAGCTTTCCCGGCTCGCTGGGCGGCATGAACTGGGGTGGCCTGTCGACCGACCCGGTGCATGACGTCATCTTCGCCAACGACATGCGCCTGGGCTTGTGGGTGCAGATGATTCCTGCCGACACCCGCAAGGCCGAGACGTCCGGTGGTGGCGAGGCAGTCAATACCGGCATGGGCGCCGTGCCGCTGAAGGGCACGCCGTATGCGGTCAACAAGAACCGCTTCCTGTCGGCGCTGGGCATTCCATGCCAGGCGCCGCCGTACGGCACGCTCAGCGCCATCGACCTCAAGACGCGCAGCATCGCCTGGCAGGTGCCGGTGGGGACGGTGCAGGACACCGGCCCGTTCGGCATCAAGATGCATCTGCCGATCCCGATCGGCATGCCGACGCTGGGTGGCACGCTGTCCACGCAGGGCGGGCTCGTGTTCATCGCCGGCACCCAGGACTACTACCTGCGCGCGTTCGACAGCGGCACCGGCAAGGAGCTCTGGAAGGGCCGCCTGCCGGTCGGCAGTCAGGGCGGGCCGATGACCTACGTCTCGCACAAGACCGGCAAACAGTACGTGGTGATCAGTGCCGGCGGTGCGCGGCAGTCGCCCGATCGTGGCGATAACGTCATCGCCTACACCTTGCCCGACGCGCACTGACCCACCGCCCACGCAGGACCACGCCGGCATCTGCTCCCGTGGTCCTGGAGCGGCCAACACACTGCGCGCGCCTGACGGCTGCGCACCGGCGTGTCAGCCGCGCTTGGCGCAACCCGACGGCCGGGTGCCTGGCGCATCCGGCCAACGGTCCCGTTACCGCAGCGGCGCCTGGGCATCACCGCCCTGCATTGCCACCGCCGGCGGTGCACGCTGCCCCGACTCAGAGAACCACGATGCATCGTCTGACTTTTTTTTCGCGCCGCAGTGCGCTGGGCTACGCCTTGCTGCTGGCACTGCCGGCCACCGCAGTCGCCGCGGGCGACACCACGCTGACCGGCGACTGGGGCGGGCGTCGGTCAGCCTGGGCCGAGCACGGAGTGAGCGTTCGCGGCGACTACGTGTCCGAGACGTTCGGCGTGGTGGACGGCGGCTACGAAAAAAACAGTGCGCGCTATGCGCAGCAACTGCGGGTGGGCGTGGATCTGGACATGGCCAAACTCGCCGGCTGGGACGGTGGCAACCTGCATGTCACCATCAATGACCGCCGCGGCCGCAGCACTTCCGCCGACCTGGTGGGCAACCGCTTCCCCATCCAGGAAGTGTACGGCGGCCAGTACACCCGCCTGAGCGAGTTCAGCTACGACCGCAGCTTCCACCAGGGCGGCACGTATCTGAAACTGGGCTTCTATGCGATGGGCAACCAGTTCGCCTCGCACACGCTGCTGGTGAACTTCGTCAATGCCGCGTTCTGCGCGCATCCGCTGGCGTTTTCGGCCAACAGTGGCTGGTACAACTACCCGGCCGCGCGCTGGGGCATCGAAGGGGCGCAGCAGCTGACCCCGCAGCTCAACCTGCATGCCGGCTGGTTCCAGGTCAATCCGAATCTGGGCTTCGGCGCCCGCGACACCTACGCGTTCAAGCCGTTCGCCAGCGGCACCACCGGTGCGATCTTCCCGCTCGAATTCACCTGGAAGCCGGCCGCCTCGCGCTATCCGGGCGTGTACAAGTTCGGGGGCTATTACGACTCCTCGACGGTCGCCAGGCGTGGGCTGGATACCAGCCGCAGCACCGGACGCGACGGCGCCTATCTGCTGGTCGAACAGAAGCTGGTCACTCCCGGAGCGGACGCCAGCATCGGCCTGACCGGATTCGCCCAGTTCATGGCCAGCGACCACGACAGTGCGTTGATGACACGCTGGTATTCGGTCGGCGGGGTGTACCAGGGCATTGGCGCACGCACGCAGGACCGCATCGCCCTGGGTTATGTGGCCGGCCGGATCAATCATCGGCTGCTCGATGCACGCCGCGCCGAGTCGATCGATGCCGGCGTGCCGGCCGACTCGCCACTGGTCGGCCTGAGCGCTGCCGAGGAGCTCTACGAGCTCGCCTATAGCGCGCAGCTCACGCCGTGGCTGATGCTGCGCCCGGACGTGCAATACATCGTCAACCCCGGAACCTACGCCTATACCCGCACGCACAACGCACTGGTGGTCGGGCTGCAGGCCAAGCTCACGTTCTGAGCGCCACCTGCGCTGCAGCGTAGGGCGCCGTTGCCGACCTCCAATGCGCACGGCGCGCATCGAGCCGCTACCGGGCGCAGCAACGTGCGGCACCTGCGCGCGCATGACCTCCTACCTTTGCGCGTGCGCTGCAGCAACGCCTACCATCGACGTTTTGCCGTTGCGGGAACTCTCGATGAAGCTGCGTCACGCCGTACTGCCCCTGTGTTTGCTGGCTACCTTGCCAAGTCTTGCCGCCGCGCGCGGATTCGATGTGCGCGACATGGTCGCGCTGGACCGGGTGTCGTCGCCCACGCTCAGCCCCGACGGCAGCGTGCTGGTGTTTGCCAAGCGGCAGGCCAAGAGCAGCAACGGCAAGCCGTCCACCGGCCTGTGGACGCGCAACCTGCGTACCCGCGATGCAGCGCCGCCCAGGCGGCTCACGCCCGACGGCTGGAACGTCAACAGCCCGGCGCTGTCGCCGGACGGCAAGACGGTGTATTTCCTCAGCAGTAAATCCGGCACGCAGCAGTTGTACGCACAGCCGATGACTGGCGGCACGCCGCAGCAAGTGACCGCGTTCGCAGTGGATGTGGACAGCTACAAGCTCTCGCCCGATGGCAAGCGCATCGCCTTCAGTGCCGGCGTGTTCCAGGACTGCGGCTCGGACCTGGCGTGCACCAAGACCAAACTCGCCAGCGTCAAGAACGCCAAGGCCAGCGGCGTGGTCTACGACCAGTTGTTCGTGCGGCACTGGGATACCTGGAACGACGGCCGCCGCAATACGCTGTTCGTCGCCGAGCTGCCGGCTGCCGGCGCCAAGGCCGTGGTCGGCGCCTCGGCGATCAGCGCCACGCTGGCCGGCGATGCGCCGTCCAAGCCGTTCGGCGGCAACGACGACTACACCTGGTCGCCCGATGGCGCCAGCGTGGTGGCCAGCGTGCGCATCCCGCAGCCACATGGCCCGGAAGCGGGCAAGAACGTCAAGGCCGCCGGCAAGCCCACCGGCAACGACGAGCCGTGGCAGACCAACTTCGACCTGTACCGCCTGGATGCGGCCGGCAAGGCAGCGCCGGTCAACCTGACCGCGGCCAACCCGGCCTGGGATGCCGGCCCGGTGTTCAGCAGCGACGGCAGGACGCTGTACTACCGCGCGATGAAGCGCCCCGGATTCGAAGCCGACCGCTTCGGCCTGATGGCGATGGACGTGGACAGCGGCAAGACGCGCGAGATCGCGCCCAAGTGGGACCGCTCGGCCGGCGAGATCGTGTTGAGCGATGACGGCACCAGCATCTACACCAGCGCCGACGACCTCGGCGAGCATCCGTTGTTCAAGATCGACATCGCCACCGGCACCCCGACCAAACTGGTCGGCCAGGGCGTTGTGCATGCACCGACGCTGGCCGGCACCACGCTGGCGTTCACCCGCAACTCGCTCAAGAGCGGCGACCAGGTGTTTGTCAGCGACGTGCAGGGCCAGGGCCTGCGTGCGATCACCCAGAGCGCCGGCGAGCTGTTGCCGGACGTGCAGTTCGGCGACTATGAGCAGTTCCAGTTCAAGGGCTGGAACAACGACACCGTGCACGGCTATGTGGTCAAGCCGTACAACTACCAGGAAGGCAAGACCTACCCGGTGGCATTCCTGATCCACGGCGGGCCGCAGGGCAGCTTCGGCAACGGCTGGAGCAACCGCTGGAATCCGCAGACCTATGCCGGGCAGGGCTACGCGGTGGTGATGATCGACTTCCACGGCTCCACCGGCTACGGCCAGGAATTCACCGACGCGATCAGCCAGCATTGGGGCGACCGCCCGCTGGAAGACCTGCAGAAGGGCTGGGCCGCCGCGCAGAAGCAGTACGGCTTCCTCAACGGCGACAAGGCCTGCGCGCTGGGCGCGAGCTACGGCGGCTACATGGTCTACTGGATGGCAGGCAACTGGAACCAGCCGTGGAAGTGCCTGGTCGACCACGACGGCGTGTTCGACAACCGCACCATGGGCTATGCCACCGAGGAGCTGTGGTTCAGCGAATGGGAAAACGGCGGCACGCCGTGGCAGAACCCGGCCGGCTACGAGAAGTTCAACCCGGTGCTGCACGTGGACAAGTGGAAGGTGCCGATGCTGGTCATCCACGGCCAGCAGGATTTCCGCATCCCGGTCGAGCAGGGGCTGGCCGCGTTCACCGCGCTGCAACGCAAGGGCATCGACTCCAAGTTCCTGTACTTCCCGGACGAGAACCATTGGGTGCTCAAGCCGGACAACAGCGTGCTGTGGCACGACACTGTCAACAGCTGGCTGAAGCAGCATATCGGCCAGTGAGGGTGCGACCGGCACGCCGCCTGGAGCGGCGTGCCGGTTGGTGGGCTGATGCAGCGTGACGGCCCGGGCTTCAGTGTTTCGACAGGCGCCGGGCTTGGTCAGTGTCGCTGCTGATCGCGCTTGGCCAACTGGCCTTCCACGATCTGCAGGATCTCCGCCACCGCGATCCCGAACGAGCCGGCATTGCCGGCGTCGAAGGCGGCTTTCCATTCTGCATAGCCCGGCAGGTAATCCTGGGTGGGCGCGGCATCGCCGACGTATTCGGCGGCGCTGCGCTCCAGGGTCTGCGCAATCACCGGGATGTGTGGCAGCGTGTCGAGGATTCCATCGGGCAATCCCGCGTGACGCACCCGGATGTCGCTGATACTCACGTGCAGGATCTGGCCGCCGTGGGGATGCACGTCGATCTGGTTGATCAGCAGCAACGGCGTCTCCGTCGCGGTGCGCCCACGGCAGCGCCACAGCTGGCCAACCGCATAAGCGGGAGAGGTGGTGTCGGGCATCGGGTACTCCACGCGCAAACCGCAATGATGCAACGCGCTCGCAAGGATGGCGACCGAGCGCGGTGCCCGCCCTGGATGGGATGGTTCGATCTCCCACCCGTCGCAAGTGCAGTCGCGCGTTGCCTGCCGGACGATATCCACAGGTAGGCGTCAAGGTCGATGACGCCTGAAGGATGAGTCCGCTTGTGGCTGATAGACTTGGCCTGGATCACTGCGCCCGGCTGAATGGCCGGCGCCAGCAGTGCCGCAGCGCAGGCGCGCCATGTCAAAATAGCGATTCTTTAACTTCCCCAGTTCCCTGCAGGCCGCAAGGACCGTTCGCATGCGCACGCTGTTCCGCCCCTCATTGTGGGCGCTCGCCCTAGTCTGTAGTCCTGCCCTGAATGCCGCATCGCGGCCCACGGTGCCCGCGCGTGCGCCCGTTTCGGCACCCGCGACTGTCGCCGGTACCGACGCGGCCAGCGACCCGAGCGTGCCGCTGCCGGCCACGCTGAAGTCCGGCATGGGCTACCGCGCATTCGCACAGGCGGTGATGGAGCAGGGCTGGCAGCTGGTGGATCCGCTTGCCGCCGACAGCTGCATGGCCGCCGGCGATTGCGCCGTCGAGTTCATCGCGCCCGGCGGCAGTGCACGCCTGCAGGTGCAGGTCGGCTCGCAGTCCGGTGCGGCGGTGGTCAGTGGCTGGCGCGCGCAGCAGGTGCCGTTGGATCGCATCGGCAATCCGACGGCTGCGGCGGTGGACAGCAAGGCCGCGCCGGCCGCGGCCAACGTGGCCGACAACCCGCGCTGAGCGCGGGCGGCGGCGTCTGATGCGCGCGGCGTATCATGGCGTGGCATGCGCTGCGGCCTGCATCGGCGGCAGGTGCCATCGCCAGCTGCGTCTTTCCTGATCCCGAGTCCAGTCCTGCATGACGTCCTGCATGAAGAGCATCGATCCTGCCGATCTGGAAGCGTTGTTCGATGCCGTGCCGGACGTGCTGTTCTTCGTCAAGGATCGCGAGGGCCGCTATACCCACGTCAACCAGACCATGCTGCGGCGGTTGGGGCTAAAGTCGCGCAAGGACCTGATCGGCAAGCGCGTTGCCGAGGTCTATCCCAGCGGTCTGGGCACCAACTACGCCAACCAGGACGAGCAGGTGCTGGCCGGCGAAGTGATCGACAACCTGCTGGAACTGCATCTGTTCGCCAATCGCGAACCGGGCTGGTGCCTGACCTGCAAACGTCCGCTGCTGGTCGACGGCAAGGTGCAGGGCATCATCGGCATCTCGCGTGATCTGGGACCGCAGGACGGGCACGAATCGCAGTACGAAAAACTGCGGCTCGCGCTGGCGTACCTCAACGCCAACTACGCGCAAAACGTGCGCATGCAGGCACTGGTGGAGATCACCGGGTTTTCGATGTCCAAGCTGCAGCGCTCGTTCCGCAAGGTGTTCCAACTCACCCCGCAACAGGTGCTGGCCAAGCTGCGTTTGCAGATGGCGATGCACCTGCTGCACGGAAACAAGAGCCTGACCGAAATCGGGCATGCCTGCGGCTTCAGCGATCAAAGCGCCTTTGCGCGGCAATTCAAGCTGGCGGTGGGCATGACGCCACGCGAGTACCGCGCGCTGGCGAACGCTGCGCAGTTTCCCGCCGAACCGGCCTAGTGCATCCGACAGGACGACTGCTCAGTTGCTGAGTTGGTCGAGCATGGCTCCTCTGTATTGCTTGCGGGGAACTGATGCACCAGACGTGGAACCGACGCTTCATGATCAAACGAGGTGCATCCAGCACCGCTCTTACCATGCACACCGACTAACTCGACTGGTCCTTGCCCGCCCACCATCGCGGGACCTTACGCGGCATGGATGCCGCGTAAGAGCCTACACGGACATACTTGCGGCGTGTCCTGCGATGGTGGGCGGGCAAGGGCCTTGCAGCCAAACCGCAGCCCGCGGCTCTATGCCGACCTGGCCGCGCGCGCCGACACCCCAAAGACGCGGCCGCGCAACAACGTAAAGACAGCCGGATTCCAAATCGCAGCGTCGTTTATGAGACGCGACCAAAAGACGGGTTGAAGGCTGGCCGTTGCAGAGGATGCGCTGGTTTTCCGTTGAGGATATTTTGCTGCTCGCATAAACGCCTTGGGCGCGAACGACGTGGAAGTCGTTCGCGCCCAAGTCTGTGCAGCCTATGCGGATGTGGTTAGGCCAGCATGCGCACCTTCGGTTCGCGTGCCCACTGGCGGGTCTTGGCGGCAGTGATGAAGGCCTTGGTATCCGCTGCGGCGATCACGCCGGCGTCCTTGCCGACATTGCCGGCCTTCAACAGCAGCTGCGCGCCATCGTCGAAGGCGATCGCCTTCAGATGGGCCCAGGCATTGCTGACGAAATCCAGCGCTGCCGATTCACGTGTCAGCGCCTTGGCTGCTTCCGACGACAGCAGCACCGCCACCGCATCGAACATCACCGACGGCGTGCCGGCCAGCTGACCATCGGCGGCCAGTTGCTTGCCGTCGCTGAGCTTGGCGCCGCCCAGTTTCGGCGCGACGATCTTGACCGTGGCACCGGCGGCTTCGGCGGCCTTGCGCACGGCCTTGATCGTCGCCGCGTCGGAGCCATCGTGAATCAGGATGCCCACGGTGCGGCCCTGCAAGGTGTCCTTCATCTTGCCGATCAACTGCAGGGCCGGCGACAACAGCATGTCGGTCGGAGCGACCGCAGCCGGCGGGGCCGGCGGCAATGCGGTCATCCCCATGCCATCGGCCACACGCTGCGCCAACGTCGGGTCGATGTGACGCAGGTGACCGACGATGGCTTCGCGTACGTGCGGGGTTTCCACCTTGGACAGCTCGAACACCAGCGCCGATGCCATGTGCGCCTGTTCCGGTGCGGTCTGGCTGCGGAAGAACATGCGCGCCTGGCTGTAATGATCGGCAAAGCTCTCTGCGCGTACGCGGCCCTTGGCGCCGTCTTCGGCCGGGGTTGCGTGGCTGGGGAATCCACGCAGCGCCTCACGCGGCGCATCAGCCTGCAACGAACTGGGCTCGTAGGCGACACGGCCCTTGGGCACGCCCATCTGCATGTGGCCGTCGCGCTGGTTATTGGCGAACGGGCACTTGGGCGCATTGACCGGGATCTGGTGGAAGTTCGGTCCACCCAGACGGCTCAGCTGCGTATCCAGATACGAGAACAGGCGGCCCTGCAGCAGCGGATCGTTGCTGAAGTCGATGCCGGGCACGATGTTGGCCGGGCAATACGCCACCTGCTCGGTCTCTGCGAAGAAGTTGTCCGGCCAGCGGTCCAGTACCATGCGGCCGACGATCTGCAGCGGCACCAGTTCTTCCGGGATGACCTTGGTCGAATCCAGGTGATCGAACGGGAATGCCTCGGCCTGCGCCTCGGTGAACAGCTGCACGCCCAGCTCCCACTCGGGGAAATCGCCGTTCTGGATCGCCTCGAACAGATCGCGACGATGGAAGTCCTGGTCGGCGCCGGCGATCTTCACCGCCTCGTCCCAGATCGTGGACTGCAGGCCGAGCTTGGGGCGCCAATGAAACTTGACGAAGGTACTGTCGCCATTTTCATTGAGGAAACGGAAGCTGTGGATGCCGAAGCCTTCGATCATGCGCAGCGAGCGCGGGATCGTGCGGTCGCTCATCGCCCACATGATCATGTGCATCGATTCCGGGCTCAGCGAGATGAAATCCCAGAAGGTGTCGTGCGCACTGGCGGCCTGCGGAAAACCGCGGTCCGGCTCCATCTTCACTGCATGGATCAGGTCGGGGAACTTCATCGAATCCT
Source organism: Xanthomonas sp. BRIP62415 (assembly GCF_003993515.1). Taxonomy (NCBI): domain Bacteria; kingdom Pseudomonadati; phylum Pseudomonadota; class Gammaproteobacteria; order Lysobacterales; family Lysobacteraceae; genus Xanthomonas; species Xanthomonas sp. BRIP62415. Next base: position 350,152 of record NZ_QEZH01000029.1, read on the forward strand.
GGATGAAGAACACCGGGATGTTGTTGCCCACCAGATCCCAGTTGCCTTCCTTGGTGTAGAACTTCACTGCAAATCCGCGCACGTCGCGCGGCGTGTCCACCGAGCCGGCGCCACCGGCGACGGTGGAAAACCGCGTGAACAACGGGGTCTTTTCGCCGACCTCGGTAAAGATCTTGGCGGTGGTGTACTGGCTCAACGACTTGGTCAGCTCGAAATAGCCGTGCGCCGCGCTACCGCGCGCATGCACGATGCGCTCGGGAATGCGCTCGTGGTCGAAGTGGGTGATCTTCTCGCGCAGGATGAAGTCTTCCAGCAACGTCGGCCCGCGCGGCGTGGCGCGCAGCGAGTTCTGGTTGTCGCCAACCGGAATGCCCTGGTTGGTGGTCAGCTGCGGATGCGTGCCGCCGGCCTTCTGGTGCAATTCGTCGCCCGTGCCGCGCAGCGTCTCGGGAGTTGCGCTGACAGCAGCGGTGGATGGAAGTTGCGCGGGCTTGCTGGGGGACTTGGCCATGGGGACTCCACTCTGGCGGGCTGGGATGCGGGCTGATCCGTTCAGCGTGGGAGTGGCGCTGTTAAATGCACGTGTCTGCATGCGAACGAATACTCACATGCAGCCGAAAGCTTGCGTTGGATCGCAGCGGGCTGATGCGTAGGTCACGCAATGATCCGGAGCGCTGTCTGCGAACGCATGTAGCGGACCCAAGCGTTACGTGTCCGCTACAGCAGATCCAATGGCTGTTTGCGTGTCGGCGGCGGGAATGCACGGTCCAGTTCGGCAAGATCCTGCGCGTCCAGCTGCAGCGTGCACGCTGCTGCATTCTCGCGCACATGGGCAGGCGTTCCCGATTCGGGAATGGCAATGACCTGCCCGCTGCGGATCGCCCAGGCCAGCGCCACGGCGGTTGCAGCCACGCCGCGTCGCTCGCCGATCGCGTGCAGCACCGGATGGTCCAGCAATGCGCGGCTGCCCAATGGCGAATACGCCATCACCGTTACCTCGTGCTGTGCACACCACGGCAGCAGATCGAACTCGATGCCGCGGCTACCGGCGTGATACAGCACCTGATTGACCAGGCAGTGTTGCCCGCCATCGATGCGCCATAGGTCCTGCAGATCATCGACATCGAAGTTCGATACGCCCCAGTCGCGGATCTTGCCGGCATCGCGCAAGGCCTCGAAGGCATCGACCACTTCGTGCAGATCGCTGCCGCCGTGCCAATGCAGCAGATACAGGTCCAGTGTACGCACGCCGAGCCGCTGAAGGCTGGCCTCGCAGGCACGCGCGATACCGCGCGCGCTGGCATTGCTCGGCAGGACCTTGGACACCAGATAAGGCCGCTGCACGCTGTCCATCGCCTGGCCGATCAGTTGCTCCGACCGGCCATTGCCGTACATCTCGGCGGTGTCGATCAGGCGCATGCCCAGTTGCTGGCCCGTCTGCAGCGCATCGATCTCCTGCTGCGGCGCGTGGCGGCCCTGGCCCAGGTTCCATGAGCCGAGCCCGAGTGCCGGCACGCTGCGTCCGTTGCGCAGGCGCACCGTGGGGCAGGGGGATGAAGTGGAAACGGACATGGGTGGCTCCTGATGATGCGATCAATGCGAGGGTGACTGTGCCGGCGTTGCGGTCGCGTGCGGTGGCGTCAGCGTTGCCTGTGCATCCCAGAACGCGCAGCGATGCCGTTGCGCGAAGTCGGGCGTTGCGCCGATCCTGCCGGGCGACAGCGTCAACGGAGCGTCGCCATCGAAGCGTGGCCATGGCGGACGCCAAGCTCCATTTGGATCGCCGGTGCGCGCGAACGCGCCCCAGTAATCCTGCAGCGTATCGGCCAAGGCCTGTTGCGCCGGAGTGAACGCCGGCGCGCCACTGAGCACCCACGGCCGCTGGAACAGGTACACCAGTTCGGAGGCGTGATACGCGCCCAGCGGATGCGAGAACGGCAGGCGCCACAGGCCGTACGGCGCCTGGGGGTCGTCGAATTCGTACGCATACACCGGCGTGCGGGTACGCAAGGCCTGGCCCAGCCGACGCGTCGGGCAGGCGAATCCGCCATCGGTGACGATGTCGGCGAATGCATCCCAGCGCGATTGCCCGGCAATGTCTGCATAGCGCGCCATGATCGCTGTCGGGTCGGCATGCATGCGCTGCAGGCGCGCCTCATAGCCGCTGCGCAGGTTGAGCTTGCCGACATAGGACAGCAACTGCGCAAACAGCCGGCCCTCGTTGCGGTTGGTGCCGATCAGTACCGGCACCTGCACATGGTGCAGGTTGGCGATCGCCTCGGCGGGCGGCAACGGCAAGACGTCACCGCCAGACATCGGCGCCCAGGCATCGCTACCGGTCAGGCCGCGTCGCTGGGATTTGGCATCGGCCACGGTATCGGCAGGCAATGCGCGCAGGCACGCGCCCACATCGCTTGCATGCGCGCAGCCGAGCGTCTGCGCCATGCGCGCACCGCCGCGCTCGGCCTCGGCGCGTGGCACACTGGAATCGCTGGCCAGGCAGCTGCCGCTCTGCAGGATTGCGCGCTGGAACAGACCGGCCGCACCCGGCGAGGCGAGCTGATAGCAAATGCTCCAGGCGCCGGCCGATTCACCGAACACGGTGACGTTGTGGGCATCGCCACCGAAGGCGGCGATATTGCGCTGCACCCAGCGCAACGCGGCCTGTTGGTCGAGCAATGCATAGGCCCCTTCGCCTTCGCCACGCAGCGCCGGATGCGCGAAGAAACCGAACACCCCGAGCCGGTAATTGGGCGCCACCACGATGACGTCCTGCCGCGCCGCCAAGGCACTCAGGTCGTAGTCGACATTGCTGCCCAGCTCCAGCGCGCCACCGTAGATCCACACCATCACCGCGCGCGGTTGCGCCGGCGCCGGTCCGGGCGGCGCATAGATGTTGAGGGTGAGGCAATCCTCCGATATCTGCTTCTGCCCGAAGCGATACCGCGGCAGACAGGCCGGCCCGGCCCGGGTGGCATCGCGGACGCCCTTCCAGGCTGGCGCAGCTTGCGGGGCGCGAAAGCGCAACGCGCCCACCGGTGGCGCGGCGAACGGCACGCCCAAAAACACCCGCCCCTGCGCGCCGGCGACACCGCGGACTGCACCGGCATCGGTCTGCACCACCTCGGCCTGCGCATCGGCCGCATGCACCAGCGCCGGCACCTCGCCAGGGCGGCGTGGTGCGCACGCGGTCAACGCAAGGCCTGCAAGCAGCAGGCAGGCCAGGTTGCGTTTCAATGAATCTCTGTCGCGCTTGATCACGGTCTGTTGTGTCCTGTCCCGGACACACATCATCGCGAGTGCACGTGTAGGGAAGGAAAACGCCCAGGCCGCCCGACCAAGCGCGGCTGACACACGCTTTCGAACGCCGTGGATGGTGAGCGGCAAGAACCTGCAGCCAGGCTGCAGATCAGCCGCCCTGCCGCTGACGCCTCTGCCGTTCAATCACCTTTCGCAGTGACCGCGACGGTGAGTCTTGGCGTCGCTTGATGGTCCCAACCCAACCCAACCCAAGCCGTGCCCGGCTACGGCAGCAACGCGCTATGCGTCCAGACACTGACTGCTGCCGCCAGAAACGAAAAACCCAGCCCGGCAATTCCCGGGCTGGGTTTGAATGCCACACGTCAGCGCGACAGGGCAGCGCTTACGCCTCCACGTCGTCCTTGTAGGCATCCACCGGGATGCAGGCGCACATCACGTTCTTGTCGCCGTAGACGTTGTCCACGCGTGCGACCGGCGGCCAGTACTTCTGCTGCTTGAGGCTGGGCAGCGGGAAGGCGGCCAGTTCGCGCGGGTAGGCGTGGGTCCACTCGCTGGCCGACACCTGCGTGGCGGTGTGCGGGGCGTGCTTGAGCGGGTTGTCGTCGCGGTCCAGGCGGCCGTCCTCGATGGCGCGGATTTCCTCGCGGATCTGGATCATCGCGTCGATGAAGCGGTCCAGCTCATGCTGCGATTCGCTTTCGGTCGGTTCCACCATCAAGGTGCCGGCGACCGGGAAGCTCAAGGTCGGTGCGTGGAAGCCGAAGTCGATCAGGCGCTTGGCGATGTCCTCGGCGCCGATGCCGCTGGTCTTTTCCAGCGGGCGGATGTCCAGGATGCACTCGTGTGCCACCAGGCCATTGCGGCCGGTGTACAGCGTCTTGTAGTGCGGCGCCAGGCGCTTGGCAATGTAGTTGGCGTTGAGCAGGGCCACCTGGGTTGCCTTGCGCAGGCCGGCGCTGCCCATCATGGTCACGTACATCCAGCTGATCGGCAGGATCGAGGCCGAGCCGTAGCTGGCTGCGCTGACCATGCCGACGTCGCCTTCGCCGCCCAGCGTGCGCGGTAAAAACGGCGCCAGGTGCGACTTCACTGCGCACGGACCCACACCCGGACCGCCGCCGCCATGCGGAATGCAGAAGGTCTTGTGCAGGTTCAGATGCGACACGTCCGAGCCCCACTTGCCGGGCTTGGCCACGCCGACCAGGGCATTCATGTTGGCGCCGTCGGTATAGACCTGGCCGCCATGCGCATGCACCGCTTCGCAGATCGCCACCACGTCCTCTTCGAACACGCCGTGGGTGGACGGGTAGGTGATCATCAACGCGGCCAGGCGCCCGGAGTACTTTTCCGCCTTGGCGCGGATGTCGTCGACATCGACATTGCCGTTGGCATCGCACTTGGTCACGACCACGGTCATGCCGCACATCTGCGCCGAGGCCGGGTTGGTGCCGTGCGCGGATTCGGGAATCAGGCAGATATCGCGGTGCGCCTCACCGCGCGCGCGGTGATAGGCGCGGATCGCCAGCAGGCCGGCGTACTCGCCCTGTGCACCGGAGTTGGGCTGCAGGCTCACCGCGTCGTAGCCGGTGCATTCGACCAGCATCGCTTCCAGCTCATCGATCAGCTGCGCGTAGCCGGCCGATTGCTCGGCCGGTGCCAGCGGATGGATCGCACCAAACTCGGGCCAGGTCACCGGGATCATCTCGGCGGTGGCATTGAGCTTCATCGTGCAGCTGCCCAGCGGGATCATGGTGCGATCCATCGCCAGGTCCTTGTCGGCCAGCGAGCGCATGTAGCGCAGCAGTTCGTGCTCGCTGTGGTGGGTGTTGAACACCGGGTGGGTCAGGAAGGGCGTGCTGCGCAGCAGGCCCTGCGGCAACGCGTCGGCGGTGGCGGCATCGAGGGCGTCCACATCTGCCTGCGCGCCGAACAACGCGGCCAGTGCGACCACGTCGGCGCGCGTGCTGGTTTCATCCAGGCTGATGCCGACCGCTTCGCTGTCGATCGCGCGCAGGTTGATGCCGCCCGCACGCGCCTTGGCGTGGATGGCATCGGCATCGATCGCCTTGACGTGCAGGGTGTCGAAGAAATGCTCGCCCACACTGACGCCGGCGCCGCGCAAGGCGGCGGCCAGGATCGCGGCCAGGCGATGGGTACGCCGCGCGATGCGGGTCAGGCCCGCGGGGCCGTGGTAGACCGCGTACATCGAGGCCATCACCGCCAGCAGTACCTGCGCGGTGCAGATGTTGGAGGTGGCCTTCTCGCGGCGGATATGTTGTTCGCGCGTCTGCAAGGTGAGGCGATAGGCCGGGTTGCCGGCGGCATCGATCGACACGCCGATCAGCCGGCCCGGCATCGAGCGCTTGTAGGCATCGCGGCAGGCCATGAAGGCCGCATGCGGGCCGCCGAAACCGAACGGCACGCCGAAGCGCTGCGAATTGCCGACCACGATGTCCGCACCCCATTCGCCGGGCGCGGCGATCAGCGTCAGCGCCAGCAGATCGGTCGCCACCGCGACCAGCCCGCCTTGCGCGTGCACTGCCTCGGCCAGCGCGGCGTGATCGCCGATATGCCCGAAGCTGTCCGGGTACTGCAGCAGCACGCCGAAGCACTCGGCCTGCAGCGCTTCCTCCGGCGTGCCGACGCGCAGCACGATGCCCAGCGGCTCGGCGCGGGTGCGCAGCAGTTCCTGGGTCTGCGGATGCACTGCGTCGTGCACGAAGAAGGTCTCCGACTTCGACTTGGCCGAGCGCTTGGCCAGCGTCATCGCTTCGGCCGCGGCGGTGGCCTCGTCCAGCAGCGAGGCGTTGGCGATCTGCATGCCGGTGAGATCGGCGCACAGGGTCTGGAAGTTGATCAGCGCTTCCATGCGGCCTTGCGAAATCTCCGCCTGGTACGGCGTATAGGCGGTGTACCAGGCCGGGTTTTCCAGGATGTTGCGCAGGATCACCTTCGGCGTATGGGTGCCGTAGTAGCCCTGGCCGATGAAGCTGCGCTGCACCTGGTTCTTGCCGGCAATGGCGCGGATCTTGGCCAACGCTTCTTCTTCGGTGATCGCCTCGGGCAGCGCCAGCGCCGCAGGCGACTTGATGTTGCCCGGCACGATCGCATCGGTCATCGCATCCAGCGAGGCGTGGCCGACCACCTCCAGCATCTGTGCGATTTCTGCGTCGTTGGGGCCGATATGGCGTTCGACGAACGCGCTGTGGTGTTCGAGGTCGCGCAAGGAAGACGTGGTCTGGGACATGGCGGGCATCCGGGGCAGGGGGCAGACGAATGGTCGACAACCACCGGACCGGCGTGATGCGCGCAGCGCATCACCTCCTGTCGCAGCGACAGTCTTCCTCGCGCCCCTCTGTCCTTTTGCCTGAGAGTTTAAGAACGCGGCATGGCGCTGGGCCTGCCTGCGTTCCGTGCCCCTTCGGCGCCGGCATCGGCCGGTCTCTCCAGAGTTGTACTGCGGATGGTATCGGGCCTGAGCGATTACGGGCTGTTGCGCCTTCGGCAGCGGCAGTGCCGCTTCTCCCACCGTGTTGCCAGCCGATTATAGCCTGCGTGCGCACGCGCCGGAGCGCATGCGGCAGGCCCATGCACTCGGGTCTGCTTAACCTTGCAACGGCGAGCGCCTATCATCGACGCCCTTGTGCTCATCCCGACGCCGCCCCCCAGGGCGGTGCCGGCGTGCGTCCCCCGGTGCACCACGTTTCGGATCCCTGCATGCCCCCCACCACGCCTTCCACCCGTCGCATGGCGCTGCTGCTCGCCGGGCTGGCGATGTTTGGTCCGTTTTCCATCGACACCATCTTTCCGGCGTTCTCGCGGCTCAGCCGCAGCCTGGCGGTGGACGAGGTGGCGATCCAGCAGACCATCAGCGTCTATCTGCTCGCCTACGGGCTGATGAGCATCGCGCACGGCCCGCTGTCCGATGCCTGGGGCCGCAAGCGGGTGATCCTGGGCGGGCTGGTGCTGTTCATCGCCGGCTCGGTGGGCTGCGCGCTGTCGCAGGATCTGCCCACCCTGCTGGCGTTCCGCGCATTGCAGGGCCTGTCGGCCGGGGTCGGCATGATCGTCGGGCGGGCGGTGATCCGCGACCTGTTCCAGGGCCCGGACGCGCAACGGCTGATGAGCCAGGTGTCGATGATCTTCGGCATCGCCCCGGCGATCGCGCCGATCATCGGCGGCTGGATCCTGCTCAGCGGCGCCGGCTGGCCGCTGATCTTCTGGTTTCTGGTGGCGTTCGGGCTGGTGCTGCTGGTGGCCACGCTGACCTGGCTGCCGGAGACCCACCCGGTGGAGGCGCGCACGCCGCTGCAGCTCAAGCGCCTGCTGCACGACTACGTGCGGATCGGCTTCAACCCGCGCTTCCAGCGCCTGGCTGCGGCCGGTGCGTTCAACTTCGCCGGCATCTTCCTGTACATCGCCTCGGCGCCGGTGCTGATCATGCGCCACCTGCACCTGGGCGAAGGCGACTTCGCCTGGCTGTTCATTCCCACCATCGGCGGCATGACGCTGGGCTCGTTCCTGTCCGGGCGCATGGCCGGCAGCATGGACCCGGTGCGGCAGATCCGCATCGGCTTCATCTGCTGCGGCGTGGCGGCGTTGGCGAACCTGGGCTACACCATGACGGCAGCGCAGATCGCCCTGCCATGGGCGGTGCTGCCGATCTTCCTGGCCGGCCTGGGCATGGCGCTGATCTTCCCGATCCTGGCGCTGGCAGTGCTGGACATGTACCCGCACCAGCGCGGCCTGGCGTCCTCGCTGCAGGCTTTCACCCAGTTGATGACCAATACGCTGGTGGCCGGGGTGCTGTCGCCGCTGCTGAGTGAACACCCGCGCCACCTGGCGATCGGCATGACCGGTTTTTTCCTGCTGGGCTGGCTATTCTGGCGCTGGGAGCGCCGCAGCGGCCGCCGTCTACGCCGCCGCCAGGCCGAAGAGGCCGTGCCTCTGGAGCCGGCCGACCATCTCTGACCTCACAGGAGCCTGCATGTCCACCGATTCCAAGCTGCGCCGCGACGCCCGCAAGCGCGCCGCCGAGCGCCTGCGCAACCAGGCCGCCGCCAATCCCGCGCCAGTTTCGCCGATCGAGCCGCATGCCGAACTGCGCGACCAGCAGCGCACGCTCCTGGCCGGCATCGTCCGCCGCGACGGCGAATGGGTGCTCGGCATGGACGGCCGCATCGCCGGCGAGAGCACCAGTGCCGCCCAGGTGCTGGCCCTGATCATGCGCGCGGCCGAGTTGCACGAACGCCAGGGCACGCCGGTACGGCTGACCTACTCGGACACGCTCAAGGATGCGGCGCATGCCGAGGCCGCTGCCGACGGCAGGGATTTCGAGGCGTTCCGGATCGAGTTCGCGCAGAAGCTGGTGCCCGCGCGTCCCAACTGAGGCCATACACGCAGCGGTGTCGGCGAAGCCGATTCCGACCATTGCCCATTCCGCGTGGATGGGCAGTGGTCGGGCTGAACTGCGCCAGCGCCTGGCTGCGGATCAGCCAGTGCGCCGGATCAGCGCGTCGGTGCCTGTCGCTGCAGGTCCTGCTGCTGCGTCTGTTCCTGCGCGGCGGCGTTGCGATCCTGCCCGGCGCCCAGCGCCTGCGCGCGTTGCAGACTGTGGTCCACCGGCGTCTGCTGCGCGGCCTGCGCATCGAATGGTCCGCGCAGGTGGGCCGGCGAATCCAGCGCCCCCTGGACCACGAAGCCCTGTGCCGGGTCGCGCCCCAGCACCACGTGATCCACGCGCTGCAGCCCATGCTCGCGCGCGGCCACCAGCGCTCCGGCTGCCAGGCGCTCGCTGTCCGCATCGGGCACGCGGCCACGCGCGGTCTCCAGCTGCTCCACCGCTGCGGTGCATTGGTTCAGCAGCGCATGGTCCGGATTGGCCGGATGGCGCGCATCCGAGGCGGCGGCCGCCGTCGCCGCCTGGCGCGGAAGGACCTCGGCATCGATGCGCTGCAACTGGCCGTCGTATGTCCCATCGGCACCGTCGCTGATGCGCTGCAGCCGCTCGACGAATGGATACGGCGTGCCGCCCACATTGCGGGCCATCGCGATCGCGAAGCGTTCGGGTGACTGCGGCGCGGCGCTGCGGTCGCCGACCAGCGAGCTGCCGCCGATCCTGCTGGCCTCGACGCTGGCCTGGGTCTGCTCCATCAGCGCCTGCATCTGCGCCTCGCTGAAGGCCAGCGTGGTCTTCTGCCCTGGCGCGATCGCACCGGTGCCCGCCATCTCGCCGCTCAGCGCGCTGTTGAGATTCTGCGCGATCGCCTTTTCCTCGCTGGCCTCGTTGCGCCCGCCCAGGCGTTGCAGCAGCCCCGGCGTGGCAACGTCGCCATCGATCTCGAAGCTGTAGCTGCGGTCCTGCACGCGTTCGGTGTCGTTGCCGTCGTACTGGCGCACGATCGTCAGCGGCACGTTGTCTCCGTATTGCAGCTGTTGCACCACCGTGTAGCCGTCCTGGCCCGGTGTGCTGATGCGCACCTGGCTGCCCTGGTTGCGGTTGCCGGCCACATCGGCGCTGAGCGGGCCCAATTCCAGCTGCAGCCGCTGCTGCGAGCTGAAGTTGATGCGCTCCAGCGTCTGTTGTTCGTCGACGCCGGGCACGCCTGATGCCAGCGTGCCCTCGCGCACGAACTGGCCCATGGCCGCGACCGCACGCGGATCGGCCAGGTCGAACTGCGCACTCTCCACCCGCGACTGGCCCAGGGAGTCGGCGCGCCCGAGCAGGGCCTGCGCCGGTCCCACCTTGAAGCCAGCTGCGTTCACCGCCTCGATGGCTGCGTTGGGTCCGGTCACCACCCGCACGTGGCGCTCGTCCACACGCTCGATCAGGTAGCTGCGGCCGCTGGCTTCGGTGATCTCGCTCTGCATGCTGAGGTGTTGCAGGCTCGCCGAGGAATCGCGCTGGGTGTAGGTCTGCGTGTCCATCACCGCACGCGCGCCGATCGGAAGGCTCTCCGGCTGTAGCGGATTGACGCGCGTGGCAGCCTCTGCAGGCTGGTCGGCACCGGGCAGCGTCAGTGCGTAGCGCATGCGCTGCCCGCCACTGACGCCAGCTTCGATGTTCAATTTGCCGTCGCCGAGCCGGGTCTGCAGGCTTTGCTGCTGGCCGGTACGCGCGTCGGCCTCCAGATTGAAGGTGGTGGTCTTCGCGTCGGCATCGCTGAGCTTGCCCAGGCCCAGCGAGGTGCTGGTCTGCAGGCTGTTCTCGCCCAGTGGCCGGGCCTGGCTGCCGTTGCCCTGCTCACTGGTATGGGAATACTTGACCGACTGATCTTCGGGGTTGAGCTCCACGGTGCTGCTGCCCAGTTCCACCGAATAGTCGCTGTTCTTGCTGCTGTAGGTCGGGTCAAACGCGCGGTCGTTCGCGTCGTCGATGAGCTGCTTGTTGGTGTCCGCGTCGCGCGGGTCCGGGCCGGTGGAGGCGTTGTTCATTGGATGCATCCTGCATGCTGCGCCGGTGCAGCGGGCGCGCAGTATATCGCCGGCGTTTTTGGCATTTATCAAATCAATGTTATGCGGCGGCCAGGGCGGCGGCCGCCGCATGCCGCAGGGAAAGCGGCGCGTCAGTGCATCGCGGCAGGCGGCGGCGCGTTGCTGGCGGCAGCGGGCGCGGTCGCCTGCCAGCCGCACAATTTCCCCTGGTTCTGCTGCTTCAGCCACTCGTTCATCGGTGCGAAATATTCCAGCATCGGGCCGGCATCCAGGCGCTCGTTGCCGGTGAGTTCCTTCAGCGTGGTCTGCCAGGGTTGGCTGGCGCCACGTTGCAGCATCGACCAGAACTTCTGCCCGGCGTCCTTGTTGCCGTAGAAGCTGCACTCGTACAACGGGCCTTGATGGCCTGCGGCTTCGCACAGGCCCTTGTAGAACTGGAACTGCAGGATATGCGCCAGAAAATAGCGCGTGTACGGCGTGTTGCCCGGCACGTGGTACTTGGCGCCGGCATCGAAGAACTCCTCGCCGCGCGGGGTCACCGGCGCCACGCCCTGGTATTTGGCTTTCAGCTCCCACCAGGCCTGGTTGTAGTGCTCGGGGGTGATCGAGCCATCGAATACGCCCCAGCGCCAGCGGTCGATCATCAAACCGAATGGCAGGAAGGCAACCTTGCTCAGCGCCATGCGCATCTGCGAATTGATCAGCGCCTCGCGGCCGGCCTGTTGTTCGCCCACCATGCCGATCGACTGCAGATACCTGGGCGTCATCGCCAGCACGATGGTGTCGCCGATCGCTTCGTGGAAGCCATCGTTGGCGCCGTTCTGGAACAGCGGCGGCAGCGGGTTGTAGGCCAGGTCGTAATAGATGTGGCCGAGCTCGTGGTAGATGGTGGTGAAATCCTCTTCGGTCGGCTTGATGCACATCTTGGTGCGCACGTCCGCACCGATGTTCTGGTTTGGCTCGCCGCCCATGTTCATGTCCCACGCGCTGGCATGGCAGACCACGTCGCGGTCCAGGGGCTTGATGAACTGCGACCGCTGCCAATAGGTGTCGGGAAGCTTGGGCATGCCGAGCGAGGTGTAGAAGTCCTGCGCACGCTCGGTCATCTGTCTTGCGGTGCGCAGTTGCGCTTCACGCTCGGCCTGGAAGCGGGCGCCGCTGCCGCCTTCGGTGCCCGTGGTGCGTGCCAGCACCGCACTCAGGTTGCCCTGGTATTGTTTTTCCAGCGCGGCGGTGATGTCCAGATCGCCGGCACCTGGATACGGCTGCAGCAGGTCCCACAGATTGCTCCAGTCCTGCTGCCACATATTGCCCATCAGATGTGCGGGCAACATGCCGCCGGCAAGCTCGCCCTTGTCCTTGCCGTATTGCGTATCGAGCTTGCCGCGCGCATAGCACTGCAGTTGTGCGTACAGCGGTTTGACCTGCTCCCAGAGACGGTCGGTTTCGCTGGCCAGTTGCGCCGGCGGCATGTCGTAGCCGCTGCGCCATAGCACGCCGACATCGGCAAAGCCCAGTCCGCGCGCGCCCTCGTTGGCGAGCTCGACAAATCGCTGGTAGTCCTTGCGCATCGGGATTGCGGTGCCATGCCAGCCCTGCCAGGCATCCAGTTGCTCTGCGTAATCGCGGCTGCTGGCCAGCACCTGCTCCAGCTCGCCGAGCTGGCGGCAGCGGCGTTGCTCGCCATCGCCCACGCAATAACTGCCCGCGCCGTAGTCGCCTTCCATCTTGGCGGCGATCCGGGTGAGCTCCGCCAGCTTGGCTGGGTCGCGTGGCGCGGGCAGGGCGCTCATCAGTTTCAGCAGTTGCAATGCACGCGCGCTGTCGGCCGACATCGGGGTACCTGCGTACTGCTTGGATTGTTCGATCCAGCGGTCCAGCTGCGCCAGCGAGCGCTCGTTGGCCTTGGCGGCCAGCAACTGGGAATCGCCATTGATGTAGGTCGAAGACAACCACTGCGCGGCAGTGACTTCCGGGTACGCGGCCTTGTACTCGGCGCTGATGCGAGCAACAAACTGGTCGGCGCTTTCCTGCGGCACGGTTTTGGCCGCAGCGGGCCTGGCGGGTGCTGCCGTATCCCGACGGCAGGCCGACAACGACAGCGTGCCGGCGGCCACGGCCAGCGCCAGCCACAACAAACGAGGGTTCACGGGTGGTCCTTGCGGTGAAGTCCGACGCAGGCTAGAACGCAGCGCGATCTACCGCAAGCACTGTCACTGCGCACGCGACGCGGACGTCTGCAGGTGCATATCTGCTGATCAGGGGAGACGAAGGTCCCGCGACGATGTGTGGCGAGGACCCGTCGAGATGGTCGGTGTGCATGGTTTTCAACAAAGTAACCAGCACACTGTCTGGTGCGGTGAGGGCACCGCGCCCTCGGACTGCGGGTTTGCTGCAGGGCCCTTGTCCGCCCACCATCGCAGGACACGCCGCAAGTACGTCCGTGTAGGCTCTGGCGCGGCATCCATGCCGCTCAAGGTCCCGCGATGGTGAGCGGGCAAGGACCAGTCGAGATGGTCGGTGTGCATGGCTTTCAGCAAAACAATCAGCACACCGTCTGGTGCGGTGTCCTCGCCGATTGCGGGACCGTGTGGCGGCATGGATGCCGCCACCGAGCCCCCAGGGACGGGTTCACGGCGTGTCCTGCAAGCTGTGAGGGCACCGCGCCCTCGACGCTGCAAGTTTACTGCAGGGCCCTTGCCCGCCCACCATCGCAGGACACGCCGCAAGTACGTCCGTGTAGGCTCTGGCGCGGCATCCATGCCGCTCAAGGTCCTGCGACGGTGGGCGGGCAAGGACCAGTCGAGATGGTCGGTGTGCATGGAAGAGTAGTGCCGGATGCGCCCTGTTCGATCATGACGTGTCGGCTCCATGTCTGAGGGGCGCCGCGCACTCGATAACCAAGTTCGGATTACCCAGTCGTTTATCCCGTGCATTGCGCAAACAGATCGCGCTCGCGTGCATAGGCGCTGGTCTTGACCTGCATCAGACCGAGCACCGACGGAAACAGCGCGTCCTGATCGGTGTACTGGCCGGCACGGTGGCGCAGGCAGGCTTCGTCCAGGCCGCGGTCACGTGCGAACTCCGGCGAGAACCACATCACCATCGGCACGTGGGTCTGTTCCTTGGGCGCGATCGCGTATGGCACGCCATGCAGGTAGAGGCCTTTTTCGCCCAGTGATTCCCCGTGATCGGAGAGGTAGATCATCGCGGTGTCGTAGTCCTGCAGCCCGCGCAGCGTGTGGATGGCCTGGTTGAGGAAGTGATCGGTATAGGTGATGGAATTGTCGTAGGCGTTGACGATGTTCTGGCGGCTGCAACTGCCCAGGTCGGCGGTCTTGCACACCGGCTTGAAGCGCTCGAACTGTGCCGGGTAGCGCTCGAAGTAACTCGGCCCGTGGCTGCCGAGTTGATGTAGCACCACCACGCGGTCGCCGGGCTTTGCGCGGACTTGCGCAGCCAGGTCGCTCAGCAGGATCTCGTCCATGCAACGGCCATCGGCGCACAGCCCTGGCGTGGTGGCATCGTCCAGCTTCTGGATGTCCAGGCCATCGCAGACGCCCTTGCAGCCGGACTGGTTGTCGCGCCACAGCGTGGAAATGCCGGCGTGTTCGAGCACATGCAGCAGCGACTGGTGGCCGCGGATCGTGTCCTCGTTGTAATCGCGGCGGCCGAACGGCGAAAACATGCACGGCACCGAGACCTCGGTGCTGGTGCCGCAGGAATGCATGTCGGGGAAATTGATCACCCCGGCCTGGGCCAGCTCGGGCGTGGTCTGGCGCGCATAGCCGTTGAGGCCCCAGTTCTGCGCACGTGCGGTTTCGCCCAGCACCACCAGCAGCAGGCGCGGACGGCTTCCCGGTGCACGTGGTGTGGCCATGGCATCGTGTTCGACCGGTTGCTTGGGCGCATGCTTGATCGGCGAATCGGATTTGAGGTTCTGCCGCAGTGCCACGATGTAGTTGATCGGCGTGGCCAGGTAACGCACCTCGCGGTGATTGCGCATCAACGCCGAGACGTCCTGTGACGACAGCATCGCGCCGGCCGCGCCGCCCACTGCCACCACCAGCAAGAAGCCGGCACGGATTGCCAGTGATCTGCCGATGCCGCGTGCCTGCAGGCGCGTGCGCCACAACAGCGTGGCCGGAATCAGGAAGTAGCACAGCAGCGGCAGGATCAAGCCGGGCGTGAGCAGTTCGCGCGACTCCTTGTGGTCGGTATGCAGCACGTTGCGCAGCATGTCCGCATCCAGGTAGACGTTGTAGCTGTCCATGTAGTGCGCAGCCAGCGCGGTGGTGAACAGCAGCAGCGTCAACAGCGGCTTGGCATTCCAGCGCCACACCAGCAGGCCCAGCAATAACGCATGCACGGCCACCAGCAAGGCCATCAACGAGATGGCAAACCCGAGGCTGCCCGGATGCGTGGCCATGGCCGTGTGCCAGAACAGCTGGTTGCACACCAGTGCGAAGAACAGACTCGACAACAACACCAAGGTTTCGGTCGAGACCGTCGGTCGCGTCGTCCAGCTCAGTGCGCGCAGGCGCTTGAAACCACGCGATTGCGGTAGATAGGTACTCATGCTGCATCCCCCGATTGCAACACCACAACATTGGCGCGATGCGGTCGAGCCAGCATCACGCAGTACAGTGCAAGTGCAGTTCCCCAACACACCGCCAGCGACCACAGGTCATGCGACAGGAAATGCGCGCCGCGTAATTGCTGTGCAATCCCGAACAACAACCCTGCCGCGATGCCTAGCCACAATGCAGGAACACGCCACGCGGGACGTAGTGCCAGCGCACAGAAATACAGCGCCACCCACGCATAACCGGCGCTGGCATGGCCTGCAGGAAAACAACCGGACGCAGCAATGCCGTGGCGCGATTCGAACAGCCCGATCATCGGCTGGGTGCCGCCGTAACGGCTCAGATCCCACGGGCAATCCATCGCCGTCCACGACTTGAGCAAGGACACCAGCGAGGTCGACAGTGCGATCGATGCAGCCAGATACGTCAGCGGCCAGCGCAGCACGCGCAGGCGCGGCCGGTACCAGGCAACCAGCGCCAGCACCAGCACGCTGACAGCGCCAGCGGTGCTCAACCATTTGCCGACACAGTGAATCACGCCACTGGTGAACCAGTGGTCCTTGAGCAGCCACTGCCCACCTTCCAGCCGATACAGCGCATCGGCAACCCACTGGTCGCCGCCGGCGCCCATCAACAACGCGCTGAGCACCAGTACGCCTGCCAGCGGCAGCCATAGATGCCGAACGAGAAAGCGGGTTTGCGCAACAGTGGCTGTGCGCGCCAGGGCAGGTGCGTATACGGGAAGCGTGGTCATCGAAGCATCGGCCGGTGGTCTATGCCCGGCATCTTCGAAAGCGGCATGTCGGAAAGCGGTCGGACCGGAGTTGTCCGGCGGTTAACGCGCTATCCGGCGTTCAGTCTGTCTCGCTGTCGCCACCGCCGGTGTTGGTGTCGGAGGCGGTTGCAACGCAACCGGCATGCCATGCCGTGCCCGGCACCAACTGCCATTGATTGCGATTGGATTCGCCAACATCGAAACGTTGCGCCGGATCGATGCAGGCCGGTACTGCCTGCTTGAGGACGAACAACCAACGACGCTCGGGGGCGTGTGCAAGCCAGGGGCCTGCCTTGGCCCATTGCTGCTGCCAGCTTGCCTTGAAGCCGAAGTCGGTCACCGCCCGGTCCGCCTGCAGCATGTTCTGTTCGCGCCAGGCCAGCATGCCCAGCTCGGCATCCGGGCCGATGTGCTGCCCCACGCGCTGCATCACCCGCGCAGCAGAGCTGTAGGGATCCAGTGCAGGCATCAAGCCCAGGCCATAGACGATCCATAGCGCGGCGGTCACCACCACCACCGCGGTGCCGGTGCGCTTGCCGCGCGACCAGGCAAGTGCCGCCAGGCCGACCACGCCCAGGCCGATCAACCACACACCGACCGACTGCAGCGAGGCCAACGCCATGCCACGCTTCAATGCAGTGTTTTCCGCCCAGTGCAGATGCAGTGCGATGCCGCTGCCCAATGCAAGAGCGGCCAGCGCAAGCAGCAGCAGGTAGCCGGTCAGCAACACGCGGACGCCACGCTTGCGCAGCAGCCCGGCCAGCAGCGGTGCGGCGGCGATGCACAGGGCCGGCAGCATCGGAAAGATGTAGACCTCGCGCTTGCCCGGGCTGGCACTGAAAAACACCAGCACCAGCAGGCTCCAGGCAAGCAGCAACAGATAGCGCGGGTCGCCGCGCCGCAGCCGTCGCCACCACGCTGGCAGCAACCAGGGCAACAACAGACAACCCGGTAACCACAGCGTGGCGATCACCTGCAGGTAGTACCAGGCCGGCTTGAGGTGATGCCAGGCGTGCGCGTAGCGGGTGCCGGTCTGCTTGAACAACAACTCGTGCGCGTACGCGTGCAGCGCCGGGTCGTTGCTCTGCCACAACGCGATGCCGAGCGGGCCAAGCCATACCGCAGTGCCGGCCAGAAACGCCGGCAGCACCAGCAACCAGCTGCGCCCGGCCTGCGCGCGTGCCGGCAGCACGCTCCAGTGCCTGCGCGGCAGCGCCATCCACGGCAGCAACAGCAGCAATGGCAGGAAGCCCACGCCCTTGGTGACCGTGCCCACGCCGGCTGCGAACACCCCCAGCGTCCATGCGCGCCAGTCCGGCCCGCGTAGCAGATGCCGCAGCATCCCCCACAACGACAGCGTGGTCAGCGCGACCAGCACCATGTCGATCTGCGCACGCTTGGCCATCAGGCCGAACTGCAGCACCGCAAACAACGCCAGCACCGCATGACGCGCCACGCGCCGGTTCCATAGGCGCCGCGCGATGTCCCAGGTCAGCCACAAGGTGGCGAGCGCAGCCAGCAGCGAAGGCAGCAGGAAGGCGACGGTCCAGTGCGGCACCAGCTCATAGCTGGCGGCCTGCAACCACATGAACACCGGCGGCTTCTCGGCATACAGGTCGCGGCCGCGATGCGGCAGCAACCACTGGCCGGTCTCGACCATGCTGCGTGCGGCCAGCACAAAGCGCGGCTCATCCGGTGGGTTGGGCTGGCGCAGGCCCAGGCCTGCCAGCAGGCTGACGATGATCAGCACCACGGCGGCAAGCAGTGCGCGCTGGCGGGAAGTGGCGGCGGAGATGGCAGGC
Organism: Xanthomonas sp. BRIP62415; assembly: GCF_003993515.1. NCBI lineage: Bacteria > Pseudomonadati > Pseudomonadota > Gammaproteobacteria > Lysobacterales > Lysobacteraceae > Xanthomonas > Xanthomonas sp. BRIP62415. Next base: position 368,010 of record NZ_QEZH01000029.1, read on the forward strand.
GACACGCGCACGCCCCGAGCGGTGGGGCGCCACACTATCCGGCTGGCAGGTCGGAATTTTGTCGGAACCCTCCAGAGCGGCCGTGTTCGGCCAGGCTCGGTTAGGATGCGCACATCGTCCCTGCCGGGCCGCCCTGGAAACGCGCTCATGCGGCTGCTGGTCATCGAAGACAACCGCAACATGGTTGCCAACCTGTTCGACTATTTCGAAGCGCGCGGGCACACCCTGGACGCCGCGCCCGATGGCGTCACCGGCCTGCACCTGGCCACCACCCAGCACTACGACGTGCTGGTGCTGGACTGGATGATGCCGCGCATGGACGGCCCGGAAGTACTGCGCCGCCTGCGCGAGCAGCACCAGTCCGAATTGCCGGTGATCATGCTCACCGCCCGCGACGAGTTGCCCGACAAGATCGCCGGCTTCCGCGCCGGTGCCGACGACTACCTGACCAAGCCGTTCGCGCTGCCGGAACTGGAGGTTCGCATCGAGGCCCTGCTGGCGCGTGCGCATGGGCGCCGACGCGGCAAGTTGCTGCAGGTGGCCGATCTGCGCCTGGACCTGTCCACCCTGGAAGCCACCCGCGCCGGCCAGGTGCTGCACCTGTATCCGGCCTGCCGCAAGTTGCTGGAAGTGCTGATGCAGGCCAGCCCCGCCGCCGTCACCCGGCAGCGTCTTGAGCAATCGCTCTGGGGCGACGATCCGCCCGATGGCGACATGCTGCGCTCGCATATTTACGAGTTGCGCCGCAGCGTGGATGGCCCATTCGCGCAGAAACTGATCCATACGCTGCCGCGGCTGGGCTATCGCCTGGCGCCGTTGGAAGGCGCCGGCGATCAGTCCACGGGCGAGTGCAGCGATGCTTAGGCAGCGCCCGTTGGGCCGCCGCGTGCTGGTGTGGTTGTTCGGCTACACGCTGCTGATGGTGCTGGCGGTGTTCGGCACCGCGCAGTATCTGCACGAGCGCGCGGAACACGGCGTGTGGCGCTCGTTGTTGAATTCGGAACTGGACAGCATCCTGGACCGCAGTGCGCAGAATCCGGATTACCGCTGGCAGGACTCGGACACCCTGCGGTTGTATCGCGTCGACGGCAGCGCGACGGTGCCGCCGGTCCTGCGCACGCTGCATCCCGGCCTGCACGACGAGCTGGAGATCGCCGGCCGCCAGAGCGCGGTGATGGTGCGCGACACCCCGCATGCCGGGCGCCTGGCGCTGGTGCTGGATATCACCGACTTCGAAGCGCTGGAGCAGTTCATCACCCGCTGGATGCTGGCCGCCGGTGTCGCGTTGATCGGCATCACCTTGTTGATGGGCACGTATGCGATGGCGCGGCTGGTGCGCCCGCTGGTGGAGCTGGCGCGCGACATCGGTGCGCTGCGTCCGGAGCGGCGTGCACAACGCATTGCTGTTGGCCCGCAGGGCAGCGCCGAGCTGTACGTGATTGCCGATGCGCTCAACGATTATCTCGATCGCAACGGCCAGTTCGTCGAACGCGAACGCGCCTTCATCGACAGTGCCAGCCACGAGTTGCGCACCCCGCTGGCGGTGATCGGCAACGCTGCCGAACTGGCACTGGAACAACCCGGCACCCCGTCGGCGGTGCGTCATCAACTGGAGCGCATCGCGCAGACCAGCGCCGCGGTAGAGCAGTTGATCACCTTGTTGCTGGTGCTGGCCAAGGACCCCGGCCGGCTGACGCGCAGCAGCGATACGCTGCGCCTGGATCTGTTGCTGCCGGAGATCGTCGCCGACCACGCGCATCTGCTCGCCGACAAGGATCTGCAGGTGCTCACCGACCCGCTTCCGCCATGCAGCCTCACCGCACCGGTGGCGATCGTGCAGACCGCCATCGGCAATCTGTTGCGCAACGCGATCGAGAACAGCGACCGGGGCATCATCCGCGTTTCGCTATCGGCACCAGGGGTAGTGCGCATTGCCGACCCGGGCCACGGCATGACGCCGGAGGAGATCAGCGCGATCTACGCGCGCCTGGCGCGCGACAACGCACGCCAGGGCAACGGCATCGGGCTGGAGCTGATCGGACGGCTCTGCGAGCATCTGGGCTGGCATCTGCACCTGGATTCCAGCGCGGGGCAGGGCACGGTGGTGACGCTGGATCTCAGCGGCGCGCAGCGCGGCTAAGCGCCGGCACGCTCGAGGCAGCTGCGCAGTGCGGCCATCGCCGCCGCCGCGGTGGCCGGAGCAGCGGCCGCCTTGCGGGCATCGTTGAAGACCTCGATGCCGATCGGCCCTGTGTAGCCCATGCCGGCCAGGCGCTGCAACAGCGCCGACAGCGGAAAGCAGCCTTCGCCCGGCAGCAGCCGCGCATGCCGCGCCACCGCGGCCAGCGCACCTGGCGCCACCGGCTGCGCCACATCGCATAACTGCACATTGGCGATGCGCGTGGCCGGGATGGCGTCCAGGTCGTCCAGCCCACGGCCTGGCGCGAACAGGTGGTAGGCATCCACCACCAGATCGATGTTGTCCGCGCCGCTGGCACGCACGCTTGCCCACGCGGCAGGCAGGGTGTGATTGACCGTGCTCCACGCCATCGGTTCGTAGGCGATGCGCAGGCCGTGCTCCGCCGCGGCACGGCCCAGCCAGCGCAGATCCTCGACGATCCGTGCAGGCACGACGTCGGCACGCGTATTGGCCGGTGCCTGCACCACACCCGCGCCCAACGCGGCGGCGGTTTCCAGCATCTGTAGCGCGTGCGCGCGGCAACGGTCGCGGTGCGCGTCAGCGGCACCGTCCACATCGCGCAGCACCTGGTAGTCGGTCAGTCCAAGCCCGAGCTGGTGGAGGGCGCCGCGCACCTGCGCCGGCGATCGCGCCAACTGCTGCAGATCCTGTTCCCACAATTCGACCGCATCGAAGCCGGCCGCCTGCGCGGCCGACAATTTATCGGCTGCGGTGCCGCCCAGCAGCACCGTGTTGAGAAACAGGCTATGCATGCGCTGCAGCCTACGCGGCGTGGCGTTGAGGAGATGTCTGCGCCGTGGTGATGCTGCGCGGCGTGACCTGCAGTGCTACGAAACACCGCGCCTGGCGATGCGCGCGACCTGCACGGAGACGGCAGCCGGCATGTTTTACGCGCGAGCATTCGGCGTGGTCTACGCGGATGCTGACGACCCCGTCGTCTGCGGCCTGCTTGTGCCACACAGTGAAGTGGCCCTGCAGTGCGTGGCCACTGGCTCGATTCGGGGGCTGCATGCTGGCAGCCTGTGCATGCCGGCCTGCAGGTACGCCACGGCCTGACGATCAGGTAGCGGCGATCCGGCGTTACTGCGGCAACAGGTTGCGCGCGAGCAGCCAGCTGCGCGCATTGTCCGCGTCCTGCTCGAACCAGGCGCGCGTGGATCCGAGCCGGTAGGTGTAGCCCCAGGTATCCATGTCGGCCATCAGGCGCGCGCTGCCCACGCCCGGCAATTGCTCGGCCAGCAGGATCTGCAGGTAACAGGTGGCGTCTTCTTCATCCACCGAATCGGTCGCGTCGGTATGCACGGCCGCGCGTTTGTCGGCCGGCAGGACGATCAGGTGCCCGGCCTCGTGCAATAGCGAATGCACCGGCGTGTCGTCGCGCACATAGACATCGCAGCCGATGATGCCGGCCTCCGGTTCGCCCCAGAAACTGCCAGGGATCGGCGCGCCGGCGTCCACCCGATGCAGGCGCAAACCATAACCTGAGAGCAGGGCAGTGGGTGCATCCAGGCCGATATCGCCCACGCACAACACGCTGGCTGGCTCGGCGCTGGAGGAAGAATCGATGGTCACACGCAAAGGCTCGCGGTCGGTTCGGGCCGTCACCGCAGCACCGTGCAGGCACGGTGCTGCAGGTATCGCTTACTTGTCGCCGTCTTCGGGCAAGGCGACGGAAATATCGAGCACGTCATGCTCGCCATCCTTGACCAGGTCCACCCGCACCGCATCGGCGTCGATGTTGACGTACTTCTTGATCACTTCCAGCAATTCACGCTGCAGCAGCGGCAGGTAGTCCGGACCGCCGCGGTGGTTGCGCTCCTGCGCAATGATGATCTGCAGGCGGTTCTTGGCCGTCTCGGCGGTGTTCTTCTTGCTCTTGAGAAAATCGAGCAGGCCCATGCTTACCCTCCGAACAGCTTGCTGAAGAAGCCTTTCTTCTCCACGGATGTGAATCGCATCGGGCGCTCTTCGCCCATGATGCGGGCGACCGCGTCGTCGTAGGCCTGGCCGGCCGGGGACTCGGCATCCAGGATCACCGGCTCGCCCTTGTTGGAGGCATTGAGCACGTCGCCGGATTCGGGGATCACGCCGATGGCCTTCAGGCCGAGCACTTCTTCCACGTCGGTGATGCTGAGCATCTCGCCGCCTTCCACGCGTCCCGGGCTGTAGCGGGTCAGCAGCAGGAAGGCCGGCACGGTCTGGCCTTGCTCGGCCTTGCGGGTCTTGGAATCGAGCAGGCCGATGATGCGGTCCGAGTCGCGGACCGAGGAGACTTCCGGATTGACCACCACCACCGCGCGGTCGGCGAAGTACATCGCCAGGAATGCGCCTTTCTCGATACCGGCCGGCGAATCGCAGACGATGTAGTCGAAGCCGTCGGCGGCCAGGTCCTTGAGCACCTTCTCCACGCCTTCCTGGGTCAGCGCGTCCTTGTCGCGGGTCTGCGAGGCAGCCAGCACGTACAGGTTGTCGAAGCGCTTGTCCTTGATCAGCGACTGCTTGAGCGTGGCTTCGCCATGCACGACGTTGACGAAGTCGTACACCACGCGCCGCTCGCAGCCCATGATCAGGTCCAGGTTGCGCAGACCGACGTCGAAGTCGATGACGGCGACCTTCTTGCCGCGCCGTGCCAGCCCGCAGGCCAGGCTCGCGCTGGTGGTGGTCTTGCCGACGCCGCCCTTGCCGGAGGTGACTACGATGATTTCAGCCAAAGGATTTCTCCGAAATATTTCTGTGGTTGGGCTGCGTCAATCCAGCGCAGCGATCTTGATCTGATCCTGCTCCAGCCAGACCTGGACGGCCTTGCCACGCAGGTCCATGGGAACATCGTCCAGCACCTTGTAGTGGCCAGCGATGGCAACCAGTTCGGCGTGGAAGTCGCGGCAGAAGATGCGCGCGTCAGGGTTGCCCTGGGCGCCGGCCAACGCGCGGCCACGCAGGGTACCGTAGATATGGATGCTGCCGTCGGCGATGACCTCCGCTCCGGCACCGACCGTACTGAGGACAGTCAGGTCGCAGTTCTCCGCATACAGCTGCTGGCCCGAGCGCACCGCGTTGCGTTGCATGCGTCCAGGTGCCGGCCGCGCGGCAGGCGCCTGGACGCATGCAACCATATTAGC